>NZ_SWJZ01000062.1 GCF_005144475.1 Rhodobacter capsulatus | reverse complement strand
GGGCAGACGCTGGCCGATCTGCTGCTTGACAAGCAGACCGACCGCACCGCCTTGCCCTGGGTGAACCGCCGTCCGCGGAAATGGGAACCCGAGCCGCTGCGCTGGCTCGGGGTGCAGGGGATGTATTGGCTGTACACGCTCGCCGACCGGCGCGAAGCGGCGTCGGGCGGGGCGCAAACCTCGCGGCTGGCAAGTTTGGCCGACAGACTGACCGGCCGCTGACCGGGCGGGGCCTGCGCTGGCGCCAAAGCCGCCTCGGTCGGCAAAGTGATTCGGGTCTGGACGGAGTGTCGCCGGAAATGTCATCCCGCCGCCCAAAACCGGGGGCAAGGGCACAGGTCAGGCGCAGGTCAGGCACAGGTCAGGCGACGTGTTGCTCCTTGCCGCGATGCCCCTCTTTCTGATCCCGCTCCTGGATGGCGATCAGCTCTGCAAGCAGCAGTCGGATCTCCTGGGCGGCCCCGCTCAGGGGCATGGCGTCCCGTCGCGGCGCTTCGGCAACCTGACGCTGCAAGGCGGTTATCTGCAACTCCAGATCCGCGATCCGTTCTTGCGACGCCGCTTCCGTCTGCGCGGCAAGACGTGCCTCGATCCGCATCATCAGCGCCTCGACCCAAGCCGGGGGTTCGCTGCCGGAAGCCGACTTCTGCGCCGCCGCCAGCGTCGCGATCTGGCCTTCGAGCGCCCGCATCTGCCGCCGCAAATCCTGTTGTTGCGCAATGCTTTGCGCCGAGAACACGACCAGCTGCTGATCGAGCCGGGCGATGCCTTCGCGCAGCTGCTTGCGCATCCGGTCGACCGCCATCGCATTGTCATCCAGCGCGCGTCCGACATGCTCCGTGCCGACACCGCGAAGGCCTTCGACCCCGGCGTCGATCTTGTCGAGCAGCCCGATCATGTGGCGCATCACCGTTTCGACGCCCTTCCAGATCACCGAGATCTGGGTGTGCTGCCAGTCGTCGCCCGAAGGCGCGGCCGCGTCGTCGGGCACCGTCGTTTCCCCCATGGCCATCGGCTCGTCGGACGTCGTCGAATATTGCGGATCGGTTGTGCCGTCGTGCATACCACTCTCCTGCGCTGCGCATGCATCGGTTTTAAAAGCGCGCAGATAAGATTTCGTGAACGCTGTCGGCACAAAACCTTTGCGCTTAACGGCAACTTTACCCGCCGGGCGCACCCTTTGCGCTGCGCTTCAAAGGTATTCCGAATGACCGTGACGAACGTTCAAACGCAGGCTTCCTACCCCGATGGTCTTGTCGGGGCGATCATGTCCTCCGTCCTCGTGCTGCATTTGAATGCGGACGGGGAAATCGATTTCTGTTCCGATCGCGCCTTTGAAGAATGGGCGATCAGCGCCGCGGAAATCATCGGCCGAAAGTTCCTGGATTTGACCGATCCGCAAAGTGAATTCGCGCGTGATGCCGAAACCCGTTTGCAGGGCCTGTCCGAAGGCGAGGGATTTTCCCAACGTTTTGAAATGCGTCTGCCGAATGGGCGCAACTTCTGGCTGAAAGCCGCACTGACCCCGACCCGCACGGCGGCGGGGGCGTTCAACGGCGTCACCGTCACCGCCCTTGATGTCAGCCATGCGCAGCGGCGGGAATTCGACATCCGCACCCGTCTGGCCGCGATCGAGAACACCCAGCTCACCGCGGAATTCATGGCCGGGGGCATGATCCTGTCGGCCAACGAGATCTTCTGCAACGCCCTCGGGTACGATTCGAACGAACTCGTCTGCGAGGAGGCGCGCCGCCTGCAGGACGCGACGATCCTGAGCGATGCCGATTATGCAGAATTCTGGTCGGACCGCGATGCCGGTCTGCCCTTTGTGGGCGAATTGCAACTGCGGTCGAAATCGGGGCGTGACATCTTCATCCAGGGGTCGCTTGATCCGGTGATGGATGCGGCGGGCTGCGTGGACCGGATCGTGCTTTACGCAACCGATGTGACCGAACGCAAGACCGCGCTGAACGCCCTGTCCCGGGCGATCGCGCTGATGAAGCGGGGCCAGCTCGAGGCGCGGATCGAGGATCCGTTCAACATCGAGCTGGAACCGCTGCGCGAGGACTTCAACCAGATGGTCGAGGGGCTGAAGACCCTCGTCAAGGCGATCTCCTCCGAGGCGAAGGGGGTCAGCCAGATTTCGGGTCAGGTCGCGGCTTCGGCGGAAGTGCTGCAGGGCCGCTCCGACGAACAGGGCCGAACGCTCACCCAGACGCTGCAGACCATCGACGAGACCTCGCGCAAGATCGAAACCACGGCCAAGACCGCAAGCGCCGGAAACCATGTCGCCGAAATGAGCCTGCAACGGGTCACCGAAAGCAGCCATGCGGTGGGGTCTGTCAAGGAGGCGATGGAGGCGATCCGCACCGTCAGCGGCCAGATCAACCGCTTCACCAGCCTGATCAATTCGATTTCGCTGCAATCGCGCATCCTTGGCTTCAACGCCGCCGTCGAAGCCGCCCGCGCGGGCGAGGCGGGCCGCGGCTTCACCATCGTCGCGAACGAGGTGCGCTCGCTTGCGAGCAAGACCGCCGATGCCGCCACGGAAATCACCGGCCTTGTCAGCGGGATCGAGAAAAGCATTCAGGTGGCCAGCGATCGGGTGACGGATTCGGGCAAGGCGATCGGCCATGTCGAGGCCGCGGTGCAGGAATTGCACGGGCAGATGGGGCGCATCACCACGCAATGCGCGGCGCAATCCGTGGCGATGCGCGAGCTCACGGGACAGATGGGCGCGATGGACCGCCTGACACGGGACAACCGGCAGATGGCGCAGGAAAATCAGGCTGTCGCTGCGGGGCTGCTGGAAAAATCCGACACCTTGATGAACAAGATGTCTCTTTTCCATCTCGCCTCGGCCACCTCCGAAGGGGGGGAATGGAAATCAAGCCGGAGTTTGCGCCGTGAAACTCCGCCCGCTGCGGAATGGCAGCAATATGGCTGAGGGTTAATTCAATCCGCCCCGACATGTTTCACCGTCAAGGCCGCGCAATTTCGCGCGGCTTTTTCATTATCCATTCAAAAACCATGCTTGCAGTTAAACATGATTGGGCCTTCGGGATATGCGCCGATTTACGGCGGTTTAAGTCCTTCATCCTAAGGTAGTTTGGGGCAAGCATATCGCCCGTTTCACAATCTGAGGAGAGCCCTATGGCCATCGAAAAGAGCCTTGCTTCGGCCAGCATCGCCGAAGTCATCGATCGTGTTCTCGACAAGGGCATCGTTGTCGATGCCTTCGTCCGGATTTCCCTCGTCGGGATCGAACTGCTGGCGATCGAGCTGCGTGCGGTCGTCGCGTCGGTCGAAACCTGGCTGAAATACGCCGAGGCCATCGGGCTTACGGTCGATCCGCAGACCCCCTGATCCGGATCGTCATGCCGGGGGATCGGCGACTGCAGGGGTTTGACGCAGAACCTGTGCAACCGCGTCGATATCCCCGGCAAGCGGTCTGTCGGCGCCGAGCCCGGGCGAGACCGCCCGGATTGTGTCATGCAGTTGCCGTGCCGCCCCTGACCATCCGGTCTGCCCGTCGGCGGCTTCGATCAGATCCATCGCCTGTGCAAGGGCAAGGGCAAGGATCGCCTGGATCTGCGCGAGCGGCAGCAGCTGCGCCCGCGCGCGCCGCGCGGCGATCGTTCCCATCGAGACCACATCTTGATTGGCGCCATTGGTCGAGAGCGACTGCACCGAAACCGGCGCAGCATTCACCCGCATTTCCGCCAAAAGCGCCGTTGCCGTAACTTGCGCCCCCATGAAGCCGGAATGAAGCCCCGCCTGCCCCACATGCAGGAAGGCGGGCAGGCCCTTGTTCAGCTTCTCGTCGGTCAGCCGTGCGACCTGCCGCTCGAGCAATCCCGCAAGCGTCACCAGGGCCGCGTTCAGCGCATCCGAGGCAAGCGCGACGTGGACGCCCATGAAATTGCCGCCGTGCAGGGCAGGCACCGCGCAGCCCTCGGGAAAGATCGGGTTGTCGGTGACGGAATTGAGTTCGCAGGTCACGATGCGATCATGCCAGTCAAGCGTGTCCCAGACCGCGCCGACCAGCTGCGGCACCACCCGCAGACTGTAGGCATCCTGAGCGGGATGGTCCTCGGGGCGCAGATCCTCGGCCTGCAGGCGGCGCGCGGCGGTGAGAGACCGGCAGACCCGGGACGCCCCCGAAAGCGCCTGCGCCAGCCGTTCGGTGGCGCGCACCTGTCCCGGATGCGGGCGCAGCTGCGCGAAAGCCGGATGCCAGGCTTCGGCATGACCGGAAAACACCTCCATCAACACGGCGCTGAGCCGAAGCGACCAGTCGATCGCCCGCGCGGCCTCGACCCCGCTCAGGGCCGCGATCGCGGTCATCGCCGAAGTGCCATTCACCAGCGCCAGCCCGTCGCGGGCCGCCAGCGTCAGCGGGCCACCGCACAGCCGGTCCATCACCGCCCGGGCGTCCTGCCCCCGGCCGTGCCGATCCATCATGCGCCCCTGGCCCTGCAGCGCCAAAACCATATGCGCGAGCGGGGTCAGATCTCCGGAGGCCCCGACCGTTCCCTGCGCCGGCACCTCGGGCGCAACCCCCGCGTTCAGCACCGCGACGATCCGGTCGATCGTCTCCAGCGACGCGCCCGACGCGCCTTGCAGGATCGAGTTGAGCCGCGCCAGCATCAGCGCCCGCGCCTCGGTCCAGCTCAGCTTCGGTCCGACGCCGGTGGCCAGATGATAGATCAGGTTCTGCTGCAGCTCCGCCCCCAGATCCGCCCCGATCAGACGGTTCGCAAGCGGACCGAAGCCGGTGGTGATGCCGTAAATATGGCGCTGCTCCGCGATGGCGCTTTCCAGCCGGGCATGGGCGCGCGCGCAGCGGTCGCGCAGCGCGGGCGTCAGCGAAATCCGGGTGCGATGCGCCGCGATCGCCTCGCACTGGGCCAGTGTCAACCCCCCGTCCAGCGCGAGACAGTCCGTGGTCGTCTGTGGCTGCATGCTCATCCGCTTTCCCCCGATGGTTGCATCGAGCATAGCGAAGACATGGCTAACGTGTGGTTAACGCACCTCGGCCGCGCGGGCGAAAGCGATCCAGCCGCCCAGATCCAGAATGCGGCCCGCAAGCCCCATGCGCGCGGTCAAGTCGGTGCAATCCGCGGCGGCAAGATCGGCCAGCGTGTGGATTTCACATTCGTTGAGCATCCAGATCAGCCCCGGACCGGCCCCCGGCAAGCGCACCAGATCCGAGGTCCGCTCCCCCGCCGCAGCCTCGGAGGGGCCGAGGTCTGGCAAGGCGCCCGGAGGGGGCGTTGCGGTGTCATCCGCGGAAACGGGCGCCGCGGCAGAGATTTCCGGCACCGGCTCGACAGGCTCATCGGCCTCCGGGACCGGCTCCGGCTCCTGCTCCTGCTCCGGAATTTCGTCCACCACACCCTCAGGCAGGACAGCGTCTTCCGCGTCCTCACCCCCTGGCGCCTGCAAGGGCTCTTGGGCGGACGACAGGACGTCTGCCCCCTCTCCCATCACCCCAGACTCCTCAGGTTCCGGCTCCACGGGCTCCGGTTCAACGGGCTCCGGCTCCTCAAGCTCCGGTTCAACGGGCGCGGGGGACGGGCTTCCCGCCTCCAGGTCGCAGCCTGCCACCGCCACATCGGCGACCGGAGTTTCGGCGACCGGAGTTTCGGCCGCCACCGCGGGCAGCTCGGGTTCCGGCGCCGCTGCAACCTCGGTAGGTTCCGCCAAGGAGGCGCGCGCCTGCAGCATCCGTCGCATGCCGGGCGACAGCGGCACCTTGGGATTGAGCGGCGGCGACGACGCGACCCTGACCTCGGCGGCGGACGCCTCCGGGACGGGCATGCCCCCCCCCTGATCCGTGCGCGCGGCCGTGCGCGTGACGGGGGCCTCGGCGGGGGCCGCGGCCTCCGGTTCCGCGAGGACGACGACCTCTGGCAAGACGGGCTCCGCCACGCTTTCCAGCGCGCGCACCGCCTCCCGGGCCGCAAGGCGATCGTCGCGCAGCTGGCGCAGGTGATCGCGCGCCGCCCCGCGCACGAATGCGGCGCGCGCGCGGTAGGCGGGGGAACCCTCGGTCATCGGCAATCCTTCCCTTCGATGTCACTCCAGAGCGCAAGCGCATCGCCCCGCAACTGGTCAAACTTGTCCTGCAGCGCCCGACTGGCAGCGAGCAGCAGAAGATCCTCCAGCCGGTCTTCGGCCAGGCAACCCTCGGCCCCGTCCGCCGCGACGGCGAGCGGCCGACCGGGGGCCTGCAGATCTTCGAGCCAACCGATCAGCGTCGTCACATCCTCGGCGCGGCGGTGCATCTCCCGCATCCCGGGAAGCACGACCGAGCCGACAAAATGACCCGTCGCCTCCCGGCGCAGCAGGATCTGTCCTGCCGCCGGATCGGCGCGATCCCAACACAGGTCGCACAGGATCTCCGCCGCCTCCGCGGCGCCCGACGGCACGGGCGACGACGTCGCCTCGCCGGCCGCAGCCCGCGCCTTGACCTGGGCCGTCCGCTTTGGAGCTGCGACACCGGGCGCCCTTGCAGGGCCGGTTGCACGCGATTTCTTGGTCATGATTCGGTCTGGGGGCTGTCTGCACTCATGAAGCGAGTAGACGCTACCGCCGTAAAATAGCCGTAAACATCTTTTCCAAGGCGAAATTGCCCCGGAAAGTCACAAATCATCAACCCTCAGTTGAAAGTCTCCGAAAGCCGCATTTGCGCTCCGGGAAAGAAATCGGACAGGTAACGGACCATCTCGCTCGCGCGCGCGCGATCAGAGAAGACATAAATCAGCTCCGCGGCCCCTTCCGGCACGACCGTCAGCCTGATGAGAGGTTGCCAGGAGTAACCGGCCATTTTCCATTTCCCCGATTTGCCGAAAACACGGTCGCGCGTTTTAGGGATTTGTTCAAGCCTTGCGTCCACCTTTCTCGGCAAGTTCGACTGGGTCGCCTCAAAGGGCGGGCCTGCAAGTTGGAGAGGAGTGAGCTACGGATGGATATTGTTGGACAGCTGATGACCGATAACGGGCGCTACACCTTCCGTAGCGACACCCTGAACCTGCGGGTGACGGGCGACTTCCCGGAATGGGTCATGGCGGCGGCCGCCGAAATGGTGGGGATCGTCGCCAGACGCGAGGTCGACTCGAAGATCGATGAACTGCAGGCTCTGGTCGAATTCGGCGAAGCCTCGGAAATCGAGATCGACTCGATCAAATACGACGCCAAGGAACGGTTCGAGATCATCCCGCAATGCGTGGTGACGATGGGCCGGACCGACTACCGCTGGGTTGCCCCCGAGGGCCGCGCCAAGCACTGCGCCACGTTTGACGGCAATCCCGTCACCCGGGTGCACGACATGTCCATGACCCGCAACGACAGCTTTCTCGACAACGAGAACGGCGTCGACACCAGCGGCCACTAATTCAACCTGCGCGAGGAAAGAACATGGAAATCATTCCGTTCGGGACGAACGACATCGACAACATCCTGGCGCGCGAGCCCGCGCGTGCGGAGAGCCTGCCGTTCGGCGCCGTGCTTCTCGACCGCATGGGGCGGATCGCCAAATACAACAAGGCCGAGGGGCTGATCGCGGGCCGCGATCCCTCGACGGTGATCGGCCGGGATTTCTTCAACGAGATTGCGCCCTGCGCCAAGGGCAAGCGGTTCCACGGTGAATTCCTGAAATTCAACCGCACCGGCCAGGCGAACGTGATGCTGGACTACAAGTTCAATTACAAGGGCGCCGAAGTGGCGGTGAAGATCCACCTCAAGTCGCAACCCGACGGCCAGTTCTGCTGGCTCTTCGTGAAGCGGGCCTGAGCCGTGGCCGCACCCCGGCCCGAAATCTCCGTCGCGATCTCGCCCGCGCTCTTGCAATTGCGGCGCGCGGGGCGGACGGCGGGACCGGCCGGGGGAACCGACAGGATGCCGATGCAGGCCCGCCCGCCCGAAAGGGCAAGCGCGGCACCGGCCTGGCAGGAGCCGCCGCTTCTGCCGGAACCGGAGCCGCCGGCGCAGGGGCCGGTGACGGCGCCCTCCCCCGACGTTGGGGACACCGACACCTGCCCGTTGGCGCTGCGCGAACGGATCCGCCTGCGTCGAGACGGCGCGCGCCCGCTTGTGTTCCTGGGCGCCGCCTTGCTCGAAGAGACGGACGAGGCCGATTTGCAGCTGGCAGAATGCCCGGTGACGGTCCGCCAGCGTGTGGCGCTCTATCTGAGCGCCGATGACAGCCTCGTACTCGCGGCCCAGCGCGAGATCGAGGGGGTCTCGGCGACCCGTCCGATGCATCTGGCGCGGCGGGTGACGGATGTGGCGCAACTGCCCCGGCTGCTGGCGGGGCTCGATCCTCTGGTCCTGCTGCTCGATCCGGTTGGCCTGACGCCAAGCGAGGCCGAGCGGGGAGCGATGGAAACCTTCTTCGGCCAAGCGCCGCGGCGGCTGATGTCGCACCTGCGGGGCACGGTTCAACAGTGACAGACTTGGAGGCATCATGGCCTATATGACGGAAAGCAAGCAATTCGCGGCTCCCCAACAGGCTTACGAGGACACACCCGCGCTCGGCGACCCCTCGATGCTGGATTACAGCCTGCGCCGCGTCGGTGCGCGCCCGCTGCAATTCCGCGGCGCCGAACTGGGCATGGCGATGAGCTTCACGCCCGATCTGCCCTACTGGTTCGAGATCAACCTGTTCCGCACCGCCGATGGCGGTTTCGCGACCGCGATCAAGACCTTCTTCACCTCGGTCGACGAACGCGACGTGTTCCGCGCCTGGCAGGCCGACACGCTGGACGGGGCGATTTCGCAATTCGAGGCCTTCGATCCGGCGCAGGACATTCGTCCGCAGGCGAAGCTTGGCGGTGCCGGGCTGTCGGCCGCGGAACTTTATGGCCAGGCGCTTGAGCTGCAGGCCCGCATCGCCGCCGCACGACAGCATTATGCGGCGCTTCTGGGCGAGTTCCTCTACGAACTCGACGATGCCTGAGGTCCTGCGCGCAGGCCCCGACGCCTTCCCGCAACCGGCCCCGGGCCCGGATGAACGCGCCTTGGCCCCGCCACAGGCCCCCGACGCCGCGATGGTGCGACGTCTTCTGATCAGCCTGATCCGCGCCGAAGCCCGGCGCGGGCGGAACCAGATCCTTCCCGAAGCCGCCTTCGCCGATGATCCGCGCATCGACGAAGACGGGCTCGGCTTCGACTCGCTGGCCCGGCTCGACCTGATCGGGGCGGTGCGCGACTTCTTCGACCTCTCCCGCACCGGGATCGAGGATTACGTCTATGTCGAACCCACCCTGCAGGGCTGGATCGACCGGATCATGCAGCATTTCGACCTTCTGGCCGCCCGATCCGAAACCGCGCAGGCGGTGTTTCGCACCTCCGGCTCGACCGGAGCGCCGAAGCCGATCCCGCATCCCTGGCCGAAGCTGATGCGCGAAGCCGCCTGCATGGCCCGCGATCAGGGATTGGTGCCCGCGCCCGGCGGCACGGTGATCGGGCTCGTTCCCGCCCACCACCTGTTCGGCTGCCTGTTCACCGCGCTTCTGCCGGAACTGGCGGGCGTCGCCCTGCAAGATCTGACCGCCGCGCCGCCCGCCTCGGCGCTGCGCGGGACGCGCCCGGGCGATCTGCTCATCGCAACCCCGCATCTTTGGGCACATCTGCTCGCGGCCGGCCCCTTCCCGCCCGGCCTGCGCGGCGTGAGTTCCGGTGCGCCGATGCCCGACGCGCTGTGGCGCAACCTGCTTGCGGCGGGTCTTGACGCCTTGACCGAGGTCTATGGCGCCTCGGAAACCGGCGGGATCGGGCTGCGCACGACCCCCGGAGCCGCTTTCACCCTGTTGCCGTTTCTGTCCCGCACCGCCGATGACGGAATCTCGGACGGCCCGACCCCCCTGCGGCTGCAGGATCGGCTGTGCTGGACCGGCCCGGCCCGCTTCGTCCTTGACGGACGGCGCGATCAGGCGGTGCAGGTCGGCGGCGTCAATGTCAGTGTCGGCCACGTGAGCGCCGTGCTTCAGGCCGAACCCGGGGTCGAAGCCCTTGCGCTGCGGCTTGGCGGGGACCGGCTGAAGGCCTTCGTCGTCTGCGCCGCCGAAGCGGAAGCCGCGCTTGAGACGCGGTTGCGCGCCCGCGCCGAGGCCGAGCTTGATGCCCCGGCGCGGCCACAGCACTACCGCTTCGGGCGGGCCTTGCCGCTCAGCCGCGAAGGCAAGGCGCAGGATTGGGATTGATCCCGGGCGCTCAGACGCTGCGCCCCAGCGGGCCGAGATCGAGGACCAGATCCGAGGGCTTGAGACCGAATTTTGCCGCCACCTCGTGCAGGGCGGCTTCGGCCCGCATCAGGGTCAGCCCCAGGGTCTCTTCCTGCTCGGGCGTCAGGCTGCCCGCTTCCATCCGCCGGATCGCCTGCAATTCCATGAGCTTGCGCAAAAGCTCGACGATGCCGAGCACGAGCCGCGCCAGATCCTGTTCGACCCGCTCCGGATCGAGCGTCAGCCGCCCCCCGGCGGCAAGGCTGCGCGCGGCCTGAGACAGAACCGCATCGACATCTCCAAGCTCGAGGCTCATCGCGGCGCTCATGTCACGGTTCCTCCGGGGTCGGCCTCAAGCGACGCAAAGGCCAGCGGCGGCAGTGGCGCAATCACGTCCCAAAGACCGCCGCGACCGGCGCGGTCAAGATCGGCCGAGAGCGCGGCGGCAAAGGCCTGCAAGCCCGCGCGCGGCACCAGCACCGCCCGGCGCAGCCGCAGCCGCTCTTCCGTGCCGCCTGCGGCAAGCCCCGCAATCCGTCCCTCCCGCGGGAACAGCGCCGAGACCACCCGCTGCACCTGCGCCTCGAAAGCCGCCGTCGCACGGGCCTCGCATGCGGCGCGTTCCGAGCGATCCCGCAACCAGCTGCGTCCCCCGGACATATCGGGCCGCATGGGGGCGCGTTCGGGGCGGGGCATGTCGAGCTGCACGAGCACCTGCAGCCGCCCCCGAAGGGACCGGAAAGCCCGTTCCAGCTCCGGGCCGCGCGTCGCCAGAAGCCGTTCCGCCTCTTGTCGCGTCGGCGCGGCGCGCGGGCTGAGCGGCAGGAAATCCACGGCCGCGCGGCACCATCCGACCTGACGGCGCAGCCGGGCCTGCGGAGTGTCATCTTCGGGGTGCCCCATCAAGGCCCAGCCCGCATGCGCGCCGATCACATCCGGCAGATCCGCCCTCCAGGGGGCAAGGCCGCTGCTCCGGGGGTCAACCATCGGACCGCAAAGCCTCCGGCGAGGCCAGAACCGCGCTCAGGCCGACGTAGACCAGCTCGACATCGGCCACGGTCAGCCACAAATCGCCATGCAGCACGATGCCATGCCCCAAAAGCCCGTCGAGCAGATCGGCAAGGCCGCCGGAGGGCGCATCGAACGCCTCTTCGGGGCCGAAAAGGCGCAAGCTGAACCTGTCATCCATCAAGCGTCTCCATCACATCCGCCGCAAAACGATAGGGCGGCCAAGGACCATCGAGGGTGAGATCGAGCCCCGCCGCGTCGAACCGATCCGCCTGCGCGGCAAGCCAGCGGTCAAGCCCGGCGCTGTCGCCGCGCGCGATCAGAAGGTGCCAGCGGGCGCCCCCGTCACGGGGCGCGGGTGCGGCCAAGGATGGCACGCCGCGGCTTCGAAGCGCCTCTTGCAGACCTGCCAGAGTGTCATTCCGATCCGTCTGCCGGGCCTGACCGCGGTCGCGGGCCGCCTTGCGGGCGCGCAGCCAATCCGCGCCGTTCGCAGCGGGGGGAGGTGGCGGGGCCGCGCGCGCAGGGGGGGCAGACGGCGAGATCGTCAGCACCATTTCCTCCTTGCCGAGGAGGGCGTCGAGCGCCGCGCGCAAGCGCCCGGCCTTGGGCGCAAGCGCCGCCTGCAACGCCGTTTCCGAAGAAAACACCGTTCCAAGTCGCACCGGCAAGACCGGCCCCAGTCGGTGCCAGCGCGAAATCAGCGCATGATGGGCAAGCGCGGCCGCCTGCGCCACTTCCGGGGTATCGAGATCGTCGGGGGCATCGGACACCAGCGCCATGAGCCGATCCAATGCGACCATGCGATGCGCGGCCGGGGCCGCGCTCCCTCGCTCTTGCGACACGAACCCATGCAGCGCCAGGCCTGTCATGCCGCCTCGCTCGATGTGGTCAGGGAAGGTTTGCTGCCGCCCGGGCGTTGATGCACGAGCTGAGGCAAGGTGGCGGCGATCGACCGGCCAAGCGCCGCGATTTCTCCTGCGCGGATCAGCAATCGCGCGGCGGCACGGATCTCTTCGGCGGCATTGGCGGCAAGATCCGGGCTGCGCAAGGCAGCTTTCGCGGCATTGACGACCGCATCCTTCCCGGCGTCGGGCCTCACCTCGAGCAGATCGGCCGCGGCAGGCACCGCCGCGGAATCGGCGCGGTCGATATCCAGAAGCGCATGGCTGATCGGCGCACTGGGGCCGACAAGCCGCAGCCGCAAACCCTCGGTCCAAAGCGCATCGATCGCCTCCAGCGCCGCATCCAGGCGGGGCTCGTCTTCGGGCCGCAGCAAAAAGACGACATTGAGCAGACAGCCCGGCGCCCGCGGCTGCTCGACCGGATCTTCCGCGACCGGATCGAGCAAGTGCAAGGCCTTGGCGTTCAGACGGTCCGCAAGGGCCGTGATGGCGCGGCGCATGATCTCGGGGGTGACCGGGGCGCCCGAGAAGAGCGGCGCAAGTTCGGGACTGTCGCGGAAGGCCGCAAGCACATGGCTTTCGTCCCAGTCGAGGGTGAGCTGAAAATGACGCCGGGGGCCGATCTCGGCGGCAAGACGCGCGATCAGGGGCGCATCAAGCGTCAGCAGCAGCGCGGCCTCCTCCGGCGTGCAGGCGATGCCCGCGGCGAAGGGCAGGACAGAACCCACCGCCATCAGCGCCTCCAGTCGGCTGTGATGGCGCACGGCCGTCTGTTTCGGCCCGCCCGTCAGGCGCTCGGCCCAGCCCGGCGCGGGCGCCAGCACGGCCGTGGCCCCCCTGCCGACGACGCTTGTCAACCCCGCGGGAAGCAGGGCCGTTTCGCACGGCAGGATAGCAATGATCTCATGGGCCACCGGGTCGTGCCTCCGCTGCTTGCCCGCGCTTCAAGCGATCGAGCAGGATTTCTTCCGCCAATTCATACTCTTCCTCGGTGATTTCCCCGGCTTCGAGCTGCTGTTCGAGACCGCGCAGCAGGCGCCGGACCGTGCCCGGATCGGTCAACTCGCCTTCGGCCGCCTCGGCGATCTTTTCGATGATCCAGAGCGCGCCGGTGATCGGCAGGTCCACCGGGGCCAGCAAAAGCTTGCGCAACAGGCCCATCAGGCAGCCTCCGAGGTGTTGTCGAACGCCAGACTGAGCGAGAGGAAGTGATAGGGCGGCGCGGGGCCGATCACCTGCAGCTCCGGTTCGGCGGCGCCCGCAAAGCCCAGCGCCCCGGCCAGATCATGCGCGGTGCGCGAGAAAGCATCGACCCCCGCGGCCGGGATCAGGAATTCGGCGCGCAGAACCTCGACATCCTCCTCGGGCGCGCGCAGGACGTGATCGCGCGCATGCGGGCGCAGCGCGGCCAGAAGCCGCTTTTGGGCGCGGGTGCGGCGTTCATCCAGCGCCTCCGCCAGACGGCGGCCGAAATCGGCCCGGGCGAAATGGGCGCCGGCCCCCTGCCCCATGAGCCGGTCGCGTTCGGCCACGAAATCCGGCGTTTCGGCCATCACCTGCGCCAGCGCCTTGTCGCGCGGAAAGCGCACGCGCAGCCCGACTTCCACATGATCCAGAAGGCGTTGCGCATGATCGACCAGCTCCGCGCGGCGCTCGTGGATCATCCTTGCGACTTCGGCCAGATCCTGGGCGATGACACCGAAGCGGACCGGCAGGCAGGTGGCAAGCGGCATCAGCGCCTCGAGCATGCGGGTATGCGCCAGCATGTTGCGCCGCGTCTGGACGATTTCCGTCAGATCACAGGGGCAATGGACAAGCAGCATGCCCTCCACCGCCGACAGGGCGACCGGCCCGCCCAGGCTTGTCACGCCCTCGGCCGCGGCCTGCATCTGCGCCAGCGTGCCGCGCGCCGGGGGGGCCAGAAGGCAGTAAAGATAGTGTCCCATGGGTCAATCCGGATCGAAACGCAGGGTGCCGCCGCCGATCGAGACGCGCCAGGCCGCCCCGACGCGGACATCTGGCAGATCGATCTCGACCGGGGGATTTTCGCCAAAGGCCAGGGTCACCTTGCCCCCGGACACATCGAGACCGCCCCCCGTCCTCGGCGCCTGCGCCGGGGCATCCGAGGGGGCATCCGCAACGGATGCGGCGGCGGGATCGGCGGCCTCGGGCGCTTCGGCAGCCTGTCGGCGTGCCGCCAGAAATTCGTCCACCGAGCCGACGAAACTGCGCGTGCGGGCGCGCGCCGGGCCCTCGGGCAGGGCCGCGATGGCTTCCTCGAAGGTCTGGCCAAGCCGGCCAAGAAGCTGCGAGAACCGCCGTTCGATCTCTTCGAACGCCTCGCGCCCCTGTTCGGGAGGGTTGGGGGGGCTGGTCATGGGGCCTCCTTGTAACGACGGAAAACGGGTTGAACGAGGCCCGCCGACAGGGCTTCGGTTTCCTCGGCAATGAGGGAAGAACCGGCGGCGGGAGGATGGGGGGACGCAGGCTCGGCCAGAGCGGGCGCCGCACCGACCTGGGCGCCAAGCGTCGCCAGCTGCGCTTCGAGCTGGGCCAGACGGTCGCGCAGGGCGGCGGTTTCGGTTTCGATCGCGGGCTCGCCCGGGCGGGGACGACCGTTCAGATAGGGATCGTGGCTCCACCAGTCGATCCCCATCTCGCGCGCCTTGTCGACGGTGGCGATCAGCAGCCGCAGCCGGATGGTCAGCAGCTCGATCCCGACCAGCGAGACCGACACGTCCCCGGCGATCACGATCCCCTTGTCGAGGATGCGTTCCAGGACGTCCGCAAGCCCTTCTGGCTGCGAGGCGCTGCGATAGCCCATCAGCCGTCCTCTCGGTGATACCTGCGCAGACGGGAATAGCCGACCAGACTGCCATCCGCGCCGAAGCCGATCCGGTAGCAGCACAAAAGATCGTTCGTGCCCATCTTGGCCTTGGCCTCGAGCACGTCGATGTCGATGGTCCAGCCGCCTTGGGCGTTCAGTTCCGAATTCACCACGGCGTCGACGGCGCGTCCGGTCAGTTCCTCGGCGGTGCGGCTGGCCAGCGCCAGCGCCTCGATCAGCGCCATGCCCCCGGCCTCGGCCTTCCAGCTTTCGCTGGCGGCAGGCGCCGCAGGGCCGGGCGCCGCGGTGGCGGCGGGTTGAGGGGCGGCGGGCTGCGGGGCGGCCAGGCTTCGCGCTTCGGCAAAGGGGTCGATCTGCTGGGCACCCGGGCTCATGGCTCGTTTCCTTCCATCAGTCGGTTCAGATTGTTGCGGATCGTCTCCGAGGTGCGGACAAGACGGCGCGAGAAGGCGGCGCCGCGTTGCCGCGCGGTCTCGATTTCGGTGAGCAGCCGGGCCCGCTCGAATTCGAGGCGCAGCAGCTGCGCGGCCACCTCGAAGCGGGTGCGCGGCCTCCGGCGCGAGACATTGGGCGGTTGCGGGATCGTCACCCGGCGAAACTTCTTCATCGCGCCTCTCCCGCGGCGGCGACCGGGGCCGGATCGGACGCGCGCCGCAACAGCATGGCCATGACATCGTCGATATCGCTGCCGCGCATCCGCGTGCCCAGAACATCGGCGCAGATCTGCACGAAGACCGGATCGGCGGGATCGGGCGCCACCCCGGCCGCCCGGGCGAGCCGGGCGATCATGATGCCCGAGCGCATCGAAATCTCCATCGTGCCGGGCTTTTCGGCGCGCAACAGGTGGATCAACGCACAGATGGCGCGGGCATCCTCGGGCGCGGTGCGGGCCGCGGTGGCCACGATCCCCACCTCGGTTTCAAACGACATCCCGTCGAGCGAAAAGGTGATCATCCGGTCCAAAAGCGCATCGGGCACCGCCTGCACCCCCACATAATCGCGCGGGTTCGAGGTGAGGATGACGCGGAATTCGGGATGCGCGACGATGTGGCTGCGCCCCGCGGCCGGGTCGGAGAGCGGCAGCACCCCCTCTTCGATCACCGACAGAAGGGCGGCGTTCGCCTCGGGGCGGGAGCGCGAGAACTCGTCATAGACAAGGATATGGCCGTCGCGCATGGCGCGGGCGAGCGGCGCCTCCTGCCAGTCGATCCGGCTCTTGCGTTCGGCGCGGCGCACCGAGGAAATGTAATGGTCCTGCACCGTCGAGACCGTTTCGCCCAGATCGCGGCCGAAGATGTCGGCGCGGCCAAGCCAGTCGTTGCCGACGAAGAAGGTCACCGGACGCGCGAACCGTTGCGCCAGATGCAGCGCCAGCGTGGTCTTGCCGACCCCGGCCGGACCGCGGAAATGAATGGCGATCCCCTCGCGCAGGTAGATTTCCGCGCGATCAAGCAGCGATCGCAATTCCTCGTCCTCGAAGAGAGGCGTGCGCGCATCCCCCCAGGGCAGTTCCCGCGTGATCGTCATGCGTGCCGTCGCAGGATCCGTCTGCGGCACCGCGGCGGTGGCAATCGGGTCCGACGCGTTGGGCAGTGTTGGCGTGAACTGGTTCACGTCGGCCTCCCGATCCTGTCGTTGTCTCTGCACGCAGTCTTCTGTGCGAAAACATGCTTAACCCTCACAACTTAAGAACGAGTGAACGAGAATAAGCCGAACCGGACGGGCGACGGCCCGAGACTCAATGCCGTTTGGGGTTTTCCGCCCGCCGGCGCCGGACAAAGGGCGCAGATTAACGCGGCATAAAGGCCCGCGGGCTATGGTCGCGGCGCAGCCATTTCGCCCGGAGCGTGCATGTTCTTCCGTCCCAAGCCTGCCCCCGTCTCGCTGATCGAGAAAGCCATGACCGCCGCAGCCGAGGGGGCGCTTGCGGTGAGCGTGGTGGACGAGGCGGGAACCTTCGTTCAGGTCAATGCCACCTATGCCGGGCTTCTGGGCTACACGGTCGAGGAGCTGCTCGGCCAGCCGATCGCGACGGTCCTCGATCCCGAGGAGGCCACCCCCGCGGCCCGGGCCCGGTTCTGGGCGGCGCTGCGCGCGGGCAAGGCGCTGCGGGCGACCTCGGCCCGGCGCAGCAAGGGCGGCAAGCGGATCTGGATCGAGGCGACCCATATTCCCGTCGCCGACGCCAGCGGCAAGATCGCCTACAGCGCCGTGGTTTCCGTCGACGTGACCGAAAAGATGCGCGAAACCAAACACATGGAGGCGCAGCTTGCGGCCATCGGCCGGTCCTCGGCGAGGATCGAATTCGATCTCGAGGGCAAGGTGATCGACGTCAACGAGATGTTCTTGCAGCTGATGGGCTACACGCGCGCCGAGGTCATCGGGCAACATCACGCGATGTTCGTGCCCGAGGACATCGTCGCCTCGAACTATTACAAGCGCTTCTGGGAGGGGTTGCGGGCGGGCGATTTCCATTCCGACCGCTTCCAGCGGGTGACCAGGGCGGGGGAAAGGATCTGGCTGCAGGGCAGCTACAGCCCGGTGCACGATCTTGACGGCAATCTCGTGGCGGTGATCAAGCTGGCCCATGACGTCACCGAGGATTTCCTGCGCGCGGCCGACACGGCGGGCATGATCGCGGCGTTGAACCTGAGCCTGGCGGTGATCGAATTCGACCTGAATGGAAAGGTCCTGCACGCCAATTCGAATTTCGAACAGGCGCTGGGGTACACCGAATACGAGATCATCGGCCGTCATCACGCGATGTTCCTCAGCCCCGAGGAACGCGACAGCCCGGCGTATGTGGCCTTCTGGGACGATCTGCGGCGCGGCGTGCCGAAGGTGGCCGAATTCCGCCGGATCGCCAAATCGGGCGATTCCGTCTGGATCCAGGCCAGTTACAACCCGATCATCGGTCCGAACGGCACACCGCTCAAGGTGGTGAAATTCGCCACCGACGTGACAGCGCGCAAGATGGCGATCATCGCGTTTCAAGCGGCGATCACCGCGCTCAGTGCGGGCGCCCTCGACGATCGGCTGGAACGTCCGATGACACCGGAATTCGAGGCCCTGCGACAGGACTTCAATCTTGCGATCGACCGCATGGCCGAACTCGTGGGGGCCATCCTCGCCAGTGCGCAGACCATCCGCGCCGAAACCGAGAGCCTGTCGGGCGCTTCGGCCGAGCTTGGCCGACGCACCGAAACCCAGGCCGCATCGCTGGAGGAAACCGCCGCGGCCATCAATCAGCTGGCGTCTTCGGTCGAAAGCTCCTCTGCGGGGGCGCGCAATGCGGCGGGTGCCGTGAGCAAGGCGCGCGCGCGGTCGCGTGCCGGGCGCAGCGTGGTCGAGCAGACGATCTCTGCGATGAGCGAGATTGCGCGCGGTTCGGAGCAGATCTCCCGCATCACCGCGGTGATCGACGATATTGCCTTCCAGACCAATCTTCTGGCGCTGAACGCGGGGGTCGAGGCCGCCCGCGCGGGCGAGACAGGACGCGGCTTTGCCGTCGTCGCCTCGGAGGTGCGGGCGCTGGCGCAACGTTCCTCCGAAGCGGCGCGCGAGATCGCGGAGCTGATCGAAACCTCGGGACGACAGGTGCGCCAGGGCGTCGATCTGGTCAACGAATCCGGGCAGGCCCTGGGCGAGATCGACACGCTGGTGGCCGAGGTGGACACTTTGGTGCAGGCGATCGCCAGTTCCGCCACCGAGCAGGCGACGGGCCTTGGCGAGGTCTCTTCGGCGGTCAATCAGCTTGATCAGGTGACCCAGCAAAACGCCGCGATGTTTGAGGAAAGCGCGGCGGCGGTGGCGATGCTCCGCGATCAGGCGGGCCAGCTTGCCGCTCAGGGCGCGGCGTTCCGCATCGGCTCGACACCCGTGTCCGAGCGCGATCGCCTCGCGTCATGAGCCCGCCGCAAAACGCCGGATACGGGCTCCGGGCCCGCGTCATCGCAAGGCGGCCACCGGGTTTCGTCGCGGTCAGGGGGCAAGCCCGGGGTCGGCGGCGGGGCCTCCGTGCCGTGGCGCCGCGTCGGGCAGCGGCGGCATCGTTTTCAGCGTTTCCTCGCGAATATCGGCCAGGATTTCGCGCTTGATCGCCGCAAATTCCGGATCCGCCACGATGTCGTAATCGCGCGGACGCGCAAGCGGCACGCGGATCTCGCGCTTGATCCGGCCGGGGCGGCTGGCCAGAACCACGACGCGATCGGCCAGATAGACCGCCTCGTCGACATCATGGGTGACGAACAGCACCGTGACCTTGTGATCCTCCCAGACCCGCAAGAGCAGTTCCTGCATCATCCCGCGCGTCTGCGCATCAAGCGCGCCGAAAGGCTCGTCCATCAACAGGATCTGCGGCCGGTAGACCAGCGCCCGGGCGATCGCCACGCGCTGCCGCATCCCGCCGGAAAGCTGCCCCGGATAGGCATTTTCAAATCCGCGCAGACCCACCGCGGCAACGAAATGCGCCACCCTTTCGTCTTTTTCCGCCCGCGAAAGGCGGCTTTTTTCCAGCGCAAACCGGATGTTGCCCGCCACCGTCTGCCATTCGAACAGGCTGTAGCCCTGAAACACGAAGCCCCGGTCGCGCCCCGGGCCGGTGACCGGCTGCCCGCCGATGCGGACCACGCCGTGGCTGGCTTCCTCCAGCCCGCCGACGATGTTCAGCAGCGTCGATTTCCCGCAGCCGGAACTGCCGACGATCGAGACGAATTCATTCGCCGCGATCGCAAGGCTCACATCGCCCACCGCCACGACCGGCTTGCCGTCCACGACAAAGGTCTTGCCGACATTTTCAAGGGTCAGAAGTGCGCTCATCTCGTCCTCTGCTGGTGCCAGGCGAACAGCACCCGCCCGGTGCGTTTGAAGACCACATCGATCAGGAAGCCCAGAAACCCGATGAAGAGCGTGCCGAACAGGATCGTTTCGGTCGCAAGGTAGCGCTGCGCATCCATGATCCGCCGACCAAGCCCCTCGTTCGCGGCGACCAGTTCGGCGACGACCAGATAGGTCCAGGTCCAGCCTATGGTGATCCGCAGCGTGTCCCAGATCCCGGGCGCCGCGGCGGGCAGGATGATCCGCATCAGGATTTCGCGGTTCGAAAACCCCAGCGTCTGCCCGGCCCGGATCAGGTTCATGTCGATGGTCTTGACGTTGTCCATCACCATCAGCACCTGCTGAAAGAAGGTGCCCAGAAACAGGATCAGGATCTTTTGCCCGTCGCCGATCCCCGCCCAGAGGATCGTCAGCGGAATGAGCGCGACGACCGGCATGTAGCGGATCGTCGAGACGAAGGGCTCCAGCGCCCCCTCGATCAGCCGGAAGTTGCCCATCAAGATGCCGACCGGCACCGCCAGCACCGTCGCGGCAAGCCAGCCCGCGCAGATGCGGTAGAAGCTGACCGAGGCATCGGCCCAAAGGATGCCCTCGCGCGCCTGCCGGACGCCCTCGGCCAGCACGTCGCCGGGGCCGGGCAGGAACAGCGGCTTCACCAGCCCGAATTCGGTGACAAGGGCCCAGATCAGCAGCAGGAGCGCCGGAAAGACCACGCCTGCCACGGTGAAGAGCCAATGGGGAATGTCCTTGCGCAGGCGCAGATGGCGGCCCGCTCCGGCTTTGGGTTGCTTTGGGGTCTGCATCGGTCCGTCGCGATTGCGGGCCTGCGCGCGCGCAGGCCCTGAGTGGTTACTTGCCCGCGACTTTCAGCACCGGCGCGGTCATCATCACGTCCTCGAGCGCCGGGATCTTCGTGATCTCGCCGGGGTTCGAGGTCTGCATGATCTCGGCGATCTCGCGCAGCGTGGCGGGGAAATCGCCCGTCACCAGCGCCGCATTCTCGGCCGCGTCGTAAAGATGCACGCCCTTGAAGCCCGGGATGAAGTCCTCCATCGGGCTGCCGACGGCCTTGGCGATCATCGCGCCGCCTTCCTCGGGATGCTCGCGGATGAAGACGACGGCATCGTCCCAGGCCTTGATCATTCCCTCGACCAGCGCGGGATTGGCCACGATCCAGTCACCGCGCGCCGTCAGCACATCCGAAATCAGCCCGGGTTTTTCCGAGGCGTTGTAGATCACCTTGTAGGACGCATCCTTGCCCAGCGCGGCCGAGATATAGGGTTCATAGGTCACCGCGGCCTCGACCTGACCGGACAGCAGCGCCAGCCCGGCTTCGGACGCGCCCATCGGCACATGCTCGATATCGGCAAGGCTCATGCCATTGACCTTGAGCGCATAATTCATCAGCAGGTCCGAGGTCGCGCCGCTTTCGAAGGCGACCTTCCGGCCCTTCAGCCCGGCGACATCGGCGATGCCCGCGCCCGCCAGGATCGCATCGGCGGTGGTCGAGACATCCATCACCAGAAACGCCTTTTGATCGACGCCGTGGTTGAAGCTGGCAATCGCGGTGTTGGTGGCGGCGGCCACGACATCAAGATTGCCCGAGGCCAGCGCCGCGGTCATGTCCTGATCCCAGTTGAAGCTTGCCAGTTCGACATCGACGCCATGCGCGGCAAAGAAGCCCTTTTCCTGCGCCACCCAAAGCGGGCCATAGCCCAGCCAGGGTTGCAGACCGATCTTCACCGGATCGGCGAAGGCGCCAGTGACGCCGCCCGCAAGGAGCAGGGCGGCAAGTGTCGTGTGTTTCAGCATCTGTGATCCTGTCTCTCGGGGTCGTCCGTGGGACTGCGGCGGGCCCCGCACGGGGCAGGCGCGTCCCGAACCTGATACGCCGAGAGCGCCCGGGGCGACAAGGGAAAGAACGCCCCGGGCCGCGACGGCGAGCGCACCGCGACCGGGCCCCTGCCCGGCTGTTTTGCGGCAGTCCCGATCCTGCCCCCTGCCCTTCGCTCTGACCGGGTCCGCGCGGGCCGCAAGGCCCGCCGGGGCAGGCGCGCGCCGCCCCGGCTATCACGCTGGTTTCAAATGACCAATCCCGCCAGATGACGGGCGCGCCAGAGCCAGCGCGCTCCAACCCCACGGCGGCGTGACAGGGGTATTCGGCGCGAAAGACCGGAGGTGCGAACGATCCGTTTAGATGGCCGTTTCTTTTCCTTGCCACTTTTCTCCGAGGCCCGAGCCGCCAATCGACACAATCGACACAATCGAAGGAGAGACACATGGACGTCTTTGAAAATCACGCGGTTTCGCTCGACAGCCCCGCGATCCGACATTTCGAGATCACCCCCGACGATGCCGCCGATCTGGCAAGACGGCCGCGCGCGCTGCGGGTTCAGACCGGGGGCACGCTGGTTCTGCGCGATGAGGTCGGCACCAATGTCACCTACACCGTCTTTGCGGGAGAGATCTTGCCCCTGCGTCCGGTGCGGGTGCTGGCAACCGGCACGACGGCGACTGCGGTGGGGTGGGAATGAGCGCGCTGGGTCTTGGCCTCGGGCTCACCGGCATCGGCGGATCGCCGCTCCGGCGGTATGCGGTGCGCGATGTTCTGCCTGTCGTGGTGCTGGATTTCGAACGGCGGTATCTGTCGCACCCGTTGAGCCTGACGCGGGCCACGAGTGCAACCTATGCCGACCCGTTCGGCACGCTCCAGACCGCCCCCGTCAACACGCCCCGGTATGACTGCGGCGGGGGAAAACAGGCGCTTCTGGTGGAAGCGTCCTCGACGAACCTGTTGCCCAACAGCACGCAGTTTGGTGCCGCGTCCTGGGGGAAGACGCGGGCCAGCGTGCTGGCAAATGCCGCGCTGGCCCCGGATGGCACCATGACGGCCGACAAGCTTGTCGAAGACACCAGCAACAACAGCCACTTCCTGTCGCGCCCCGGAACGCAGATCGCGGGGGGGACGGCGGTTACGGTCTCGATCTTCGTCAAGGCCGCAGAGCGCCGGTGGTTCGCCCTGCCGACATCCGACAGCGCGAATGTCTTCCGCACCTCCTATTTCGACCTGCAAACCGGGACGCTCGGGGTGGT
>NZ_SWJZ01000061.1 GCF_005144475.1 Rhodobacter capsulatus | reverse complement strand
ACCCCCGGGATATTTGTGGCAAGATAAAAAGAAAAGGGGCCGGTGAGGGCCCCTTTCGCGGTCTTAGCGTTCGGGCAGCAGGCCGCGTGGGCTGAAGCGCAGCACCAAAAGCAGGATCAGCCCCATGATCACCAGGCGCATGTGCGGCGCCGAGTCGAGCAGATGGGTCTTCAGCGTGCCATCGGCCAGATGCGTCGAGACCATGCCCATCAGCGTCGGGCCCCATTCGCCCGCCTTGATCCAGACGAACCAGATCAGCAGTCCGCCCAGCACCGAGCCCCAGTTGTTGCCCGAGCCGCCGACGATCACCATCACCCAGATCAGGAAGGTGTAGCGCAGGGGGTTGTAGGCCGAGGGCGTCATCTGTCCGTCAAGCGAGATCAGCATCGCCCCCGCCAGACCCAGTAGCGCCGAGCCGAGGATAAAGATCTGCAGATGCCGCCCGGTGACGTTCTTGCCCATCGCGGCGGCGGCGACCTCGTTGTCGCGGATCGCCCGCATCATCCGGCCCCAGGGCGAGTTCAGCGCCAGCTGCGCCGCCCAGATCAGAAGGCCCAGCACCGCGATGAAAAGCAGGCAATAAAGCACCTTCACCAGCAGCGTCGAGCCGGTCATCGGGTCAAGCCCGAAGCTGGTCGCGCGCGCGACAAAGCCCGGATCCTGCTGCAGGTTCGTCTCGTAAGGCACGGGCCAGGGACGCGGAA
This sequence comes from Rhodobacter capsulatus, assembly GCF_005144475.1. GTDB lineage: Bacteria > Pseudomonadota > Alphaproteobacteria > Rhodobacterales > Rhodobacteraceae > Rhodobacter > Rhodobacter capsulatus_C. Next base: position 43,340 of record NZ_SWJZ01000061.1, on the reverse strand, counting down.
TCCCGTTCACGTTCAAAACGCCACGGGCCAGCCATTCCTCGTTGCGCAGGACGGCGACGATGATCTCGCCGATGCCGAGCGTGGCGATGGCCAGATAGTCCGAGCGCAGGCCAAGTGCCGTCTTGCCCACCACCCAGGCGGCGGCGGCGGCCAGAAGCGCGCCCACCGGCCAGGAGATCAGCACCGGCAGGCCGATCCCGCCCAGATAGCCATAGGCCGAGGGGTTGATCGCCTGGATCGCCTCGACCGCCGGGTCGAAGAGCGTGCGATAGGCGATGAAGCCCAGCAGCAGAACCCCGGCCACCGCCCAGCCGCGCAGCTTCGCGTCAAGGCGGCCATGCAGGAAGACCGCGGCGACGAGGGTTGCCATGGCGATGACCATCGCGATCAGCACGCCCCAGCCCCCGGCCGAAAAGGCGCCCGGCGTCGGCGGCATCGAGACGAGCACCGGCGCCAGTCCGCCCAGCGCCAGAAAGCCGACGACGCCGGTGTTGAAGAGCCCCGCATAGCCCCACTGGATGTTCACCCCAAGCGCGAGGATCGCCGAGATCAGCCCCACCCGCAGGATGCCGAGCGCGTTGTCCCAATGCCCCGAGAAGAAGCTGTTCGAGACCGTGCCTTCGAGCAGGAAGAGCAGGGCGAGGGCGCCGAACATCGCGGGCGCGCGCCATTTGCCGCCGCGGGCGGCTTTCGGTTGATGCGTGCTCATACCGATTTCCCTTTGAACAGACCGGTGGGCTTGAACAGCAGCACGATGATCAGGATCGCGAAGCTCACCGCGAATTTGTATTCGGTGGACAGCAGTTGCAAAAGCCCCTCGGGTTCGTAGCCGGGGATCAGATACATCGCCACCTTCTTCCAGGCATAGGTGATCGACACCTCGGAAAAGGCGATCACGAAGCCGCCGGCGATGGCGCCAAGCGGACTGCCCAGTCCCCCGACGATTGCCGCGGCGAAGATCGGCAGCAGCAGCTGGAAGTAGTTGAAGGCCTTGAACGACTTGTCGAGGCCGTAAAGCGTGCCCGCGATCGTCGCCAGCGCCGCGGCGATCACCCAGGTCACGGCGACGACGCGGTTCGGATCGATGCCCGAGAGCAGCGCCAGATCCTCGTTGTCGGCATAGGCGCGCATCGATTTGCCGGTGCGGGTCTTCGCCAGGAACCAGAACAGCGCCCAGACCACCAGACCGGCCGTGATCACGGTGATCGCGGTGGTGGCGCGGATCGCCAGCGCCTCGGTCAGGCCGGTTGCGGCCTTGAAATCGGCCGCCGAGATCAGGAAGCGGGCGCCATCGGCGAATTTGATCTCGTCGACGCCGATCAGCACGCGGGTGAGGCCGTTCATCACGAACATCACGCCGACCGAAACCATGGTGATGTAGATCGGCGCGGCGCGGACCTTGCGATAATAGCTGTAAACGACCTTGTCGGTCGCCAGCACCATCGCCGCGGTCAGCGCGATGCCGATCGGCAACGCCAGAAGCGCCGTCGGCAACGGGCCGAAGCTGACGCCCATCGATTGCAGCCCCCAGGTGACAAGGATGGTCAACCCGGTGCCAAACGCCATGGTGTCGCCATGGGCGAAGTTCGAGAACCGCAAGATGCCGTAGATCAGCGTCACGCCCAGCGCGCCCAGCGCCAGTTGTGCGCCATAGGCGGTGGCGGGAACGATGATGTAATTCAGGATCGCCACGAGGGCATTGAGGATATCCATCACTGCACCTCCTCGCAGCGGCCTTCGAAGGCGATCACGAGGGCTTGTCCCTCGGATTGGGTGTGGATCGACAAAACGGCCCCGGAGGCGCCGAAGTCGGAGAAGAAATAGGAAGATCCGTCAGAGGGTTGCGATGCAAAGCTCATTTGTCCGCTGACCGGATCGACACCGCCCGCCAAAGCGATCTTGGCACGGTGGTCGCGAAAGGTGGCCTCTGCGCCTTGGGCTTGCAGCGTCACGTTGTAATCTTCCTCGCCGCAGCCGCCCGAGATGCAGGACTGGGTGAAGTGACAGTTCAGCACAAGCGCGCGGTCGGGCGGGATCGTTTCGGCCTGCACGGGCGCGGCCAAGAGCAGCGCGGCCAGAAGGGGCGTTTTCATCTCAACCCCCCAGGAAGGTGCGGCGGACCTCGGGATCGGCCATCAGCGCCGCCCCGGTGTCGGTGTATTTGTTCGCGCCCTGCACCAGAACATAACCCTGATCGGCGATCTCGAGCGCCTGACGGGCATTCTGTTCCACCATCAGGATCGAAATCCCGGTCCGCGCCACCTCGATGATGCGGTCGAACAGCTCGTCCATGACGATGGGCGAGACACCGGCGGTGGGCTCGTCCAGCATCAATAATTTGGGTTTCGTCATCAGCGCGCGGCCGACGGCGACCTGCTGGCGCTGCCCGCCCGAAAGCTCCCCGGCGTTCTGGTGGCGCTTTTCGCGCAGGATCGGGAACAGCTCATAGACCTGTTCCATCGTGTCGCGGAAATCGTCCTTCCGGATGAAGGCGCCCATTTCGAGGTTTTCCTCGACCGACATCGTCGGGAAGACGTTGTTCACCTGCGGCACGAAGCCCATGCCTTTCTTCACCCGCTCCTGCGGCGAGAGCGCGCTGATGTCTTCGCCATCCAGCGTCACCCGGCCGCCGCGCAGACGCAGCATGCCGAAGACCGCCTTCATCGCGGTCGATTTGCCCGCGCCGTTCGGGCCGACGATCACCGCGATCTGGCCCTTTTCGACCTTCAGCGTGCAGCCGTGCAGGATGTCGGCGGCGCCATAGCCGCCAGTCATTTCCGAGGCGTCGAGAAAGCTCATTGTTGCGCCTCCGCCTTGATCTTGTTCTTCAGACCGCGGCCCAGATAGGCCTCGATCACCGCTTCGTTCTGCATGATCGTGGCGGGGTTGCCCTCGGCCAGCACCTTGCCCTCGGCCATGACGATCACCGGATCGCACAGGCGGCCGATGAAATCCATGTCATGCTCGATCACGCAGAACGTGTAGCCGCGTTCCTTGTTCAGCCGCACGATCGCATCGCCGATCGTGTTCAGAAGCGTGCGGTTCACCCCGGCGCCCACCTCGTCCAGAAACACGATCTTCGCCTCGACCATCATCGTGCGACCGAGTTCCAGAAGCTTCTTCTGCCCTCCCGAAAGGTTCCCGGCGCGTTCGTCGCGCAGATGAGAAATCGTCAGAAAGTCAAGGACTTCATCGGCTTTCTTCAGAAGGGCCGCCTCTTCCTCGGCGATCCGGCCGCGGCCGAACCAGGCGTTCCACAGCGTTTCCCCCGACTGCCCCGAAGGCACCATCATCAGGTTTTCGCGCACCGTCATCGTGGGGAATTCATGCGCGATCTGAAAGGTGCGCAACAGCCCCTTGTGAAACAGCTCATGCGGTTTCAGGCCGGTGATGTCCTCGCCCGCCATCGTCACCCGCCCCGAGGTGGGCTTGTGCACCCCGGCGATGACGTTGAAAAGCGTCGACTTGCCCGCGCCATTCGGACCGATCAACCCGGTGATCGACCCCTTGGCGATGTCTAGCGAGGCCCCATCGACGGCGTGAAAGCCGCCAAAGTGCTTGTGCAGGTTCTCGACCCGGATCATGAAGTCCCCTCGGTGGCCCCGAGGGGCCGGTCTCTGTGCCGTTTTCGGCTTTGTTTTCAAAGGAAACAGCCCGGATTTCTCCGGGCTGCTTCGATCTCTTTCGAAACCTCAGCGGTATTTGACGGTTTCGATCTTGTCGTCCTTGATCTCGATTTCGCGGAAGGTGCCGGCGGATTCGCCCGCGCCGATCAGCTCGACCGAGGTCGCGCCCTGATAGTCGATGTCCTGACCGGCCGCGATCAGATCGAGCGCCTTGCCGAGTTCGCCGGGAAGGATCTTTTCGCCCGGAGCATTGGCGACATCCATCACCTTGCCCTTGTAGACGGCCGGATCGGTCGAATTGGCCGCCGCCATCGACAGCAGGATCAGCGAGGCCGCGTCATAGGCCTCGCCCGAATAGACGCCCGACCCGTCGAAGCCCGCGGCAGTCGCGAGGGCGAGGAACTTGTCCTTGCCTTCGCCTTCCGACGACGGCATCTGGCCGAACGATCCGTTCACTTCCTTGCCGAAATCGGTTTCAAGCTTGCCGCCGACCATGCCGTCCGGGAAGACGAAGGTCGAGAACGCGCCGGTGTCGAGCGCGCCGCGCAGGATCCCCGAGCCGCCCTGATCGACATAGCCCGCGATCACCAGCGCGTCGCCGCCGGCCGAGGCCAGCGAGCCGACTTCGGCCGAGTAATCCGGCTTGCCGTCGTCATGCGCGGTGTTGATCGTGACCTTGCCGCCCTTGGCTTCGAAAGCCGCGGCGAAGCTGTCGGCCAGGCCCTTGCCGTAGTCGTTGTTGGTATAGGTCAGCGCCACCGATTTGATGCCGTGTTCCATGATGATGTCGGTCATCACTTCGGACTGGCGCGCATCCGAGGGCGAGGTGCGGAAGAACAGGCCGTTGTCCTCGAGCGACGACAGCGCGGGCGAGGTGGCCGAGGGCGAGATCATCACGATGCCCTTCGGCATGGCGACGTTTTGCAGCGAGGCGACGGTTTCGCCCGAGCACATGCCGCCGACGATCCCCTTGACGCCATCGGCGGTGATCAGTTTTTCGACGGTGGCCGAGGCTGCCGCCGAGTCGATGCAGGTGCTGTCGCCCCGCACGCCCACGACGGTCGCGCCGCCCATGAACTTGCCCGAGTCGCTCACTTCCTTCATCGCCAGTTCGGCACCCTGCGCCATCGCGGGCGACATCGATTCGAGCGGACCGGTGAAGCCGAGCGAGATGCCCAGTTTCACTTCGTCGGCAAAGGCACCGCCAGCGGTCAGCGCCAGCGTGGCACTTGCCAGGAGAAGCTTCTTCATGTGTTCACTCCCAAGTTGGAACATTGTCCTGGCGGCGCAGGTTAGAACCGTAAACTGGAAAAGAAAATAGGCCAGTTGGTCAACTTCTGGTCGGAACGGGCCTGTTTTGCGCAACATTCTGACGCATCAGTCAAGAAAATCCTCGTCGAGACCGTCCAGCGCGGTTTCCGCGGTGATTTCGGCGGCCTCTTCCTCGCTGCCGCCCGAGGTGCCGCGTTCGCGGTAGGGCGTGGTCTGATAATGCGCGCGGTAGCATTTCGAGAAATGCGAGGGCGAGGCGAAGCCGCAGGCCAAGGCCACGTTGATCACGCTCATTTCCGTTTGCATCAACAGGTTGCGGGCCTTTTGCAGACGGATCTCCATGTAATAGCGCTTCGGCGAGCGGTTCAGATAGCGGCGGAACAGCCGTTCCAGCTGGCGGGTGGACATGCCCACATCCTCGGCCAGTTTCGCCGGGCTGATCGGCTCTTCGATATTCGCCTCCATCTGGCCGATCACCTGGGCCAGTTTCGGATGGCGCACGCCGATCCGGGTGGGGATCGACAACCTTTGCGTGTCCTGATCGGTGCGGATCGAGTTGTAGATCAACTGATCGGCGACCGTATTGGCCAGACCCTCGCCATGATCGCGGGCAATCTGCTTCAGCATCAGGTCGATCGAAGCCGTCCCCCCGGCCGAGGTCAGCCGGTTGCCGTCGATCACGAAGACCGATTTCGTCAGCTTCACGCCCTCGAAATCCTCAAGGAAGCTGTCCTGATTCTCCCAGTGGATGGTGGCGCGCTTGCCTTCGAGCAGACCGGCCCTCGCCACCGCCCAGGCGCCGGTGCAGACCCCGCCCACCGCCGCGCCGCGCCGGGCCTCTCGGCGCAGCCAGTTCAGGATCGGCTTCGTCGTCGCCTCGGCCACGTCGATGCCGCCGCAGACCAGCACGGTGTCGTCGCGACTGATTTCCTCCAGCCCCATATCGACGCGCAGCACCGTGCCGTTCGAACAGGTGACGTCCTGGCCGTCGTCCGAGGCCAGTTTCCAGTCGTAAAGCTTCAGCCCCGAGACCTGATTTGCCAGCCGAAGCGGCTCGATGGCGCTGGCAAAGGCCATCATGGTGAAGCGGTCGAGCAGCAGAAACACATAGCGGCGCGAGCGTTCGGGCGCGGTCAGGCGCACGGTGCCCTGCGACGGCGCGGGACGGGTATGGGTGCGGGGGGTGGTCGAGGGGAGGCGCATTTTTGCGACGTCTTTCATGTCGTTTCATGCACACAATCAGGCTTTGCGTCGCAGCGCAAGGGGGCCTTTGGGGCAGGGCAAGGAGCCTGCCAGCCCCGGTGCCGGGGCCGAAAAAACGGGTTTGTTCTATTTCACGCATCGCTTTATAAGGCCGAGCGACGAAAAGCCCCGAAGGGAGTGGACTATGGCCAAGGCATGGATGAAATCGGACTGGCGCGCGAAGCCGCGGGTGCAGATGCCCGATTATCCCGACGCTGCGGCCCTGACCGCGGTCGAGGCGCAGCTGGGCAAGATGCCGCCGCTGGTCTTTGCCGGTGAGGCGCGTCGGCTCAAGGCGGATCTGGCCAAGGCCGCGAAGGGCGAGGCCTTCCTGTTGCAGGGCGGCGATTGCGCCGAAAGCTTCACCGAATTTTCCGCCGACAACCTGCGCGACACCTTCAAGGTGCTGTTGCAGATGGCGATCGTGCTGACCTGGGGCGCCAAGGTGCCGGTGATCAAGGTCGGGCGGATGGCGGGGCAATTTGCCAAGCCGCGCTCGGCGCCGACCGAAATCATCGGCGGTGTCGAATATCCGAGCTACCGCGGTGATATCGTGAACGGGTTCGAGGCGACGCAGGAAGCCCGGCTGCCCGATCCGAACCGGATGCTGCAGGCCTATACCCAGGCGGCGGCGTCGCTCAATCTGCTGAGGGCGTTCTCGACCGGCGGCTATGCCGATATTCACCGGGTTCAAAGCTGGATTTCCGGCTTTACCGACGAGGCCGATGCCGCGCGCTATCGCGAAGTGGCCGAGCGGATCTCGGATGCGATGGATTTCATGACCGCCGCGGGCGTGACCTCGGAAACGGCGCATCAGCTGGGCAAGGTGGATTTCTACACCAGCCACGAGGCGCTGCTGCTGGAATACGAAGAAGCCCTGTGCCGGATCGACAGCACGACGGGGCTGCCGATCGCGGGCTCTGGTCACATGCTGTGGATCGGCGACCGGACCCGGCAAGTGGAGGGCGCGCATGTCGAATTCTGCCGCGGCGTGCAGAACCCGATCGGGCTGAAATGCGGTCCCTCGACCACCGAGGAAGATCTCAAGCTGTTGATGTCCAAGCTGAATCCGGCGAACGAGCCGGGGCGGCTGACGCTGATCGCGCGCTTTGGCGCGGGCAAGGTCGGCGAGCATCTGCCGCGGCTGATCCGCACCGTGCAGGCCGAGGGGGCGCAGGTGCTTTGGACCTGCGATCCGATGCATGGCAACACGATCAAATCGGCTTCGGGCTTCAAGACGCGGCCGTTCGATTCCGTGCTGCGCGAGGTGCGCGAGTTCTTTGCCATCCACAAGGCCGAGGGCACGATCCCGGGCGGCGTGCATTTCGAGATGACCGGCAAGGATGTGACCGAATGCACCGGCGGCGTGCGGGCGGTGTCCGACGAAGATCTGTCGAGCCGCTATCACACCGCCTGCGATCCGCGGCTGAATGCCAGCCAATCGCTGGAGCTGGCCTTCCTCGTCGCCGAGGAGCTGCAGGACCTGCGCGTGATGAAAAAGGCGGCGGGGCTTTAAGAACGCCCCGTAATGCGTTGAGACAAAAAGAAAAGGCCCGGCATGTGCGCCGGGCCTTTTTCTTGCGGCTTATTTCACCACCCGGAACATCGCCCGGCGTTCCTCGGGCGTCATCGCCGAAGTCGGCTGCCGCGGCGGCTGCGCCACCGGGGTCTGGGAGGCGGGGGTCTGGGCGGCGGGCGCAGGGGCGAGCGTCGGCGTTTTCGGCGCGTTCAGATGCGGCAGGCGCTTGCCCAGGCCGAAGGCCTCGGGGCGGACCGGGGCGGGCAGCGGCGCGGCAGAAGCGCAGGGCGTGATCGGCTGCACATGCGCGGCATCGACAAGGAACCGGCGCGGGGTGCGGCCGATGCCCTGGCCTTCGCCGACCAGACAGCCAAGGATGCGCGTCACGTCGCCCATGTCCGAGGTCATCGGCAACAGCAGCATCCGGGCGGTCATCGGCGGCTTGCCGATCCCGGCCTCGGCGGTCAGCACGAGTTCGGCGATGGCGGGGCCTTGAAACACCGCCTCGGTCGCATCGGCCACGCGCTTGCGGCCCTCGGGGGTGAACATCGCGGTCAGCGGCATGCCGCGGATTTCCATCCCCATCAGATCGTTCAGATGCATGCCGGCCAGCCGGAAGCGGCCCATGCCGGGGGCGACGCGTTCCAGGATGAAGGCATATTCGAGCGCGTTTTCCAGACCGCGCGGGTCGATGTCGGCCCGGGCAGGCACGTCGCGACCGGCGCGCAGCCCGTCCCAATAGGCCCGCATCTGCGCCACGATGCGCCGCCCGACGCCAGCCTGTCCAAGCCGTGCCACTTTTTCAACTGTGTCGAAGTCGCGGTCCATCGTCGTTCTTCCCGTGTTTGCGGCCGCAGCCGCGCCATCCCGATGCAGCCTGAAGCTGCGACTGTCCCTGCAGCCCGAGGCTGCCGTCCCCTGCACCCCCGGCCTGCGGCGTTTCGGGTCTTTCGGTTGACCCCGGGAGTGAAATGCTTACTGAAGTCTTAATACGCCTTTTTTCGGCCATATGGGGAACTAAAGTCTTAAATGGTTAAACCTGTCTCTACCGCCCGTTCGCTGCAAGGCCCGCTGTCGATGACCGGCTTTGCCTCCGTTTCCGGCTCCGGCCATGGTCACGACTGGCTGTGGGAGATCCGCTCGGTCAATGGCAAGGGCCTTGATCTGCGGCTGCGCCTGCCGGAGCTGGAGGGGTTGGAAGGGGCCGCGCGGGCGGCGCTGACGCAACGGGTCTCGCGCGGGAATATCCAGCTTTCTCTTAAGCTTGCGCGGGGAAGTGGGGCAGAGCGGCTGCGCCTTTCCGGCCCGGGTCTGGCGACGGCGCTGGCGGCGCTGCGCGAGGTCGAGGAGGCGGCGCGGCTGCACGGGGTGGCGCTGGCGCCCGCCCGGGCCACGGACCTGCTGTCGCTGCGCGGCGTGCTGGATCAAAGCGGTGCCGAGACCGAGGAACAGGGGCCGCTGCGCGACGCGCTGCTGACCGATCTGGACCGGCTTCTGGTTGATTTTCTGGCAATGCGTGCGGCCGAAGGCGGGCAGCTTGGTGGCATAATTGTGGCGCAGATCGACAGAATCGCCGACTTGACCGAGCGCGCGGCCGAAGTGGCCGCGGCGCGGCGGCCCGAGGTGGCGGCGGCGCTGCAGGCGGCGCTGGCGCGGGTGCTGGACACCGGGGGCGATCCGCAGCGGGTGGCGCAGGAGCTGGCGCTTTTGGCGGTCAAGGCCGATGTGACCGAGGAAATCGACCGGCTGCGGGCGCATGTGGCGGCGGCGCGGGCGCTTTTGACTGATCCCGGGCCGATCGGGCGCAAGTTCGACTTTCTGACGCAGGAATTCGTGCGTGAATCGAATACGCTGTGCTCGAAATCGGGATCGACGGCGTTGACGGCGATCGGGCTTGACCTGAAACATGTGATCGACCAGATGCGCGAGCAGATTCAGAACGTGGAGTAAGTCATGGCCGAGATGCGGCGCCGGGGCCTTTTGATCATCCTGTCCTCGCCTTCGGGGGCGGGGAAGTCGACCTTGGCGCGGCGGCTGATGGCCTGGGATGCGTCGCTGTCGTTTTCGGTCTCGGCGACGACGCGCAACCCGCGCCCGGGCGAGGAAGACGGGCGGGAATATTATTTCCGCACCCGTGCCGAATTCGAGGCGATGGTGGCGGCGGGCGAGATGCTGGAACATGCCGAGGTTTTCGGCAATCTTTACGGCACGCCCTCGGCCCCGGTCGAGGCGCGGCTGGCCGAGGGGCGGGACGTGATCCTCGATATCGACTGGCAGGGCGGGCAGCAGGTGCGGCGCTCGAGGCTGGCGCAGGATGTGGTGTCGATCTTCATCCTGCCGCCCTCGATCGCCGATCTGGAGCACCGGTTGCGGAAGCGCGCGCAGGACAGCGACGCGGTGATCGCCGGGCGGATGGCGAAAAGCCGCGACGAGATCAGCCATTGGGGCGAATATGATTACGTGGTGATCAACCGCGATATCGCGGCGTCTGAAGCCGAGCTGGTGACGATCTTGCAGGCGGAACGGGCGCGCGCGGTGCGTCAGCCGGGGCTGACCGAGTTCGTGCGCGGGCTGAACAGGGAGTTCGAGGCACGATGATCTATGCGCTGGACGGGGTGGCCCCGGTGCTGGGGCCGGAGGTCTGGGTGGCGCCCGACGCCAACGTGATCGGGCGGGTCGTCCTGGAGGCGGGCGCCTCGGTCTGGTTTGGCTGCACTTTGCGCGGCGACAACGAGGAAATCCGGGTCGGGGCCGGCACGAACCTGCAGGAAGCGGTGATCTGCCATACCGACATGGGCTTTCCGCTGGTCATCGGGGCGCACTGCACCATCGGCCATCGGGCGATGCTGCATGGCTGCACGATCGGCGAGGGGTCTCTGATCGGGATGGGGGCCGTTGTGCTGAACGGCGCGCAGATCGGGCGCGGCTGTCTGATCGGCGCCGGGGCGCTGATCACCGAGGGCAAGGAGATCCCGGACGGATCGCTGGTGATGGGCGCGCCGGGCAAGGTGGTGCGGGCGCTTGATGCGGTGGCGCAGGCGCGGCTGTTGCAATCGGCCGTGCATTACCGCGCCAATGCGGCGCGGTTCGCCCGCGGGTTGACGCCGGTCTGATCAGTTCCAGGTGGGCGGCACTTCCAGAATGTCGAAATCTCGTGCCCCCCAGATCTGGCGCACTTCGGCGCAGACGATCGACGTATTGGGCAGGGGCGGCGAATAGGCCCGCAGCGGCCCCTGATAGCCCAGCCGGTCGAGCAGACGGGCGAGATCCAGAATGTCATGCCCCGGGCTGAACAGCGGCGAAAGCACGACATCGGGACGGACGCGGGCCAGCATCTCGGCGTCGATCATCGACAGCCGCGCGATGGTGATCGAGGCGCCTTGCACGCCGCGCAGGGCGCGCGGCAGCGATTGCGAGGGATCAACCACCAGAATACGGCGCCCGGCAAGCGACACCTCGGCGGGATCAAGACGTTTGCTGCCTTTGGGGGCATCGATCGGCGGGGGCATCGTTCCATCCGGTATTGCGATGGAAATCCATCGCTTATGACACTTTAATCCGCGAATTGTGCAAAAGCTTAGCCCCCCTGGCTTTTGCATGCGGCCTTGAACTTGCGTATCGTTTCCCCGAAGCTTGTTCGGGTCAAGCATTGGAAATGTCAGGGTGGCCGAAAAATGACGGATTCGTCAACAATCTCCTTGGCTGAGTCGTTACCGTTTCCGATCCTGCTCGTGTCTCCCGCGCAACGGGTGCTGCATGCCAATTCCGGGGCCGAAGCGCTGCTGGGGCCGGGGCTGGTGGGGCGGACGCTGGTGACGGTGCTGCGCCAGCCCGGGCTGATCGACGCGGTCGAAGCGGTGCTGGCCGGGCAGGGGCGCCAGCAGGTGCGGCTGCGGCTGGGCAGTCAGGGGCGGGAAACGCAGGTGCTGGTCACGGTCGCGGCGCTGGCCGAGGGACCTTTGGCGCTGACCTTCGAAGATCGGACCGCGGTCGAGACGGCCGAGGCGATGCGGCGTGATTTCGTGGCCAATGTCAGCCATGAACTGCGCACGCCGCTGACGGCCCTGATGGGCTTTGTCGAGACGCTGCGCGGTGCGGCCAAGGATGATCCGGTGGCGCGGGACCGGTTTCTGGCGATCATGGAACGGGAAGCCGGGCGGATGAATCGACTGGTGGGGGATCTGCTGTCGCTCAGCCGGGTCGAGGCCGAGGAGCGGCGGCGGCCGACGACGGGCACGGATCTGGGCGCGGTGCTGCGCGGTGCGATGCAGGCGCTGGCGCCACTGGCCGAGGCGCGGCAGGTGCAGCTGCTCCGCGAGGGCCTGACCGAGGGGTTGAAGATCCCGGCCGACCCCGACCAGCTGACGCAGGTTTTCACCAATCTGATCGAGAATGCGATCAAATACGGCGGCAGCGGCGGCGAGGTGCGGATTTCCGTCGATAAGATCGATTATGAGCCGGTTCTGCGGGGCGCGGCCTTGCGGGTCGTGGTGGCGGATCGCGGCGAAGGCATCGATCCGATCCATTTGCCCCGGTTGACCGAGCGGTTCTATCGCATCGACACCCATCGCTCGCGCGAACAGGGCGGCACCGGGCTGGGGCTGGCGATCGTCAAGCACATCGTTCTGCGCCATCGCGGGCGGATGAAGATCGAAAGCGAGAAGGGCCAGGGCAGTCGGTTCCTGATCCTGCTGCCGGTGTCCTGATCCCGCGCGGCTTCCGGGGCTCTGCCCCCGGGCAGTCACGGACAGCCCGGGGGGCGGGAAAGCCTGCCACCGGAAGGCTTTCCGATCTTGTCTCACCCCGAGATATTTGCAGCAAGATGAAGGGGATAGGGCGCGTTCCTTATCCGTTCTTGCCGTATCAGCGCAGCCAGAGGACGCCATTCGGGCCAAGCTGCACGATCCCGTTTTCGGCCGTCGCAGCCAGAACAGGTCCGGTCGGCGTGCCGATAATCCCGCTCAGGGTCACCGGATCGGGGCCGAGATTGAACAGGCAGGTCAGGCTTTCGGTGTCGGTCTCGCGACGGAATCCCAGCACCGGATCGGGCAGGTCGAGGAAGCGGGTGCGGCCGGTGCGCAGCGCGACGCTGGCGCGGCGGAAGGCCAGAACGGCGCGGTAATGATGCAGCACCGAGGCGGGATCGGCTTCCTGGGCCGCGACATTGCGGGCAAGTTGCGGGGCCTTGACCGGAAGCCAGGGCTTCACCGTGCTGAAGCCGCCCTGCGCCGAGCCGTCCCAGACCATCGGCGTCCGGCAGCCATCGCGCCCCTTGTTCTCCGGCCAGAAGCGCAGGCCGGGCGGATCGGTAAGTTCTTCGTAAGCGAGGTCGGTTTCGGTCTGGCCCAGTTCCTCGCCCTGATAGATCCCGATCGTGCCTTCGAAGGAGGTCAGCATCGAGATCGCCAGTTTCGCCACCGCATCTTGTTCGCCGTATCTGGCCCAGCGGGTGACATGGCGGTTCACGTCATGGTTGGAGAAGGACCAGGAGGGCCAGCCGTCGGGCGCAGCCGCAAAGAAGCCCTCCAGCACCTTGCGGAAATGCGCCGGGGCGAACTTCGGCCCCAGCATGTCAAAGCTGTAGGCCATGTGCAGATGCGCCGTTCCGGAGGTGTATTCGGCCATCAGAGGCAGCGCGCGATGGGGCACTTCACCGATCTCGCCGACCATGCAGCGGTTCTCGTACTGATCCAGAAGCTTGCGCATTCGTGCAAGGAAATCAAGGTTTTCCGGTTGGTTCTTGTCATGGGCATGATCTTGCATGTCATAGGTCGAAACCGGGGGCCAGCGCTCCGGGTCGGGGGGCATCGGCGGGTTGTCGCGCAGTGCGCCGTCATGGATGTAATAGTTCACCGTATCGAGCCGGAAGCCGTCGACGCCGCGGTCGAGCCAGAACCGCAACACCTCGAGCATCTCGTCCTGGACCTCGGGATTGCGCAGGTTCAGATCGGGCTGAGAGATCAGGAAATTGTGCAGATAATACTGGCCGCGCTCGGGCGCCCATTCCCAGGACGATCCGCCAAAGACCGACTGCCAATTGTTCGGCGGCGATCCGTCGGGCTTCGGATCGGCCCAGACATACCAGTCCGCCTTGGGACCGCGCCGCTTCGAATCGGCAAACCAGGGATGGCGGTCAGACGAATGGCTGAGCACCTGGTCGATGATCACCCTGAGGCCAAGATCATGGGCGCGCGCGACCAGCGCGTCGAAATCGGCCAGCGTGCCGAACACCGGATCGATGTCGCGATACGCCGACACGTCATAGCCCATGTCGTCCATCGGCGAGCGGAAAATCGGGCTGAGCCAGATCGAATCAGCGCCAAGCGCGGCGACATGCGGCAGCTTTTCGGTGATGCCTTTCAGGTCTCCGATGCCGTCGCCGTTCGAATCCTGAAAGCTGCGCGGATAAATCTGGTAGATCACCGCGCCCCGCCACCAATCTCTGCCCATCGTCATCTCCGTGCCACTATATGAAGCAAGCATAGGCGCATTCCTTGCCGCGGCAATGACAGAACGTCCGATGGGGCGGGTTCGGCTTGACGGCGGCGGGGCGGCATCCCATCAAGGGGGTGGGAGAACGAAGAAGGGTTTGACAGTGAGAGATGCAAGCGCGCCCAGCGTCGAGGCTTTCCGAGCGGAAATCCTGCGCCATCTGACCTATTCCATGGGCAAGGATGCGGGCCATGCCTCGCTTTACGACTGGCGCATGGCACTGAGCCTTGCGCTGCGTGATCACATTGTCGGCCCCTGGTTCGATGCCACCCGGCAAACCTATGACCAAGGCCGCAAGCGGGTTTATTACCTGTCGATGGAATTCCTGATCGGGCGGGTGCTTGAGGATGCCGCGATCAATCTGGGCATGCGGGCCATTGCGCGCGAAGCCATCGAGGGGTTGGGGCAGGACTGGCATCAGGTCGTCGAGGACGAGCCCGATGCGGCGCTTGGAAACGGCGGTCTGGGGCGGCTTGCGGCCTGTTACATGGAAAGCATGGCGACGCTGGGCTGTGCCGGTTATGGCTATGGTATCCGCTATGAACATGGGCTTTTCCGGCAGTGGTTCGATGCCGGCCGGCAGGTGGAGACCCCGGAAGATTGGCTCAAACAGCGCCACCCCTGGGAATTCGAGCGGCCCGAAGTCTGTTACGAGATCGGCTTCAAGGGCTCCGTCGAGATCGTGAATGGCAAATCGGTTTGGGCACCGGCGGAAACGGTGATCGCCGAAGCTTATGACATGCCGGTTATCGGTTGGCAGGGACGCTGGGCGAACACCTTGCGGCTTTGGGCGGCAAAGCCGACGACGCTTTTCGATCTGGCCCGCTTCAACCATGGGGATTTCGCCGCCGCCGCCGAACCGGAGGCCTTGGCGCGAACGCTCAGCCGGGTGCTTTACCCCGATGACACCACGTTTCAGGGCAAGGAACTGCGCCTGAAGCAGGAGTATTTCCTGACCTCGGCGGCGTTGCAGGATATTCTGCGGCGCCATCTTGCCGCGGGTCTGACGCTGACCGATCTGCCCGATCATGTCGCGATCCAGATGAATGACACGCATCCCGCCATCGCCGGTCCCGAACTGATCCGGCTGCTCAGTGACGTGCATGGCATGAGTTTCGAAGAGGCGCTGGAGATCGGCGTCAAATGTCTGGGCTATACGAACCACACGCTGTTGCCCGAGGCGCTCGAACGCTGGGCGACCTATCTGATGGGCTCGGTTCTGCCGCGGCATATGCAGATCATCGAAGCGATCGATGCCTGGCATTTGCGGACGAACCCGACGCGACCGCATTATGTGGGGATCGTCAAACATCACGAGGTGCGGATGGGCGAGTTGGCCTTCATCACCTCGCACAAGGTGAACGGCGTTTCGGCGCTGCATACGGAACTGGTGAAGAAGAACCTGTTCCCCGAACTCGACAAGCTGCATCCCGGGCGGATCATCAACCAGACCAACGGCGTGACGCCGCGGCGCTGGCTGCGCATGGCCAATCCGGCGCTGTCGCGGTTGATTTCGGAGGCGATCGGGTCGGGCTGGGAGGCGGATCTCGATCGCCTGCGCGAACTGGATAAACTGAGCGAAGACAAGGCTTTCCGCGACGACTTTGCGAAAGCGAAACGCGAGAACAAGGTCGCTTTGGCAAATTGGATCGCGCAGACGCAGGGGGTGACGGTCAATCCCGACGCGTTGTTTGACGTACAGGTCAAGCGCATCCACGAATACAAGCGGCAACTGCTGAACATCCTGCAGACGATCGCGGAATGGCATGTGATCCGCTCCAACCCGACCGCCGAGGTGGCGCCGCGGGTGAAGATCTTCGGCGGCAAGGCGGCGCCCGGCTATCAGGCCGCGAAAGAGATCATCCGGCTGATCAATGATGTGGCGCGGGTGGTGAACAACGATCCCTATGTCGGGGATCGGCTGAAGATCATCTATCCGCCGAATTACAATGTCTCGATGGCCGAGCGGTTGATCCCGGCTGCGGATCTGTCCGAACAGATCTCGACCGCGGGCAAGGAAGCTTCGGGCACGGGGAACATGAAATTCGCGCTGAACGGGGCGCTGACGATCGGCACGCTGGATGGCGCCAATGTGGAGATCCGCGACGAGGTGGGGGCGGAGAATTTCTTCCTGTTCGGTCTGACCGCGGAAGAGGTGATGGAGCGGCGCAAGGATCCCGAACATGCCCGCCATGCGATCCTGAAAAGCCAGCCGCTGCAGGACGTGTTGCAGATGATCGCCGAGGGGCGTTTTTGTCCCGAGGAGCCCAGCCGCTATCACGGGCTTGTCCATAACATGTGGCACAGCGATTATTTCCTGGTGGCCTCGGATTTCGAGGCCTATCGCGATGCGCAGATGGAAGTCGACCAGACCTTTGCCGAATCTGATCGGTGGTGGCGGATGGCGATCTTGAACACGGCGCGGATGGGGTTTTTCTCCTCTGACCGCGCCATTCGTGGTTACATGACGGATATCTGGGAGACCGAATCCGCCCTTTGAAGGTGAAGGAATGTCGATGATCTTGTCTGCCGAGGCGCTGGCGCTGGCCGAGGGCCGGCATGACGATCCTTTTTCCATTCTGGGCTGGCATCAGACCCCGGAGGGGGGCCGTGTCATGACTCTTGTGCCCGGGGCGGATCAGGTTTGGGCAATTTCAAGGGAAACCGGAGCGGAAGTTGAGCTTCAACCCGTAACGAGCGGACTTTTCACGGGAAAATGGGATGCGGGGAAATACCGGCTGCGGGCCCGCAATGCCCATTCCACTTGGGATTTCGAAGATGCCTATGCGTTCGGCCCGGTGCTGGGCGAGATTGACGAATATCTGATCGGCGAAGGCACACACCGCCGTCTGTGGCAGGTTCTGGGCGCGCATGTGATCTGGCACGAGGGGGTTCGCGGCGTTCATTTCGCGGTCTGGGCGCCCTCGGCGCGGCGCGTTTCCGTCGTTGGCAATTTCAACATCTGGGACGGTCGGCGGCATCAGATGCGTCGGCGTGGCGCCACCGGGGTCTGGGAAATCTTCGTGCCCGGCCTGATGGCGGGCGAGGTCTACAAATATGAAATCCTGTCGGCCGAGGGAGTCGTTCAGCCGCTCAAGGCCGATCCTGTGGGATTTGGCGCCGAGCACCCGCCGCAGACGGCGTCTCAGGTGCGCGAGCTTGGACTGCATCTGTGGGGCGACGGCGCCTGGATCGGGCAACGTCAGAAGATGCAGGACATACATGCGCCGATCTCGATTTACGAGGTGCATCTTGGATCCTGGCGGCGGGTCTGGGACCAGGGCGGACGCCCTCTGAGCTACCACGAACTGGCCGGGCAACTTGTCGATTACGTCGTCGAGATGGGGTTCACGCATATCGAGCTTTTGCCGATAACCGAATTTCCCTTTGATGGCTCCTGGGGCTATCAGCCGGTCGGGCTTTATGCCCCCACCATCCGCCATGGTCGCCCCGAGGAATTCGCGGCCTTTGTCGATGCCGCGCATCGTCGGGGCGTGGGGGTCATCCTGGATTGGGTGCCGGGGCATTTTCCAACCGACGACCACGGGTTGCGCCGCTTTGACGGAACACCACTTTACGAACATGCGGATCCGAAAGAAGGGTTCCATCAGGACTGGAACACGCTGATCTACAATTACGGTCGGCGCGAAGTGAAGAATTTCTTGCTGGCCAATGCGCTGTTCTGGCTTGAGGAATATCACCTCGACGGGCTCAGGGTCGATGCCGTGGCCTCGATGCTCTATCGCGACTACTCGCGGCGGGATGGCGAATGGGTGCCCAATATCCATGGCGGCCGAGAAAACCTGGAGGCGATCGATTTTCTGAAAGACGTCAATGCAGAGGCCTATGGCGGCGCCCCGGGGATCATGACGGTGGCCGAGGAAAGCACGGCTTTTCCGGGCGTGACCCGGCCGGTGCATCTGGGCGGACTGGGCTTCGGCTACAAGTGGAACATGGGCTGGATGAATGACAGCCTGCGGTATTTTTCCCGCGATCCGATTCATCGCCGCTGGCATCACAATGAACTTACCTTTGCAAGTTCATATACTTACAGTGAGAACTTTATCCTGCCGATCAGCCACGACGAAGTGGTTCACGGCAAGGGATCGATGCTTGGCAAGATGCCGGGGGACGGGTTGCAGAAATTCGCCAACCTGCGGGCCTTTTATGCGTTCCAATGGGCGCATCCGGGCAAGAAACTGCTTTTCATGGGGCAGGAATTCGCCCAGGGCCGCGAATGGGCGCATCAAGGCACCCTTGACTGGCACCTTCTGGACGACCCGCTGCACCGCGGCATGCAGGCGCTGGTGCGCGATCTGAACAAGCTTTACCGTGACACCCCGGCGCTGCATTGGGGCGATTGCGACCCCTCCGGTTTCGACTGGATCGAGGCGGATGATGCCGAAGCTTCGGTTTATGTCTTCGAACGTCGCGCGCCGGGGGCCGATCCTGTCGTGGTTGCAGCCAATCTGACGCCTCTCGACCGCACCTATCGCATCGGCCTGCCCCAGGCGGGGACCTGGTGCGAGATCTTCAATTCCGACAGCGGCTATTATGGCGGTGCCAACTGGGGCAATCTCGGCGCGATCGAGGCCGACGAGATTGCCACCGCGCGACGCCCGTTCAGCGCCGAGGTCTATCTGCCACCACTTTCCGTGGTGATGTTCACGCCCGCCTGAGGCGCAAGGGAGGAAAGCATGAAACCGCAACCGAACCAGAGGCTTTCGTCACAGGCCATGGCCTTCGTTCTGGCGGGCGGTCGGGGGAGCCGTCTGAAGGAACTGACCGACCGGCGTGCGAAACCTGCGGTCTATTTCGGCGGCAAGACCCGCATCATCGATTTCGCGCTGTCGAATGCGCTCAACTCCGGCATTCGCAAAATGGCGATCGCGACGCAATACAAGGCACACAGCCTGATCCGTCACATGCAGCGTGGCTGGAACTTCTTCCGTGCGGAGCGTAATGAATATCTTGATATTCTTCCGGCAAGCCAACGGATCGACGAAAGCAAATGGTATCTGGGCACGGCCGATGCGGTGGCGCAGAACATCGACATCATCGAGGATTATGACGTCAAATATGTGATCATCCTGGCCGGTGATCACATCTACAAGATGGATTATGAGGTGATGTTGCTGCAGCATGTGTTGAGCAAGGCCGATGTGACGATCGGCTGTCTGACCGTGCCGCGCGCCGAAGCCTCGGCTTTCGGCTGCATGGCTGCGGACAAGACCGGGCGCATCACCCAGTTCATCGAGAAGCCGGCCAATCCGCCGGGGTTGCCCGAAGATCCGACCCATTCGCTGGTCTCTATGGGGATTTATGTCTTCGACTGGGTATTCCTGCGTGAGTTGCTGATCCGCGATGCCGAGGATCCGCATTCCAGCCATGATTTCGGCCATGACCTGATCCCGCAGATCGTGAAATACGGCAAGGCGATGGCGCATCGTTTTTCTGAAAGCTGCGTCACGTCCGGGCTGGAACACGAGCCTTATTGGCGCGACGTCGGCACCATCGACGCCTTCTGGCAGGCCAATATTGACCTTACGGAATTTACGCCGAAGCTTGATCTTTATGACAATGCCTGGCCGATCTGGACCTATGCCGAGATCGTGCCGCCGGCCAAGTTCATCCATGACGAGGACGGGCGGCGCGGCAGTGCGGTCAGTTCCCTGATCTCGGGGGATTGTATCGTCTCGGGCTCCGAGGTGCGCAACTCGCTTCTGTTCACCGGGTGCCGGTCGCATAGTTGGTCGACAGTTCAACATGTTGTCGCCCTTCCTTATGTCGATATCGGCGAACGTGCCCAGCTCACGCGTTGCGTCATCGACCGAGGGGTGAAGGTTCCGCCGGGGCTTGTCGTCGGGGTGGACCCGGAAGAAGATGCGAAGTGGTTCCGCCGCACCGAGGGGGGGATTGTGCTGATCACGCAAAGCATGCTTGACGCCCGTGCGGCGGCCCTGGACTGAGGCGGCGGCAGCCTTGGTCCAAATGGCGAACAGATACGCATAATCAAGGGGGCGGGGATGAAACGCGTTCTTTCCGTTGCGTCCGAGGCGGTTCCGCTGGTGAAAACGGGCGGCCTGGCCGATGTTGTGGGGGCCTTGCCCGAAGCTCTGGCGGGGCAGGGCTGGGACATGCGGGTGATGATCCCGGCCTATCGCGGCGTGCTGGTGCGGCTCGGGGCGACGACCGTCATCTGGCGCGATCCGGACCTTTTTGGCGGACCGGCTGAGCTGCATCTGGGCAAAATCGGGATGATGGAGGTGATGGCGCTGAACGCGCCGCATCTCTACGATCGGGCGGGCGGGCCCTATTCGGATATCCACGGCGATTTCGGTGATAACGCCGCGCGGTTTGCCGCTTTGTGCTGGGCGGCGGCGGCGGTCTCGCGCGAGGGGGCGGGTGACTGGCGGCCGGATGTGCTGCATGCACATGACTGGCAAGGCGCCCTTGCCCCGGCCTATCTGCGCTATGCGGGGGCGTCGTTGCCAAGTGTGATCACAATTCACAACATGGCGTTTCAGGGGCGCGTGGGGGCTGACAGGATGGTGGCCTTGCGCTTGCCGCGCGAAGCGTTCCACCGCGATGGGTATGAGTTCTGGGGGGATATCTCGACCCTGAAGGCCGGACTGACGACCGCCGATGCGATCACAACCGTCAGTCCCCGCTACGCCGAGGAATTGATGCGGGGCGAATATGGTCAGGGGCTTGAGGGGGTCATTGCCGCGCGGGCGGGCGTGGTTTTCGGGATTCTGAACGGCATCGATGACCGGGTGTGGAACCCCGGGACCGACCCGGATTGCATTTCGTTCTCGGCCACGAACGTTTCTGGAAAATCCATAAATCGCAAAGCGTTGCAAGCTGAGTTTCAACTTGAGAAGAAGATCGACGGACCTTTGGTGATCCTTGTCTCGCGGCTGACGGCACAGAAGGGGATCGACCTTCTGCCGCCTGCGGTCGAGGATTTGGTCGCCAGAGGAGGGGCGCTTGCGGTGCTCGGCTCTGGCGAGGCCTGGGCCGAGGATCTTGTGCGCGGTCTGGCCGCGCGCTTCCCCGGCCGTGTCGGGGTTCGGATCGGCTATGACGAGTCGCTGAGCCATCGGATGTTTGCAGGCGGAGATGCGGTGCTTGTGCCCTCGCGTTTCGAGCCCTGCGGCCTGACGCAGCTTTACGGGTTGCGTTACGGCTGTCTGCCCCTGGTTTCCGCGGTCGGCGGCCTTGCCGACACGGTGATCGGGGCTTCCCCGGCAAGCTTGGCGGGGCAAGCGGCGACGGGCGTCGTGTTCCATCCGGTCGATGCATTGGCGCTGCGACAGGGGATGCGGCAGCTGTGCGATCTGCATGCCGATCGCAGGATCTGGACCGCGATGATGAAGCGGGCCATGAAGTCCGATCTGGGGTGGTCGCGTTCTGCCGCACGTTATGCGGCACTTTATGAACGGTTGCTGGCGCAATGAAAATCGGACCGGGAAGGGCAGAGATTCTGGGGGCTATCCCGGTTTGCGGTGGCGTGAACTTTGCTCTGTTCTCGGCGCATGCGGAAAAGGTCGAGCTTTGCCTGTTTGAGGGGGACAGGGAGACCAGGCTTGTCCTGCCCGGGCGTGCCGGGGATGTCTGGCATGGGTTCGTTCCCGGTCTGTGTCCCGGTGCGGAATACGGATATCGTGTATATGGACCTTGGGCGCCCGAGATTGGGCATCGGTTCAACCCGTCCAAACTGCTCGTCGATCCCTATGCGCGGGCGTTGACGGGACCTCTGGTCTGGGGAATGCAGATGCAGGGGGGCGTCGGCGCGACCCGACCGGATCGGCGCGATTCTGTCGCGGCAACGGCGCGCGGAATCGTTTGCGAAGTTCAAAAACCACTTTGGGATCGGCCCGCAAAATCTTGGTCGCAAACAGTTATTTATGAAGCTCATGTGCGCGGACTGACGATGCAGCACCCCGAGATCCCCGTCGCCTTGCGAGGCCGCTATGAGGCGGTGGCGGCGCCTCCGATCATCGCGCATCTGAAACGGCTTGGGGTCACGGCCGTGGAATTGTTGCCCGTTGCCGCCTTCATCGATGACCGCTTTCTGGTCGAGAAGGGCCTGCGCAATTACTGGGGGTATCAGCCGATCGGGTTCATGGCCCCCGATCCGCGCTATGGAACGCGCGAGAGCTTTCGCAGCATGGTCCGGGCTTTGCATGCGGCCGGGATCGAGGTCATTCTGGACGTCGTTTTCAATCATGCGGGCGAGGGCGACGGCGCAGGTCCGACCGTGAGCCTGCGCGGAATTGACAATAATTCCTATTACAGGTTGTGCGAGGGCGGTCGCTCTTACGTGAATGACACTGGAACGGGCAATACGCTCAACCTTGCGCATCCGATGGTTCTGCGTCTGGTGATGGATGCCCTGCGTCACTGGGTCGAGGAAATGGGGGTCGACGGTTTCCGCTTCGATCTGGCCACCACGCTTGGTCGAGCCTCGACGGGAGAATTCAAGGAACTGGCTTCGCTGATCTCTGCGATACGGCAGGATCCGGTGCTGAACGCGGTGAAACTGATTGCAGAGCCTTGGGACATCGGTCCCGGCGGCTATCGCCTTGGCGCCTTTCCTTATCCCTTCGTGGAGTGGAACGATCGCTTTCGTGATGGTGTGCGGCAGTTCTGGCGCGGTGATGCGGGGTTGATTCCGGAACTGGCGCGGCGCGTTGCGGGCTCTGCAGAGATCTTCGATCATCGTGGCCGACCGGCAACGACTTCGGTCAACTTTCTCACGGCGCATGATGGATTCACCCTGCATGATCTTGTTTCCTATACGGAAAAACGAAACGAAGCGAATGGTGAAAACAATCGCGACGGGCACAATGCGAATTTCTCGCAGGCGCTGCCCGATGCCCGCGCAAAGACGGCACGAAAACGGGCGATGCTGGCAACACTGATGCTGTCGCAAGGCGTCCCCATGCTGCTTGCCGGGGATGAGCTGGGCAATTCTCAGGACGGGAACAACAACGCTTATGCGCAGGACAATCCGATCGGCTGGATCGACTGGCAAAACGCCGACGAGGCGCTTATTGCTTTTGTCTCACGTCTTGTTCGTCTGCGCCGAGATCATCCTGTATTGCGACAGACCCGTTTTCTGCATGCGAAGATCCGCGCCCAGGACGGCATTCGCGACTTGATCTGGCGGCTGCCCTCCGGTGCGGAATTGTCGTCGCAGGATTGGCATGATGCCCAGTCTCGTTGTCTTTGCGCCGAGGTGCGGGGGGCGGCCGAGGGCCCTCCGGGGCTTGCCGCGCGTGAAGCGATGTTTGCCGTCTTCAATGCGGGGGGCGAAACCGAGGTGCATCTGCCCGACGGCCAATGGCGGCTTCTGATCGACACGGCAGACCCCGATCGCCCCGAAGCCCCGCATTTTGCCGCAGTGACTTGCGTTGCTGCGCAATCCGTTCAACTGTTCATCCGATCGACTGCACGGCAGGAGCCAAGTCCATGACCACCCATCCGACGCGCCCGTTCGAGGGCCAAAAACCCGGCACCTCCGGGTTGCGCAAGAAAACGCCCGTCTTCATGCAACCGGGCTATCTCGAGAATTTTGTTCAAAGCACGTTCGATGCGATCGGCGGCGTTGCGGGCAAGACGCTCGTCCTTGGGGGCGATGGCCGCTACTTCGGCGTCGAAGCCGCTCAGGTGATCCTGAAGATGGCGGCAGCTGGCGGGGCGGCGCGGATGATCGTGGGGCAGGGGTCCTGGCTTTCGACGCCTGCGGCATCCAATTTGATCCGCCTGCGCAAGGCCGATGGTGGCGTCATTCTCTCGGCAAGCCATAATCCGGGCGGCCCCAAGGAGGACTTCGGGGTCAAGTACAACATGGCCAATGGCGGTCCCGCACCGGAGGCAGTGACAGAGGCAATATTCGCGCGCACGCAGGTCATAGACTCTTATCGGAAGATCGAAGCCCCGGATGTCAATCTGACGATGGTCGGGGAAAGCCGCTTGGGCGATATGGTGGTGGAAGTGGTCGATCCTGTCGCGGCTTATGCCGAGATGATGGAATCCATTTTCGATTTCAAAGCCTTGAGAGGTCTTTTTCACGAAGGCTTCGCCATGCGGATGGACAGCATGTGTGCCATCACCGGTCCCTATGCGGTCGAGATCTTCGAAAACCGGCTGGGCGCGGCGAAAGGCACGGTCGTTCACGAACAACCGTTGCCCGATTTCGGCGGCATGCACCCGGATCCGAACCCGACCTGGGCGCACGAGCTGATGGCCGAGATGATGCGGCCGGATGCGCCGGATTTCGGAGCCGCGTCGGACGGAGATGGGGACCGCAACATGGTTCTCGGTCGGGGTATCTATGTGTCGCCCTCGGACAGCCTTGCGGTCGTCGCCGCCAATGCACATCTTGTGCCCGGTTATGCGCATGGTCTGAAGGGGGTGGCGCGGTCGATGCCGACCTCTGCCGCGGTTGATCGTGTGGCGGCAGCCTTGAAGCTGACCTGCTATGAAACTCCCACCGGTTGGAAGTTTTTCGGCAATCTGATGGATGCCGGCCGGGTCAGCCTCTGCGGGGAAGAGAGTTTCGGCACGGGTTCCGACCATGTCCGGGAGAAGGACGGGCTTTGGGCCGTGCTGATGTGGCTCAACATCATTGCGGCCCGAAACATGGGCGTGGCCGAAATCATGGCGGATCACTGGGAGACTTTCGGGCGGAACTATTATTCGCGGCACGACTACGAAGCTTTGCCGGTCGATTTGGCCAACGCCATGTTCGGTGATTTGCGCGATCGGCTTGCGTCATTGAAAGGGCTGCAAGTTCAGGGACTTGTCGTTCAGGATGCAGATGAGTTCAGCTATGAAGACCCGGTCGATGGCTCGGTTTCCGCGCATCAGGGCTTCCGCATCTTGTTCGAGGGGGGCTCTCGCGCGGTTTTGCGTCTGTCCGGTACCGGCACCGAAGGCGCAACGCTGCGTGTCTATCTTGAACGTTACGTCGCCGGACCGGAGGGCCTGACCGAAGATCCGCAGGTCGCTTTGGCGCCGATCATCGCGGCGACGGAGGAGATCGTAGGTATCAAGGCCCGAACTGGGCGTGCAGGTCCGGATGTGATCACCTGACAAACAAAGGCGCCACCTCGAAGAGGTGGCGCCTTTAGGGTTTCTATAAAATCCGATAATCAGTATTATGTAAAATATAGATGCTGTCCGAGATCCGTCATGGGGTCAAAATCGTGCAGCCGGTGGTTTTTCGGCTTTCAAGCGCAGTATGAGCCGCGGCGACATCGTTCAGGTCATAGCGCTGGCCGATCTCGACCCGGATCGTTCCGCCCAGGATCAGATCGAACATGTCGCGGCTGGCTTTACGCAGCCAACCCGGTTGCGCCGTATGATGGAACAGCGTCGGCCGTGTCAGACGCAGCGAGCCGCGCGCCAGATCGGTGATGCGGAAATCCAGCGCAGGCCCCGAGCTTTGTCCGAAACTGACCAGCGTGCCGAAGGTCTCCAGCACTTCGATCGATTTCTTCACCGTCACCGCACCGACCGAGTCGTAAACCGCCTGCACACCTTTGCCGTCGGTCAGCCGCATCGTCTCGGCGACGAAATCCCGCGTCTTGTAATCGATCACCGCATCATAACCATGCGCCAGCGCCAGCGCGCATTTCTCGGGCGTGCCCGCCGTGCCGATTGCGCGCACGCCCTTGTGCTTCAGCCATTGCCCGGCCAGCAACCCGACACCGCCCGCCGCCGCATGCACAAGCACGCAATCCCCCGCAGCCACCGGATAGGAATGATGGATCAGGTAATGCACGGTCAGCCCCTTGAGCATCACCGCCGCCGCGATCTCGTCGCTGATCCCGTCCGGGATCGGCACCAGATCATCGGCCGCGATCACCCGATGACTGGCATAGGCACCATTGCGCACCGTATAAGCGACGCGCAGGCCCAGCGGCAGATCAACCCCGGGCCCGACCGCCTCGATCACCCCCGCCGCTTCGCCCCCGGTGATCAGATCCGCCGGCACACCCCAGGGATAAAGCCCGGTGCGGAAATAGACGTCGATATAGTTCAACCCGATCGCGGTCTGGCGCAGCACCACCTCGCCCGGGCCGGGCGGCGGCAGCTCACAGTCGATCCGGCGAAAATTCTCCACCCCGCCCGGGGCGGTCACGGCCATCGCATAGCGCATTGCAGTCTCCTTCCGACAGATGGTCCGGGCCTGAAGCAACCTTGGCCAGCGGACCGTTTGCGCTCACAATGACCCCGCGATCACGATGCGTCAATCAGCGGAATCGTTGGGAAATAACTGCCACGAAGCGCCAGGATCGCCTCCCACAGCCGTTCGGCCACCGGACGCGGCACCTCGTCCTCGCGCCGGACCATGAACCAGTTGCGCACGATCGGCAGACCCGGCGCCGAAAGTTCCACCAGCCGCCCCGAGCCCAGCTCCTCGGTCACCGTATGCAGGCTGAGAAAGGCGATGCCCAGGCCCGCCATCACCGCCTGCTTGATCGTCTCGTTGCTCTCCATCTCCATCGTCTCGAAAGCGCGGCCGTCCGCCACCCGATCCAGCCAGCGCTCCATCAGGATCCGCGTCCCCGACCCCGGCTCGCGCGTCAGGAACACCTCGTCGAGCAGCGCATCGGCGCTGACCCCCTGCCCCAGCAGCCGATGCCCCGGCGGCACGAGCAAGGTATGCGGATGCGGACCAAGCGGCTCGGCCAGAACCGGCGGTCGCCGCGGTGGCCGCCCCATGATCGCAATTTCAAAGGCGCCGCGTTCCAGCCCCTCGATCGTGGTTTCGCGGTTGCCCACCCGCAGCGCCACTTCGATATCCGGGTGCGAAAGACTCAGCGCCTTGACCAGCCTTGGCGCGAAATATTTCGCCGTCGAGACCACCCCCAGCGTGACCCGGCCGGTTTTCCCGCGTGATAGCGCTGCCAAATCCGCCCCGGCCTGCGACAAAGCGTCTTCGATCCGCTTCGCCGCCGACAGCATCGCATGACCGGCATCGGTCAGGTCCGAGCCCGCCCCATCCGCCGCCCGCTGCAACAGGCGCACTTGAACTGCATCTTCCAAGCCCTTGATTTGCGTATGAATTGCGGGCGTCGTCAAGCCAAGCGCCTGACCCGCCGCGGTCAGAGAGCCCCATTTTGCAACCGCTCTCAGCGCGCGCAGTTGCTTCATCGTGATCCCGTCCAGCCGGACCATGTTAAATTTTCCTGAAAGCGAGTTGCCGAATTTCAAATTTGCATGAAACCGCTTTCGGCGCAACGTCCGGCCAACCGAATGAGGAGGAGGCCATGGCGATCGAGCTTGAAGGTCTCGGGCTTAGCCCGGAACTGGCGGATGTGATGACCCGGCTGGCGCGTGTGGGGGCGGATCTGGCCCGCACCATTGCCCGCAACGGGGTGGATGCGGACCTGGCGGCGGGCGTCGGCACCAATGCCGGGGGCGATGGTCAAAAGGCGCTTGACGTGATGGCCGATGACGCCTTCCGCGAGGCGCTGACGGGCACCGCCGTCGCCTATTACGCTTCCGAAGAACAGGACGAGGTGGTGACGCTCGGCGAAGGCACGCTGGCGCTTGCCATCGACCCGCTCGACGGCTCCTCGAACATCGACGTGAACGTGTCGATCGGCACGATCTTCTCGGTCTTCCCGGCGACCGACGATCCGAACACCAGCTTCCTGCGCAAGGGCTCGGAACAGCTGGCGGGCGGCTATATCATCTACGGGCCGCAATGCGCGCTGGTCTGCAGCTTCGGGCGCGGCGTGCATCACTGGGTGCTTGATCTCGACAGCCGCAACTTCAAGCGCCTGCCCGACATCAAGGCGCTGCCGCAAGACACGTCGGAATATGCGATCAACGCCTCGAACTACCGGCACTGGCCCTCGCCGATCCGCGCCTTCATCGACGATCTTGTCGCTGGCGCCGAGGGTCCGCGCGGACGCAATTTCAACATGCGCTGGATCGCCTCGCTCGTTGCCGAAACCCACCGCATCCTGATGCGCGGCGGCGTGTTCCTTTATCCGGGCGACGAACGCAAGGGCTATGCCCGCGGCCGTCTGCGCCATGTCTATGAATGTGCGCCGATCGCCTTTCTGATCACACAAGTGGGCGGCGGCGCCACCGACGGCTGCGAGGACATCCTCTCGGCCCTGCCCGACAAGCTGCATGCGCGCACGCCCTTCGTCTTCGGCTGCGCGGCCAAGGTGGCGCGCGTCACCGCCTATCACGACCTGCCCGGGGAGGAGACCTCGGCACTCTTCAACACCCGCGGTCTTTTCCGGAGCTGATCCCATGTCGAAAAAATATCCCATCATCTCTGTCGTCGGCTCCTCGGGGGCGGGCACCTCGACCGTCAAGGCCACCTTCGACCAGATCTTCCGCCGCGAAGAGGTGAAAGCCGTCTCGATCGAGGGCGACGCCTTCCACCGTTTCAATCGCGCCGACATGAAGGCGGAACTGGAACGCCGCTATGCCGCGGGCGATGCCACCTTCTCGCATTTCTCCTACGAGGCGAATGCGCTGGAAGATCTGGAACGCGTCTTCCGCGAATATGGCGAGACCGGCAAGGGCCGCACCCGGCGGTATGTCCACGACGCCAATGAATCGGCGAAATACGGTGTCGAACCGGGCCATTTCACCGACTGGGCGCCGTTCGAGGAAGATACCGACCTTCTGTTCTACGAAGGCCTGCATGGCTGCGTGACGAATGATCAGGTCAACATTGCCGCCCATGCCGACCTGAAGATCGGTGTCGTGCCGGTGATCAACCTCGAATGGATCCAGAAGATCCACCGCGACCGGGCGCAGCGCGGCTACACGACCGAGGCCGTCACCGACGTGATCTTGCGCCGCATGCATGCCTATGTGCATTGCATCGTGCCGCAATTCTCGCAGACCGACATCAACTTCCAGCGCGTGCCGGTGGTCGACACGTCGAACCCGTTCATCACCCGCTGGATCCCGACGCCGGACGAAAGCCTGATCGTGATCCGGTTCCGCAATCCGCGCGGCATCGACTTCCCCTATCTGACCTCGATGATCCATGGATCCTGGATGAGCCGGGCGAATTCGATCGTGATCCCGGGCAACAAGCAGGATCTGGCGATGCAGCTGATCCTGACGCCGCTGATCGAGCGGCTGGTCCGCGAAGGCCGCCGCGCCCGCGCCTGAGGCGCAATGATTTCAAGACATTGGCGAGGTCCGGCAAACCGGGCCCGCCGCTCGGACGAACGGCTCATCAGGGAGGAGGAGCCATGAAGGATCTGGATATGGCGCAGGAAACGCGGATGGCCAATGCCATTCGGGCGCTGGCGATGGATGCGGTGGAAAAGGCGAAATCCGGGCATCCCGGCATGCCGATGGGCATGGCCGATGTGGCCACCGTTCTTTTCAACCGGTTCATGAAAATCGACCCCGCCGCGCCGAAATGGCCCGACCGCGACCGCTTCGTGCTGTCCGCGGGCCATGGCTCGATGCTGCTTTATGCGCTGCACCATCTGCTCGGCTATGCCGACATGGATATCGAACAGCTGAAAAACTTCCGCCAACTTGGCGCCCGCACCGCCGGCCATCCCGAATATGGCCATGCGGACGGCATCGAGATGACCACCGGCCCGCTCGGTCAGGGGATTGCGACCGCGGTCGGCATGGCGCTGGCCGAGCGCATGAAGAACGCCCGCTATGGCAATGATCTTGTGGATCATTTCACCTATGTCATCGCCGGGGACGGCTGCCTGATGGAGGGCATCAGCCACGAGGCGATCGACATGGCCGGGCATCTGGGGCTTGGCCGTCTGATCGTGCTTTGGGATGACAACCGCATCACCATCGACGGCGACACCGATCTTTCGACCTCGACCGACCAGCTGGCCCGCTTTGCCGCCTCGGGCTGGCATGTGCAATCCTGCGACGGTCATGCGCCCAATGACATCGCCGCAGCGATCGAGGCCGCCAAGGCCGACCCGCGTCCCTCGATGATCGCCTGCCGCACCGTGATCGGTTTCGGCGCGCCGAACAAGCAGGGCGGCCATGACGTGCACGGCGCGCCGCTCGGCGCCGAGGAAATCGCCGCCGCCCGGGCCTTCCTTGACTGGCCGCATGCTCCTTTCGAAATCCCTTCCGAACTCACCGCGGCCTGGGGCCGGGTTGCGGCACGGGGGGCTTCGGCGCGGGCCAACTGGGAGGCGCGGTTGCAAAACCACGCTGCCCGCGCCGACTTCATCAAGGCCGAGGCCGATGACACCGCGGCCCTGCCCGCCGCCATCGCGGCCTATAAAGCGCGTCTTTCCGCCGACAAGCCGAAAGTGGCGACGCGCAAGGCCAGCGAAATGGCGCTCGAGGTGGTGAATGCCACCCTGCCCCAATCCGTTGGCGGCTCGGCCGATCTGACCGGCTCGAACCTGACCCGCTCCAAGGGGATGGTTTCGGTGAAACCGGGCGCCTTTGCGGGCAACTACATCCACTACGGCATCCGCGAACACGGGATGGCGGCGGCGATGAACGGCATCGCGCTGCATGGCGGCCTGCGCCCCTATGGCGGCACCTTCATGGCTTTTGCCGATTATTGCCGCCCCGCGATCCGGCTTTCGGCGCTGATGGGGGTTCCGGTCACTTACGTCATGACCCATGACTCGATTGGCCTTGGCGAAGACGGTCCGACGCACCAGCCGGTCGAGCATCTGGCAAGCCTGCGGGCGATCCCGAACCTGAACGTGATCCGCCCGGCCGATGCTGTTGAGACCGCCGAGGCCTGGGAAATCGCCATGACCTCGAAAGCGACGCCCAACTTGCTGGTGCTGTCGCGGCAGAACCTGCCGACCCTGCGCACCACCCACACGGCCGAGAACCTGACCGCGCGCGGCGCCTATCTGTTGCGCGATCCCGAAGATCGGCAGGTGACGCTGATCGCGACGGGGTCCGAGGTCGAGATTGCGCTCGCCGCCGCCGATCAGCTGGCGAAGGAAGGCATCCGCGCCGCCGTGGTCTCCGCCCCCTGCTTTGAACTTTTCGCGGCGCAACCGCGCGATTATGGGGCGAAGGTTCTGGGCACGGCGCCGCGGGTGGGCTGCGAGGCCGCGATCCGCCAGGGCTGGGGCATGCTGCTCGGGCCGACCGACGCCTTTGTCGGCATGACCGGCTTTGGCGCCTCTGCCCCTGCCCCGCAGCTTTATCAACACTTCAACATCACCGCAGAGGCGATTGTCTCTGAAGCAAAAAACCTGATCTGAGGGAAAAGATGACCGTCAAAGTTGCCATCAACGGTTTTGGCCGCATCGGCCGCAACGTGCTGCGCGCCATCGTCGAGTCGGGCCGCACCGATATCGAAGTCGTCGCGATCAACGACCTTGGCCCGGTGGAAACCAACGCCCATCTGCTGCGCTTTGATAGCGTGCACGGCCGCTTCCCCGCGACCGTCACCACCGGCGAGGACTGGATCGACGTCGGCCGCGGCCCGATCAAGGTCACCGCGATCCGCAACCCGGCCGAGCTGCCCTGGGGCAATGTCGATGTCGCGCTGGAATGCACCGGCATCTTCACCACCAAGGACAAGGCCGCGGCCCACCTGCAAAATGGTTCGAAGCGCGTTCTGGTGTCGGCGCCCTGCGATAACGCCGACAAGACCATCGTGTTTGGTGTGAACCACGCCACGCTGACGGCCGAAGACTTGGTCGTGTCGAACGCGTCCTGCACCACGAACTGCCTGAGCCCCGTGGCCAAGGCGCTGAATGACGCGATCGGGATCTCGAAAGGCTTCATGACGACGATCCACAGCTATACGGGCGATCAGCCGACGCTCGACACGATGCACAAGGATCTGTATCGCGCCCGCGCCGCGGCGCTGTCGATGATCCCGACCTCGACCGGCGCCGCCAAGGCCGTAGGTCTTGTGCTGCCGGAACTGAAAGGCAAGCTCGACGGCGTCGCGATCCGGGTTCCCACGCCGAATGTCTCGGTGGTGGACCTCGTGTTCGAAGCCGCCCGCGACACCAGCGTCGCCGAGGTCAATGCCGCGATCCGCGCGGCCGCCGATGGCCCGCTGAAAGGCGTTCTGGGCTATACCGACCAGCCGAACGTGTCGACCGACTTCAACCACGATCCGCATTCCTCGGTCTTCCACATGGATCAGACCAAGGTGATGGAGGGGCGGATGGTCCGCATCCTGTCGTGGTATGACAACGAATGGGGCTTCTCGAACCGCATGGCCGATACGGCCGTCGCGATGGGCAAGCTGATCTGAACCAAGCCGGGGGCGGCTCGCCCCCGGACCCCCGGGATATTTGGAGCAAGATAAAGCTGCTCCACGAGTTGAGGAAACCAAAATGGCACTGATCACCCTTCGGCAACTGCTGGACCACGCTGCGGAATATTCCTACGGCGTGCCCGCGTTCAACATCAACAACATGGAACAGGGCCTCGCCATCATGGAGGCCGCCAAGGCCGTCGATGCGCCGGTCATCATCCAGGCCTCGCGCGGTGCCCGGTCCTATGCCAATGACATCATGCTGGCGAAAATGATCGAGGCGCTGGCCGCGATCTATCCGGAAATCCCGCTCTGCATGCATCAGGACCACGGCAACAACGAGGCCACCTGCATGACCGCGATCCGTCACGGCTTCACCTCGGTGATGATGGACGGCTCGCTGGAAGGGGATGCAAAGACGCCCGCAAGCTACGAATATAACGTCGAAATCTCGGAACGCGTTGCGCGGATGGCGCATTGGGTTGGCGCCTCGGTCGAGGGCGAACTCGGCGTTCTCGGTTCGCTTGAAACCGGCGAAGGCGAGGCCGAGGATGGCCATGGCGCGGTGGGCAAGCTCGACCATTCGATGCTGCTGACCGACCCCGATCAGGCCGTCGATTTCGTGAAGAAAACGCAAGTGGACGCGCTGGCCATCGCCTGCGGCACCTCGCATGGCGCCTACAAGTTCTCGCGCAAGCCCGATGGCGAGATCCTCGCCATGTCGGTGATCGAGGCGATCCACAAGAAACTGCCGAACACCCACCTGGTGATGCACGGGTCTTCCTCGGTGCCGCAGGATCTGCAGGACATCATCAACGAATTCGGCGGGGCGATGCCGCAAACCTTCGGCGTGCCGGTCGAGGAAATCGTGCGCGGCATCAAGATGGGCGTGCGCAAGGTCAACATCGACACCGACTGCCGCATGGCGATGACCGGGCAGTTCCGCCGCATCGCCGAGCAGAACAAGGCCGAATTCGACCCGCGCAAATTCCTGAAGCCCGCGATGGATGCGATGCGCGATCTGTGCCGTGCCCGTCTTGAAGCCTTCGGCACCGCGGGCCATGCTTCGAAAATCAAGGTCATCCCGATGGATGACATGGCGAAACGCTATGCCAGCGGTTCGCTTGCGCCGAAAACCGCCTGAAGCCAACTGATCGAAAGGACCCTCATCATGGATCAGTCTAACCGTTACGCCCGGCTCGACCTCAAGGAAGCCGATCTCATCGCCGGCGGGCGCCATGTGCTTTGCGCCTATGTCATGAAGCCCAAGGCGGGCTACGGCTATCTGGAAACCGCCGCCCATTTCGCCGCCGAAAGCTCGACCGGCACGAACGTCGAGGTCTCGACCACCGACGATTTCACCCGCGGCGTCGATGCGCTGGTCTATGAGATCGACCCGGCCAAGGAGATCATGAAGATCGCCTATCCGGTCGAGCTTTTCGACCGCAACATCATCGATGGCCGGGCGATGCTGTGCTCGTTCCTGACGCTGACGATCGGCAACAACCAGGGCATGGGCGACGTCGAATACGCCAAGATGCACGACTTCTACGTGCCGCCCTGCTACCTGCGCCTGTTCGACGGCCCCTCGATGAACATCGCCGACATGTGGCGCGTTCTGGGCCGCGACGTGAAGGACGGCGGCATGGTCGTCGGCACGATCATCAAGCCGAAGCTGGGCCTGCGTCCGAAGCCCTTTGCGGACGCCTGCTATGAATTCTGGCTGGGCGGCGACTTCATCAAGAACGATGAACCGCAAGGCAACCAGACCTTCGCGCCGCTGAAGGAAACCATCCGTCTGGTCGCCGATGCGATGAAACGGGCGCAGGATGAAACCGGCGAGGCGAAGCTTTTCTCGGCCAACATCACCGCCGACGACCATTACGAAATGCTCGCTCGTGGTGAATACATCCTTGAAACCTTTGGCGAAAACGCCGATCACGTCGCCTTCCTCGTGGATGGTTACGTCACCGGCCCGGCGGCGATCACCACCGCCCGTCGCTCCTTCCCGCGGCAGTTCCTGCACTATCACCGTGCGGGCCACGGCGCCGTGACCTCGCCGCAATCGATGCGCGGCTACACCGCCTTCGTTCTGTCGAAGATGTCGCGTCTGCAAGGCGCCTCGGGCATCCACACCGGCACGATGGGCTATGGCAAGATGGAAGGCGATGCCTCTGACAAGATCATGGCCTACATGCTGACCGACGAGGCGGCGCAGGGCCCGTTCTACCATCAGGACTGGCTGGGCATGAAAGCCACCACGCCGATCATCTCGGGCGGCATGAACGCGCTGCGTCTGCCGGGCTTCTTCGACAACCTCGGCCATTCGAACGTGATCCAGACCTCGGGCGGCGGCGCGTTTGGCCACCTTGATGGCGGCACCGCCGGGGCGAAATCGCTGCGCCAGTCCTGCGACGCCTGGAAGGCGGGCGTGGATCTGGTGACCTATGCGAAATCGCATCGCGAACTGGCCCGGGCGTTCGAAAGCTTCCCGAACGATGCCGACAAGCTCTATCCGGGCTGGCGCGTCGCTCTGGGCGTGAACTGAACGCCGTGATACTCGGGCGGGGGGACACCCCCGCCCCAACCCCTCAGGAGACCGACATGACCTTCGACCGTTCGATCAAGATCGCCCCCTCGATCCTTTCTGCCGACTTCGCCGACTTCGGCCGTGAAATCCAGGCCATCGAGGCGCAGGGCGCCGATTGGGTGCATGTCGACGTGATGGATGGGCATTTCGTGCCGAACCTCACCTTTGGTCCGCCCGCCGTCGCGGCTTTCCGCAAGCACGTGAAAACCGTGATGGACGTGCATCTGATGATTTCCCCGGTCGACGCCTATATCGATGCTTATGCGGCAGCCGGCGCCGATGTGCTGACCGCCCATGTCGAGGCCGGGCCGCATATTCACCGCACGCTGCAGGCGATCCGCGCCGCGGGGATGAAATCGGGCGTGGCGATCAACCCGGGCACCCCCGCCGAAGCGATCGAGCATGTGCTTGATATTGCGGATGTTGTCTGCGTGATGACGGTGAACCCCGGGTTCGGCGGGCAGAAATATATCGACATGACCGGCAAGGTCCGCAAGCTGCGCGCGATGATCGGCGACCGTCCGGTGCATATCGAGATCGACGGCGGCATGGACCCGGTGACGGCGCCCTTGATGGCCGCCGCTGGGGCCGATGTCTTCGTGGCCGGTTCGGGCGTCTTCAAGGGCGGCTCGGTCGCGACCCCCGAGGTCTATGGCAAGAACATCGCCGCCATCCGCGCCGCGGCGCAAGCCGCCCTCTGAGGTTCGCGATGGCCGTTTCCCCTCCGGTCTGCGACTTCGGCTGGAAAGCCCCCGATTTCCGCCTGCCCGACACTTCGGGCAGGCTTTGGAGCCTCGACGACATCCGCGGGCCGAAAGGCCTGCTGATCATGTTCATCTGCAACCACTGCCCCTATGTTCAGGCGATCCTTGACCGGCTGCAACGCGATGCCGAGGCGCTGATGGAAGCAGGGATCGGCGTGGCGGCGATTTCGTCGAACGATGTCGAAAGCTACCCCGAGGACAGCCCGGAAAACATGGCGCGGCTGGCTGCGGAACGGGGTTTCCATTTTCCCTATCTTTTTGACGAAACGCAAGCCGTGGCAAAGGCTTACGATGCGATCTGCACACCGGATTTCTTCGGGTTCAACGCCGATTATCGGCTGCAATATCGCGGTCGCCTTGATGCGTCGGGGCGCACCCCCGGCCCGGTCGATGCGCGTCGCGAGCTTTACGAAGCGATGCTGAGCGTGGCCGAAACCGGCGAAGGTCCGCGGGACCAGATCGCCTCGATGGGCTGCTCGATCAAATGGAAAGAGTGATGGCGCCGGCGCTGATTTTCGATCTTGATGGCACGCTGATCGATTCGGCGCCCGCCATCCACAAGGTCTCGAACGATGTGCTGATGGCGCGCGGATACGCGGCCCTCAGCCTCGATCAGATCCGCAGTTTCGTCGGGCAAGGCGCCCCCCATCTGGTGCGCTGCCTGCTGACGACCGCGGGCGAAGACCCGGAAGGGCCGCTTTTCGACGCGATCTATGCCGATCTGGTGACCCGCTATGAAACCGAAGTCGAGGGGAACACCCTTTACCCGGATGTGATCACGGCTCTGGACCGTCTGCGGGCGATGGGCTGCCCGATGGCGATCACCACCAACAAGCCCTACAAGCCCGCCCTTGCGGCGATCGCCCATGTCGGACTGAGCGATTATTTCCAGCTTGTCATCGGCGGCGACAGCCTGCCCACGCGCAAGCCCAACCCCGAGATGGTGCAGGAGGCGCACAGAGTATTGCGCCGCCCACACGCGCTTTACATCGGCGACAGCGAGATCGACGCGCAGACCGCCCGGAACGCAGGCTTGCCCTTCGTGATCTATACCGAGGGCTATCGCAAGACCCCGCTCGAAGCGCTGCCCCACGCCGCAAAGTTTCACGATTTCAGCGCCCTGCCGGGCATCGTTGAGGGATGGACATGGAGCTGAAAGCGCTGATTTTCGATGTCGACGGCACTTTGGCGGAAACCGAAGAAGCGCATCGGCAGGCTTTCAACGAGACTTTCGCGGCGCAGGGAGTCGACTGGCACTGGTCGAAGGAAGATTATCGGACTCTTCTGCGCACCACCGGCGGCAAGGAGCGGATGGCGAAACATCGCGAAAATCTGGGGTCCGGCCCTTCGGATGCCAAGATTGCCGATCTGCACCAAGCCAAGACCAAACGCTATGTCGAGATCATCGCCTCGGGGCAGGTCGGCCTGTTGCCGGGGGTTGCGGAGCTGATTTCCCGTGCCCGAACCGCGGGTCTGCGCCTCGCCATTGCCACCACCACGACGCGGGCGAATGTGGATGCGCTGATCGCCGCCACGTTCCGCCAACCGACCGGGGACATCTTCGAGGTGATTGCCGCCGGGGACGAGGTGGCGCAAAAGAAACCTGCCCCGGATGTCTATCTGCTGGCGTTGCAGGGGCTTGGCCTGCCGCCCGCGGCCTGCCTGGCCTTTGAAGACAGCCGCGCCGGTCTTGCAGCGGCCAAGGCCGCGGGCCTTCGGGTCGTTCTGACGCCCTCGGAATATACCCGGCACGATGACTTTTCCGCCGCGGATTGGCGGATCCCCGATCTGACCGCCGCCGCGACCAAAGGCATCCCGGACCTGCCCTGAGCCCCTTGCACCTGTCGGCAGCGCGGTCCAGAGTGGTCGCAGACCTTGCCGGAGGAAGACATGGACCTGCGCAACCTGACGCCCGATTTCGCCGTGGCGCCGCAGATCGACCTTGACGATATCGCCGAAGCCGCCCGCCGCGGCTTTCGCACCCTGATCAACAATCGCCCGGATGAAGAGGTCGAGGCCGGTCTCAATGCCGCGCTGCAAGCCGCCGCCGCCGCCGCGGGGCTTTCCTATGTGCATCTGCCCTATTATCCGGGCGAGCTGACCCCCGATCTGATCGCCGGCTTCGAGGCCGCCCTTGCCGCCGCCGAAGCTCCGGTTCTGGCCTGGTGCCGTTCCGGGACGCGATCCTCGCATCTCTGGGCGCTGAGCCAGGTCGGACGACGGCCCCTCGACGAGATTGTTCAAACCGCCCAAAATGCGGGCTACGATCTGACGGCCCTTGTGCCGATGCTGCGCGCCAAGGCCGCCAACAGCGGTTTCAGCGCATGAAGATCGAAACTTAAACGCTTGGTAAAAAAGCATAATCGCACAGGTCGCCCGGGGATGGTGCAGTCTGCGACCTTGTGACATGCCGCGCGCCGCGGGACGGAACGGACTTGCGCCGAAGGGGTGGCGCGTGGCAAAACCGTGATCTGTGCAAGCTTGCGAGGTGTGAGACGCACGCAATGCTGGATCATCTTGAACAACTTCTGGTCGCCGATGACATCGCGACCATTTGGAGCATGCACTGTGCGCAGATGGCGAAGTTCGGCTTCGACCGTCTGATCTATGGGTTCACCCGGTTCAGCGCGACGCAGAATCTCGGCTCTCTTGACGATACGCTGATCCTGTCCAATCACGATCCGGCCTATCTGAATTCCTTTCTGGGCGCCGGCCTCTTCTCGGAGGCGCCGATGGTGAAATGGGCCGTCGACTCGGTGGGGGCCTGTTCCTGGCGCATTGTCGCCGAGCGGATGGCCGCGGGCGAACTGACCGAGGGCGAGCGCAGGGTGCTTGACCTCAACCGCCGCTTTCAGGTCCTGGCGGGCTATTCGATCGGTTTTCCCGACACCTCGGCCCGCGCCAAGGGGGCCATCGGTCTGTGCGCGCAGCCCGGCCTGACACAGGCCGATGTCGATGCGATCTGGGACGAACATGGCCGCGACCTGCGGGTGCTGAATTCGATCATGCATCTGAAAATCAGCGCCCTGCCCTTTTCGACCACCCGTCGGCCGCTGACCGCACGCCAGCGCGAAGTGCTGGAATGGGTCGGGGACGGCAAGACCTCGGCCGATATCGCGCAGATCCTGGGCCTGACCACGGCCACGGTCGAAAAGCATCTGCGCCTTGCCCGCGAGGCCCTCGAGGTCGAGACCACCGCGCAGGCCCTGCTCAAGGCCTCGATGCAGAAGCAGCTTTTCATCACATCGGCGAGTTAGCCAAAGCACCTGTCCAAAAGGACTGCGACATTCTGGCAGGGTAAGGAATACCTGACTACTCCGAATCTACGGAAATGCCTTAGATACACGTGTTCCGTGAGTGGTGGCTTCGGCCAGGAACAGGGAAGCAGTCGAAGATTGATCCGACGAGATCCCACCCGGTTTTCCGGTACGGCCCAGCGGGTTTATAGTCACCCGTCTGGGCCGTTTCAATTTCCCGCATCAAGATCCGGATTTGGCGCCTTGCGGCCCACCCGCCGTCAAAGCCCTCCTGCGCAACGAAAAACGCCGCCCCGAAGGGCGGCGCTGTCTTTTGCCGAGGGGGCAGCGCTTACGCGCCGACCATCTTCGCCACTTCGGCGGCGAAATCCTCTTCCTTCTTCTCGACGCCTTCGCCCACGGCAAGACGCGCGAAGCCGGTGATTTCCACGCCCGCCTCGGTCGCGGCCTGGGCCACGGTCACATCGGGGTTCATCACGAATTTCTGGTTCACGAGGGTCACTTCCTCGAGGAACTTCTTCATCCGGCCCGGGATGATGTTGTTGTGGATCACCTGCTCGGGCTTCGGCTTGGCCGAGGTCGCGTTCTCTTCAAGCGCCTTGGCGGTCTGCACCTGCAGCTCGCGCTCCAGCACGGCCGGCTCGAGGCTGGCTTCGTTCAGCGAGATCGGCGCGGTCGCCGCGATATGCATCGCGAATTGCTTGCCGATTTCCTGCGCCTTGGCGGCATCGCCCTTCAGCGCGACCAGAACGCCGATCTTGCCCATTTCCGGCGCGGCGGCATTGTGGACATAGGAGACGATGGTGTCGCCTTCCAGGATGTGCAGGCGGCGGAAGGTCATGTTCTCGCCGATCCGGGCGATGGCTTCGCCAAGCACTTCGTCAACGGTCTTGCCGTTCAGCGCCGCGGCCTTCACCACTTCGACCGATTCGCCCACTTCCAGCGCGGTTTTCGCCACGTCGCGCACCAGCGCCTGGAAATCGGTGTTCTTGGCAACGAAGTCGGTTTCCGAGTTGATCTCGATCGCGACACCGCGGCCGGTGGTCACGGCGACGCCGATCAGCCCCTCGGCGGCAACGCGGTCGGCCTTTTTCGCGGCTTTCGCCAGGCCCTTGGTGCGCAGCCAGTCGATGGCGGCATCCATGTTGCCGTCGCATTCGGTCAGCGCCTTCTTCGCGTCCATCATGCCGGCGCCGGTGGTTTCGCGCAGTTCTTTCACCATCTGAGCGGTGACAGCCATGGGAACTCTCCTTGGAATGGGGTGAGGGCGGAGTTACCCCCGCCCAATGAAGCTTGTGTGACGGCCGCGGCTCAGGCCTCGGCGACAACCTCGACCGGGGCTTCTTCCAGCGCGCCCAGGTCGACGCCGGCGGCGCCCATCTGGGCGCTCATGCCGTCCAGCGCGGCGCGCGAGACGAGGTCGCAGTACAGCGCGATGGCGCGGGCGGCGTCATCGTTGCCGGGGATGATGTAATCCACGCCCTTGGGCGAGCAGTTGGTATCGACCACGGCGACGACCGGGATGCCCAGCTTCTGCGCTTCGAGGATGGCAAGATCTTCCTTCGACACGTCGATCACGAAGAGCAGGTCCGGCAGACCGCCCATTTCGCGGATCCCGCCGAGCGACGCCTGCAGCTTGGCCTGCTCGCGTTCCATGCCCAGACGTTCTTTCTTGGTCAGGCCTTCGGCGCCCGAGGC
This sequence comes from Rhodobacter capsulatus, assembly GCF_005144475.1. Taxonomy (GTDB): domain Bacteria; phylum Pseudomonadota; class Alphaproteobacteria; order Rhodobacterales; family Rhodobacteraceae; genus Rhodobacter; species Rhodobacter capsulatus_C. The sequence continues at coordinate 2,645 of NZ_SWJZ01000061.1, read as the reverse complement.
CATGATCTCGTCGATCTGCTTCAGACGGGCGATCGATTGCGACACGGTCTTCCAGTTCGTCAGCGTGCCACCCAGCCAGCGGTGGTTCATGTAGTATTGCGCGCATTTTTCCGCGGCATCGGCGACGGCTTTCGCAGCCTGACGCTTGGTGCCGACAAAGAGCACGCGGCCGCCCTTGGCGACGGTGTCACGGACCACGTTCAGCGCCGCGTCGAGCATCGGCACGGTCTGCGTCAGGTCGATGATGTGGATGCCGTTGCGATCGCCATAGATGAACTCCGCCATGCGGGGGTTCCAGCGTTGCGTCTGGTGGCCGTAGTGAACGCCAGCTTCAAGAAGCTGACGCAGCGAGAAATCGGGAAGCGCCATGGTCCATTTCCTTTCCGGTTTGCGCCTGAGCGGAGGAATTTCAGGGTTGCCCCCAACCGGTGGACCGAACGGGGATGTCTCCCGCCGTTGGCCCGCCTCCGCCTGTGAAGTGTGCGCCCTATAGACCAGCCCCGCCCCTCTGGCAAGCCCCCGCCCCCGTCTTTGGCCAAGGATGCCTCCGGCGGGGATATTTTCGGCAAGATAAATTGGTCTTCTCCGCCAATTCCTCATTTATCTTGCCCCAAATATCCCGGGGGTGAGGCGCGAAAGCGCCGAGGGGGCAGCGCCCCCCTTGCTCTCCCGGCCAAGCCGTAGCACCAAGGCACCATGAAAGACACTCCCGACATTCTTTGCATCGGTTCGGTCCTGTGGGACATCATCGGCCGCGCGCCGGTGCACATGCGGGCGGGGTCGGACGTGCCCGGGCGGATCACCCGCCTGCCCGGCGGCGTGGCGATGAACATCGCGATGACGTTGACACGCTTCGGCCTGCGCCCCGCCATCCTGACCGCGATCGGCCGCGACACGCAGGGGGCCGAGCTTGTTCAATCGGCCGAGCTGATGGGGATCGACTGCCGCTATCTTTATCGCTCGGACGATCTGCCCACCGACCGCTACATGGCGATCGAGGGGGCGAATGGTCTTGTCGCGGCGATTGCCGACGCCCACAGTCTGGAAGCGGCGGGGGACAAGATCCTGCGCCCGCTGGCCGATGGCCGGCTGGGCAGCGCCCGGACGCCCTGGTCGGGGCCGGTGGCGCTCGACGGCAACCTGACCCAGGCGCTGCTGGCCGAGATCGCCCGCGCGCCGCTGTTCGCGGCCGCCGATCTGCGGGTGGCGCCAGCCAGCCCCGGCAAGGCGGAGCGGCTGGCACCGCTGCTCGCGCAGCCCAATGCGACGATCTATGTGAACCTCGAAGAGGCCGGGATCCTGTGCCAGCGCAGTTTCGCGGGCGCCGAGGCCGCCGCCGAAGCCCTGCTGGCGCGCGGGGCCCGTCATGTGCTTGTCACCGACGGCGGCAAGCCTGCCGCGGACGGTCGGCAGGGCGCGGGTGTCCTCACCGCCGCGCCGCCCCCCGTGCTTGTCACCCGCGTCACCGGCGCGGGCGACACTTTCATGGCCGCCCATCTGGTGGCCGAACGCGACGGCGCCGATCGCGAGACCGCGCTTGCCCGCGCCCTTGCCGCCGCCGCCCGCTACGTCTCCGGAGACAAACCCATATGACGACCCTGCCGCTTGCCTTTTCCCCCGAAGTCCGCGCCGCGCTTGAGGCTGGCCGCCCTGTCGTCGCGCTGGAAAGCACGATCATCACCCATGGCATGCCCTGGCCGCAAAACCTCGAAACCGCGCGCCGGGTCGAGGCCGAGGTCCGCACCGCCGGGGCCACCCCCGCCACGATCGCGGTGATGGGCGGGCGCATCCACATCGGCCTGACCGGGACGGAGCTGGAAGCCTTGGCGCAGGCGACGGGGGTGATGAAGCTCTCGCGCGCCGATCTGGCCTTTTGCCTCGCCACCGGGGGCACCGGGGCGACCACGGTTGCGGCAACGATGATCTGCGCGCATCTGGCCGGGATCGCGGTCTTCGCCACCGGCGGCATCGGCGGCGTGCACCGCGGCGCCGAGGACAGCTTTGACATCTCGGCCGACCTGACCGAGCTGGGCCTGACCCCCGTCACCGTCGTCGCGGCCGGGGCCAAGGCCATCCTTGATCTGAACAAGACCCTGGAAGTTCTTGAAACGAATGGGGTTCCCGTGATCGCCTTTGGTCAGGACGCGTTTCCCGCCTTCTGGTCGCGCAGCTCCGGTCTGCGGGCGCCGCTGCGCGCCGACACCGCCGCCGAGATCGCCGGCGCGCATCTGCTGCGCGGCCGCCTTGGCCTTGCGGGCGGCCAGCTCGTCGCCAACCCGATCCCCCCCGAGGCCGAGATCGCGCGCGAGGAGATCCTGCCCGTCATCGAGACCGCTCTGGCCGAGGCCGCGGCGCAGGGCATTGCGGCGAAGGCGGTCACCCCCTTCCTGCTCTCGCGCATCTTCGCCCTGACGCAGGGGCGCTCGCTTGAGGCCAACATCGCCCTTGTGCTGAACAACGCCCGTCTTGCGGCGGCGATTGCCACGGAAATCGCCGCGCAGAGGTGACGCCCGCGGGGCGCCGATCCTGCCCATGCGGGCGGAACCCGCGGTCGGGGTTCATCTTGCCGCAAAGACCTCGGGGGTCCGGGGGCGGAGCCCCCGGCGGGTCGCCGGGGGGGTTGCCGGGGGGGAATACCCGCCACG
>NZ_SWJZ01000060.1 GCF_005144475.1 Rhodobacter capsulatus | reverse complement strand
GTCTATTTCGCCTGGGTCCGCGAGCGGATCGGGCACCCGCGCGAGCGGCTGGACACCGAGGCCGCGACCGTGGCCGATCTGGTCGCCGAACTGCGCGCGAAAGATCCGCGCTACGCGGCCGCCTTTGCCGATCCCGCGGTGCTGCGCGTCGCGCTCGATCAGGATCTGGCCGATTTCACCGCGCCTTTGGCGGGCGTGCGCGAAGTGGCGTTTTTCCCGCCGATGACGGGCGGCTGAGGGGGCTGAGATGGACGGTCACATTTTCGACCCCGAGGGCCGCTATGCCCGGCATCTGATCCTGCCCGAGATCGGGCCCGCGGGGCAGGCGAAGCTGAACGCCGCCTCGGTTCTGGTGATCGGCGCGGGGGGGCTTGGCTCGCCGGTGCTGCTCTATCTGGCGGCGGCGGGGATCGGGCGGCTGACGCTGGCCGATGACGATGTGGTGTCGCTGTCGAACCTGCAGCGGCAGGTGCTGTACGGCACGGCGCGGCTGGGGCAGGGCAAGACGGTTTCGGCGCGGGCGCGGCTTGCCGATCTGAACCCCGAGGTGAGGATCGAGACCCATGCGATCCGCTTCGGGGTCGAGACGGCGGCGCTGGTCGCGGGCTTCGATCTGGTGATCGACTGCACCGACAATCTGGCGGCGCGGCATCTGCTCAACCGGGCCTGTGTCGCGGCGGGGGTGCCGCTTCTGTCCGGCGCGATCGCGCAGTGGGAAGGCCAGATCGGGCTTCATGCGCCGGGGCTTGGCGGGCCCTGCTATGCCTGCACCTTCCCCGAGCCCGAAAATCCGCCGCCCGCGCAATCGAAGGGCGTCGTCGGCGCTTTGCCGGGCGTGGTGGGGGCGCGGATGGCGCTGGAAGCGATCAAGCACCTGACCGGGGCGGGGCAAAGCCTGCTCGGGCGGCTCTGGATGATCGACACGCTCTGGAACGAGGAGCGGCTGCTGCGCCTGCATCGGCGCGCGGATTGCCCGGTCTGCCGGGGACAGGGGGTGGCATGCTGACCCATTTCGACGACGCGGGCCAGGCGCATATGGTCGATGTCTCGGACAAGGCCGAGACGAAGCGCACGGCGGTGGCCGAGGGCCGGGTGGTGATGCGCCCCGAGACGCTGGCGCTGGTGCTTGCGGGCACGGCGGGCAAGGGCGACGTGCTGGGCGTCGCGCGGGTGGCCGGGATCATGGCGGCGAAGCGCACCGCGGATCTGATCCCGCTCTGCCATCCGCTGGCGCTGTCGCGGGTGGCGCTGGAGCTGACCCCCGAGCCGGACACCAGCTCCGTGCGGATCGAGGCCACCGTGGCCACCACCGGCCCGACCGGGGTCGAGATGGAGGCGCTGACGGCGGTCTCGGCCGCCGCGCTGACCGTCTATGACATGCTGAAAGCGGCGGAAAAGGCGATGCGGATCGAGGGGATCCGGCTTTTGGCCAAGGACGGCGGCAAGTCGGGCAGTTTCCGCGCCTAAAGCGCGTTCGGGCGCAGCCGGTCTTCGGCCCGGGCGAGGTCTTCGGGCGTGTTGAGATTGACGAAAGGATCGGGCGTCGTGTCGAAGGGCACGGCGACGGCCCCCGCCAGATAGGCACGCATCCGCCGTTCGTCGGCGGCGAAAAGCGCGTCGATCCGGGGACGGTCGGCGACGTGCCAGAGCGCGGCGGTGTAATGGTCGCGCCCGAAGCTTTGCGCATGGGCAGGCCCGCCTGTGGCGGCCAGCCGGGCCACCAGATCTTCGGGCAGGAACGGCGTGTCGGTGGCCACGCTGACCAGCGCCTCGGCGCCCATCCCGGCCGCCCAGTCCAGCCCGGCGCGGATGCCCGCCATCGGACCGAGCCCCGATTCCCCGGCGCGGTCAGGCAGCACCGGCAGGCCAAGGCCGAACCGGCCCGGATCGCCATTGGCCGAGATCGCGACCGCTTCGACCTGCGGCGCGAGCCGCGCCAGAACCCGCGCGATCAGGGGTTCGCCCGCGAGCCGCACCAGCGCCTTTTCGCGCCCCATTCGCCGCCCCTGACCGCCCGCCAGAATGATCCCCACGATCCGCATGCGCCACCCCTCCGCTTTGCCCCGGCCCTGACCCTCCGCCGTCCGGTGCAGCCCCCACTTTCTTGCGCGACGCCGTCGTGCTAGGCAAGGCCATGACACAAAGCCCCATCCCGACGAAGCAGCAGATCCTCGACTGGATCGCCGACAACCCCGATCAGGGGGCGAAACGCGATATCGCCAAGGCCTTCGGCCTGAAGGGCGCGGCGAAGATCGAGTTGAAGCGCCTGTTGAAAGAGCTGGCCGAGACCGGCCAGATCGCCCGCAGGAAGCGCAGCTACCATGACAGCGCCAGCCTGCCGCCGGTGACGGTGCTCGAAATCCTGCCCGCCGACGGCATGGGCGATCTCTGGGCGCGGCCGCTGGAATGGGCCGGTCCGGGGGATGCGCCGCGGATCGCCTTTCTGACCCGCCGCGACGATCCCGCCGTGGGGCCGGGCGAGCGGGTGCTGGCGCGGATTTCGCAAGGGACCGAGGGCCCCGAGGCGCGGCTGATCCGCAAGCTGGGCGAGGCGCGCCATCGCATCGTCGGCATCTTCCGCAAGGGCGCGGAAGGCGGCCGGATCACGCCGATCGACAAGGGCGAGATGAATGAATGGGTGGTGCCGCCCGGCGCCACGAACGACGCCCGCGACGGCGAATTGGTCGAGGCCGAGCAATCCGGGCCGAAGGGCCGGATGGGCCTGCCGCGGGCGCGGGTGATCGAGCGTCTGGGCGATCCGACCGCGCCGCGGGCGGTGTCGCTGATCGCCATTCACCAGCACGGCATTCCCGACGACTTCCCCGATGACGTGATCGCCGAGGCCGATGCGGAGATCCCCGCGGCGCTGGGCGATCGCGAAGACCTGACCGGGCTGCCCTTTGTCACCATCGACCCGGCCGATGCGCGCGACCGCGACGACGCCTGTTTCGTGCAGCCGGACGATGATCCGGCGAACGAGGGCGGGTTCCTGCTGTGGGTCGCCATCGCCGATGTGGCGCATTACGTCCGCCCGGGCTCCGCCTTGGATCGCGAGGCGCGCAATCGCGGCAACTCCACCTATTTCCCCGACCGCGTCGTGCCGATGCTGCCCGACCGGCTTTCGGGCGATCTGTGTTCCCTGCACGAACATGTGCCGCGCGCGGTGCTGGCGGTGCGGATGAAGGTTTCGGCCGAGGGGCGCAAGATTGCGCATCGGTTCACCCGCGGCATCATCCGCTCGGTCGCCTCGCTCGAATATGCGCAGGTGCAGGCGGCACAGGATGGCCGCCCCGATGCGAAGACCGCGCCCTTGGTCGCAGAGATCATCGCGCCGATCTATGGCTGCTACCGGGCGCTGACCCGGGCGCGGGCGGTGCGCCAGCCGCTGGATCTGGACCTGCCCGAGCGTCGGATCGAGATCGACGAGGCGGGCAAGGTCGCCTCGGTCAAGTTCAAGGAACGGCTCGATGCCCACCGGCTGATCGAGGAATTCATGGTGCTGGCGAATGTGGCCGCGGCCGAGGAGCTGGAACGGCTGCGCCGCCCGCTGCTTTACCGCGTGCACGAGGAACCCTCGCCCGAGAAAATCGATGCGCTGCGCGAAGTGGCGCAGGCGTCCGGGTTCAGTCTGGCGAAGGGGCAGGTGCTGAAGACGGCGCATCTGAACCGGTTGCTCAACGATGCCGAGGGCAGCGAGTTTGACGAGCTGATCAACATTTCCACCCTGCGCTCGATGACGCAGGCCTATTATGCGCCGCAGAATCTGGGGCATTTCGGGCTGGCCTTGCGGTCTTACGCGCATTTCACCAGTCCGATCCGGCGCTATTCCGACCTGATCGTGCATCGGGCGCTGATCGCCGGGCATGGCTGGGGGAAAGATGGGCTGGGCCGCGACGACATCGCCCAGCTGGAAGACATCGCGCAGCACATTTCCGAGACCGAGCGGCGCTCGATGGCGGCGGAACGCGACACCACCGACCGGTATCTGGCGGCCTATCTGTCGGAACGGGTGGGCAGCGAATTTACGGGCCGCATCAGCGGCGTGCAGAAATTCGGCGCCTTCGTGAAGCTGGATGAGACCGGCGCGGACGGGCTGGTGCCGATCCGCTCGGTCGGGCGAGAGTTCTTCCATTATGACCGCGATGCGCAACAGCTGATCGGGGCCGACAGCGGCGTCACCCTTGGCATCGGGCAGCGGGTTCTGGTGCGGCTGGCCGAAGCCGTGCCGGTGACCGGCGGGCTGGAACTGGAATTGCTGGAGCTCGAAGGTCAGGCGATGCCCGGCGCGGGCAAGGGCGGCAAGCGGCCGTTCCGGCCGGGGCGGAAATCCGTGGCCTTCAAGGCGAAGGAACGGGCGATTTCGCGCAAGGTCAAACGCACCCGCAAGTAAGCGCGCTGAATAAAAGGAAAGGGCCGGGGAAATCCCCGGCCCTTTGTCATTGTCAGGCGGTTCAGCCGATCGCGACGGCTTTCACGTCTTCGTCCACATAGGGCAGATATTGCGCGAAGTTGTCCGAGAACATCTTCACCAGCTTCGCCGCCTGCGCATCGAAGGCGGCCTTGTCGGCCCAGGTCTCGCGCGGGTTCAAAAGCTTGCTGTCCACGTCATGCACCGCGACCGGGACTTCGAAGCCGAAGTTCGGATCCTTGCGGAATTCGGCATTGTGCAGCGAACCATCCAGCGCGGCGGTCAAGAGCGCGCGGGTGGCCTTGATCGGCATGCGCTTGCCGGTGCCGAAGGCGCCGCCGCTCCAGCCGGTGTTCACAAGCCAGCACGAGGCGCCATGCTCGGCGATCTTCGCGGCCAAGAGCTTGCCATAGACTTCCGGACGACGCGGCATGAAGGGCGCGCCAAAGCAGGTCGAGAAGGTCGGGACCGGCTCGACGATGCCCACTTCCGTGCCCGGCGTCTTCGAGGTGAAGCCCGAGAGGAAGTGATACATCGCCTGCGCGGGCGTCAGACGCGCGATCGGCGGCAGCACGCCGTAAGCGTCGCAGGTCAGCATGATGACGTTTTTCGGGTGGCCCCCCAGCGCGGTATCCGACGCATTGCCGATGTAATGCAGCGGGTAGGCGCAGCGCATGTTCTCGGTCAGCGAGCTGTCGAAGAAATCAAGTTCCAGCGTTTCCGGGTCGAAGACCATGTTCTCGACCACGGTGCCGAACATCGAGCAGGTGTTGTAGATGTCCGGTTCCGCTTCCTTCGAGAGGTTGATCGTCTTGGCGTAGCAGCCGCCCTCGAAGTTGAAGATGCCCTTTTCCGACCAGCCGTGTTCGTCGTCGCCGATCAGCACGCGCGAGGGATCGGCCGAGAGCGTCGTCTTGCCGGTGCCCGAAAGCCCGAAGAAGACCGCCGAATCATCGGGGTTGTCGATCGCATGGTTGGCCGAGCAGTGCATCGCCATCACGCCCTTGCCGGGCAGGATGTAGTTCAGAAGGGTGAACACGCCCTTCTTGTTTTCACCGGCATAGGCGGTGTTGCCGATCAGGATCAGCTTCTTGTCAAAGTTGAGCGCGATCACCGTTTCCGAACGGCAGCCGTGACGTTCCGGGTCGGCCTTGAACGACGGGCAGTTGATGATCGTCCATTCCGGGTTGAACGTGTCCAGTTCCTCGCGGGCGGGGCGGCGCAGCATGGTGCGCAGGAACAGGCCATGCCAGGCCAGTTCGGCAACCAGACGCACATCGAGACGGTGGGCCGGGTCGGCGCCGCCATAAAGATCCTCGACGACGAAATCCTTGCCCTTCATATGCGCCAGCATGTCGGCATGCAGCACGTCGAACTTGGCCGGATCCATCGGCTTGTTGTTTTCCCACCAGATCGTGTCTTCGACGCTGGCAGTGCGGACGACGAACTTGTCTTTCGGCGACCGGCCGGTGTGCTTGCCGGTCGAGCAGTAGAAAGCCCCGCCCTTGCCGAGCGTGCCTTCCCCGTTCTTGAGCGCCAGTTCGATGAGCGCGGGTTCCAGCAGGTTGTAATAGACGTTGCCGAGACCAGTGATGCCCTGATCTTCCAGCGTTTTCGCCGGGTTCACGCGTCCGATGCTCATGTTTCGCTCCCGTTGCCGCCCTGCGGCGCAGTGGTTCCTCGCGGCGCCCGTTACGGGCGGGCACCGATCCGCGCAAGAATGTTGCGGATGGCGCCCTATACCATGGCGCAATTGCGAAGGAACAGAAGGGTTTGTCGCAGCTAGCGCAAACAGAGCCGATTTAGCGCCATCATCGCGAAGAGGTGAGACAAATTAGTCAAACCTTCGTTTTTTTGCGCTCAGATGATTCGCATCGCCTGGCCGATTCGCACATCGCAGTTGATTCCGGGGGCCGGAAAGCGGACAATGGCGCCAATCATAATACAGGCAGCATGAGGTGCAGGACATGTCGAGGATCGCGCTGGTCGACGACGATCGCAACATTCTGACGTCGGTCTCGATGACGCTCGAAGCGGAGGGCTATGAGGTCGAGACCTACAACGACGGTCAGGCGGCTCTGGACGCGTTCAGCAAGCGGCTGCCCGACATGGCGGTGCTCGACATCAAGATGCCGCGGATGGACGGGATGGAGCTTTTGCAGCGGCTGCGGCAGAAGACCACGATGCCGGTGATCTTCCTGACCTCCAAGGATGACGAGATCGACGAGGTTCTGGGCCTGCGCATGGGCGCGGACGACTACGTCAAGAAACCCTTCAGCCAGCGGCTTCTGGTCGAACGCATCCGGGCGCTTCTGCGCCGGCAGGAGGCGATCTCGACCGGCGAGGTGCCGGTGGCCGAAGATACCAAGGTGATCGTGCGCGGCTCGCTGTCCATGGATCCGTTGCGCCATTCGGTGACCTGGAAGGGCCGCGAGGTGACGCTGACGGTGACCGAATTCCTGCTGTTGCAGGCGCTGGCGATCCGGCCGGGCTTTGTCAAAAGCCGCGATCAGCTGATGGATGTCGCCTATGACGATCAGGTCTATGTCGACGATCGCACCATCGACAGCCACATCAAGCGGCTGCGCAAGAAGATGCGGACGGTGGATGACGATTTCTCGGCGATCGAGACGCTTTACGGCATCGGTTATCGTTACAACGAGGAATGACCATTGCCGGACTTCTTGCAGCGGGGCGGGGGCGTGTGACCAAGGCCGCGAAATCCGAGACGGATGTGGTTCTGGGCGAGGACTGGGTCGGGCCCAAGGGCGCGGTCGATGAGGATCTGGCCAAGGGGCGGCAGCGGCGCAGCTACATTTCGCTGAACCATTCGCCGCTGGCGCGCAAGATCATCACCTTCAACCTGCTCGCCATGCTCGTCATGGTGGCGGGGGTGCTCTATCTGAACCCGTTCCGCGACAGTCTGGTGTTTCAGCGCGAAAGCGCCATCGTCAGCGAGGCCGAGCTGATCGCCGATGTCTTCGAGGCGCGGATGCCGCTGTCGGCGCCGGTCAATCTGGCGGCGGGCGACGGCCTTGACGTGGCCGAGGTCATGCGCGGGATCGAATTGCCCGAGGGGGCGACGATCTATGTCTTTGATGCGGCGGGCACTTTGCTGGCGGATTCCGCCGCTGTCGGCACCGCGCCGCGCGAAAGGGTCGAGGGGCTGGGGATCGATACCCGCTCGACGCTGATCACCGATCTGCTCAACAGCGCCTGGGACTGGCTGACGCGGCTTGCGCATCGCGATCAGGCCTCGGCCATGCCGGTCGATACCCGGGCCATGGCCGAGGCGCTGGTGCCGCAGGTCGTGGCCGGACAGACGGTGATGGCGACGCGGCGCAACACCTCGGGGGCGACGATCTTTTCGGTGGCGACCGGGCTTTTCCAGAACGACACCCTTGTCGGCACCGTGGCGATGACCTCGGCTGCGGGGGAAATCGACAAGCTCGTCCGGGTCGAGCGCGAACAGGTGCTGCAGATGTTCGTCGTGGCGATCATCGTCTCGATCGGGCTGTCGCTGGTGCTGGCCTCGACCATCGCCAACCCGCTGTCCGACCTGGCCGCCGCCGCCGAGATCGGCCGCGACCGGCATTCCCGCAAGATGACGCCGGGGCGGATCCGCATTCCCGACCTGACCGCGCGGCCCGACGAGATCGGGCGGCTGTCGGGGGCGCTGCGCGGCATGGTGGCGGCGCTTTACGACCGCATCGACGCGAATGAACAATTCGCCGCCGATGTGGCGCATGAAATCAAGAACCCGCTGGCGTCGCTGCGCTCGGCCGTGGCCTCGCTGCATGTGGTCAAGCGCGAGGATCAGCGCCTGCGCCTGCTGGAGGTGATCGACCATGACGTGCGCCGCCTTGACCGGCTGGTGAGCGACATTTCGAACGCCTCGCGGCTTGACAGCGATCTGGTCAAGGAAGAGGAAGAACCCTTCGATCTGCTGAAGATGCTCGCCAATCTGGGCGATTATCTGGGCCGGGAGGCGGGGGCGAAAGGCGTCGAATTCATCACCGACCTGCCCGCGGAGCCGATCCGCATCACCGGGCTGGAAGCGCGTCTGGCGCAGGTCTTCGTCAATCTGATCAGCAATGCGATCAGCTTCTGCGAAGAGGGCGACGCGGTGCGGGTCTGGGCGCGCAAGCGCGAAAACCGGGTGCTGGTGGTGGTCGAGGACACCGGGCCGGGCATTCCCGAACAGGCCCTGTCCAAGGTCTTCAAGCGCTTCTATTCGCAACGCCCCGAAGGGCAGTTCGGCGACCATTCCGGCCTTGGGCTGGCGATCTCGAAACAGATCGTCGAGGCGCATGGCGGCGTGATCTGGGCCGAGAACATCCGCCCCACCGATGCCGACATCACCTCGGAACCGCTCGGCGCCCGCTTCGTCGTCGGCCTTCCGGTCTGACGTGAGCGCGCCGCTGCATGCCACGGCGGTTGCGCTGACGCCCGAGGCGGGGGTGCTGATCCTTGGCCCCTCGGGGGCGGGGAAATCCGGCCTTGCGCTGCGGCTGATGGCGCTGGGGGCGCGGCTGGTGGCCGATGACCGGGTCTTTCTGGCCGCCGAAGACGGCGCGCTGATCGCCCGCGCGCCCGCGCAGATCGCCGGTCTGATCGAGGCGCGCGGCGCGGGCATCCTGCGCGCCGACACGCTGGCGCAGGCGCGGATCGTGCTGGCGGTCGACATGGGGCAGGACGAGACCGAAAGGCTGCCGCCTTCACGAGAGATTGCCTGTCTCGGCGTCACCCTGCCCCTTGTGCTGCGCCTGCAACATGGTCATCTTGAGGCGGTGATCCTGCAATGGCTCAGGGCCGGGAGAGCGATGTGAACGAACGTGCGGCAACCGAGACGGTGAACCGGCTGGTTCTTGTCACCGGCCCTTCGGGGGCGGGCCGCACCACGGCGATCGTGGCGCTGGAGGATCTGGGCTACGAGGCGATCAACAACCTGCCGCTGTCTTTGGTGCCGCGGCTGATCGACGGCCCGCTGACCCGGCCGATGGCGCTTGGCATCGATGTGCGCAACCGCGATTTTTCCGTCGCGGCGCTGATCGAGCTGATCGACTGGCTGACCCGCGAGCCGGGCCTGCTGCTTGAGGTGCTGTATCTGGACGCCACGCCCGAGGCGCTGATCCGGCGCTATTCCGAGACCCGGCGCCGCCATCCGCTGGCGCCGCAGGCGCAGCCGCTGTCGGGGATCGTGCAGGAATTCGACATGCTGGCGCCGATCCGGGTGCGCGCCGATGTGCTGATCGACAGCTCGACGATGAGCCCGCATGATCTGCGCGCCGAGGTCGGGCGCTGGTTCGACATGGGGCAGATCTCGCGGCTGGCGATTTCGCTGCACAGTTTCAGCTACAAGCGCGGCGTGCCGCGCGGGCTCGACATGATGTTCGACTGCCGGTTTCTGGCGAATCCGCATTGGGTCGAGGCGCTGCGGCCGCTGACCGGGCTGGATCCGGCGGTGGCGGCGCATGTGCAGGGCGACGCCCGCTATCAACCCTTCATTCAGAAGGTGTGTGATCTACTGCTGTTTCAACTTCCGGCGCATCTGGACGAAGGCAAGGCCCATCTGGCCGTGGGCTTCGGATGTACCGGCGGGCAACACCGTTCGGTTGCCGTAACGGAAGCCGTAGCCAAGGCCCTTGCACAGGCGAACTGGCAAGTGTCTAAACGGCACAGGGAGCTGGAACGGCGGGCACAGGCCATGCCCACAGGGAAAGAGGCAGAGGGCGCGTGATCGGGATCGTGATCGTGGCACATGGGGGTTTGGCGCGGGAATATCTCGCGGCGGTCGAACATGTCGTCGGCCCTCAGGAAGGCATCCGTGCCATCACCATAGAAGACGACCATGACAGGGCGGCGAAACAGGCCGAGATCCGCGCCGCCGCCGATGCGGTCGACAGCGGTGCCGGGGTTGTCGTCGTCACCGACATGTTCGGCGGCTCGCCCTCGAACCTGAGCCTGATGGCCTGCGAGGCCGGCGGGCGCGAGATCATCTATGGTGCCAATCTGCCCTTGCTGATAAAGCTCGCCAAATCGCGCTCTTTGGGCGTGCATGCGGCGGTCGAAGCCTCTCTTGATGCCGGTCGCAAATATATCAATTGCTATTCGACGGGCGGAGCCTCGGCCAAGTGAGTGTCAGCAAGGTCTTGAAGATCGTGAACGAAAAGGGCCTGCATGCGCGGGCCTCGGCGCGGTTCGTGGAAGTGGTCGAGGCGCATGACGCAAGGGCCGAGGTCGAAAAGGACGGGATGAAGGTCTCGGGCGATTCGATCATGGGGCTTTTGATGCTCGCCGCCTCGCGCGGGACCACGATCGAGGTCACGACCTTCGGCCTTGAGGCCGAGACGCTGGCGGAGGCGCTTTCGGCGCTGGTCGCCGACCGCTTCGGCGAAGAGATGTGAGCCGCAAGGCAAGAAGGGAATTGTCGTGACCGACAGGCAACCCAGCGACCGCGCGCCGGTCGAGCAAAAACCCTATGACATCAAGCGGCTTTCCTATGCGGGCACGTTCCCCAACCCGTGGAAGGCGAACACGATCCGCACCATCGAATGGCTGACGGCGAAATGGACGCTGTTGCAGCTGATCCGCAAGTTCGAGCGGCGCGGCGCGCCGGTCGGCCAGCCGTTCTGGCCGCAGGCGCTGGAGATCATGGGGATCGAGGTGCGGACCCCGGCCGCCGAAATCGCCCGCATTCCCGCGACCGGGCCGCTGGTCGTGGTGGCGAACCACCCGCACGGGCTGGTGGACGGCATGGTGTTGGCCTGGCTGATCGGGCAGGTGCGGACCGATTACAAGATCCTGACCCGCTCGCTTCTGACCGGCATTCCCGAGATCGAGGAGTTCATGCTGCCGGTGCCCTTCCCGCATGAGCCGAATGCGCAGGAAGAAAGCCTGAAGATGCGCGCCGAATGCATGGCGCAGCTGAAACGCGGCGGCGTGATCGTGCTGTTCCCGGCGGGTGCCGTGGCGCATTCGAAGACCTTCTTCGGCCCGGCGATCGAGGGCGAGTGGAACCCTTTCACCGCGAAGATGCTGGCGCGTTCGGGGGCCTCGGTGCTGCCGATCTATTTTCCGGGCAAGAATTCCCGCGCCTATCAGATCGCCAACAAGCTTGGCGCGACGCTGCGGCAGGGGCTGTTGCTGCATGAAATCAAGCGTGCGCTGTTCAAGCCGCAATCGCCGGTGATCGGGCGGCCGAAAACCGCCGCCGAGATGGCCGAGGCGCTGAAACATCCGCGCCAGTTCCTCGCCGATCTGCGCGCCGAGACGCTGGCGCTGCGGCACTGAGCGCCGCAGCGGCGCGGGGCAGGGCGCTCAGGGCGTGCGGCTGACCAGCAGCTTGTCGATCCGCCGCCCGTCCAGATCGACCACCTCGATGCGCAGCCCGTGCAGGGTGAAGACGGCGCCGACCTCGGGCAGCTGGCCGGTCTCGTCCAGCACCAGCCCCGCCACGGTCTGATAATCGCGCCCCTCGCGCAGCGGGAAGCCGAAGGCATCGGCGAATTCGTCGGCCGGCATCCAGCCCGCCACCAGAACCGAGCCATCGGCCCGGGTGACCATCTTCGGCTCCTCGGGCTCGCCCGGGTCGTGGAAATCGCCGGTGATCGCCTCGAGCAGGTCCATCGGCGTCACGATGCCCTCGAAATGGCCGTATTCGTCGAAGACCAGCACCATATGCGCCGGGGCGCTGCGCAGGGTTTCCACCACGTCCAGCGCCGACATGCCGTCCCGCACCACCGGCGCGGTCAGGATCAGCGCGCGCAGATCCGCCGTCTCGGCGCGGGGGCGGTGATCGAGAAAATCGCGCGAGGACAGCACGCCGATGATGTCGTCGGGACCGCCGTCGCGCACCGGCAGCCGGGAATGACGGGTCTCGCGGAAGCGCTTGACGATCGCGGCGGGGCTGTCGGTGATGTCGACCAGATCGACCTCGTGGCGCGGCGTCATCACGCCGCGCGCCGAACGGTCGGCGATCCGCATCACCCCGGCGATCATCTCGGTCTCGGCCTCTTCCATCACGCCCGCGGTCTGCGCCTCGGCCAGCACCATCTTGACCTCTTCGTCGGTCATGTTGCTTTCGGCGCTGCCCGACTGGCGCAGCAAAAGCAGCACCAGCCGCCCGGAGATGTCGAGCAGCCAGACCACCGGCGCCGCGACGACCGCGATCAGCTGCAACAGCGGCGCGATCCGCACCGCCACCGCTTCGGGACGGCGCAGCGCGATCTGTTTCGGCACCAGCTCGCCAAAGACGAGCGAGGCATAGGTGATCGCCACCACGACGCCGCCGACGCCCAAAGTGTCGGCAAGGCTGGGCGCAAGTCCCTGCAGCGCCAGCCAGTTCGAGAGCCGCTCGCCCAGGGTCGCGCCGGAAAACGCGCCCGAGAGCACGCCCACCGCGGTGATGCCGATCTGCACCGAGGACAGGAACCGCCCCGGTTCCTCGCCCAGCCGGATCGCGATCCGGGCGCCGCGGCTGCCGCGGTCGGCGAGCAGTTTCAGCCGCGCCGGGCGCGAGGAGACGATGGCAAGTTCCGACATGGCAAGCACGCCATTGACGAAGGTCAAAAGCAGAACGATGGCGATTTCAAGAAACATCGGTGGTCCCGGGCATCAGGGAAAGGCGGCTGGGAAAGGGCAGGGCGGCCGCGATCGGCGGCGAAACGGGGGCATCTGCAGGCATGATCCCTTACAGGTAGGCAGGGCGGGGCTGCGGCACAAGCGCAATCGTGCGGGGCTGCGCGTCTTCGCCGCAAGGCCCATGCCACGGCGCCCGCCGGATCGAGCGCGGCGCGGGGTCTTGCGCTTTCGCCCCGCGACACCTAGATTGAGATCGTTCCGCAAGGGACTATGGGTGTAGACGGGCCAACTAGGCTGGATCGGACGGGGGTGCGAATCCCCCCACCTCCACCATTTCTCCTGGGCTAACAGGAGTGCGGGGGTGAATTAGGGTCGACGAACGGTTGAATGGGTACTTGCATCTCGGTTGGACGCAGCCGTTATCTGCTCAAATGTACAGTTGCCAACGACAACCGTGCTCCGGTGGCTCTGGCTGCGTAAGCAGCTCGGGTACCGAAACCTAAAGTCCTTACGCTTAGCCGCTTAAGGCGGGGCTCGCAGGTGCCTGGCAACAGAAACCTGCACCTTCCCCCCCTTGTGCCTGTGCGCCCGGTCCGATGCCGGGGCTGCCGCGCTTGCGGGCACGGGCGCTTGCGGCTTGTTCTTGCCCCCTTTTCTTGCACGCCAAATCCCCTATGCTGGGGCGAAAGGAAAGGCGGACAGATGACCCGTTCGATCGACTACGGCACGCTCATGCACCGCGCCATGCGCGGGCTGATCCAGACCGTCCTGACCGAGGTGGCCGAGCATGGCCTGCCCGGGGCGCATCATTTCTTCATCACCTTCGACACCCGCGCGCCGCAGGTGGAAATGGCGGACTGGCTGAAAAGCCGCTATCCCGAAGAAATGACCATCGTGATCCAGCACTGGTTCGACAACCTTGTCGTCACCGACGAGGGCTTCTCGATCACGCTGAACTTCGGCAACCAGCCCGAGCCGCTGGTGATCCCCTTCGACGCCGTGCACACGTTCGTCGATCCTTCGGTCGAATTCGGCCTGCGCTTCGAATCGCAAGACAGCGACGAGGAGGACGAGGACGAAGACGAGGACGAACCCGCCGACGAACCGGAAAAACCCCGGACCGAAGCCGAAGTGGTCAGTCTCGACAAATTCCGCAAATGAGACCCGAGTGATGTTCAACTTCCTCAAGCCGAAAGTCACCACCACCCTCACCGCGCATCTGCCGACCTGCCTTTTGGCGCAGGATCGCGTGCAGCGCTATGACGCGCCCGTGCAGAAATGGCTTGCCGCCGAGGGGCTGGGCAACGTCACCTCGGCCGCCTCCGCCGTGACGGCCGAGGGGCGGGGCACCGCCTCGACGGTCGTTTTCACCGTGACCGGGCTGGATGGCAAGCTGCTGGACCGGCTGGTGGCGCATTTCGACAGCCTTGGCGCGCCGAAGGGCTCTTGGTTCACCGATGCCGAGGGCAAGGAGCTGCGCCGCTTCGGCACCACCGAGGTCGTGGTGATGGAGCTTGACCCCGCCGTCCTGCCCGCGGGTCAGACGGCGGCGCAGGTCGCGGCGACACTGATGGGCCCGATCGAGGAGCGCGTCAGTTCCGCCGGCCGGCTGCAGGGCACTGGCACCTTCCCGAATGCGGTCGAGCTTTACTTCCACTGCCGGTCGCCGCGCATCGTCGAAGCGGCGCTGGCCGAGCTTCTGGCGCATCATCCCCTGTGCCGCAATGCCCGTGTCTACCGGATGTCGGTCGACGCCTGAGGGCGGTATACGGCCGCATGCCGATTGCAAAAAATGTCCCGCCGTCCTATGACGCGCGGGACATTTCGCATCACGGAGGCCCACGATGACCGCGACCCATTCTGCGACCCGCACCGAAACCGACAGCTTCGGCCCGCTGGAGGTTCCCGCCGACAAATATTGGGGCGCGCAGACGCAGCGCTCGATCCTGAATTTCCCGATCGGCTGGGAACGGCAGCCGAAGCCGATCATCCGCGCGCTGGGCGTGATCAAGAAGGCAGCCGCGCTGGTGAACAAGGCGCAGGGCGATCTGGACCCCGGGCTGGCCGATGCGATCGCCGCCGCCGCGACCGAGGTGATCGAGGGCAAGTTCGACGACAACTTCCCGCTGGTGGTCTGGCAGACGGGGTCCGGCACGCAGTCGAACATGAACGCGAACGAGGTGATCTCGAACCGCGCCATCGAGATGCTGGGCGGCGTGATGGGCTCGAAAAAGCCCGTGCACCCGAATGACCATGTGAACATGGGGCAAAGCTCGAACGACACCTTCCCGACCGCGATGCATGTGGCGATTGCCTGCCACGCGCGCGACGTGCTGATCCCGGGGCTGGAAAAGCTGTCGAAGGCGCTTTGGGCGAAGTCGGAAGAGTTCAAGGATATCATCAAGATCGGCCGCACCCACACGCAGGATGCGACGCCGCTGACGCTGGGTCAGGAATTCTCGGGCTATGCGACGCAGGTCGATCGCGGCATCGAACGGGTGAAGCTCGCCCTGCCGCATATCTACGAGCTGGCGCAGGGCGGCACCGCCGTCGGCACCGGGCTGAACACCCGCGTCGGTTGGGATACCCGCATCGCCGCGCAGATCGCCGAGATCACCGGCCTGCCCTTTGTCACCGCGCCGAACAAGTTCGAGGCGCTGGCCGCCCATGATGCGATGGTGTTCTTCTCGGGCGCGCTGAAGACCGTCGCGGCGTCGCTCTTCAAGATCGCCAATGACATGCGTCTGCTGGGGTCGGGCCCGCGCTCGGGTCTGGGCGAGCTGATCCTGCCGGAAAACGAACCGGGCAGCTCGATCATGCCGGGCAAGGTCAACCCGACGCAGGCCGAGGCGCTGACGATGGTGTGCGCCCATGTCATGGGCAATGATGCCGCCATCGGCTTTGCCGGATCGCAGGGGCATTTCGAGCTCAACGTCTACAACCCGATGATGAGCTATAACGTGCTGCAATCGATGCAGCTTCTGGGCGACAGTGCCAGTGCCTTCACCGACAACATGGTGGTGGGCACGCAGGCGAACGTGGCGCGGATCGACAAGCTGATGAAGGAAAGCCTGATGCTGGTGACGGCGCTGGCGCCGACCATCGGTTATGACGCCGCGACCAAGGTGGCGAAGACCGCGCACAAGAACGGCACCACGCTGCGCGAAGAGGCGATTGCGCTCGGCTATGTCGATGGCGAGACCTTCGACCGCGTCGTGCGCCCCGAAGACATGATCAGCCCGAAAGGCTGAGGCAAAAGGCGGGAACCGGTTCGCCCGGTTCCCGTTCCCTCAGCTGCGCTCGAGGTTCATCGCGATCAGATCGCGCACCTGCGTCGGATGGGTCAGCGGCAGCATGTGCCCGCCCCCCGGAATGCAGGCCACCCCCACATCGCCCAGCCGCGCCGCAATCGCCTCGCACACGGGGCGGACGATGGCCGGGCTTTGATCGCCATGCAGGATCATCACCGGCGCGTCGATCGCCTCGATCCCGTCGGGGCGCCAGATCTGCCCCGGATCGGCGAAATTCGCCGCCGAGATATTGCCCACCATCGGCATCTGCGCCGCAAAGCGGGCGCGGTGATGCGCGGGCAGATCCTCCCAGGGCACGCCCGCGCCCCAGGCGCCCATGAAGCCGCGCGCGGCGGTCTCGTGATCGCCCGCGGCGATCAGCGTCTCGAAATGATCCTGATGGCCGCGCAGGGCGACCCAATCCGGGCTGCCCTCGACGGCGCGAAACAGCACCGGCTCGATCAGTGTCAGCGAGCGGATGGCTTCCGGCGCCGCCACCGCCAGCCGCAGCGCCACCGAGGCGCCGAAACTGTGGCCGACCAGATCGAGCGGCCGGTCGATGAAACTGGCGGCGATCTGCGTCACAAGGCGCTGGAACGCGCCCGGCTCCGCCCCCTCGGCCGACCAGTCGGCGGATTGCCCGTGCCCCGGCTGATCGAAACCCGTCGCGGTGACCGTTTCGCCCAAGGGTTCCAGCACCGGCCCCCAGATCCCCGAGGTGCCCAAGGTGCAATGAATGGCCAGCATCGGCCGCGGCCCGGTGCCGAAGCCTTGCCAGAAGATTTCCTGCCCCTGCCGGATGTCCTTGGCCATCAGAGCGTCCCCAGATGCGCGTCAAGGAAGTCAAGCCGGTCCTGGCCCCAGAAGCGCTGGTCGGTTTCCCGCACGATGTAGAACGGCGCCCCAAAGACGCCGCGATCGACGGCCTCTTCCAGGTTCTTCTCATAGGCCATCGCGCCGGTGAAAAGCCCGGTCGTCACAAGGTTCGGATCAAAGCCGGTCTCGGCCAGCTTTTCGCGCAAGACGTCATCTTCGCCGATGTTGCGATCCTCGACCCAAAGGGCCCGCAGGATCGCCCGCACCAGCGCGCCGACATCGCCGCCGCCCCCCTTCGTCGCTTCCGCCTGCGCCGCGATCACCGCATAAGACCCCGGCGCCGCATTCGGCGGATAGATCGTGGGCCGCGGGATCATCTCCATCCCCAGATGCTGCGCCCAGCGTTCCAGCTCCTGATTGCGGTAGGCCATCCGCGACGGGTGCCGCACTGCGGGCCGCACGCCGCCGGTGCGGTCGAACAGCGCGAGCACGTCAAGCGGCTTGTAGCTGATCGTCGCGCCATGTTTTGCGGCAATGCGTTCCAGCCGGTCCCCCGCCAGATAGGTCCAGGGGCTGAACACCGAGAAAAAGTAATCAATCTGCGCCATGTTATCGCTCCCCCGGCTTGCAAGGTTTGCGGGCAGGCTAGCCCGGTGCTAAGGCAGGCGCAATCCGCCGAATCCGCTGCTGCCGCAGCGGCAAGAAAGGAACTGCCATGGCTGCGATGACCGAACC
Source organism: Rhodobacter capsulatus (assembly GCF_005144475.1). Classification (GTDB taxonomy): domain Bacteria; phylum Pseudomonadota; class Alphaproteobacteria; order Rhodobacterales; family Rhodobacteraceae; genus Rhodobacter; species Rhodobacter capsulatus_C. Next base: position 17,338 of record NZ_SWJZ01000060.1, on the reverse strand, counting down.
GAAGCTCATTTCCGGCAATGCGAACCGGCCGCTGGCGCAGGCGATCGCGCGGCGGATGTCGATGCATCGCGGCATGTCGGTGGGGCTGGTCGATGCCCGCGTCGAGCGCTTCAACGATCAGGAAATCTTCGTCGAAGTCTATGAAAACGTCCGCGGCGAGGACATGTACATCATCCAGCCGACCTCGAACCCGGCGAATGACAACCTGATGGAACTTCTGATCATGACCGATGCGCTGAAACGCTCGTCGGCCGATCGCATCACCGCCGTGATCCCCTATTTCGGCTATGCCCGGCAGGATCGCCGCGCCAAGGCCCGCACGCCGATTTCGGCGAAGCTGGTCGCGAACCTGCTGACCGAGGCGGGCGTGGACCGGGTTCTGACGCTCGATCTGCACGCGACGCAGATCCAGGGCTTTTTCGACATCCCGGTGGACAACCTTTACGCCGCGCCGGTCTTTGCGCTGGATATCTTGCACAATTTCAAGGGCTCCCGGGAAGATCTGATGGTGATCTCGCCCGATGTCGGCGGCGTGGCGCGGGCGCGGGAACTGGCCAAACGCATCGGGGCGCCGCTGGCCATCGTCGACAAGCGCCGCGAAAAGGCGGGCGAGGTCGCGGGGATGACGGTGATCGGCGAGGTCACCGGCAAGAAATGCATCATCGTCGATGACATCTGCGACACCGCGGGAACCCTGTGCAAGGCGGCCGAGACGCTGATCGCCGCCGGCGCGACCGAGGTGCACAGCTACATCACCCACGGCGTGCTCTCGGGCCCGGCGGTGGAGCGGGTGGAGAATTCGGTGATGAAATCGCTGGTCATCACCGATTCGATCGAGGCCACCGAAGAGGTGAAATCCGCCCGCAACATCCGCATCGTGCCGACCGCGCCGATGTTCGCGCAGGCGATCCTCAACACCTGGTCGGGCACCTCGGTCAGCTCGCTCTTTGAAACCGACACGCTGGTGCCGATCTACGAAGGGCTTTATTCGACGCTCTGAGGCTGGACAGGCCGCGGGAATTCGACAAGGCTCGGGTCATGCTGATCCGGGCCTTTTTGCTTTTGTGTCTGAGCGCCGCCCCGGCGGCGGCGGACTGCGTGCTGTTGCTGCACGGGCTTGCCCGCAGCCCGCGCTCGCTTTTCGTGCTGGAAGAGGTGCTCCGGGCGCGGGGGGCGCGGGTGGTGAACCTCGGCTATCCCTCGACCGAGGAGACGGTCGGGCGGCTGGCGGACCGGATCGAGGCGGGGTTTGCCGCCTGCGGGCCGGGGCCGGTCGATGTGGTGACGCATTCGATGGGGGGCATCTTGCTGCAGGTCTGGGTCGAGCGCGACGGCAATGCCGGGCGGATCCATCGCGCGGTGATGCTGGCGCCGCCGAATGGCGGGTCGGAGATCGTCGATGCCTTCCGCGATCAGGCCTGGTTTGGCTGGATGAACGGCCCGGCGGGGCTGGCTTTGGGCACGCGCGCGACGGATGCGCCCGCGCGCCTGGCCGTGCCGCGCTTCGATTTTGCGGTGATCGCGGGCTCGGACAGCCTGAACCCGATCACCTCCTGGCTGATCCCGGGACCGGATGACGGCAAGGTCTCGGTTGCCAGCGCGAAACGGGCGGGGATGAAGGATTTTCTGGTGCTGCCGGTCACCCACACCTGGATGATGGACGATCCGCGGGTGATCGTCGAAGTGCTGGCGTTTCTGGACACCGGGCGGTTCGAACCCGCGCCAAGTTGGGGCGGGGCCTTGAAACGGCTTGCGCGGCCGTAAGAGGGCAGGGGGGCGCTGCCCCCCTCTTTTGCGCTGGCGCGCAAAATTCACCCCCCGGGATATTTGCCCCAAGGTGAAAAGGCGTTGTTTTCACCTTGGCGGAAATATCCTCGGGGGTGCGGGGGCAGACAGCCCCCGCTGCCGCGGTCAGAGAATGCGGTTCACATGGCCCATCTTGCGACCGGGCTTGGCCTCGGCCTTGCCGTAAAGATGGATCTGCGTGTTCTTCGCCCGGGCAAAGTCGGGGATCCGGTCCACGTCATCGCCGATCAGGTTCAGCATCTCGACATCGGCATGGCGCCCGCCATCGCCCAAGGGCCAGCCCGCCACGGCGCGGATATGCTGTTCGAACTGATCGACGGCGCAGCCCGCCTGGGTCCAGTGCCCGGAATTATGCACCCGCGGCGCGATCTCGTTCACCAGCAGGCCCGCGGGCGTCACGAAGAGCTCGACCCCGAGCACGCCGACGTAATCAAGCGCATTCAGGATCCGCGCCGCGACCAGCACCGCATCCGAACGCAGCGCCGGGGGGATGCGGGCGGGCACGGTCGTGGTGTGCAGGATGCCCGACTTGTGCACGTTCTCGCCGGGATCGAAACAGGAAATCGAGCCGTCCAGCCCGCGCGCCGCGATCACCGAGATTTCCGCGCTGAAATCGACGAAGCCTTCCAGAACCGCGGTGGTGCCGCCCATCGCGGCCAAAGCCTCGGGCGCGTCGGCGGGGGTCATGATCCGCGCCTGGCCCTTGCCGTCATAGCCGAGCCGCGTCGTCTTCAGGATCGCGGGCGTGCCGATCCGCGTGATCGCGGCCTCAAGGCTCGCCGCATCCGTCACCTCGGCCCAGGGCGCGGTGGCAAGGCCGATGCCGTTCAGGAAGGCCTTTTCCAGGATCCGGTCCTGCGAGGTGGCCAGCGCCTTGCGCCCCGGCCGGATCGGGCGCAGGCTTTCGAGCAGGTCAAGCGCCGAGGTCGGGATGTTCTCGAATTCATAGGTGATGACATCGACCGCTTCGGCAAAGGCGCGCAGCGCGGCTTCGTCGTCGTAGGGTGCGGTGAAGACCCGGTCGGCGACCTGACCCGCGGGCGGGTTCGCCCCCGGCTCGAAGATCGCGCAGGTCAGCCCCAGCCGCGAGGCCGCGACCGAGAGCATCCGCCCCAGCTGTCCGCCGCCCAGAATTCCGATGGTGGCGCCCGGTTTCAGCATCTCATTCATCGGCGGGCTCGTCGGGGATCGAGGCGGAGAGGGCCTCGCGCCAGGCATCGAGCCGGGCGGCCAGGTCCGCATCCTGCAGCGCCAGGATGCCCGCCGCCATCAGCCCGGCATTGGCCGCGCCCGCAGCACCGATCGCCATCGTGGCGACCGGAAAGCCCTTCGGCATCTGCACGATGGAATAAAGACTGTCGACGCCCGCTAGCGCCTTCGTCTGCACCGGCACGCCGACGACCGGCACCCGGGTTTTCGAGGCCATCATGCCCGGCAGATGCGCCGCGCCGCCCGCGCCCGCGATGATCACCTGCAGGCCGCGATCCACCGCGGTCTTGCCATAGGCCCAGAGCCGGTCCGGGGTGCGATGCGCCGAGACGATCTTCTTCTCGTAAGCCACGCCGAGTTCATCCAGAACCGTCGCCGCCTCGCGCAGGGTCGCCCAGTCGGACTGGCTGCCCATGATGATTCCCACTTTCACGCCCATTCGGCCCCCCATTTTGTGGCGGCACTATAGGCGGACCGGCCCCCGGTTCAAGGGTTTGGGGCGGTCTCAGGCGATGATGTCGGGGGTGAGCCGGTCTTCGATCCGGGCGATCTGATCCTTCAGCGCCAGTTTCTGCTTTTTCAGCCGCACCAGCCGCAGCTGATCGGGGTGGGCGGCGTTGACCAGCGCGGAAATCGCCTCGTCCAGGTCGCGGTGCTCGCGCCGCAGCACCTCGAGCTTGACCCGCAACACCTCGTCGGAGTTCATCTCGATCGGGCTGTCAGTATGGGCATTCATGGCATGTGTCCGATCACAGGCTGAGACAGATAAGCAGAGCCAAGCCCCCCGACTCGCCCCGCTTTTGTCCAAGCATATCAAATCCGCAGCCTTTGCGGGAAATTTCCTGACTGCGACCTGCCGCCGCCCCCTTGCACCTGCGGGCGGGCTGCCCATATCGTGGGCATGGGGCTGCCGCGCTGCGGGGCCCACATGCAACGTCGCTTACCAAAGGGCTTGCCAATGACGAAACTGAGCTTCGGCGCACATCCCTATCTGCTGGGCTTCGACCAGCTGGAGCGCCTTGTCGAACGGACCGCAAAATCCGGGTCCGACGCCTATCCGCCCTACAATATCGAGCAATCGGGGCCCGACGAATTCCGCATCACCCTGGCGGTGGCGGGCTTTGCCGAGGCCGATCTGGCGATCACCATGGAAGATCGCGCCCTAGTCATCCGCGGCCGTCAGGCCGATGACGGGTCCGAGCGCATCTTCTTGCACCGCGGCATCGCCGCCCGCGCCTTTCAGCGCAGCTTCGTGCTGGCCGATGGCGTCGAGGTCTCGGGCGCCGCGCTGGAAAATGGCCTTTTGCACGTCGAGCTGAAACGGGCGCAGCCCGAGCCGGTGGTGCAGACGATTCCGATCCGCAGAAAGTAAGGGGGCATCATGGATCATACTGCTGACTTCGACGTCGCCGCGGGGGCGCGCATTGTTTATGTCCGGCCGGTTCCGCTGACCGAAATTCCCGAGGAAATCCGCGACCGGGTGGGCCATATCGACCACATGTATGCGCTGCACAACAGCAACGGCGAGCGGCTGGCTTTGGTGAAGGACCGCGAGATGGCCTTCGTGCTGGCGCGGCAAAACGAGATCACCGCGCTCAGCGTGCACTGACGCCGTTTGCCATCATCGCGACATACCGACGGCAGGGGATTTCCCTGCCGTTTTCGTTTCGGGCGGGGCAAAAGCAAAACGCCCCGGGGAACCCCGGGGCGTTTCGTATTTCTTCCGAAAGGCTTACGCCTTGATCAGGCCCATCGATTCCAGCTTCAGGATCACCTGATGCGCGCAGTGATCGACATCGACGCCGGTGGTGTCGACGGCCAGTTCCGGGCTGGCGGGCACTTCATAGGGGTCGGAAATGCCGGTGAATTCCTTGATCTTGCCTTCGCGGGCGAGCTTGTAAAGCCCCTTGCGGTCACGGCTTTCGCATTCTTCAAGCGAGGTCGCGACATGGACTTCGACGAAGGCGCCGTAAGCCTCGACCATCTCGCGCACGGCGCGGCGGGTCGCGGTATAGGGCGCGATCGGCGCGCAGATCGCGATGCCGCCGTTCTTGGTGATTTCCGAGGCCACATAGCCGATGCGCTTGATGTTGATGTCGCGGTGCTCTTTCGAGAAGCCGAGTTCCGAGGACAGATGCTTGCGCACCACATCGCCATCCAGCAGCGTCACCGGACGCCCGCCCATCTCCATCAGCTTGACCATCAGCGCATTGGCGATCGTCGACTTGCCCGACCCCGACAGGCCGGTGAAGAAGACGGTGAAGCCCTGTTTCGCGCGGGCGGGCGAGGTGCGGCGCAGTTCCGACACCACCTGCGGGAAGCTGAACCATTCCGGGATATCCAGGCCCTCGCGCAGACGGCGGCGCAGTTCGGTGCCCGAGATGTCAAGGACGGTGCAGCCCTCCGGCACCTCGTTCGCCGGGTAATATTGCGCCTTTTCCTGCACATAGACCATGTGCTTGAAATCGACCATGGTGACGCCGATTTCCTCTTCATATTGCTTGAAAAGAGTCTGCGCATCATAGGGGCCGTAGAAATCGACGCCCTGGCTGTTCTTGCCGGGGCCGGCGTGATCGCGGCCGACGATGAAATGGGTCACGCCATGGTTCTTGCGAATCAGCCCGTGCCAGACCGCCTCGCGCGGGCCCGCCATCCGCATCGCCAGGTTCAGAAGGCTCATCGTCGTGGTCGATTGCGGGTATTGATCCAGCACGGCTTCATAGCAGCGCACCCGGGTGAAGTGATCGACATCGCCCGGTTTCGTCATGCCGACGACGGGATGGATCAGCAGGTTCGCCTGCGCCTCGCGGGCGGCGCGGAAGGTCAGTTCCTGATGCGCGCGGTGCAGCGGGTTGCGGGTCTGGAACGCGACGATCTTCTGCCAGCCCAGCTTGCGGAAATAGGCGCGCAGCTCGTTCGGGGTGTCGCGGCGGCCCTTGAAATCATAATGCACGGGCTGCTGGATGCCGGTGATCGGCCCGCCCAGATAGATCGCGCCCGCGGTGTTGTGCAGGTAATTCACCGCCGGATGCGCCAGATCGTCGGCGCCGAAGACCTTTTCGGCCTCTTTCGCCTTGTTCGGCACCCATTTGTCGGTGACCGACAGGATCGCCAGAATCACCCCTTCCTGATCGCGCAGCGCGATGTCCTGCCCGGGGGCGATGCCTTCGGCGAATTTCTCGGTCACGTCGAGCGTGATCGGCATCGGCCAGAGCGTGCCATCGGCCAGACGCATGTTGTCGACGACGCCGTCGTAATCGGCCTCGCTCAGGAAGCCCTTGAGCGGGAAGAACCCGCCGTTCATCAGCAGTTCCAGGTCGCAGATCTGACGCGCCGTCAGGTCCCACGACGGCAGGTTGCCCGCTTCGATCTTCAGCTTCTGGGCAGATTCGTGAGACACATAGAGCTCCGGAATGGGAGCGAGATTGGGAAGAGTCATCGCTTGACCTGTTTTTTCGAGGGCTAACCGCCGCGCCACACCGACGCTTGGGCGCGGCTTTGCCCGCAAAAACACCGTATTTCAAGCAAAAGCCGGGGCTGTCCGATGAAAGAAGGCCGTTATGGTGCGTTTGCGTCGAAGGTCGGAACGAAGTTTCTGCAAACTGCGTCAATCCACGCCGTTTGTTGCGGTTCGAAGCGGTGCTATCGTGCCCCGAAGTTTGCTTTGAGGGGAAGTCATGGGTCTGAAATCAAGTCTGACGCCTATCATCGCCGGTTGGGTGTGGATCTCCGGTTGCGAGTACGGCATCAATCAGGTCTGGCTGAAAAGCCAGTGGGAAGAATATTACAGCACGCTCGGGATGACCTATCCCGACGACATGATGAAATGGGCTGCCTGGTGTCTCGTCTTCGCGCTGGCGATGCGGATGCTGGTGTCCCGCTTCAACGTGCTGGCGGCGGGGATCATCTCGTGGATCTTCGTGGTCGGCCTGTCGCTGCTCGCGCTGTGGAATTACGCGCCGATGCCGATGGAGATGTTCCAGCTCTACGGCCCGGCCAGCTTCGCCGAAACGCTCTCGGCGGCTCTGGTGATCTCGATGGTCGTGGGGATCGCGGATGCGATCAAACGCTCGCAGATCCGCGCCAAGGAAAAGGCCAAGGCGAAACTGAAGGCCAAGGCCGTCGCGGCCTGAGCCAGTCACAGTCTGAAACGGGCCGCCTTCGGGCGGCCCTTTTCGTTGCGCCTCAGCCCTGTTCGGCCAGCCAGCGTTCGGCATCCAGCGCCGCCATGCAGCCCATCCCCGCCGAGGTGATCGCCTGCCGATAGGTGTGATCGGTCAGATCGCCCGCCGCAAAGACGCCCGGAACGCCGGTGCGGGTGCTGCCCGGGTCCACCTTCACATAGCCGCCGTGATGCAGTTCAAGCTGGTCCTTGACCAGGTCGGACGCGGGCGCATGGCCGATGGCGACGAAGAAGCCGTGGCAGGGGATCTCGCGTTCGGCCCCGGTCTGCACGTCCTTGATGCGGCAGCCGGTGACGCCCAAGGGCGCCTCGGTGCCCAGCACCTCCTCGACCGTGGCATTCCAGATCACCTCGATCTTCGGGTTTTTCTTCAGCCGCTCGATCAGGATCTTTTCGGCGCGGAAACTGTCGCGGCGGTGGATCACGGTGACCTTGGAGGCGAAATTGGTCAGGAACATCGCCTCCTCGACCGCCGCATTGCCGCCGCCGACCACCACGACCTCCTTGGCCCGATAGAAGAACCCGTCGCAGGTGGCGCAGGCCGAGACGCCGAAGCCCTGGAATTTCTGCTCGGACGGCAGGCCAAGCCAGCGCGCCTGCGCCCCGGTGGCCAGAATGACCGTGTCCGCGGTATAGACCGTGCCCGAGTCGCCCGTCGCGACAAAGGGACGGCGGCCCAGATCCAGCCGGGTGATGATGTCGGTGATGATCTCGGCGCCCATCGCGCGGGCGTGCTCTTCCATCTGCACCATCAGCTCGGGGCCCTGCACCTCGGTGCGGCCGGGCCAGTTTTCCACCTCGGTGGTGATCGTCAGCTGCCCGCCCGGCTGCATCCCCTGCACGAGGATGGGCGAGAGCATCGCGCGCGAGGCATAGACCGCCGCCGTATAGCCGGCAGGCCCCGACCCGATGATCAGAACCTTCGTATGCTTCGTGTCGCTCATGCCGGAACTCCTGTTGTGACGCCGCTCATATAAGCAGCAGACAGGCCCGGGAAAACCCCCGAGCGGCTGCGCTGTGTCGCACCCGGGGCTTTCCCGGGCGATTGCGCTTGCGCCCGAAAGGGCGAAACAATATTGCGCAGCTTGGCGCTGGAAGATAAGGTTTGCGCAGCCAAGGAGGTTCGGCATGGGCACGAGCAAGCTCGACGAGATCGACCGGAAGATTCTGGCCGAGCTGCAGGCGGATGGCCGGATGACGAACGTCGAACTGGCCAAGCGCGTCGGCATCTCGGCACCGCCCTGCCTGCGCCGGGTCCGCACGCTGGAAGAGGCGGGCTATATCCGCGGCTATCACGCCGATGTGAACCCGCGCGAACTGGGCTTCGAGGTGCAGGTCTTCGCGATGGTGCGGCTGCACAGCCAGGCGGAAACGGATCTGAGCGCCTTCGAGCGCCGCTGCCAGGCCTGGCCGCTCGTGCGCGAATGCCACATGCTGAACGGCGAGATCGACTTCGTGCTGAAATGCGCGGCGCCGGATCTGAGCACGTTCCAGAATTTCCTGACCGGGCAGCTGACCGCGGCCGAGAATGTGGCGAGCGTCAAGACCTCGCTGGTCATCCGCTGTGCCAAGGACGACCCCGGCGTGCCCTTCGACGTGCTCGAAGAGCGGCTCGCCAAACACGCCTGAGCGCTCGGCCCCAGGCGGGGCAGGGGGGCTCTGCCCCCCGTCCGCAAGCGGACTCCCCCCGGGATATTTGCGCCAAGGTGAAAGGCAAACCGGGATCTGCTTTCACCTTGGTCCAAATATCCCGGGGGGTGAATTGGCCGTCAGGCCAAGAGGGGGGCAGCGCCCCCCGCCTTGCCCTCAGATCTCGCCCGCGCGCACCAGATCGATCATCGCCTGTCCCTTGCGCGCGTCTTCGAGCGTCCAGAGGAAAGGTTCGCCGTCGCGGATGTGGCGGACAAAGGCTTCGACCTGCAGCACATATTGGTTCACGCCGGGGAAGCGGTGCGTCTCGGCGCTGTTGAAACCGTGCAAGGTGATCTCGGCCTGATCGAAGGCGGCGGCGTTGAACGGGGCCGTAAAGGTGATCCGGCCGGTCTCGCCCTGAAAGGTCACTTCCTGACGCGCGCAAAGCCGGGTCGAGGTCATCGCGGCGAAGGTGAATTCCCCGCCCGGGCCCGCCATCTCGCCCCAGACCTGCGCGAAAGTGTCGACGCCGTTCTCGCGTTTGATCCGGGACGACAGTCGCACCGGCTCGGCCCGCGCCGCGAAGCGGATCGAGGAATAGGCATAGACGCCGATATCGGGGATCGAGCCGCCGCCGGTCTCGGCGCGGTTGCGGATGTTCGCGGGGTCGGGGTTGTCGAAGCAGAAGACGGCGTCGGCATGTTTCAGCCGCCCGATCCGGCCCGCGTCCAGCCAGTGCCGCGCCAGCTGCCACTGCGGGTGGTGCACGATCATATAGGCCTCGGCCGCGCATCTGCCCGCGGCATCGCGGGCGGCGATCAGCGGGTCGATCTCGGCCGCCGTCAGCGCCAGCGGCTTTTCGATCAGCACATGCTTGCCCGCGGCAAGCGCCCTGATCCCCCAGCTGACATGCAGGTGATTGGGCAGCGGAATATAGACCGCCTCGATCGCGGGATCGGCCAGCAGCGCCTCGTAGCTGTCATGCAGGGTCAGATCGGGGGCGAAGGCGGTGAAGGCCGCGGCCTTGGCGGGCGAGGATGTCGCCAGCGCCGCCAGACGCGCGCCCCGCGCCGCATGGATCGCAGGCCCCATCCGGCGCGCCGCGAAATCCGACGCGCCGAGAATTCCGAAATTGACTGGCTGCATGGTCCTCTCCCTTTGGCCCCAAGCTAGCGCGACGCGGGGGAGGCGGCAACGTCAGCCCGGCAGGCTCATGCCCTTTTCCTTGGCCAGCGCCTTCATCCGGCCCTGCAGCTTCTCGAAGGCCCGCACCTCGATCTGCCGGATCCGCTCGCGGCTGACGTCATATTGCGTGGAAAGCTCTTCCAGCGTCACCGGCTCGTCGCGCAGCCGCCGCGCCATCAGGATGTCGCGTTCGCGCTCGTTCAGCACATCCATCGCGGCGACCAGCATCGCCCGGCGGGCCTGCAATTCGTCGGCCTCGGCATAGGCCTCGGCCTGATCGGCATCCTCGTCCTCAAGCCAGTCCTGCCATTGCGTGGCACTTTCGCCGTCGCTGGCGCCGACCTGCGCGTTCAAGGACGCATCCGACCCGGCCAGGCGCCGGTTCATCTCGATCACGTCGTCTTCGCTGACGTTCAGGTCATGCGCGATCTTCGCCACCGCATCGGGGCGCAGATCGCCCTCCTCAAACGCGCCGATCTTCGATTTCGCCTTGCGCAGGTTGAAGAACAGCTTCTTTTGCGCCGAGGTGGTGCCAAGCTTCACCAGCGACCACGAGCGCAGGATGTATTCCTGGATTGCGGCGCGGATCCACCACATCGCATAGGTGGCAAGCCGAAAGCCGCGTTCCGGGTCGAAGCGTTTCACCGCCTGCATCAGGCCGACGTTCGCCTCGGAAATCACCTCGGCCTGCGGCAGGCCGTAGCCGCGATAGCCCATGGCGATTTTCGCGGCGAGCCGCAGGTGCGAGGTGACCAGCCGATGCGCGGCCTTGGGATCCTGATGGTCGACCCAGGCCTTGGCCAGCATGTATTCCTCTTCGGGTTCCAGAAGCGGAAACTTGCGAATCTCCTGCAGATAGCGGTTCAACCCCTGTTCGGGGCTGGGGGCTGGCAGGTTGGCGTAGCTCGACATCGGTTCAGTCTCCCTTCGGGCCCCAGATGGGGAAGGAGGCCTGCCCCTTCAAGGGGTTCGGCCGCCGGTCATGGGGAATGAACGCAGGATGGGCCGGAATCCGCCGCGGGGCAAGCGCCGTTGACGCAAGCGTGACATCAGGTGATCTGCGGCCCCGCGCGCAAGGTTGTCAGCAGCGCCTCGAAATCTTCGGGCAGGGGCGAGGAGAAGCTGAGATCCGCGCCGGTGACCGGATGGGTGAAGCCGAGCGTCGTCGCATGCAGCGCCTGACGCGGGAAGCCCGCCACCGCCTCGGCTGCCGCGGCGCCGACCGCGCGGACCGAGAGTTTCCGTTTGCCGCCATAGGTGGGATCGCCGACGAGCCCATGCCCCACATGCGCCATGTGCACGCGGATCTGATGCGTGCGGCCGGTCTCCAGCCAGCAATCCATCAAGGCCGCGACGCCGCCGAAGGCCTCGACGGTGCGGGCGCGGGTGACGGCATGGCGGCCGCCGGTGAACAGCACCGCCTGCCGTTGCCGGTCGGTCGGGTGGCGGGCGAGCTGCGAGGTGATCTTCAGGATGCCGCCCTGTTCGAAGCTGACGCCGCGGATGCCGCGCAGGCGCGGATCGGCGGCAGAGGGCACGCCCTGCACCAGCGCGGTGTAATGGCGGTGCACGGTGTGACGCTCGAATTGCGCCGCCAGCCCGTGATGCGCGCGGTCGGATTTCGCCACGACGAGCAGGCCCGAGGTCTCCTTGTCGATCCGGTGCACGATGCCGGGCCGCGCCTCGCCGCCGATGCCCGAGAGCCTGCCGCCGAAATGGTGCAAGAGCGCATTGACCAGTGTGCCGTCTTCCGAGCCGGGCGCGGGATGCACGACCATCCCCGCGGGCTTGTCGATCACGATCAGGTCGTCGTCTTCCCAAAGCACGGTCAGCGGAATGTCCTGTGCGACCGTTTCCACCGCGCGAGGCGGTTCGAGCGCGATCAGATAGACCTCGCCCGGGGCAACCTTGGCCTTCTGATCGGTGACGGCAATGCCGTCCTTCGTCACCGCGCCTTCGGCGATGAGCCGGGCCAGGCGCGAGCGCGACAGCGCCGCTTCTTCTGGCACAAGCGCCGCCAATGCCTTATCAAGCCGCTCGGCGGGGTCTTCGCCGATTTCGATGCGCAGGAGGTGTGCCGCGATGTCCGACATGATGCCTTCCGATCCGGCGCCGCCGCCCGAGGTTAGGTTTCTGAAGATTCTGACCACCACCCTTGCGGGGGTGATGATCTTCGGCCTTCTAACGATCATCTTCCTGCTTGTCACCCGCCTGCCGGGGGCGACGAAGCTGCCCGCGCTGCCCGCCGCGATCGCGCTGCCCGCGGGCGAAAAGGCCGAGGCCGTGACCTTCGGGCGGGGCTTCACCGTGGTCGTCACGGAAAGCGGCCGGGTGCTGGTTTACCGCCCCGACGGCGGGCTTGCGCAGGATGTGGCGTTGAACTGAGGCTGATCTGGCCTCGGCCATCGCCGAGGCCATGTGAAACAGCTGTCCCGTGACCGCCGGGGCGCCAAAGCGTCCCGGCCAGCGCCCGCCCCGCCCATGGCGGGCGCTTCTCGCCCGCCGGGACGGGCGCCGGCCTCTGTCGTGCTTGGGGAAGCGGTCTTCTCATCTGCGTCGTGATGCGGGCGGGGAAAGGCGGTGCCTTTCCTGTTCCGCCCGAACTGAGGTGGAACGCAAACAAAACCGCCGAAGGCGCGAACCTCCGGCGGGCGTATTTGTCCCGGGAAGAAGCCGAAAGCTTACTTGGCTTCGAGCGCGTCGAGCCGGGCCTTCAGCGCCTCGTTTTCTTCGCGCGCCTTGGTGGCCATCGCCTTCACCGCGTCGAATTCCTCGCGGGTGACGAAATCGCGGTCGGCCATCCAGCGGTCCATCCAGCTTTTCATCGCCGTTTCCGCCTCGGTCTTGGCGCCCTGCGCCACGCCCATCGCATTGGTCATCAGCTTCGACATCTCGTCGAAAAGTTTGTTCGGAGCTTGCATCGTCTACACCTTCTGCCCTGCGGGCCGCCGTCACGACCCCGCTTGCGCCCTATATGGGCCGTGCAGCCCGCCGAGACAAGGTTGACTTCGCCGCAGCGCAAGGGCCAATTGGCACCGCTTCAGCCCGAGGACGTCATGGCCCTTCCTTTCCCCGACATCTCCCCCGACGCCTTCGAGATCCCGATCCTCGACTGGCCGATCCGCTGGTATGCACTGGCCTATATCGCCGGGCTGCTGGCGGGCTGGCGCATCGTCGTCGCGCTGATGCGGCGCCCGAAGCTTTGGGGCAAACGCGCGCCGATGGCCCCCGAAGCGGTCGAGGATCTGCTGACCTGGGTGATCCTCGGCGTCATCCTGGGCGGGCGGCTGGGCTTTGTCCTTTTCTACGATCCGGGCACCTATCTGGCCGATCCGCTGGCGATTGTCCGGGTCTGGGAGGGGGGCATGTCCTTCCACGGCGGCTTTGCGGGCGTCGTCGTCGCGGGGCTTCTTTTCTGCTGGCGCCGCGGCATCGCGCCCCTGCCGGTCGGCGACGCCTTTGCCCTTGTGGCGCCGATCGGGCTTTTCCTCGGCCGCATCGCCAATTTCATCAAGCCCGAACTGTGGGGGCGGCCGACCGACATGCCCTGGGGCGTGATCTTCCCGGTCGAGGCGGCGCAGATCTGCAACGGCTGGGCCGGGCAGGTCGATTACGCCTGCGCCCGCCACCCGTCGCAGCTTTACGAGGCCGGTCTTGAGGGTCTGGTTCTGGGGGGCGTGCTGTGGTGGCTTTTTGCCCGTGGCGCGCTGCGCCGCCCAGGGCTGCTGATGGGGGTGTTCCTGATCGGCTACGGGCTGGCCCGCGCCTTCGTCGAGCTGTTCCGCCAGCCCGATGCGCAATTTGCCAGTGCCGTCAATCCGATGGGCTATGCCGTCTTTCTGGGCGACATCGGCTTCACCATGGGGCAGGTGCTGTCGGCTCCGATGATCGCGATGGGGGCGGGGCTGGTTCTTTACGCCCGGATGCGGAGGGCGGCGTGACCCCGCTTGCGCGGCTTCTGGCCGCGCGCATCGCGATCGAGGGGCCGATCGGGCTGGAGAGCTACATGGCCGCATGCCTGCTGCATCCCGCGCATGGCTATTACGCCACCCGCGATCCCTTTGGCCGGGCGGGCGATTTCATCACCGCACCGGAGATCAGCCAGATGTTCGGCGAGATGCTGGGGCTGTGTCTGGCGCAGGTCTGGCTGGATCAGGGCCGCCCCGCCCCCTTCACCCTGGCGGAAATCGGGCCCGGGCGGGGAACCTTGATGGCCGATGTGGCGCGGGTGATCCGCACCGTGCCGGGCATGGCCGAGGCGGCGCGGCTGCATCTGATCGAGGCCTCCCCCACCCTGCGCGCCGTGCAGCGCGAGACGCTGCGGGGGCATCCGGTCCACTGGCACGACAGCGTCGCGACCCTGCCCGAGGCGCCGCTCTTCCTGCTGGCGAACGAGTTTTTCGACGCCCTGCCGATCCGGCAATTCCAGCGCACCGAGGCCGGCTGGGCCGAGCGTCAAGTGGGGCTGCAAGGAGAGCGCCTTGTGCCCGGCCTTGCCCCGCCCACCCGCTTTGCCGCGCTGGAACACCGGCTGGCCGACACGCGGCCGGGCGATATCGTCGAAACCTGCCCCGCCGCCGCGCCGATCATGACCGAGATCGCCGCCCGCATCGCCGCCCGGGGCGGGGTGGCGCTGGTGATCGATTACGGCCATTGGCGCAGCCTTGGCGACACGTTTCAGGCGGTCAGGGCGCAGGCATATTGCGACCCTTTCGCCGCCCCGGGCGAGGCGGATCTTACCGCTCATGTCGCCTTCGAACCGCTGGCCGAGGCCGCCCGGGCGGCGGGCGCGCAGGCCTCGGCGATGACCCCGCAGGGGGTGCTTCTGGAGCGGCTCGGCATCACCGCCCGGGCCGAGGCGCTGGCGGCGCAGCTGTCGGGGGCCGCGCTGGCCGCGCATGTCGCCGCGCATCGGCGCTTGACCCATCCCGAAGAAATGGGTCAGGTGTTCCAAAGTCTTGCCATCTTCCCCGCAACCGCCCCGGTGCCCCCGGGCTTCGATGTCTGATCCATGCCCACGACGCTTGAAATCCTGACCTCTCCGGCCCTTTCGGGGGTCACGCACGGGTTCTTCACCCGCAAGGGCGGGGCCTCTTCCGGCATCTTCGCCGGGCTCAACTGCGGCCATGGCTCCTCGGATCAGACCGAGGCGGTGGCGCTGAACCGCGCCCGGGTGGCGGCGGCGATGGGGGTGGTGCCCGCGGCGCTGGTGGGGGTGCATCAGATCCATTCCGCCGATGTGCTGGTGGTCGAGGAGGTGCCCGCCGAGGCCGTGCGGGCCGATGCGCTGGTGACGAAACGGCCCGGCATCGTGCTTGGCGTGCTGACGGCAGATTGCCAGCCGGTGCTGTTTGCCGACCGCGTGGCCGGGGTGGTGGGCGCGGCCCATGCGGGCTGGCGCGGCAGCCGCGACGGGGTGCTGGAAGCGACGCTCGATGCGATGGAGGCGCTGGGCGCGGCCCGGGCGCGGATCTCCGCGGTGATCGGGCCCTGCATCTCGCAGCGCGCCTATGAGGTCGGCGAGGATTTCATGGAAAATTTCCTGATCGACGATCCGCAGGCGGCGCGGTTCTTTGCGGGCGGCCCCGCGGGCAAGCCGCTCTTCGATCTGCCGGGCTACGGGCTGTCGCGGCTGCGCGCGGCCGGGGTGGGGCAGGCGGAATGGACGCGGCACTGCACCTATGCCGATCCCGAGCGGTTCTATTCCTTCCGCCGCACCACCCATGCGGGCGAGGCGGATTACGGCCGCCTGATCTCGGCGATTCGGCTTTAGGCGCGGGCGGTCCGGGCCTGCCGGGGGCGGATTGTGGCGAAATTCGCGCCGCGATGGCCGTTAACCCTTTATTCTGCAGTTTCGCGCAACACTTGCTGCCATGATTTCGCCCGCGGGGGGCGCAGGAAAGCACGCTTGGTGCCCAATCGCTGCCGTATTGCGGGGGGAAAACACCCCAAGCGCCGATGCCTTGCATCGATCCGCCAGAACCGCAGGAGAGCAGAATGACCCTGAAACCGACCCCGCGCTGGATGACGACCGCCCTTGCGGGCGCTGCCAAGGCCTCTGTCGCGATGCCCTGGCATCGCGGTGCCCGCCGGGCCGAGATGCTGGCGCGGCGCAAGGCGGCCGCTGCCCCGGTCGCGACCAAGCGCCCCGCGCTCGCCGCCTGCTGATCCTTTCCGCCTTTGGTGCCGCGCCTTCGGGCCTGATCGGCTGCCGCAGCGGCCGGGGGCTGCCACCCCCGGCCGAAAGCGGATGATTCGACCCGATTGCGGCGAAATCCGGGCATTGTTGCCGCCACCGGCCCAAGTGGCGGGGACCCGGCCGGGATTGGGTTTGCGTCGTTCCGCAATTCTTCCCGAAATTTGACGCGCTTCCGTGATGCGGTCATTCTGGTCTGGTCTTTCTGCATGCGGTGGGGGCCGTCGCAGATGTGACCAGACCGGAAGGCTGTGCCATGTCGATTACCCACCGGCTCGGGGCCGGGCAGGCTGCCCTGCCCGTCGACCGCAGTGATCCCTCTGCCGGGCTGCCCGCCCGCAAGCTGCCCTTGGGGACGCCGAAGGCGCCGCGCGCGACGCCGCTGACCCGGCGGTACGAGTCGGCCTGGCTGACCGCCGCGGGCACGGTCGAGACGAGCACCCGGCTTGCGCCCGCGACGCCGCTCTTCGAGGAGGCGTTTTCGGCGCTCGCGCGGGGCTCGGTGCTGATGACCGAAGACGGCCCGGTCGCGATCGAGGATCTGCAGCCCGGCCAGCGCGTGCTGACCGCCGAGGGGCGCGCGGAACAGGTGTGCTGGATCGGTTCGATGGTGATTTATCCCGGCGCCGGGAACGGCGACGCGCTGGAGGACCATGTCAGCCTGACGCGGATCACCGCCGAGGCTTTCGGGGCGGGGCGGCCGGGGCTGGATCTGGTGCTGGGCCCGCGGGCGCGGCTGTGCCTGCGCGATCCGCGGCTGCGCCGGGTCTCGGACGCCGCGGCGGCCTATGTGCCCGCCCGCGCCTTTCTTGACGGCATCAGCGTGATCGAGGTCAGCCCGTCGGTGCCGGTCACGGTCTATCACGTGGTGCTGGAACATCACGGCTCGCTGCGCGTTGCGGGGCTGGAGGTCGAGGCCTTTCACCCCGGCGAGGGGGTGGAGCGGATGATCGATCCGCGGATGCTGTCGCTGTTCGAGGCACAGTTTCCGCAATTCGCCAGCCTTGCGGCCTTCGGCCCGCCCGCGCATCCGCGGCTGACCCGCTTCGAGGTCGAAAGCCTCTGGGAGTAAGCGGGGATTTCGCCCCGGCAAGCCGGGGCGACCCGCGGGGGGGTGCGCCCCCCCC
>NZ_SWJZ01000059.1 GCF_005144475.1 Rhodobacter capsulatus | reverse complement strand
ACCGCGACCTGGGCAGGATTCGCGACCGCACCTATGGGGATCCTCGCCGTCGTGACAGCGCCGATCGTCGGCAAGCTGATGGCCAAGCTAGACCCTCGCCTTATCGTCACCTACGGCATGGTCGTGCTGGCGATCTCCTTTTTCATGCGCGCCCATCTGAACGCCCAGGCCGACTATATGTCGGTGGCGCTCGCCATGTTCGTGTTGGGCGCTGGCGTCCCTGCCTGCCTTGTCACGCTGACCTCGCTTGCCGTGTCCGATCTGCCTCCGGAAAAGGTCGCCAACGGATCAGGCTTGCAGAATTTCATTCGCGTCATGGCGATGGCGGTCGGCGCGTCTTTGACCTCGACCTATTGGGAGAACGCGACGAAGGAGGCTCGCGCCAACCTTGTTTCGATCATCGACCCGACCATGACGTTGACGCCCCCGAACGGGCTTTCCGCCGAATCCGGCCTGGCCCTGTTCTCCAAGATGGTCGATGCACAGGCCGTCATGCTCGCGACCAACGATTTCTATGCGATGGCGACGATCCTCATTCTTGTATTCGCTGCGGCGGTCTGGCTTGCAAAACGGCCGAAGGGACCCTTGCAACAGGTGAGCCACTAAGCCCGTATTGTCGCGGAAATCCTAAAACCAGCGACAGATCGGCCGCCCCCGGAAAATCAGGGGTTTTCGTGTCGCATGTCTTTGTCGCAAGTGCTACGCCACTTGCGACATGATTTGCGACAGGGGGAGCCGTGAACCGCCAACCAGATTCCGACGCCGGCCGGGTGTTTATCGGCTATGCCCGCGTCTCGACACGCGGGCAGGACTTGGAGCAGCAGCGGGCCGCCCTTGGCGCGGCCGGCTGCGTCCGCATCTTCGAGGAAAAGGCTTCCGGGGCGAAGCGCGACCGGCCCGAGCTGGTGCGGATGCTCGACCACTTGCGCGCCGGCGACGTGGTGACGATCACCCGGCTAGACCGCCTCGCGCGATCGACGGCCGACCTTCTGGCGATCGCGGAGCGGATCAAAGAGGCCGGCGCGGGCCTGCGCTCGCTGGCCGAGCCGTGGGCCGACACCACGACGCCGGCCGGGCGCATGGTGTTGACCGTGTTCGCCGGCATCGCGGATTTCGAGCGCAGCTTGATCGTGGACCGCACGAGCGCCGGCCGGATCGCGGCGAAGGCCCGAGGTGTGCGGTTTGGTCCTTCCCCTGCCCTGTCGGCCGAGCAGATCGCCCACGCCCGCCAGCTCATCCATGAGGACAAGAAGCCGGTGGCGGAAGTCGCCCGGCTTTTGGGGGTGCATCGCGCCACGCTCTACCGGGCTATAGAACGCAATAACGTGAATACGCATTGACGTTACTACGTTTAGCTGGCGACCCTAGAAGTAGTGCCTTTCCCGATTCCTTCCGCAAGGGATTGCAGAATCGGGCGGCTTGCTCTTAGTTGTAAACATGAAGGAACGCGCGGAAGAGATTCGCAGGGGCGTTGCCGCCCACAGGGCGCGGCAGATCGCGGCCGGCCGCGTGGCGTTGAATACCTATGTTCCGGGCGAGCTTGTCGAGGCAATCGACAGGATCAAGGAGCAACGGGGCGCGTCAGCTCGCGCGCCGATCATCGAAGAAGCGTTGAGGTTCTATATCGAAGCGAAGCAAGGGACATAACGGCAAAACGCCCGACCGCGCCAACGGTCGAGCGTTTTTGTAGGCCGTCAGACACACCGTAGAGCCGGGGCCGATAAGTCTCCCCCTATCTACGCTAGAGCACTCCAATTCGCAAGATTGATTCTTGCGGAAACGGGAGCGCCGTGCCTGCCGTCCGCGCCGTCATGTCCTTCAAATGGAAGGACGAGGGCATATGTTGAGGACGCACTACGCGGCCGCGATCGGCTGCGCGCGCGGGAACGCGCTTGATGAGATCATGCGGGAGGTTTGGAGCCGATACGGCGCGGGCCAGCTCACCGACGACGAGGCCGGCGAGCTTACGACGCTCGCCCATGAGCGCCGGGCCGCCCTGCGGGGATCGGGACAGACCGCGCTAGGGCTGGTCTTTCCGCCCCCTGCCCCGCGCTGCCCGACGCCAGTTCGCCGGCATAGTCATATCCGGGGGCGATCGGAGGGTCGTATATGGCGGCCGACGACACGCAAGGACGTGCAGGCGATCTTGAAGGCGGCCGAAATATACAACGAGGCCGGATTGCACGAGAAGGGCGAGCGCAGCGGGCCGCTAGGATCGGTGGCGCTGGACGTGCTGCGGCTGTTCGTCAATCTCATCGACTTCCGCACCGGCCGGCTAGAGCCATCAATCACCACGATCATGGACCGTTTGGGCCGGTCGCGGGATACGATCGTGCGGGCGCTGAAGAACCTGCGGACGCATGGCTTCATCGACTGGCTGCGGCGCTACGAGCCGACCGGGAACGAGGGGCGCGGCCCACAGGTCCAGCAGGCGAGCAACGCCTATCGCCTGTCCCTGCCGGAAAAGGCCCGTCAGTTTCTCGGCCGGTTCGGCAAGGCCCCGCCCCCGCCTGCCGATCATGGACAGGATCAGCGGGCTTGGAGCGAGGCAATTAGCGCCTACAAGACCACCCTGCCCCTCGAAGAGCGAACGCAGCTCGACGCCGGCGATGGCCCGCTCGGAAAGGCCCTCGTGATGCTGGCAAAGAGTGTGATGAAACGTGAGTCCGATAACCAGACTGAATCCCCATCTAATCTTTATCTAAGAGGGCAAACATAAGCGGACGCCGCTGTTCGGGACGCTCACGCGGCCCTGCGGCGGTTCCGGCCCGCGTATAGGCGGGCCGGGAAACGGCACCCTCACCGCCTAATCCGCACCGTTCGCGCCTGCGGCCAGCGTCCTATGGGCTTTCGAGAGGGAGTGAAGGGCAAGGGCGGCGCTTAATTATTTACGTTAATACGTATTGACGTGTAAACGTATTACCTTGATAGAAGGCGATAGCGGCGGCCGGGAAACCGTGCTAGAATGTACACAATTCAACACACGGAGGCGATTCCATGACCGCCAGCACCACCATGACGATTCGGGTTAGGCCCGATGTGAAAGAAAAGCTCGACCGGATCGCGAACGACACGCAGCGAAGCAAATCCTTCCTCGCCGGCGAGGCCGTCGCCGCCTATGTCGATCGCGAGCTTGAAATCATCGACGGTATCAAGCGCGGCATGGCCGATGCGGCGGCCGGCCGAGTGATCCCTCATGCGCAGGCCGTCGCGGAAATGCGTGAGGTTATCGAGGAAGCGAAGCGCCGGAAAGCCGCGCGCGGATGAGGCCGGTTGTCTGGTCGATTGAGGCGCAGCGGGATAACCTCGAAATCCTGCGCTATATCGCAGAGGACAACCCATTCGCCGCCGAACGGGTCGTGGACGCGATCGAGGACGCCGGGAACAAGCTCGGCGAATTTGCGACCGGCCGGCCGGGGCGGGTGAGCGGGACCTATGAAAAGTCCCTCGCCCGTCATCCCTACATTATCGCCTATGAGCTGCGGGACGTAGCGGGCTGGGAAAGCGTCGTGATCGTGCGCGTCATCCACACGTCGCGGGACTGGCCGGCCGAGGAATGGCCGCACTAGCTTAAAGACGTAGTAACGTTCTTAGCTATATGCTTTAATACGTATTCACGCAAAGAAGGATTGACGCATGAACGTCATTGCGTTTTTGAGCCAGAAGGGCGGGAGCGGAAAAACCACGCTTTCGGTTCATACCGCCGTGGCGGCCGAGGCGACCGGAGAACGGGTTTGCGTCATCGACGCGGACCCACAGGAAAGCGCGACCGCATGGGCGAGCGCGCGGGAAGCCGGAACGCCGATCGTCGCCACGGCGCAGGCCGGGGAGCTGGACGCCGCGCTTAGGGCGGCCGAGGGCGAGGGTATGACCTTGGCAGTAGTGGACGCCCCGCCCCATGCCGCCCCGGCGGCCGGCCAGATAGCCCGAAGGTCGGAGCTGGTCTTGATTCCGGTCCGACCTTCCGCGTTTGACCTCGCTGCGGTCCCGGCCGCCGTCGAGATCGTGACGGCCGCGAAGGTGCGCGGTGCGTTCGTCCTGTCCGCCTGCCCGTTCCGCGCGCCCGAGATCGGGGAGACGCGCGCGGCGCTGGAAGCCTACGGCCTGCCGATCGTCCCCGGCGAGATTACCGACCGGCGCGCGTTCGCCCGCGCCGTCACGACCGGCAGCGCCGTGACGGAGTTCGAGGCCGAGGGCAGGGCAGCCGAGGAAATCCGGGCTTTGTGGGCGTGGATCAAGGACACCTTAGAACGTAAATAGCTAAATACGTAAAGAGCGTATTGAAGGAGCGAAACCTATGGCAAAGAAAGCAACCGGCCTCGCGGCCTTCACCCGCCCGAGGGCCGGCGCGGAAGCCACCAGCCTTGCAGCGATCGAGGACGACCGCCCGGTCGTGGAAATCCCGACGCCGAGGCGAAAGAGGGGAGGGGGCGAGACTGTCGCGCTTACGGTCAAGGTCCGGCGATCGGACTGGCAGCGCCTTCGCCAGCTCGCAGATGCAGAGGGCACGACAATTCAGGCGATGGCCGAGGCCGGGCTTTCGGCCGTTCTGGCACAGCACGGATTGCCGCCGATCGAGCCTTATGCACGTTGATACGTAAATAGCTAAATACGCTAATGCTTGCGCGTGTGGCCCACCCCCCGACCGTCCCTACGGCCCTAGATGATGAGAGCGGGCCGGCCGGGGGGCTATCGTCGCGGCCGTGGTTTTCCCTGAGCTTGCACCAGGTCGGCGGGTGGATCGCGGCGCAAGCCGCGCCGGCTCGGAGGCGAACGCGCTCCCCAATAGCGCCGTAGAGAGCCGGAGGGCCGTTCGTAACAAAGTCCCGGCGCAAAGCGCCGGGTCCGCTTCTTGTTACGTCAGGGAGCGTCATACAGCCCCCGGAACTCGGAATCGGCATAATAGGCGAGCTTGCCGGCGACGATCGGCCGTTGCCCGGCGAGGAACAGCAATTCGACATTCTGCGGCAGGTTGCGGACCTCATCCGGGGTCAGCAGCGGCCGGGCGGTGTGTTGCTCGCCGTAGGTGATGCCGGTCTTTTCGGCATCGAGGGCGCGGCTCATGGTCTGGAACACGACCGTCTCTTGCCCGAGCAGATCGGAGACGAGGCGGGCGCTGTCGTGATCGTTGACGCCGAAAACCTGTAGGACGCCGGCGTTCGACAGGAATGTGCCGGCGCGCTGGCCGTAGGTGGCGCGGAGCTGGTGAACGTCTTGCAGGATCGGCCAGAGCTGGACGCCGTAGCCGGCCATGAGGCCCATGGCGCGCTCGACGGGGGCCAGGTGGCCGAGGGCGGCGAACTCATCGAGCAGGTAGAGGACCGGCACGGCGGGCTTGGCCGGATCGCGCGCCATGTCGGTGAGGCTTTGGGCGACGAGCAGGCGCAGCCAGCGCGAATAGGTCGATAGCCGATCGGGCGGCAGGACGAGGAAGACCGAGACGTTGCGGCGCTTGAGATCGGCAAAGCGGAAATCGGAGCGGCCGAGGACGGCGACCATGCGCGGGCTGTCGAGGAAATGGGTATGGCGCTGCGCGGCCGACAGCACGCCGGCCGCCTCACGATCGGATTTGCCGAGGTGACGGTTTGCGGCGCGGGCGACCAGGCCGGCCGCTTCAGGGGACGCCTGCATGTCCTTCAGGAGCGTGGAGAAGGCTTCCGGGGCGAGTGTGAGATAGTCGCGCAGGGTGGCGAGGTTTCGGCGCTCACGCGGCTCCTGGGCGGCTATATGGAGGATGAGGCCAGCAATCAGCGCCTTGGCTTCCTCGTTCCAATGGGCTTCGCCGGCCATGCCCGGTTCATCGAACACGAGGGCGTCGGCCAGGGTGCTTGCGTCTTCGGCCACATCGAGGCCGGCCAGGTCGAGTTGGTCGAGCGGATTGAAGGCGGCCGAGGGCAGGCCGGTAACGCCGAAAGGATCGAGGACATGGACCGGCCCGAACTTTTCACGGGCGCGGCCTGCGATTTTCGCATTCTCGCCCTTGGGGTCGATGCAGATCACGGAGCGGTCGGCGGTGAGCAGATTGGGGATGATGGTTCCGACGCCCTTGCCGGTGCGCGTCGGTGCCATGGTCAGAAGATGGGCCGGGCCGTCATAGCGCAGCGGCTTTTTCGTTTTGGCGTCCCGGCCGATCAGCAGGCCGGTATCGGCGCGGGTGAAGGGAGCCACTTCCTTGTTGGTGGCGAAGCGGGCCGAGCCGTGGGTTTCGCCTTCCATGTCCCCGAAATGCTCAATCATGGGATTGGTGAGGACGCGGAAGACGAGGATGAGAAAGACGGCAATGACGAACAGGCCGGCAATCGTTCTGGCGATCCACCATTCTTGCGGGATGCCGTTGGCGATGGCGGCGAGAACGAGCGTAATGAACAGAATGAAAGCGCCGACTTGCAGCAGATAGCGCCCGCCCCGGAGCGGCGAGAGAATGACGCTAATCAACGCCCATACCGGATCGCGGGCGGCAGCGCGCAGCATGTTTTTGAACGCGGCCCATGCAAGTGTCGCCTGATTCATGAGCCGGCCTCCCCGGCGCTCCCTGTCGTTTGCGTGTCGGCCGCCTTGCCGAGTAGATCGGCAAAGAGTTCCTTATCGCCGTCGCGTGTCAGGAATCCGGGCAGTTCTCGACGGAGCCAGTCACCGAGCCGCTTGGTGAAATCGGGATCGTTGGAGTTTTCGAGGCGATGCAGGACGAGCGCGCCGAGCAGCACCTTACGGCGTGTATCGTTAGCGCGTTCCTGTTTGGTCAGGCGAGCTTTGAGTGTGGCGCGCTGTGCATCCAGTTCGGCCAGACGTTGTTCGATCGTTTTGCGCGCCATGTCTCAATCTCCTTTTCCGTTCGCTTGCCAAGTCTATCATTCCCGGTCGTGATTTCCAGTTGTTTGGCTGTTTTGCTTGAAAATTCGCCGGTCTTGCAGCACAATCGGAGCATCAGTTCATTGCATCGACGTTGCCGCAAGTGCCACACCGAGCGACGAAAGAGCGAAGCGATTGAGTTGAGAAGGGCGCACTTACGAGTTGCTTCGCAACTCAAGCGCGCTGATCGCAGATCGGGAAAGGCAGGACGGCGTTTGGCGATCTATCATGCCAGCATGAAGACCGTTTCGCGGGCGAAGGGCCGTAGCGCCGTCGCCTCTGCCGCCTATCGTGCCGGCGAGCGCCTGACAAATGAGCGCGACGGCATCACGCATGACTTTTCCCGCAAGCAGGGCGTCGAACACGCGGAAATCGTCTTGCCCGAAGGCGTCAACGCCGATTGGGCGCGCGATCGGTCGGACCTGTGGAACGCTGCCGAGGCGGCCGAGAGTCGAAAAGACGCGCGTGTCGCCCGCGAGTTTGAAATCGCGCTTCCGCATGAGCTGACGGCCGAGCAGCGGCTAGAGCTGACGCGGGAGTTCGCCCAGGACTTGGCGAACCGCTACGGCGGGGCGGTCGATTTCGCCATTCATCAGCCGCATGAGGCGAGCGACGTTCGGAACCATCACGCGCACCTGTTGATGACGACGCGGCAGGTCGGAGAGGAAGGGCTTGGCGACAAGACCTATATCGAGCGTGAGAATAAGTGGTTGCTATCCAACGACTTGCCGACCACGCAAATGCAGCTCCGCGACATTCGCCAATCGTGGGAGAGCCATGCGAACGAGCATTTGGCGATGGCCGGCCTGGATATTCGGATTGACCATCGCTCGCATCAGGAGCGTGGCCTAGAGCTAGAGCCGACCGAGCATATGGGTGTCCATGCCACGCAGATGCAGCGCAAGGGTATGGACGTTGACCGGGCGCGGCTCAGCGAGGAAGCGGCGCAGCGCAACGCGGACCTCATCAGGGAGAAGCCGGAGCAGGTTCTTTCGATCGTCACGAACGAAAAGAGTGTGTTCGATCGGCACGACATTGCACGCACGCTGCATCGCTACATCAATGACGATCCGCAGGCGTTCCAGAATGCCTTTGCGACGGTCATGGCCTCGCCCTCCCTGGTCGAGTTACAGCGCGAGCGGACGAACCCCGAAACAGGCGAGATCGAGCTTGCCCGGTATTCGACCCGCGAAATGGTCGAGATCGAATCCGGCATGGCGAAATCGGCCGAGCGGATGCACGAGGCGGAAACCTACGGTGTCGATCGGCGGCATGTGGGCCGTGCGATCGAGCGCCAGGACGCGGCGATTCAGCGGAGCGCCGGCGATGCTTCCGCCCGGCTTTCGGACGAGCAGCGCCAGGCGATCGAGCATATCACCGGGCCGGAGCAGATCGCGGCAGTTGTCGGCTATGCCGGCGCGGGCAAGAGCACGATGCTGGCGGCCGCACGCGAGGCATGGGAGGCCCAGGGCTACACGGTGCACGGCGCGGCCTTGTCGGGGAAGGCGGCCGAGGGCTTAGAGGAATCTTCGGGCATCCAAAGCCGCACGCTCGCGTCATATGAATATCGCTGGCAGAACGACCGCGGCACACTCGGCCGCGGCGACGTGTTCGTGATCGACGAGGCGGGCATGGTCGGGAGCCGTCAGCTCTCCCGCTTCATCAACGAGGCCGAGGTGCGCGGGGCGAAGATCGTCCTAGTCGGCGATCATGAGCAGCTACAGGCGATCGGGGCCGGCGCACCCTTCCGCGCCATTGCCGAGCAGATCGGCCATGCGGAGCTGTCCGAGATTCGCCGGCAGCGCGTGGACTGGCAGCGGGGCGCATCCGTTGACTTCGCCACGCACCGGACGGCCGAGGGATTGGCCGCCTATCGCGAGCATGGCGACATTCGGCTCAGCGAGACGAAGGACGAGGCACGCGGCGAGATCGTGCGCGATTACCTTGCCGATCGCGGTGAGCGGCCGGAGGGCACGCGCGTTGCGATGGCGCATCGCCGGGCCGATGTGCGGGCCATCAATGATGAGATCAGATCGGCCCTGCAGGAGCGCGGCGAGCTGGCGAAAGGGGAGGACGCCGGCGAGCTGACATTCCCGACCAATGACGGAAAACGATCGTTCGCGCCGGGCGACCGCATCGTGTTTTTGGAGAACGACCGCGACCTTGGCGTCAAGAACGGGATGCTTGGCACGGTCGAAAGTGTCGAGGCCGGCCGGATCGTCGCGCAGCTCGACGGTAAGGGCGGCGACAGCATCAGCGTGCCGATGGGCGACTATCGCGCCGTCGACCATGGCTATGCGACGACGATTCACAAGAACCAGGGCGCGACGGTCGACCGCGCCTATGTGATGGCGTCGGGCACGATGGATCGGCATCTAACCTATGTCGCCATGACCCGGCATCGCGACGGCGCGCAGCTCTATGCCGGCATGGACGAGTTTGCCGACCGGAACGCCGGCCGCCTGGTCGAGCATGGGACCGCGCCCTATCAGAACGACCCGAAGAACCGCGACAGCTATTTCGTGACGCTGGAAAACGATCGCGGCCAGAAACACACGATTTGGGGCGTGGACCTTGAGCGCGCCATGAAAGAGGCCGCGCCGGAGATCGGGGATAAAATCGGCCTTGAGCATCGCGGATCGGAGACGGTCCGCCTTCCGGACGGCAGCACGGCCGAGCGCAATTCGTGGAAGGTGCATGAGGGCGGGGAGCTGGCCTATCGGCAGCTTGAAAACCGGCTCAGCCGGTCGGGCGTGAAGGAAACCACGCTCGATTACACGCGCGACTTTGCCGAGCGGCGCGGGATCGCGGAGCAAATGGGCGTCCGGAGCGAGATCGAGCTACGTCCGGACAGGGAGTCGACGCAGGAGCAAACCCGGGCCGAGCGTCATTCGCAGGATCGGGCGCAGCGGCCAACCGTGGAGGCCGAAAAAATGGGCGAGGATCTCGCGCGGGTTTCCCGCGCCGAGGATCTCGCCCAGGATCAGCAGCGCCAGCGCCGCAATCCGTTCGAGGGCCTGAAACTCGGGCGCGGAGCAGCGGCCGAACGGCCGCAGCAGGACCGCGCCGAGGCGGCCCAGGAGCGGCCAGATAGGGCCGAGAAGCCCCGACGCGGCATGTTCGACGGCTTGAGGCTCAATGCGGCTCCTGTGGTCTCCCAGGAGCGCGGAGAGGCATCGCGGATGCAGCGTCAGCCGGAAAGGGAAGGGAGCTTGCGGCAGGCGCCGGCGCAGGACCGGCAGGCAGACCGCTTGCGGCGGCCGAGCGACATGGAGCGAGCCGTTGACCGCTATGCGCGGGCCTTCGATGCCGCCGACAGGAATGTCCGCGAGGGCTTGCCCGTACTCGAAGCGCAAAAGCAGGAGATGCGCCTTGCGGGGCAGCAGCTCGACCAGGCGCGGCCGGGAACATCGGCGCTCATGGTGTCGGCCTTGCAGCATGACCCTGAGACCCGGCAGGCGATGACCGAGCTTTCCGGCCGCGAGCGCGCCGGCCAGCTCATCGCCGGCATGGATCGGGAGCGCGCCGCACTGGCGGACCCGAACGTCAGGGCCGAGCGGTTCGTCAACCGCTGGCAGGAGCTACAGGGGCAGCGCCAAGAGCTTCGCGGCTGGCAGCACGACGAGGCGCGCGGCAAGGTCGAGGGACAAATGCGCGGCATGGCTCAGAGCCTTGAGCGCGATCCGCAGGTTGAATCGATCCTGCGCAATCGCAAGCAGGACCTTGGAATCCATCAGGGACGGCAGAGCGAAAGCCTCGCCCGCGACATGGAGCAGAGCCTTACACGCAGCCGGAGCCAGAGCCTCGGGATGGAACGATAGGAGACGCCATGACAGACGACAGCGAGGGATTCGAACCAGACGAACAGGTTGACGCTGGCGATCCGGCCCAGGCTTTTGATGCGTTGCGGCTATCGGTGGAGAAGCTGGCCCGCGACGTTGGCGGCGAAATGACCGTCATCCGCAAAGGGGTGGAAGCGGCGTTCGATCAGTTCGAGAAATTCCAGCAGCCGCCCGATTATGGTCCGGAGCTTGGCCGCATCGTCAAACAGGTTGCCGTTGTCGGCCAGGCCCTTGAATCCTTGCAGAAGTTGCCGGCGCTCAGGAATGGACCCGATCACTACGCCCGCGCGCTCGAGAACGCCGGCGATCGAATTTCGGAGAATGCCGGCCGCACGATCGAGGCTCGAGGACAAGTCCTCGAGCGCGTGGCCGGCGATCTTCGCGCGTGCGTCAGGACCGCGCGTGCGCGTCGTCAGCAGGATTGGTGGCTTTGCGGCGCAGGAGCGGCCGGCCTAGTCTTCGGCGTGCTGTTGACGCTGTTCGCGCCGCGCGTGCTGTATGGGTCGCTCGACATGGCCGTTGCCTCGACCGTCCTGAACGCCGATCGCTGGAACGCCGGAATCGCGCTCATGAAGTCGGGAAGCCCCGGAGGCTGGCAAAGCATTCTCGATGCAGACAGCCTTGTCCGCGCCAATCGGGAGGCGCTTACCGCGTGCGCCGAGACGGCCGCAAAGTCGAAGAAAGATCAGCGTTGCACCATCACCGTTGCAGCGCCGGCGCAGCCGTAGAGCCGATTTGTCTTTGTCAGGGGGGCAGCTCAGATATGATGTTGAGGCACCGTTATCGTGCGGGGTCCGCTGGATTTCACGCTGCGAAGGAAGGCATCGACCGCAATTCGCACGATGTTGTCAATTTCGGCGGGCGGCGGCGCTGGTCGTAGACCAAGCATGACCTCAAGCTGAAGATTGCCGCGAACCATGCCGATGAACTGGACGGAGGCAACTTCGCAATCCTCCACATCAATCTCGCCCCTTGCGGCCGCCTCACCAAGAATCTCCGCGAGACCGGCTACAACGCTTCTAGGGCCGCTTTCGTAAAATTGTCTGGCGAAGCCCGGTGAAGCGGCAGGATCGCTTGCGGCCCGGTATATCGAAACAACCAGTGGAGATGTGATCGCCCTGAGAAGGCGGCTCCCGAGATCGACAAGAACAGCGCGAACCTCGCCATTATCATCGTCGCTCCACCAGTCCTCAAATGTGCGGGCCACATCCAGCGGCGGCGTCTCCACCCCGAAGGTCTTTCGATGAGGGATGGTCATTCCATGTCTCCTCTCGGCTATTGTGGGCGGCCTGCCCCGTAGATTCCATGCAAGAAGATGCCTATCGCAGAAACCACGGCGGCCTCGGCCTCCGTAGGCGACGGCGGTGAGCGCAGGCCAAGAACGACCTTCAGGTGAAGGTTGTCACGGAACATGCCGACGAAGTGGTCGGCCGCCGCGTGGCAGTCGCCAATGTGAATTTCGCCGCGAGCCTTGGCGTCCTCCAACACCTCAGCGAGCCGGTCCGAGGCACGCCCTGGCCCCTTGTCGTAAAAATCCTTCGCCAATTCGGGGAAGCGCAGGGCTTCGGGCATGATCGAGCGATAGACGCCGATCAGCGCCGGCGACATGTAGATTTCCATTAATCGCCGGCCGAATTCGAGCAGGATTCCGGCAAGGTCGCGGCCTTTGAATTTTTCGACCGAGAGCGCCGCCAGGGCTGTATCCGCGCTTTCGGACACCAGGGCGGTGAACAGGCCCTCCTTGTTTCCGAACTCGTTGTAGATGTTGCGCTTCGAGCCGCCGATGCGCTCGATAATCGCGTCAATGCTCGTTGCAGCATAGCCCTGCTCGAAGAAAACTTCGGCGGCGGCGTCGAGAATGGCAGCGCGGCGGTCATCCTGGGACGATCGCCTTGCGCGTGCAGTTGGAGCCATTTCCTGGGTTCCTGTTCAGATTTCGCTTGACTGGTAAGGTACGTTACCTTACCTAATAAGTCAAATGGTACTAATCATTACCAATCGTGCGAACGGAAATCATGGAACTCGTGAAGCAAGCACCCTCAGCAGACGATGGCCGGGATCAGATGGACGAGGGCCACCCGGAACACGCCGGCCCCGCTCCCAAGGCCGAAACCACAAGCAGGGATGATTCTGCATCGGACGCGCCTGCTTCCGGGCAAGACACGACCGATCGACCCGCGCCGAAGAAGGGGCAGCGCAAGCGGCTGTTTCTCATCTTCGGCGGCCTGCTGGCGCTGGCCGGGGCGTCATGGTGGGGATGGGCGACGTTCATCGCGGCCGACGCCGTATCGACGGAGAACGCCTATACGAATGTCGAAGTCGCCCAGGTGACGCCGCTTGTCAGCGCCCCCGTCAAGCGCGTTCTGGTCGTCAACAGCCAGCATGTCGAGGCCGGCGACGTTCTGGTCGAGTTGGACGACACGGATTTGCGACTGGCTGTCGAGCAGGCCGAGGCGGCGCTCGGGCAGGCCCGCCGCAAGGTTCGTCAGATCATGGCGAACGACGACAATCTTGCGAGCCAGGAGGAAGCGCGTAAGGCGGACGTGGCGACGGCGCGCGCCGATCTGGTCCGCGCGCAAGCTGATCTCGACAAGGCGCTTCTTGATCAGGGGCGAGCCCAACAACTCATTGTGAATCACGTCATCTCCACTCAGAAGCTCGATGACGTTAATACGATCGTGCAGCAGGCGCGGGCGGCGGTTTCGCAAGCCGAGGCCCGGATTACTTCCGCACAAGCGAGCAGCGATGCCGCTGCCGGCGCGCGCCATGCCAATCAAGTGCTGTTCGATGACACCACGGTCGATACGAATCCCGAGGTTGTGGCCGCGCAGGTAAAGTTGAATCAGGCCAAGGTAGACCTTGCCCGAGCCGTCATCCGGGCACCAGTCGCCGGCATTGTCGATCAGCGCCGCGTGGCCGTTGGTCAGCGCGTCCAGGCCGGCACGGCGATCATGGTCGTCGTGCCGCTGCAAAAGATGTACGTCGATGCCAATTTCAAGGAAGTGCAGCTTGCCCGCGTCAAGCCCGGCCAGCCTGTCGAGCTGACTTCCGACCTCTATGGCTCCGATGTCGTCTATCACGGCCGCGTCGCGGGGTTCTCCGGGGGTACAGGCTCCGCCTTCGCGGCGATCCCCGCTCAGAACGCGACCGGCAACTGGATCAAAGTCGTCCAGCGCCTTCCCGTTCGCATCACGCTCGATCCGAAGGAGATCGCACAGCACCCCTTGCGCGTCGGGCTTTCCATGCACACGACGATCGACCTTTCGGGAGCCGACTGAAAATGTCCGGTGATCCGAAGCATGGAGCTGGTGGCTATCCGCCGCTGACGGGTGGCACCCTGGCGCTGGCGGCGGCGGCCCTGTCGTTCGGCAATTTCATGGTCGTGCTTGACACCACGATCGCCAATGTCGCCATGCCGACAATATCGGGCGATCTCGGTGTTTCCACCACGGAAGGCACATGGATCATCACCGCCTATGCCGTCGCCGAGGCGATCACCGTGCCGCTGACCGGCTGGCTTGCGCGGCGGTTCGGGGAAGTCCGCCTATTCACGGCCTGCGTTATCGCCTTCGTGATTTGCTCGATCCTTTGCGGCCTGTCCGGCAGTCTCGGGCTGCTCGTGCTGTTCCGGATCATGCAGGGCTTCGCGGGCGGGCCGCTCATTCCGCTTTCGTCCACCTTGCTCATGTCGATCTTCCCGAAGGAAAAGGCCAATATCGGCCTGGCGATTTGGGGAATGACGACTGTGGTTGCCCCGATCTTCGGGCCGATCCTGGGCGGCTATATCTCCGATAACTACCATTGGGGCTGGATTTTCTACATCAACATTCTGTTCGGCGCACTGGTGGGCGGCATCGTGTGGCTGATCATGCGCAATCGCGAAACGCCGATCGAGCATCAGCGCATCGATGTGGTCGGGCTGCTTCTGCTTGTCGTCTTCGTCAGCGCCTTCCAGACGATGATTGACAAGGGCCGCGAACTCGACTGGTTTTCCTCATCCTTCATCGTCGCCATGGCGATCATCGCGTTTATCGCCCTGGTCTCTCTGGTCATATGGGAACTGACGGACGAAGAACCCGTCCTTGACCTCTCAGTGTTCCGCTCCCGCAATTGGGTGGTGTCAACCGTCTCGCTCGGCCTGATGTTCGGGCTTTTCTTCGGCAACATCATGCTGACGCCGCTCTGGCTTCAGCAGATGATGGGCTACACCGCGACCTGGGCAGGATTCGCGACCGCACCTATGGGGATCCTCGCCGTCGTGACAGCGCCGATCGTCGGCAAGCTGATGGCCAA
>NZ_SWJZ01000005.1 GCF_005144475.1 Rhodobacter capsulatus | reverse complement strand
TGGGCAATGGGGCGTCGGGGCTTCATCTCTGGGGCGCGCAGCTGGAGGTCGGGGCCGCGGCCAGTTCGGTCATTCTGACCGAGGCCGCGGCGGTGACCCGGGCGGCGGATCTGGCCAGCGTGGCGGTGGCGGCGGGAAGCTATGATATTCGCCGGGTCGATGCCGCGGGAACAGTTGATGCCAAGGGCATCGTGCATGGCGGGGGGGCCGTCAGCATCGGCGCCGGATCGCTTTATTCGCTGGCCTATTACCCTGTGGGGACGCTGCCATGACGCTGATCCATCCGACGTTTATCACCGAGGTCTGAAATGTCGAACGACGCCTATACCGTGGCCGCGGACGAACTGCGCCAGTTCATCGAGCAATACGAACATCTCGAAACCGAGAAAAAGGACATCGCGGAGCAGCAAAAGGACATCATGTCCGAAGCCAAGGCCCGCGGTTACGACACCAAGGTGATCAAGAAGATCATCACCCTGCGCAAGCGGGACAAGAACGACCTGGCCGAGGAAGACGCGATCCTGGACGTCTACAAGGCTGCACTCGGCATGCCCTGAAACCAATGCCGACGCGGGTGATCGCATCGGCCAGCGGGCAAACTTACAGGACCCATCACCAGTCTTCATTCGCGCCGCCTGAGCTTTCTACCACAGACCGCGCTCGAATCCAACTTCCAGGGAAAGACCAATGACCGCGCCGATCAGCCAGACCGAATGGGAACGCCAGCGCCGCGACGCCACCGAGGCGCTGCCGCAGGTGATCGACGCCGTCGGCCTGCCCAAGGTGCTGCTGCCGTATCAGGCGAAGGCGGTGGGCCTCCTCGACTCGGTCTCGCGCAACGTTCTCTTCGTCGAGAAGTCCCGCCGCGTGGGCCTCACCTGGGGGCTGGCCGCTTATGCCGTTCTGCGCGCCGGGCGCGAGCGGGCCGCCAAGGGCATGGACGTGATGTACATCTCGTACAGCCAGGAGATGACCCGCGAATTCATCGACGCCTGCGCGATGTGGGCCAAGGCCTTCTCGATCGCCGCGATGGCGCAGGACGAGCTGCTCTTCGAGGACGCGAACCCGGCCGATCCCACCGACACTAAGCACATCCAGGCGTTCCGGATCCGCTTTGCCTCGGGCTTCGAGATCCTCGCGCTCAGCTCGGCCCCGCGCGGGCTGCGCGGCAAACAGGGCGCGGTGATCATCGACGAGGCGGCCTTCGTCGACAGCCTGCCCGAGCTGCTCAAATCCGCGCTCGCCTTCCTGATGTGGGGCGGTCAGGTCGTCGTCTGCTCCACCCACAACGGCACCGACAACCCGTTCAACCAGACCATTCAGGACATTCTGGCCGGGCGATCGCGCTATCAGCACCTGCGGATCGATTTCGATGACGCGCTGCGCGACGGGCTTTACCAGCGCATCTGTTTGGTGACCGGCGAGACCTGGACGCCCGAGGCCGAAGCCGAGTGGCGGCAGAACATCATCGACTCCTACGGCGATGGCGCGGACGAGGAACTCTTTTGCATCCCGACGCAGGGCACGGGGGCATGGCTGCCCGCGCCGCTGATCGAGGCGCGCATGACGGCCGAGGCGCCGGTACTGCGCCTCGAACTGCCCGCCGACTACATGCAAAAGAACCACCTTGAACAGGCGATCCTGCTGACCCCGTTCATGAAGCAGCTGGCCGAGGCGCTGGTCGCGCTCGATCTGCGCCCGCATTACGCGATGGGCTTCGACTTCGGCCGTGTTGCCGACCTCTCGACCCTGTCTTTGCTGGCCATTGAACAGCGCTTGAAACGGCGTGAAGCGCTCTCGATCGAGATGCGCAACGTGCCGGGCGCGGAACAGAAGCTGATCGTCGGCGCGGTGCTGGAGCATGTGAAGGGGCGTCTGGTCGGCGCCGCCTTCGACGCCACCGGCATGGGCTGGACCGTGGCCGAGGACATGGGCCGGAAATATGGCCTCAAGGAAGCCGAGGACAGCCCGGGCCTCGTCTGGGCGATCAAGTTCACCGAGGAATGGTATCGGCTGCAGATGCCGCCGCTGAAGGGCGCGTTCGAGGATGATCAGATCCAGCTGATCCCCGATGCCGAACACCTGGCCGATCTGCGCATGGTCAAGCTGATCCGGGGCATCCCCCGGGTGCCCCCGGTGCGCGAGGGCGAGACCGGCAAGAAGCGCCACGGCGACTATGCCATCGCGCTGGCGCTCGCGCATTTTGCGTCGCGGATGCGCTGGGTCGAATATGGCTACCAGGCGGTGGCGAACCGCCACGAGATCCAATCCGGGCAGATGCACATGACCGCCGAGGCGGCGGATTGGGAGGATCTGGCCCTCGGCGCTGAGCGCGGTTGGTGGGACGGCCCGCTCGGGGCCAGCTTCAGGGGGAGCGTGTGATGGATCTTCTGGTTTATCTCGGCCTCGGCTTCTTCGGCCTCTGCTTCGGGGTCTGCATCGGTATGGGCGTCGCGCTCGGCTTCGAAATTGCGACTCTCGTGTCTGGCAAGGGCCGGTTCTTCAACTTCACCTATGCACGGATCCAGCATGTTGAGGAAAAGGAATGAAAACGTTCCTGATCATCGTGATCGCGCTGCTTGTGCAGAGCTTCGTGCACGAGGTGCGCGGCACCCCCAACATCGTCGGATGTTTCCTGCGCGGCCTTCTTGCCGTTGATGCCAAAGGGTTTTGCAGCGGGCAGGAGAAAAAATCCTGATGCCCCGCAAGAACCCCCGACCCGCCGCGAAGAAAAGGGCTGCGAAAATCGCCGCCAAAGCCGCTTTGAAGACCGTCTTCAAACGGCGCGCAGCCCCGATCCTTGCTCGGCCGCGCGCCAACGACCGCCTGATCCTCGCTGCCCTTTCGGCAGACGTGTACTTGATCCGATAGGAGCGAAGGCATGGCGAAGAAGTTCGACGACGTGCAGCCGGGTGATCAGCTCGAAATGCCCGCGCACCGCGGAGCGAAGATCTGGGGTGGGCGCGATGAGCGCGATCCGGATCGCGTGGTTCAGATCGGGATTGTAACAGACCGCTGGTTCGATCCGGTCGACCAGAAAGAGTATGTCGGGGTGGCGCTCCTTCGTCGCGGTGGCGTCTACGGCCCCCCGACCAGAAAGCACACGATCCTTGGGCTGGCAACGAATGGCTGGCGCCCTGCGTCGCGCGACTGGATCGCCTGGGTGAAGGAGAGGGACGAAGCGGTCGAAGTGGGCAAGGTCGTGCCCCTCAAGAAGTCCAGATAGGAGAGAGGCATGGCTGAAAAGGTTTGGAAATGTGCCGGGTGCGGCATTGAAGGGCCGGATACCATGCGCCGCTGCAACTGCGCGACGAACGTGGTTTGCTGCGGGCGCGAGGGGGCTTGGAAGACGAACCCGCCCTGTCCGCATTCTGGCGAGCCTATCGACATGATGGACGGGCGTTCAGGCAAGTCCAAATAAGGAGCTCACCATGGCTGCAAAGCTGATCCTGACCGACCGCTGGGGCAATCCGGTCGAGCGCAAGAACCTGACGCAGGAAGTGGCCGCGCCGACGCTGGGCGGCGTACGATCGCCGCTCTCGGGTTATCCGGGCGACGGGCTCAACCCGGTGCGGCTGGCCAATATCCTGCGCGCAGCCGACCAGGGCGACCCGGTCGATTACCTGGAACTCGCCGAAACGATCGAGGAGCGCGACCCGCACTTTCTGGGTGTGATCGGCACCCGCAAGCGTGCCGTCAGCCAGCTTGATGTCACGGTCGAGCCCGCCTCTGACGCGGCGCTCGATGTGCAGATCGCCGACATGGTCCGCGACTGGCTCAAGCGTGAAGAGCTGCAGCAGGAGGTGTTTCACATCCTCGACTGTATCTCGAAGGGCTATTCGGCGACGGAAATCGTCTGGGACACTTCCGAGAGCCAGTACATGCCGGGCAAGCTGATCTGGCGCGACCCGCGGCACTTCCGATTCGAGCGCCGGGATCTGAGCACGCCACGCCTTCTGGAAGAGGGCGGTCAGGAAGTGCCGTTGCCCGCGTTCCGCTTCATTTTCGCCGACATTCCGGCGAAGTCTGGCTTGCCGCTGCGCTCGGGCCTCTCCCGGGTGGCGGCCTGGGGCTGGATGTTCAAGGCCTTCACGGCGCGCGACTGGGCGATCTTCACCCAGACCTATGGCCAGCCGCTGCGGGTAGGCAAATGGGCCCCCGGGGCATCGGACGCCGACAAGGCGACCCTGTTCCGCGCGGTGGCGAACATCGCCGGCGACTGCGCCGCGATCATCCCCGACACGATGTCGATCGACTTCGTCGAAACGAAATCCGTCGGCGCTTCAATTAACCTTTACGAAAAGCGCATCGCCCACCTCGATCAGCAGATCTCGAAGGCGGTGCTGGGCCAGACCGCGACCACCGACGCCATTGCGGGCGGGCATGCGGTCGGCAAAGAGCACCGGCTTGTCCAGGAGGACATCGAGTCCGCCGACGCGATGGCCCTGGCGGCGATCCTCAACCGCGACCTGATCCGGCCGTGGATCCAGCTCGAATATGGGCCGCAGAAACGCTACCCTCGCCTCAAGATCGCCCGCCCGAAGGCCGAGGATCTGAAGCTGATTGCCGACTCGCTCGATGTGCTCGTGCGCAACGGCGTCGAGATCGAGGAGGCCGAGGCCCGGGCGCGGTTCGGATGGGCGCAGCCGAAACCCGGCGCGCGCATCCTCCGGCCGGTTTCCAGCGGCAACCAGCCGTCAACCATTGACCCGACCGACCCCACGGGGCGCAAAGGGGTCATTGAAGCGATCTCCGGGAAAATTAAAGGGGGTGCGGGGCGGTCTGGGGGTGACGTGGCCCTGCAACAAGAAGGGGCCTCCACGGGCGAAATTTCGGGGGGTGACCAGATCGGCGCGCTGGCCGAGCGTCTGGGGGTCGAAGCGCAGCCCGTCGTCGTGGCGATGATCGAGCGGATCGAGGCCATGCTGACCGCCGCCAGCACGATCGAGGATTTCCGGGCGATGCTCGAAGAGGGCTTCGGTGAGGCCGAGACGCAGCGCCTGGCAAACCGGCTCGCGGCCGCGATGCTGGCCGCCGAATTCGCTGGGCGCGAGGACGCGCTCGATGGCTGACGATCCGCTCGCGCTGCTGTTGCGCCGCCCCTTCGACGAACAGGTGGCGGCATTCCGGCTGCGCCTGCGCAACCTGGTGGGTACCACGCGATGGGACGATATCTCGGGCCCGGCGCATGATCGGGCGGGCATGGTGGCGGGCGCAATCAAGCAGGATCTTATTGCCGACATCCTGGGCGCCGTCGATCGCTCGCAGACCGAGGGCACCGGGCTGGAGGTGTTCCGGCGCGATTTCCGGGCCATCGTCGAAAAGCACGGCTGGCACGGCTGGACCGGCGAAGGCACCGCGAAGGGCGAGGCCTGGCGCACCAAGGTGATCTGGAAGACGAACATCTCGACCTCCTACGCCGCGGGCCGCTGGGCGCAGCTGAACGCCAAAGGCTTCAAGTTCCTCGTCTATCGGCACAGCAACGCCGAGCATCCGCGCTTGCAACACCTCGCTTGGGATGGCCTGATCCTGCCGATCGACCATCCCTTCTGGCAAAGCCACTTCCCGCCGAACGGCTGGGGCTGCGGCTGTTCCGTGCGCGGAGCGATGTCCATGGCGATGGCGATACGGCTGGGCGGCGATCCGGCGAAGAAACTGCCGACGGACTGGGCGATGCCGGATCCGCGTACAGGCGCCCCAAAGGGCATCGACCGCGGCTGGGATCACGCGCCTGGCGCCACCGTTGCCAACACCATCACGGCGCTGGCCGAAAAAGCCGGGAAATGGCCGACCAGCCTGGCGACGAACTTCATGCACGAGGTTCCGGCCGCGACCCGAGATGCCATTGCCACCGGCTACCGCGATGCGCCGTCCACCGCCGATGCAACCCGCCGTTGGGTCGAGCGTGTCTTGGGCGAGCGCGGTGGGGCCCCAATCTCGCCTGACGTTCTGGTCGAGCCACAGCGGACGCTCGGGCTCGCGACGGAAAACCTGAAGGCGCAGATCAACGACTGGGAGCCTGGGGCATTTGGGGGTGAGCCAGTTGACATGGCCATCGCCCCCATCGGCGTTCGAAATTCTCAACGCGCGGTAAAGGCGGGACACAGGCTGCCGACGCCTACGGATTTTGGGCGGCTCGGCACGGTGATAAATGATCCGGATTCGGTCACAATGGAAGCCGCCGGGCAACTGCGGCGGGTCAGGTTCACCAAGATGATCGGGCATGAACTGATCGACGCGGTGTTCACCTTCATGCCCGGGATCCCGCGGCTCTACCTGGACCAGCTCACAATCCGTCAGGCGGGCGCAGCATCTATACTATAAGGAGTGTCGCCGTGATCTCGGTGGAAGTGCAGGACAAGCAGATCACCGCCACGCTGGCCGGGATCGAGGGCAAGCTTGCCAACCAAGGCTCGCTCATGGCGCAGATCGCCGAGCTGCTGCTCGACAGCACCGTCGAACGGTTTCAGACGGGCACGGCGCCCGACGGCACGCCTTGGGCGCCTAAGAGTTCGACCACGATCGCCGCCTACGAGGCCCGCAAGGAGCCGGTCTCCCTTAAGCCGCTGATCGGTTCAACGAAGACCTTAAGCGACATCAGCAACTTCGCCACCTCTTCGGGCGACGACTGGGCCCGGATCAGCTCGCGCGCGATCCAGTCGGCCGTGATGCAGTTTGGCGCCGAGCAAGGCGCATTCGGGGCGTTCATGGGCATCGACAAGCGCGGGCGGCGGCATTTCCACTCGATCCCCTGGGGCGACATCCCGGCCCGGCCGTTCCTCGGGATTTCGGCCGAGGACGAGGAGAACGTGTTGGCGGCGATCGGGGAGTGGATGGCACTATGATTATCGCGTCGTCTCGCTAATGACCGTGGCTGAGACCTCCACAGACATTCTGACGCACACATCTTTTTGCTTGACGTGCTAACGCTGCGTTAGTATAAGGGGGACATGGAACCGAGGCGATGCCTCAAGGGATGGAGATAGAAAAGCGATCAAATCGACCACCGAGCACGCAGATTACATCCGCTCGCTGCAAAACTGATAGAGGAACAAGATCATGACCAACGACTTCGGAATGGGGCAGTTTGACCTGATCCCCTACACCAAGAAAGCCTTTGACTTCATCGACGCGATCTACCCCGGCCAGAACGCGCGGGCGATCATGCACATGCGCCCGTCCGCTCTCGCGCCGGAACAGCCCGGCGATTGGGAAAAACACAACGACCGCATGGCCGCGATCAAAACGGCCGGTCTCAGCATCGGCCCCGGTGAAATAACTGACGAAGCGCAGAAGATCTGGAATACCCGCCATCTCGCCAGCATTTGCGCCCAAGCCGATGCGGCCGAGAAGCGCGCCGAAGAAGCCGAGCGCGCCAACGCTCCGAGCGCGGCCGACGATCGCAGAAAGGCCGACGATCTGCGCGCGACGGCCAACCAACTGGCCGCCTTCTACTTCGGCGAATGACCGCCTCGCCAGTGCAGCCCTACGGGGCTGCATTTCCGGACGATCAAACATCAACCGATGGAGATGGAAATGCACAATTTCATTCACAACATTGCGCGCCGGGATGCCGTGATCGAAAAATTCAACGTCGCCCAGAAAGTCGAAAAATATACCCGCAACAAGAAGTTGTCGTTCTCTCTGGGCATCCCGGATCGCAATGGGCAAACCAGCGTCAGCATAGACAATCATGGGGTCGTGCGATTTTACGACGCGGTTGATGGCGCATTTGGCGCTGGCGGTCTGGTGCACGAAGAAACCGAAAGCCCGGAGATGATTGAGTGGCTGCAAGATCAAGCCGCTCGTGCACAATAGGAAAAAATGAATTCGGGTGGAGCGCAATGCGCCCCACCCGTCAGAAACCGCGGCAAGCCGCAACTGAACATCACTATGCTGCCTGCGTGAGCAGCATCACCGCGCGAGGTCGCGGTGTCAACATGAAGTCGTGAAATGACCCTTCCTGACCCGTCACCAGTCAGTGATCCTCGGCCGTTCTGCGATGTGCTGAGGGCGTGGCTCGATACTCGCCAATTGACCGCATACGCCGCCGCTCCGATTCTCGGCACGACACAGCAATCCATCGGACGCTGGCTCTCGGGTCAGCCCTGTGCCCACGAGCGAGCCTATCGGGCGCTGCTCTCCATCTCGTAAATTGCATCGCGCGCTGCGTAGCAGTTATCTCACTTGGCCCGATCTTCGTGCAACCAGCGCCCAGATTCCACGCTGCGTCTGTCCATTCGATGACGGTTTTTTGTGCCATAATCAGCTCATTATTTGCCGATCAAACGACCAGTTGGCGCGGCGCCTGCCCGGCAGCAGCTATTTGCTGACCGGGCCCATTATCAGCATCTCAGCCGCCTCCATGTTGCGCGCTTTCCCAGAAACCGAATAGGTCGTCGCGATCGGATCGATCTTCGCCCAGGCGAACATCTCTCGAATCTCGGGCACGTCGTTGATCGACAGAACGAACCGCCCCTTGATGCCACGCAGCACCTCGGCGATCCGCCAGAAATCCTCCCGGCTGAACATCGCCTTGCCGTAGTCATCCTCACAACCCCAGTAGGGCGGATCGAGGTAGAACAGCGTTTCAGGGCTATCGTAACGCGGGATGAACTCCGCCCAGTCCAAGCACTCGATCACCACCCCGGAGAGCCGCGTGTGCAAATCCTCAAGCATTGGCTCCAGCGTCGTCAGGTTGAAACGCCCAGGGCGATCCTTCGAGACGCCGAAGTTGCGCCCGCGCACCTTGCCGCCGAAAGCGGTGCGCTGGAGGTAGAGGAATCTCGCCGCGCGTTCGAGGTCGGTCAGCGTTTCCGGGTTGGTGTCGACCAGGCGGTTGAACTCCGCGCGGGTGGTGAGCTGGAAGCGCAACACTTCGAGGAACTGCGGGTAGTGGCGCTGCAAGATCCGGAACAGGTTTGACACGTCCCGGCCGCGATCGTTGATCACCTCGGCCTTCGGGCGGCGCGTGCGGCGCAGGAACACCCCGCCCATGCCCACGAAGGGCTCGCAATAGGTGGTGCAGTCGATCGCATCGATCATGGCGCAGAGTCGCTTGGCAAGGTTGCGCTTGCCGCCCAGCCAGGGGGCGACGGGGGACGTGGGCTCGACGATCATGGTGATTTCCTCATGCTTAAGTAAGAACACAACAGGAACATTACGCAGCGACGAAGCTGAATTGAAGGAATTTGACAACCTTGCCAAAAATGTGCGCAAAGCGCACTTTTCGCTTGATTTCGCCGTGCGCAAAGCGCACATTCAGAACATGAAAACTAGGCGACTCCTCAAGGGATGGAGATGAAAATGACCAACATGCACCCGCTTTACGAAGTTAAAGCCGATCGCGAAACCGGCGAGTGGATTGGCGAGCCGCAAAGCACTGGAGAGGCAGTTGATTTTGCCGAATGGTGCGCCCGCAAAGACACTGACACCGAGCATTTCGACCACTACGAGGCGTCCTGGAATGAGATTAATGATTTTGGCGACGAAATGCGCAAAGAAGAAACCCGCGCACTCCGTGTGATCTGGGCTTGATTCATGACCCCCACAGAATTCCACGAGGCCAGGCAAAAGCTTGGCCTCACCCAAGCAGAACTCGGCGAGCGGACCGGCTACAGCCGGACCCAAATCACCCGCATTGAGGCCGGAAAAACCTCCGCCGTGCCAGCTGCTCTTGCGCTCGCCGTCCGCGCCATGCTGCAGCTTGGTGCGGACCCGGAAAAATGGTCAAAAACAACCACTCAATGACGCTGCGATCGCTGCAGGTGTCTATGTCTGATGTCTCGCCGCAGCCAGCGCGGGCATCAAACTGCCCCCCTTGACCGCCTCGCGCGATCTCGCGCAGGATGATCTTGCGGCCTGAGGCTGCGTCTCCACACACCGTTGTGGCTGAAATCGTGTTCACCGACCTGCGATTGTCGCAGGCATGAGCACATCGAAACCCCATATCGCCCTCATGCAAGCCCAACCTCTGCCCCACCAGGGCGAGGTGCCGGACTGGATCCACCTGATCCCGGCCGGGGCCGAGATCATGACGCAGGACCGGCGCGGGCCGTATCGGCTCGACACGCAAAGCGTCGTGGCCTCGCTGGCCCCGGGGGCGAAGCTTCCCATCGACGAAAACCATGCCATCGACCTCGCCGGGCCGCGGGGCGAGCCTTCGCCTGCGCGGGGCTACATCACCGAACTGCAGGCGCGGGCGGATGGCATCTGGGGCCGCGTCGACTGGACC
Organism: Rhodobacter capsulatus; assembly: GCF_005144475.1. Lineage (GTDB taxonomy): Bacteria > Pseudomonadota > Alphaproteobacteria > Rhodobacterales > Rhodobacteraceae > Rhodobacter > Rhodobacter capsulatus_C. Next base: position 11,948 of record NZ_SWJZ01000005.1, on the reverse strand, counting down.
GAGGCCGGTCGGGCGCTGATGGCCGACCGGGCTTACCTCGGGATCAGCCCGGCCGTCGTGCATGACGGCGAAAAGCTGATCATCGGCCTCGCCCGGGCCTCGCTCACCAACAAACCCAACCTGCGCGGGCTGACCGCGCTCCACCAGGAGACCAGCATGTCCCTTGCGGCTGTGGCCAAGGCCCTTGGCCTGTCCGATGATGCGGGCGAGGATCAGATCCTCGGCGCGATCGGCGAAATCAAGAAACCGAGCGCGACCGAGACCGCGCTGCAATCGAGCCTGGCCGAGATCGGCGTGGCGCTCGGCGTGACCTCGGCCAAGCCCGAGGACATCCTGGCGGCGGCGAAAGCGGGCAAAGGCCCCGATCAGGCCGTCGTGGCGCTGCAGGCCGAACTGGCCACCGTCACCACCGAGCTCAACACGCTGAAGACGACCGGTGCGCGGGACAAGGCGACGACCTTCGTCGATGGGGCGATCAAGGACGGGCGGGTCGGCGTGAAGCCGCTGCGCGAACATTACATCGCCATGCACATGCAGGACCCGGCCCGGGTCGAGAAAGAGATCGGTGCGATGCCGGTGCTGAACGGTGGCGTCGTCGTGCCGCCCACGCCGCAGCCGGCCAATGGCGAGGTCGCCCTGCAATCGGCGCAGATCGAAGCCGCGAAAGCGCTCGGCATCGATCCCAAGGATTACGCCGCCACCCTGAAAACGGAGACCCTCTGATGGCCCTCGTCGCTGACCGCAACACGCCTGCCTATGCGGGCGATCTGCGCGAGGGGCCGGTGGCCGCTGCGCAGCTCATCTACGGCGGGGCCATGGTGATGGTGAACGCCGCCGGTTACCTGGTGAAGGGCCAGACGGCGACCGGCCTGATCGGCGTCGGCCGCGCGGAAGCTCGTGCCGACAACTCCGCTGGCGCCGCCGGGGCGATCACGCTGCGCTACAAGCCGGGCACCTATCGGTTCAAGAACTCGACCGCGGGCGATCTGATCACGGCCGCCGACATCGGCAAGGCCTGCTACGCGGTCGATGACGAAACCGTCGCGCTCACCTCCGCCACCAACACGCGCTCTCCGGCCGGGACCATCGACTCGGTCGATGCGAACGGCGTCTGGGTGCGCTTCGACGCCGCGCTGACCCGCGCCGCGCTCTCCTGATCCCCGGAAAGGACTGACCATGCTCGTCAATGCCGCTACCCTCGACGCGCTGCGCGTCGGCTTCAAGACCTCGTTTCAGAACGGGCTCGGCCAGGCGCCGAGCCAGTACGAGCGCATCGCCACCATCGTGCCCGCCAACACCAAAGAGGTGAAGTACGGCTGGCTCGGCAAGATCCCGAACGTGCGCGAATGGATCGGCGCCCGGGCCGTGCAGAACCTGTCGCAGTCCGACTATTCGATCAAGGAAAAGGCCTGGGAACTGACGCTCGGCGTCGACCGCGACGACATCGAGACCGACAACCTCGGGATCTATACGCCGCTCTTCACCGAATTCGGCCGCTCGACCGGCGCGAAGTGGGATCAGCTGGTGTTCGCGCAGCTCAAGGCCGGGTTCACCACCAACTGTTACGACGGGCAGTATTTTTTCGACACCGATCACCCGGTGCTTGATGCCGACGGCAACACCATCACCGTCTCGAACACGGGGGGCGGGGCGGGCACGCCCTGGTTCCTCCTCGACACCACGCGGGCGCTGAAGCCGATCATCCTGCAGCGCCGCCGCGACTTCGAATTCGTGTCGAAGACCAAGACCGACGACGACCACGTCTTCATGAACAAGGAATTCCTCTACGGCGCCGACGCCCGCGCCAACGTCGGCTTCGGGTTCTGGCAGATGGCCTACGGCTCGAAGCAAACGCTCGACGCGACGAACTATGCCACTGCCCGGGCGGCGCTGATGGGCATGAAGGGCGATTACGACCGGCCGATGGGCATCACGCCCAACCTGCTTGTCGTTCCGCCCACGCTCGAAGGGGCCGCGAACAAGCTGATGAAGAACGAGCAGATCAACGGCTCGGACAACGAGTGGAAGGGCACGGCCGAGGTGCTGGTGGTGCCGTGGCTCGCATAAGGGGCTGATCGCCGCAAAGGCGGTCGGTTTCCCGAGGGGGCGGGTCAACCGCCCCCGACGATAAGCCGACAGGAGATGAACATGGCGCGCAGCCCCAAAACCAAGGTCGAAACCGAAGCCGTGGCCGAAGAGACGACCGCGAACGAGACCGATGCCGCGGCGACAGAAGAAGAAATCGCTCCGGTCGAGCCGGAATCCGAAACCGTTTCCGAAGGGCAGGATGCCCAGCCGGACAGCACCGAAGACAGCCTCGACACCGCTCAGGCGGCAGACCAGGCCGAGGTGCAACCCGCGCCCGCTGGCATCACGGTGACGATCACCGGCCCGCAACAGGGCCGCTGGCGTGCGGGCCGTCATTTCTCGGCCGCGTCCACGGTGATCGACATCGACACGTTGACCGAGGATGAGCTCGAAGCGCTGCGGGGCGATCCGATGCTGACCATCGTGGTGGGGTGAGCCGTGGCTTACACGACGCAGGCAGACCTGATCACGCGCTATGGCGAGCCGATGCTGCTCGGCTTGACCGATCTCGGCATGCCCGCCTCGGGCCAGATCGACTCCGACATGGTCGCACGGGCGATCTCTGATGCCGATGCGTTTATCGATGGCTATCTGCGCGAACGCTATGTCGTTCCGCTGGCCTCGCCGCCGCCGGAGATCTCCGCGATTTCCGCGGCCATCGCGATCTGGAAGCTGCACAGCTTCGAGCCCGGCAAAAAGATCGAGATCGACTATCGCGATGCGCTGGCGGCGCTGAAGGACATCGCGAAGGGCCTGATCAAGCTGGACGCAGCCACCGTGAGCACGGTCACCACCGGCAGCACCGGGGCCATGATCACCGATCGCGAGCGTCCCTTCACCGAGGCAAACATGAAGGGCTTCATCTGATGATCGAGGCGATCATCCAGAAGCTCACGGCCGAGGTGCCCGAACTGGGGCCTGTGATGGGCGCGGTGGATTTCAGCGCGCTGGTCGCGGGCGGGAAGATGCCGCAGACCACCTACAGCGCCTTCGTCCTGCCCGCCGGTCTGATCGGACGCACTGCCGAGGCGGCAGCTGGCGCCTTTGTGCAGACCTTCGACGAGGCGGCGAGCATCATCCTGGCGATCCGGTCTTTCGAGGCGGCGGGCACCCGCGCGATCGATCCGCTGCGCGCCCTGGTGATGAAGGTCTTCGAGACGCTCGGCGGCTGGACCCCGGGCGACGAGAGCGGCGCGCTCGTCCTGCGCACGGGGCGGCTGGTGAGCATGCAGGCCGGTCTCATCGTCTACCAGATCGATTTCACCCTGACCGATCAAATGAGGATCGCACGATGACGGACCCTGTCACCCCCGCGCTGCCCACCGAAGGCGGCAGCTACATTCGCCAGCCCGATGGCTCCCTGGAACGGCAGGTCGAGCCCGAGGCGGCGCCCGAAAAACCTGCCGCCGCGGCGGTCACGCCGAAACCCGGCAAATCCACCGTGAAGGAGGCTTGAAATGGCCATCTACTGGAACTCCAAGGTGCTGCTGTTCAAAATCGAGGCGGCCTACGGCACTGACCCGACGCCCACCGGCGCCCTCAACGCGATCCTGGCGACGCAGATCCGGCTCTCGCCGATGGAAGGTCAGGACAAGAGCCGCGAGCTGGAGCTTCCCTACCATGGTGCGCAGGCGACGATCCCGACCGACCTGCACATGAAGCTCGCTTTCCGGGTTGAGGCGAAGGGCTCCGGCACCAAGGGCACCGTGCCGGCCTTCGGTCCGCTCCTGCGGGCGTGCGGCATGGCCGAAACGATCATCGCCACCACGTCGGTGACCTACAACCCGATCTCGAGCGGGCATGAGGCGGGAACGTTCTACCTCTGGATCGGCAGCACGCTCTACAAGATGAAGGGTTCGCGTGGCACCGCCACGCTGCACGTCGACAAGCAGGACATCCCCTATTTCGAATTCGACTTCACCGGCCTCTTCACGGTGGCTTCGGAAGTCGTGCGGGCGACGCCGGATCTTGCTGCCCAACTGGCCAACAAGCCAAAGGTCGCTAACAGCGCCAACACGCCGACGTTCTTGATCAACAGCGTCGCTTTCGTGATGCGGTCCTTTGCTTGGCGCTTTGCGAACTCCGTTGAGCCCCGCTTCCTGATCGGATCCGAATCCGCGGAAATCACAGGTCGCGATGACGCCGTCGATACGACCGTGGAGGCGGTGCCGGTAACGACGTTCAACCCTTATCAGTTGTCGATCGACCAAACGACCATGCCGCTGTCTCTCGTGCACGGAACTGCCGCTGGCAAGATCATGACTGTGAACCTGCCTGCGTTGCAATTGCAGCGGACCACCTCGCTCGAAAACCAGCAAAACATCGTCGAATGGCCCCTGAAGGGCCTCGCCCTGCCGGTGAACGGCAACGACCAGGGCACGATCGTCTTCACCTGAGAAACCCGGAGAGAACATGTTTCAGCGCGTCAAATCCCCCGAATTCAGCCATCCCGTGAAGGTTTCCGTGCCGGTCGATGGCGGCCACACCAATGCGACCTTCACCGGCCGCTTCCGCGTCCTCACGATCGACGAGGCCAAGCCCTTCGATCTCATGACCACCGAGGGCACCACCGCCTATCTTCAGGCGATCTTCGTCGGCTGGGGCGAGGATTACGTCGACGAGGACAAGGCGCCGGTGCCCTATTCGGATGCCGAGCGGGATCAGCTGATCTCGACGCCCTATGTCCGCATGGCGCTCCTCGAAACCTACAACGCGGCGCTCCTGGGCGCGAAGCGGGGAAACTGATCGAGGCCGGGCGACGCTGGGCGCGCGGCGATCTCGATGGCACGGCCCTCGACGAAGCCCAGGAAGACGCCGCGCGCTGGGGCCTCGACCTGCCCGCAGATGCCCTGGCCCGACCGGCATTCGAGCTCTGGGAAGCCCATGTTCGGCCTCTTGAAGCGTTCCTGGCGGTCTGCGGCCAATGGCGAATGGTGCCCATGGGAATGCGCGGCGCTCGGTACCTGGCCCTCGACTATGCGGCGGTGGCGCCTGGCCTCGCGCTCGCGGGCATAACTCTCAGCCCTGACGAATGGGCCGATTTCCGCACGATCGAGGCGGGGGCGGCCACGGAACTCAACCGGGATTAAGGCATGTCCACGCAGACCCAGCTCGAAATCATGCTGCGCGTTATCGCCGACCAGGCGCGGCGCGAACTCGGGCAGGCGAAGGGCGATGTGCAGGCGCTGACCGGCGCGGCGCGTGATCTCGGGGCACAAGCGGGCCAAGGTCGCGAGGGGCTGGCCGTCCTGGGCGCCGGTGCGGCCGGGGCGGGCAAGAGCCTTGCCGAGGCCAGCGTGGCGGCGCTCGACACCTCGGCCGCAATGTCGAACATGATGGCCGCCGCCGGGCGCGGTGCGACCTCGCTGGCCGGAGTGCAAAACGCGGTCACCGGCCTCACCTCCAACATCTCGGCGCAGGTCACCGAGATGCTGGCCGCGCAGCGGGAGACCGCGGCCTGGCAGTCAGAGCTCGATCAGTTGCGCGCCCGTTTCAACCCGCTCTTTGCGGCGTCGAAGCAATACGAGACCTCGCTGCGCGAGATCGCCGAGGCTGAAAAGCTCGGCGCATTGAGCGCCGCCGAGGCGGCCGCAGCCCGCGACCGCGCCGCCCAGGTGCTGACGGTCATGCCCGCACAGTTTCAGGCGTTGGGCGCATCGTCGGCGGCCTCGGCCGCCCATGTCGCGAACCTTGGCTACCAGTTCAACGACATCGGCATGATGCTGGCCGCCGGGCAGAATCCCATCATGCTGATGATGCAGCAAGGCACGCAGGTAACGCAGGTATTCGACCAGATGCGGGCCTCCGGGATGTCGATCGGCACAGCGCTGCGCTCGACGTTGATGGGTCTTTTGAACCCGGCCAATCTTGCAACAATGGCTGTGATCGGCATTGGCGCCGCAGCGGTGCAATGGTTCGTGGCAAGCCGCGAAAAGGCCAAGTCGTTCGAAGATGCTCTTGCAGATCTCGAAAAGGCCTCCAAAGCCGTTCAAACGGCGTTGAAAGATGCGCGAACCGGTATCGGTGACCTGACTGACGAGTTCGGCGATGGTGCGTCGAAAGCTAGGGAAATCAACCTTGCGCTGCTGACTTTGGCTCGTGCCGAAGCAGCGCAGGCAGTTAAGGACTCGATCGCAGGAATAACGGACGCCATTGGCGATGTTTCGACATTCGGCGTCGTCAGGTTGGACAAACTCGAAGACAAGTTCAACCTGACCAACAAGGGAGCCGTGCGTGTCAAGGATGCGCTCGATCTATTTCGCCATGCGCGCACCCTTGATGATCAGCAACTCGCAGCGGAACGTTTGGCAAAAGCTTTGGCCGATGCCGAGTACAACACAGATGGCGCTTCCGATGCAGCACTGGCATTCGGAACGAATGTCGCCAAGGCCGCACTCGAAGCGCTCAGAGTGCAAGGCTACACCGAGCAGGCCGACAAAGCGGCCCAGTCACTGGCGAAAGCAGGCATTCCGGATCCGTTCGAGAAAGCTGCCGACGCTGCAAAACGGCTGGCTGATGAAACCATGCGGGCTCTTCAGGTGTCGCGGGAATGGGCTTCAGCGACAGCTCCTGGAGTGGGCTTGCGTGGGCTCGACGACGAACGGGGCTCGCAACGCGACGTCATCGCGAACATTTCGGAATATCGTACCGAGATGCAGCAAACCGGCCGCGAGATCCTGCGCACGCAGGCCGAGAGCCTCGGGCAGTTGCAGCTTGAGGCGAGCCTGATCGGTCAATCCGAGGAAACGCGCCGTCGGACTCTGGCTCTTTACGAGGCCGAGCTGCAGATCCGCGAGCGCGGTATCAGCCCGTCGAGCGGCCTGGCGGCGGACATCCGGCAAAATGCCGTCGCGATCCGGGAATTCGAGGCGCAGATCGATCGTGTCAAGGATGGCTGGAAAGCGGTCGAACGCGCGGGCGAAGACGCGATCGACGGGGTCTTTGATGCCTTGCGGCAGGGCGACGTTGGGGGCGCGCTGGACAGCCTCGCCTCCGAAATCGGCTCGATGTTCGAAGAGCTGGCGGTCAAGAACCCTTTGAAAAACGCGATCCTTGGCACGAACTATGCCACCCTCGGTGATGTCGGCGGGCTGCAGGGCATCTGGGATCGCTTTACCGGCAAGGGGCCCCAGGTCGATCCGAGCCAAGCCGCCGCAGCGGCGATGCGCACCGTGGCCAGCATGAACGTCACCGCGGCGACAGTGATCATCGGCGGCGCGGGCGTGGGCGGGCTGGCGGGCGGCATCGGCGCGGGCGGCGGGATGGGCGGGCTGCAGGGCTCGGCCGATGTGCAAAAGCAGGTCTGGCAGTTCTTTGCTGGCAAGGGCTTGAAGCCGCACCAGATCGCAGGCGTCATGGGCAACGTCAGCCAGGAGAGCGCTTTCAACCCGCTGGCTGTGGGCGATGCGGGGCAAGCCTATGGTCTTTTCCAGCACAATGACCGCAAAGGCGCGCTGCTCGGGGCCATCGGCGGCAAGCAGCACCTCGGCAATGTGCAGGCCCAGCTCGATTTCGCCTGGCGCGAGCTGATGACCTCGGAAAACGGCGCCTATCAGCGGTTGATGGCGTCGAAGAACGTCACCGAGGCTACCGGGGCGTTTGCGGGCTTCGAACGTCCGAAAGGGTGGAGCGCCGCGAACCCGATGGGCTCTGACGGCTGGGCAAACAGGCTTGGTGCGGCCGAGCAGGCGATGGCGAAGTTCGGCACGACGACGACGCTCGCCACGGGCCAGCTGGGTACGATGGGCACCGGTTTCGACACGTTCGGCCAGGCGCTTGGCAGTGCCGTGCAGGGCGGTGGGGGCGGCGGCTTCTGGGGCACGCTCTTCTCGGGGATCATGAGCGGGCTCGGAATTCCCGGCTTTGCGGGGGGCGGTCAGCACGGCGGCGGGCTGCGTATCGTCGGCGAAAACGGACCCGAGCTCGAATATACGGGGCCGAGCACGATCGTGCCCGCCGATCTGACCCGGCGCATCCTGAGTGGCGGGGCTCCGGCCAATTCGGCCCAGGCGCCGGTGTTCATGGTGCAGCCGCAGATCATCAACAACACCGGTCGCCAAATGAATGTCGAGGTGCAGGAAGTCACCGACAGCCGAGGCCAACGGCAGCCCCGCTACATCTTCTCGGATCTGGTCGGCGATGGCCTGACCACGCCCGGCGGGCGCGGGCGGCGGGCGATGCGGGAGTTTTACAACGTCTCTCCGGCGGGGATCTCGCGATGAGCTATCCCGTCTGGCCCTCCGATCTGCCGCGGCCCGAGCGCTCCAGCTATCAGCTGCAGCCGCAGGACGCGCGGCGCAAGCGCGGCTTCGAGAGCGGCCCGCCCGGCTATCGGCGGCGGTTTTCGGCGGTCGCGAAAATGGTCACCCTGTCGGTGATCCTGACTGCCAATCAGCGCGGCGCCTTCGACAATTTCTATGCCGATGACTGCGCTCAGGGCGCGTCACTGTTCTGGATGCCGGACGCCACCCGCGACGGCTGGGCGCTGCTCACCCATGACGGGCAGCCGCTGCTGACCCATGACGGGCAGCCGATCCAGCTTGCCTCGCGGTGGCTTTGCGCCTGGGGCGATGCGCCGCCGATCGAGACGATCCAGGGAATCGAGTTTCGCAAGCAGTTCCAAGTGGTGGTGATGCCATGAGCCGTCGTGTCTCCCTCAACGCCCGTCTAGCGCAGATCGATCCGGTCTCGGCCGAGATCGATGTGGTGCTGATCGAGATCACCCACCCGGATCTCGACGCGCCGATCCGGCTCAGCACCGACAACACCGAGCGGATCTCGGACGAGCCGCTGATCTATGGCACGCGGTCCACCTGGCGCGGGGCCGATCCGACCACCGATCCGTACCTCTGGATCATCGCCTCGGCCGTGCTGCCTGACGATGCCGAGGACGCCCCGGCGCAGGCGCAGATCGTGCTCGAAAATCTCGATGCGACGCTGACCGAGCTGCTGCACTCGTACACCGACATGGCGACCGTCGCGGTCGCGGTGGTCGAGGCCGCGACGCCGAACCTGATCGAATCGGAGTGGCACGGGATGCTGCTCAGCACTGCCGATGGCACCTCGTCCGAGATCACGCTCAGCCTCTCGCGCGACGAGATCGAGCTGGAGCATTTCCCGGCCGGGCGGATGACCCGTCAGAAATTTCCCGGGCTGTGGAGGTAAGGAGGATGGAATGCGCTCTCATGAAGTTCGCGGGGCCGACCGATATCAGCGTTTCGAATTGCGGCTCTCCGAACGCGAGATCAGTTGTTCAAACGATGGGGTGGAACAGATCGTTCCGCTTCGCGAAGAAGCTGATGAGCAAGATCGGTCATAGCCTGCTTCGGCATCAGGAATGCCTTTGGGCCAGAAAGCGTCTGGAAAATGACCGCTCCGTCTTCTGTGCCAGGCACCGTGGCAACGCTGACTGTTTCCGGCTTGATAGCCGTCATGCGCATTGTGTCGCCAGCCTGACCCGCGGTCGGATCAATTTGCCTGCGTCTGGTTTCCATTTGCGCCGAGAGATCTCCGAGACGGCCAATGAGAAGCTGTACCAACTCCTGTCCCAAAGCGAGGCGGATCACCTCAGGCCCAAGTTCGAATTCCAAAACAGCATGGTCGATCCCGTCGGCGAGAAAGAACCGCACGTCGTCGATGAAGGGCGTCGGCTTGTCCGTCATTTCCGTCTCCTGAAATTGCGATTCGAATTTATTTGCGAGCTGATCGTCGCACGGGTTGCCGCCATTGGCAAAGACGGGCGTTTCGCATGACCTGGTCAAACCGCTACATCGGCATCCCCAACCTCGATCACGGTCGCTCGGCCGAGGGCGCGGACTGCTGGGGGCTGGCCTGCGTGATCTACCGCGAGGAGCTGGGGATCACGCTGCCCGAGTACCTGGGCTATGGCTCGGTCGAGGAGCATGGCGAGATTGCCGCGCTGATCGAAGGGGCCAAGACCTCGCCTCTCTGGGTGCCGGTGACCGGCCCGGCGCTCGCCTTTGATCTGGCGGTCTTCCGGCGCGGGCGGCTTTCGACCCACCTCGGCATCGTGATCCGCCACGGGCTGATGATCCACATCGGCCAGACCCATTCCGTGCTGGCGGACTATCGGCGCGGCCCCTGGGCGCACCGGTTCACGGGGCATTGGCGGCACCGTTCAAGGGCCGTTGAAATGCCCGTGCAGATCATTTCGGAGGCCGCGCGATGACTGATCTGCGCCCCATCCCCGCCCCCATCCATGTGCTGGCGGCCCCGCAGTTTGACCCCGGCCGCGGGCGGATCACGCTGGATGTCCCGCATGGCCTGACCGTGGCCGAGATCGTCGCCCGGGCGCTGCCTGCTGCCACCGAAGCCGATCTGGCCCGCGCCCGGGTGGCGCTGGTGACCGATCGAGGTACGCAGATCGTGCCGCGCGAGATCTGGGCGCTGGCCCGGCCGCGCCAAGGGGTCCGCGTCGTGATCCGGATCACGCCCGGCAAGGGGGCGCTGCGCTCGATCTTGTCGATCATCGTTTCGGTCGCGGCAGTCGCGCTGACCGGGTTTCTGTTCCCGGGATTTGCGGTCGGGGGCTGGCAATGGGGGCTGGCGGTCGCGGGCTTCACCATCGTCGGCCAGCTGCTGATCAATGCGCTGATCCCGCCCGTTAAACCTGACAGCGAGGCCAAGACCACCTACAGCATCAGCGGCTGGCGCAATAGGCTGGAGCCGGGCGCCGCGGTGCCGGTGGTGCTGGGCAAGATGCGCTATGCCCCGCCCTTTGCCGCCACGCCGTATACCGAGATCGTCGGCGATCAGCAATTTGTCCGCGCCGTCTTTTGCCTGGGCGAGGGCGAGGTGGCGATCGACGGCATGCGGCTCGGCGAGACCTCGCTTTCCGAATATGACGAGGTCGAGACCGAGATCCGCTATGGCGTGGCCGGCGAATTGCCGCTCAGCCTCTATCCGCGCCAGGTGGTCGAGGAGCAGATCGGTGTTGAACTGACCCGTCCCTATCCGCGGGACGACGCGGGCAATATCACGCAGGTGCCCGAGGAATATGAGGCCCGGCGGCGGGTCTCGGACGGCGACGGCGGCTGGCGCTGGGAGACCTATACCGCGACCCGGATGGTGAATGCGCCGACCACGGCCACGCCCGTCGTGCGCACCACCGGCCCGGATGCCGCGGGCGCCAGCATCATCCTCGCCTGGACCGGCGGGCTGTTCAAATACGACGACGACGGCAAGCGGCAACCGCACGGGGTCTCGATCAGGATCGAACAGCGGCTGATCGAGGCCGAGGAATGGCAGCTGGTGACGCAGCTCGACATCGTCACCACCAAGGCCGAGTCGTTTTTCCGCCAGCATTCGTGGTCGTTCCCGACCCGTGGCCGCTGGCAGGTCCGGCTGACGATGCTGCAGGACGAGGCCACCGACAGCAAGATCAGCCAGCGCACCACCTGGGCCGCGCTGCAGACGATCCGGCCGGAATATCCGCTGGCCTATCCGCGGCCGCTGGCGTTGGTGGCGCTGCGGATCAAGGCTACGCATCAGATCAGCGGCTCGATCGACAATTTCAACTGCTTGGTGAGCCGGATCTGCCGCGACTGGGATGCCGCCTCCGGGGTCTGGGTGCGTCGCGTCTCCGAAAACCCAGCCTCGGCCTATCTGGAGGTGCTGAGCCACCCGTCGAACCCGAAAGCGGTGGCCGATTCCGGCCTCGATCTCGATCTGCTCGCCGACTGGGCCGAATGGTGCGCGGCCGAGGGGCTGACCTATAACGCGGTGCTGGAGGATCAGGGCACCACGCTGCGCGACGTGCTGACCGAGATCGCGGCGGCGGGCCGGGCGACCCCGCGCCACGATGGCATCCGCTGGGGCGTCGTCATCGATCGACCGCTGGT
>NZ_SWJZ01000058.1 GCF_005144475.1 Rhodobacter capsulatus | reverse complement strand
TGCCGATGCAGATGGGCGACGTGCCCGCGACCTGGGCCGATGCCACGCTCTTGCACAGCCTGACCGGCTACCGGCCGCAAACCGATGTCCGCGACGGCATCGCCCGCTTCGTCGACTGGTATCGCGACTATTACGCGAAATGACGGGGCTGCGGGCCGCCGCTGCCGTGCTGTGAAAGCCGCGGCGGCCGTGCTATCGTTCCGGCGAACGGGCCTTTCTGGCGGGAGAGATGAAGATGAGATCTGCGGTGGTTCTGGCTGTCCTTGGCAGTTTCGCGCTGACGATGCCCGCGCCCGCGCTGGCGCAATCGGCGCCGAAGACCGGAAGCCAGACCGAAAAGGACGAAACCAAACCCGCGGTGGTCCTGCCCGAGGGCGACCTGCCCGTCGGCCGCGCCACCAACCTGGTGTTTTTGCTGCCGCTCCTGGGCGGCGTCGCCGGTCTTGCGGCGCTCTCGGCGGGCGGCGGCGGCGGCAGTTCGACCCCCTCCACCAACTGAGCCTGCCCAATGGACCCGGCCCGACTGACCCGGCCAGACTGACCCGGCGCCGTCTTACTCGGCGACGGCGTTGACCGAGGAGACCAGCAGCGAGGGCGTCAGCGCCTTGATCACGTTGCTCCAGTGCTGCACCGGCTGGGCGGCGACGAAGATCACGTCATTGGCATGCAGATCGAAGCGCGTCGCCAGCAGCATCGCGGCCATGTTGCGGGCATCCAGATGCCAGGCGGTGATCGCGTCATATTCCAGCGGATCGGCAGAGCCGCGCAGCACATAGATCTCTTTCGGGTTCGAACTGGCCGTGCTCAGCCCGCCGCCCGCATCATAAAGCGCATCCGCCAGCGTCGCCTTGCGGTCGAAGGGCAGGGGGTAGCGGCTTTGCTTGCCGATCTCGCCGGTGACATAGACGTAATCGCGTGCCTCTGCCCCCAGATCGAGCCGGGTGGCAAAGGTCTCGCGCGCTTCGGCCAGCTCGGACCGGCGCAGCGCCACCTCGGTCTGCAGCGCCTCGAGCCGCGACTTGCGCTCGGTCTGCTTGAAATTCGCCAGCGTGATCTGCTGCTCGAAATAGGCCGCCGCCTTGTCCAGCGCATAGCCGCTGTCGACGAAAAGACTGTCGCCCGCCGCCAGCGGCAGCTGCCCCACCGCCGGGTCGTCCTGCACCGCCTTCAGCGGCAGCTGATAAAGCTTGCCGCCGCGGTGCAGCCGCACCAGCGCGGTGTCGAGATCGGCCGAGGTCACCCCGCCCACCGCCGCCAGCGCCGCGTCCAGATGCAGCGGCGCCAGCGTCACCGGCACCACCCCGGGCGCCGCGACATCGCCGCCGATCGCCACTTTCTTCGACTGGAATTCGGCGATTTCCAGCGAGAAGGTCGGGTCGATCTTCTTGTCGAGGAAGCTTTGGAACAGCGTCGCCTCGGCATCGTCGACGGTCTGGCCCGCGATCTGCACCCGCCCGACCGTCGGCACCGAGATCGCGCCGTCATCTTGCACCGTATAGCCCTGCCGCGCGGTCTGCGCCGCCAGAATGCCGGTCAGCTGCCCGACCGTGGTGCCGTCGCGCGGCGTCGCCAGCAGCACGACATCGCCGACGCCGATCCGGTAGCTGGCGGGGGCAAGCGGCGGCGGCAGGCGCATCGGCGGCGGGGCGGGACGTGCGAGGCGCGGCAGCGTGCCCTCGGGCGCGGCGACGGGCGCGGCCAGCGTGCCGCCAAGGCCCGCGGTCTGGCGGAAATAGCCGGGCAATTGCCGCGGCTGATAGGGGGCGGCATTCGCCACCAGCACCGATTCCGCGGTGATCGGCAGGACGCGGACCTTGCCCTCGGCGCTGACGCCGGGGCGGACCTTGGCGCCGTGATAGGCGACGCCGCAGCCGCCAAGGGTCTGAGAGAGCATCGTCGCGGTCAGCAGCACGGTCAGCAGGCGCAAGATCATCTCCCGGGGCAACGGCGCGGCAGGGCAACGGCGCGCACTGCTTCCGCTTAGGCTGCGGGCGCGAGATTCGCAATCTGGCCGTGCCCCGCCGGACCCCGCCGGGCCCTGACGAGCCTCAGGCGCCGGTGCGGCGCAGCACCACCCCGGCGGTGCGCAGGATCAGCCCCAGATCCTGACGCAGCGACAGGTTGCGGCCATAGGTCTCGTCGAAATGCACCCGCGCGGCAAGGGTGGTGTCGTGGCGGCTGACGACCTGCCACAGCCCGGTGACGCCCGGCCGCATCCGGCAATAGGACCGCCCGCCCGCCTGACGGTAAAGCGGCTCTTGCGCGGGCAGGAAGGGACGCGGGCCGACAAGGCTCATGTCGCCCTTCAACACGTTGAAGATCTGCGGCAATTCATCAAGGCTGAGCTTGCGCAGCCAGGCCCCCGCGCGGGTGATGCGGGGGTCGTGGCGCAGCTTTTGATAGGTCGCCCATTCGGCGGCGATGGCGGGATCGCGGGCGCACATCTCGGCCAGCACCCGTTCGGCTTCGGGGACCATGGTGCGGAACTTGTAGCAGGCGAAGATCCGGCCGTTCCGCCCGACGCGGGGCTGGCAGAACAGCGCCGCATGGCCGTCGGCGCGCACCCAAAGCCACAGCAGCCCGATCACCGGCAGCAGCACCGGCAGCATCAGCACCGCCAGAACGACATCGACCAGACGCTTGCCGAAGCGGGCATAGAATGCGTGCAAGACACCGCGCGGCGGCGCCAGGGCGCGGTCCAGCGCCACAAGGTCTTCGGCCGAGGATCCGATGTCATAAAAGGCCATCTCACACTCCCAGAGGTCAGGTCAGAAAATCTCGACACCAAGAAACGATCACAGGGCAGCGGATCTATCCCAGATCACGCGTTAACCCATTGATTACAAGTATGGCGCAAATGAGACGCGACCGGTTCCAAAAGGCGGCAGCGCGCAAGGGCGCGGGGGTATTGTTGCGCGAACGATGGCCAATGCGGCGGTTGCGGCGGCGCGGTCGAAACCGCTTAGCCTGTCGGGCAAACTCTGCTAGGACGGGGCGAATTGCGGGGACGGCGACGCATCGAGCCCCGCAGCGACGGTTTCGATGGAATGCAGATGAACGCTCCCCACACTCACGCCGAACGTCCCGCGCCCGAGGACGAGGTGATCGATCTGGCACAGGGGCTGCGGACCCTGCGCGCGGGCTGGCGGACGATCGCCGCGGTCTTTGGCGTCGCGCTCGCGCTCGGGCTGCTTTACGCGCAGCTTGCGGCAACGCCGGTCTATACCGCCAAAGCCACCGTCGTTCTGGAAACCCGCAAGCCGCAGGTGATCGACCTCGAGGGGATGATGGGCGGGCTGACCGGCAGTTCGGACGAGCTGAACACCGAGGTCGAGGTGCTGCGCTCGCGCGGGCTGGCCGAAAAGGTGGTGGAGACGCTGGATCTGGGCGCGGACCCGGAATTCAACGCGACGCTGGGGGCGCCGTCCTTGCGGGCGCGGCTGCGCGGGCTGTTTGGCGCGGCCTTGCCGCCCGATCCGGCGGCGATCCGGGCGGGGGTGGTGGACGCGGTCCTGTCGCATCTTGCGGTGCGCAACCTGCCCGACAGCTATGTCTTTGAAGTCGCGGTGCAATCCGAAGACCCGCAAAAGGCGGCGCGGATCGCCGATGCCTGGACGAAGCGCTACATCGTCAACCAGATCGAGGTGAAATTCGAGGCGACCGAACAGGCGACGGCCTGGCTGGGCAACCGGGTGGCCGCCCTCAAGAGCCAGCTCGAGGCGACCGAGGAAAAGGTGAAATCCTTCAACGTCGGCACGACGCTGATTTCCGAAGACTCGCTGGCGGCGATGCAGGTGCAGCTCAAGGATCTGCGCGAGCGGATCGCCGACACCACGCAGGCCGCGACGCGGGCTTCGGCGCGGGCCACGGCGCTGGAAGCGGCGCGGACGCCCGCCGAAAAGGTCGCCGCCGCCGGAGAGGTCGCGCTGGCGCGGCTGGCGGCCGAGAATGCCGCCGAGTTCGAGACGCAATATTCCCGGCGTCTGGCGCGGGCGCAGCTGGAACGGGCGCGGGCCGAGGATCAGCTCGCCGCGATGCGGCGCACCGAAACGACGCTGTCGCAGCAGATCTCGCGGCAGGGCGACGACATGATCGCGCTGCAGCAACTGACCCGCGAGGCCGAGGCGAACCGCACGCTTTACGAATATTTCCTTGGGCGGCTGAAGGAAACCTCGGCGCAGCAGGGCATCCAGCAGGCCGACAGCCGGATCCTCTCGGCGGCGGTGGTGCCCAAGGTGCCGACGGCGCCGCGCAAGGGCCTGATCCTTGCGATGTGCGGCGTGCTGGGGCTGATCGCGGGGGTGGCGATCGTGCTATTGCGCGACCTTTTGCGCAACGGCTACCGCACCGCGCGCGCGCTCGAGGAGGACACGGGGCTGGTCGTGATGGGGCAGATCCCGGTCATTCCCGGCGCGACGCGGGGCGAGGTGCTGACCTATCTGGCGGCGAAACCCTCCTCGGCGGCGATGGAGGCGGTGCGCAACCTGCGCACCTCGGTGCTGCTGTCGAATGTCGATGCGCCGCCGCAGGTGATCATGCTCACCTCGTCCGTGCCGGGCGAGGGCAAGACGACGAATGCGCTGGCGCTGGCGATGAATTTCGTCGGCATCGGCAAGTCGGTGCTGCTGATCGAGGGCGACATCCGCCGCAACATGCTGGCGGAATATTTCCCGCAGCATGCCGGGCGCAAGGGGCTGGTCTCGCTGCTGTCCGGCGCGGCCGAGATTGACGAGGTGGTGATCGCCGATCCCGATCTGGGCCTGTCGCTGATCATGGGCGAGCACACCCGGATCAATGCCGCCGATCTGTTCATGTCCGACGCCTGGAAGGCCTTCATCGCGCAGATGCGGCGCCGCTTCGACTATATCCTGATCGACACGCCGCCGGTTCTGGTGGTGCCCGATGCCCGGATCATCGCGCAATCGGCCGATGCGGCGCTGTTTTCGGTGCTTTGGGACGGCACGGCGCGCAGCGAGGTCTTCGAGGCGTTGCAGCTTTTCGACAGCGTGCGCCAGAAGGTCAGCGGCCTGATCCTGAGCCGGATCGACACCGACCGGATGCAGCGCTACGGCCGGGGCGGCAGCTACGGCGCCCGCACCGGGGCGCATGCGGAGTATTACCGCGACTAGTTGCGACCCTTGGCCGCGATCGGTGGCCGCGCTCAGCGCTGCGCCGGGTCGATCCGGCGCAGCGAGATCTTGCCGGTCAGCGGCCCGGTCCATTGGCTGGATTGCACGATCTCGCCGGTCTCGGGCACCACCCAGTAGAAATTGTAAAACCGCGCCAGCGCGCCGCGGCAGGCCTCGGTGACCGTGCGGGTGGCGACCGCGCGGGCGCCGATGCGGAGGGTCTCGGTCTCGCCCGGGGTGATCTGGCAGCGAAAGGCCCGCGTCACCGCATGGTCATTGCCATCGATCAGCGTCATCAGCCGTGTCGATGTCCCGGCCGCAAGCCGGTGCACCAGCGCCGCGCTTTGCGCCACCTCCGCGGCCATCACATCGGCGCCGAAGCCGCGGCTGCCGACCAGAAGCCCGCCCTGAAACATCAGCTGCGCGCCATCGGCCGCGATCATCGTCTCGACGCCGTCGGGCTCCGAGACGGTCTGCCGCCGCAGCACCGCGATCGCCTCTGGCCGGGATTCGACCGCCGCCGCAAAGGCCGGGGCGCCCGCGCGCTCGGCCGCGGCAAACGCCGGGTTGGGCGCGGCCGCGCGCGCGCCCAAGGGCAGCGCCCCGGCCAGCAGCGCCCGTGTTCCCGGGTCCGAGGAACAGCCCGCAAGAGCCGCCAGAACCGCAAAAGCCGTCAGAACCTGCAGCCTGTTCATCGCCAGAACTTGCCCCATTGATCGGAGAGCGTCTGGGCATTCGTGCCGCGGACCTCGTCGTAAAGCCGATGCGCGATCGCCACCCGGGCGCCGCCGTCGCGCTGGATCGGCCGGATCGTCTGCGCAAAGCCGCGCCGCGACGGCTCTCCGGTCAGCCAGTCGAGCGGGATCGTCAGGCTGATGCCCTTGTCAAACGAGCCCTCGCCGAAATCGTCAAAGGAAATGTCGGTCAGGGTGAAGAAGGCCGCGACGCGAAAGCCGTTGTCGAATTCGCGGGCGAGCGTCAGCGTGCCGCCCCAGTCGCCCGCCAGATAGCGCCCCAGATCCAGCTGGCCGCGGTAGCTGTCGCCGAAATCGTAATAGGCCGAGGCATGGCCGGTGGTGACGTGATAGTCGCTCAGCCCCAGCCGCGCGGCGGGATCGCGCTGCGCGAGATGGTTCAGCTCGGCGCCAAGGGCAAGGCGGCTGCCCTGCGGATACCACAGGATCTCGCCCGAGACGCCCGCGAACATCTGTTCGAAATAGCCCGCCGAGACCCGGCCATAAAGATCGCCCCCGGGCCGGACCAGGTAATCGGCGCTCAGCTGTACCAGCTGCGGCCCCGAAAGCTTGTCGTAAAGCGGCGCGTCGGAACGCACATGGTGTTGAATCGAGTTCGAAATCCGGCTCGATTGATCCAGCGTGCCAAAGGCTTTCTGCCGGATCAGCGTTTCGACCGAAAGCCCCGGCGCCAGGCGGTAGCTGGCACTGGCCGCCAGCCCGAGATCGGCGCGCAGCGGGCTGTCGGGGTCGAACAGCGCGGTGCGGAGATAGGGCAGAAGGCTCCAGTCGAGCGCCGGATAGACGCCCGGATCGGGGGCGAGCCGCGCGGGCGCATCGGTGATGTCCGCGCGGGCAAAGCTTTGCCAGCTGCCGTCCCAGGCATGTTCAAGCTGCTGCAGGTCGGCGCGGCGGAAGCTCGCCCGCGTCGTCGGCATGCCCTGCGCGGTCAGGGTGATCTCGAAACGCTCGATCCCGGCGGGCAGGCTGTTGGCCATCGCGCGGGCCGCCCGCCCCAGCGCCTGCGGCGCGGCGCGATAGCGGGGATTGGCGAGCACGATCCGGGCGCGGGGGCCGTCCTCGGCGTAGCTTTCCAGCCGCAACCCCTCCTGCGCCAGCGCCGATGCCAGACGGCTGCGGCTGGCGTCCGTGTCCTTTTCGGGCCAGCCCAAAGCGGCGATCTCGGCGCGCGGCAGAAGCGGCGGCACCGCGCCCTCGCGCCCGCCCGGCGCCCGCGGCGCGCGCGGATCGAGCTGATAGCTGAAGCCAAGCCCCAGCTGCGCCCCGCCGATCACCGCGGCCGTCAGTGTCAGCGCCTCGCTCGCCTGATAGCTCAGGCCAAGGTTCACCGGGCTGCGATGCGCAAAGCCCATGCTGGCGACCTCGCGCCGATAGGCGTCGGAGGAATATTCGACCGCCAGCCGCAGCCGGTCGTTCACCTGATAACTCAGCCCGCCAAACAGCGCCGCCTCGCCGCGGAAGAAACGGTTGAACGAGACGCGGCCGGTTTCCGACAGGCTTGTCAGGCCCGGCCGGGTCTCGAAGCGATCGCCGAGCCCCGCAAGCGGGTTGCGAAACCCGTGATAGGATCCCAGCCGCCCCCAGCCGATGCCGCCGCTCAGCGCCAGCCGGGTGTCAAGGAACCGCTTCGTCGCGACCAGATATTCCGCGCCGAAAACCCCGGTGCCGCCGAAATCGCGCAAGCCCACCGCAAGCGCCGGAAACCGCGGGCTTTCGGTGCGGAAGACATAGTGCAGATCGAAGCTGCGGTCGTAAAGATCGGCCTCGGGCGTGTCGAAATAGCCGCGCAGGATCGAATAGCGAAACACCCCCGACAGCCGCGGCGTGATCTGGAACTGCAGCGTGTTGCGGGTGTGCCCGCCCAGAAAGGACGAGGTCCAGGCCAGCGTGCCATCGGGCGCGGCGGTGGCGGCTGGCATGTCGATCAGCCCGGGGGTGCCGTAGCTTGAAAGCCCCTCGGCGCGGGCGGGCGCGGAAAAGCCGGTCAGCGCCGCCAGCGCAAGGCCGGTCAGCGCAAAGCCGGTCAGCGTCGGGGCGGCCGCAGGAAAGCGCAGGCGGGCCATCGGCTCAGGCGCCGATCCGGGCCAGGCTGGCGCGGATGCCCGCGACGAACCGCTCTTCCGAGAAATCCGCCGCCCGCGCCACGCAGGCCGCGGTGCAGTCGCGCCCCAGCCCCGAGGCCTCGAAACGTTCGACCGCATCGACCAGCGCCTCGACCGATTGGTCGTGGAAGAACAGCCCGGTTTCCCCCTCGACCACGGTTTCCAGCGCCCCGCCGCGGCCGAGCGCGATCACCGGCCGCCCCGCGGCCATGGCCTCGACCGGGACCATGCCGAAATCCTCCTCTCCCGGGAAGATCAGCGCCTTGCAGCCCGCCATCAGCGCCTTGAGCTCGGCAAAGGGCCGCTTGCCCAGGATCTGCGTGCGCGGCCCGGCCTGCCGCGCCAGCGCCTTCGCCAGCTTGTCGGGGCCGCCCACCATCTTGAAGGGCAGGCCCAGACGGCGAAACGCCTCGACCGCGATGTCGGGGCGCTTGTAATGCGTCAGCTCGCCCACCCACAGATAGTAATCGCCGCGCTCCGCCGCGGGGATCGGGGCAAACTCCTGCACCGCCACCGGCGGATGCACGACATCGGCGCCGCGGCGCCAGTATTTCTCGATCCGCCGCGCGACAAAGGCGGAATTGGCGACGAAGCCGTCGACGCGCGCGGCGCTGGTCACGTCCCATTGTCGAAGCGGATGGGCCAGATGCGGCATCATCAGCCGCGTCAGCCCGCCCGCGCCGTTCAGGTAAAGCGTGTATTGGTCCCACAGATAGCGCATCGGCGAATGGCAATAGCACAGATGCGGGGCGTTCGGCGGCGCGATCACCCCCTTGGCCGGACCCGATTCCGAGGAGATCACCAGATCGTAGCCGCTCAGATCCAGCTCTTCGAGCGCGCGCGGCATCAGCGGCAGGTATTTCTGGTAAAGCCGCGGCGCAAAGGGCAGCCGCCCGACCCGGGTCTGATAGATCGCATGGCGGCGCAGCGCGGGCGAGATCCGCTCGGGCACGACGACATGGGTGAAGATGTCGGCCTGCGGAAACATCCGGCACAGCGCTTCGAGCACCTTTTCGCCGCCGCGCATCCCCACCAGCCAGTAATGGATCAGCGCCACCCGGCGCCCGTCGGCCGCCCCGGCCGCGAAAGGATCACTGTCTTGCACGGTCATCGGCCTGCCCCCAAATCCACCCCGGCCTGTCGGGCCCCGGCCGTTATCGGGGCAAGTCAGGGCCCGGCGCAAGAGGGTTTCCGCGCCGCGCCGCGGCTCAAAGTTCCAGGATCCGGCCCGGATGCGACCGGCCGCGCAGAATGTCGCGCAGCGCCAGCCAGTTGCCCGCGGCCCGGGCACGCCGGTCGATCCAGGGCTCGGGCCGGGCCATCTTCAGGTGATTGGCCAGAAGGTTGCGCAACGCCAGCCGGGCGGCAAAGCGCCCCCGCATCGAGCCCTTGCGCCACAGATACCAGGGATTGGCGATCTGGCTGTAGCCGAGCCGCCGGCCCGCCGTCTCGCGGCCCGATTTCGTGCCCCGATGCACGCCCGCAAAGGCGTCTGTCTTGATCCGCCCCCCGGGCAGGCGGGCGGCGAAATCGCTGTCCTCCTGCCAGGCGTAAAGTGGCAGGGTCTCGTCGAACCGCGCCGGGCCGATCGCCGCCATCCGGTAGGCCATGTTGCAGCCGTAAAGGCTTTGAAGCCCCGCGCGCAGGATCTGCGGCGCGGCGCGCGGCGTGGCCTCGTAGGCGGCCACCAGCGCGCGCGCCTGCGCATCGTCCAGCCCGGGGCCCAGGATGCCGTCGGCCAGCACAAGGCCGGTCATGCCGTTGACCTCGGGCCAGCGGGCAAAGGCGGCGACGATGCCTTCGAGCGCATCTTTGGCGGGGACGAAATCATCGTCGAAGAACACCACCAGATCGCAATCGCCGCGGATCCGCTCAAGGCCCGCATTGCGTTGCAGGCACAGGCCCTTGCGGGTCAGCACCGTCTCGGCGCGGGTTTCGGGGCCAAAAAGCGGCGCCGGATCGAAGCCGATGTCGCTGTCCTGATGGCCGATCAGCAAGAGCCGGTCGGGGGCGCGGCTTTGACGCTGCAGATGCGGCATCAGCTCGCGCAGGATGCCGGGGCGTCCCACCGAACAGATCACCACCGCGATCCGGGTCTTCGGCTCTGCTGTCATGTCCTGCCCCGCGTGCTGCCTGTCCGGGTGATGGCGGGCGCGGCGCGCGATGTCAACAAAGCGACGCCCCGGGCGGCACGAAGCGGTTGCCGCGCCGGGGCAAAGCCGTCACAGTCCCCCCGCGCGCCGCAGGCGCAAGAGCGACGGAAAGACCGCGCCGGGGGCGCGAGGGCGAAAGGAACATCGGTGCCGAAGGTCGTCATCCTCAACGATGCCAGCGTCGCGCGTGGCGGCGCCACCGGCTTGGCGCTTTTGCAGGCGCGGCTGTTGCGGGCGCGCGGGCTGGCGGTGGTCTTTGCCAGCGCCGATCGCGGCGCGGGGGCCGCAGCGCTGCGCGATATCGGCGTCGAGGTGCATCTGGCGGGGGCGCAGCCGCTGACCGAGGCCGCGCCGCATGTCGCGGCGACGCGCGGGCTTTACAACCCGGCCGTGCGGCGGATGCTGGCGCGGGTGATCGCCGCCCATGACGGGCCCGACACCGTCTATCACGTCCATTCCTGGTCGAAGACGCTGACGCCCGCGGTCTTTGCCGCGCTGACCCCGGTGGCGCCGCGCGTTTTCATTCACGCGCATGATTTCTTTCTGGCCTGCCCGAATGGCGGCTTCATGGATTACCGGGCGATGCGACCCTGCGACCGGCGCGGGCTCTCCGCCGCCTGTCTTGCGACGCAGTGCGACAAGCGCAGCTTCGCGCAAAAGCTCTGGCGCAGCGCCCGGCAGGCGATCTTGCACCGCAGCCTGCCGCGCCGCGCGCCCTGGGGCGGCATCGTGCTGATCCATCCGGCGATGGCGCCGCGCTTCGTGGCGCAGGGCTATCCGGCCGAGCGGCTGCGGGTGCTGCGCAACCCGGCCGAGGCGCTGTCGCCCTGCCGCATCCCGGCCGAGACGAACCACGGCTTTCTGTTCATCGGCCGGATCGAGGCGGAAAAGGGCATCGAGGAGCTGATCGCCGCGGCGCAGGCGGCCGGGGTGGCGCTGACGGTGGTGGGCGAGGGGCCGCTGCGCGCGCCGCTTTCCCGGGCGCATCCGCAGTTGCGCTTCACCGGCTGGCTTGACCGCGCCGGGATGCTGGCCGAGGCGCAACAGGCCCGCGCCGTCGTCATGCCCTCGCGCTACCCCGAGCCCTTCGGTCTGGTCGCGGCCGAGGCGGTGCTGTCGGGCCTGCCGGTGATCCTGTCAAAGACCGCGCTTCTGGGCCCCGAGATCGCGGCGCGGGGGCTGGGTTGGGTCTGCGACACCCGCGACCCGGCGGCTTTTGCCGCGCTGTTGCGCCGGGTGGCGGATCTGCCGCCCGCGGCGCTGCGGCAGGTTTCGGAGGCGGGCTTTGGCGCCAGCGCCGGTCTGTGCCTGACGCCTGACGCCTGGTGCGACGGACTTCTGGAGCTTTACGCGGGCGTCACGGGGTCTTCGGGGGCGGGATCGGGGTCTGGGCAGGGCTGAGCGCCGCCAGCAGCCGGTCAAGATCCGCCCCGGCCTCGGCGATCACCGTGGCGTGGCGGGAAAAATCCCCGCCCTCGGCGGCCAGCTGTCCGACCCGCTCTGCCGCCGCCTCCGGGGCCAGCGTGGCGGCATCGGCGAGCCAGCCCTCCTGTCCGACCGAGGCGAGGAAGGCGTCGAGCTTGTCATCCCATTTCAGCGCCAGAACCGGCACGCGGTTCGCATAGGCGGCGATCACCGCATGCATCCGAAAGGCGATCAGCGCGGCGCAGGGCGCGATCACCGCGGCGAGGTCTGCCGGGGTTTCGGGCTGCACGATCTCGGCCCCCAGCGCGCGCAGATCGGGGGCAAGCAAGGCCATCGTCTCGCGGTCCTCGGGGGCGCCATTGGTGAAGACGCGCAGCCGCGCGCCGTCTTGGCACAGAGCCCGGGCAAGGGCGCGATACCAGCGCAGCAGATCGGCGGCGCCAAGCGTCGTGCGCGCATGATAGCGCAGCGCCAGATGCGACATCACGCAAAGCCCGATCGGCGCGGCCGCCCCGGGGTCGCGCGGCGGCGGGGCCCAGGTCAGAGCGGCCAGCAGCCCGGGGTCGCGCACCTGTTTGGCGCGCTGCCCGGTCGCCTCGGCGAAGCGGGCATCCCAGCGCGCGCAGGAGGGCGCATCGCGCAGGAAGACCGCCCGCAGATCGACGCCCGCAAGGGCGCGGCGCAGGCGGCGATCGCCCTCGACGCTCCAGTCCGCGGCCATGCCGCAGGCATGGAACGCCACCGGCAGGCCGCGGTCCCGCGCCGCGGTCAGCGCCAGCGCCAGCTTGGTCGGAAAATTCAGATCGTGATCGGACAGCAGATTGCCGCCGCCGATCACCATGGCCGTCGCCCCGGTCAGTTCACGCGCATAATGCGGCGCCCATTTGCGCGCCGAAGCAAGGGCGAGCGGCGCCCGCACCGCCTGTGCGCGCAGCCCCCGCGGCATCGCCTCCAGCAGCCGCATCACCTTTCCGCGCCCGGCCAGACCCTGCCCGTAGCCCGTCCGCGCCGCCAGATCGATCGAGCCGGCCGCCGCGCCGCGCGCGCGCAGCCCCGCCTCGAGGCAGTCCGACAGCAGCCCGTCGCCCAGATTGGGGCTGAACTTCACGTTCATCAGGCGGATCAGGGGGGCAGGCGGCATCGGTGGCTCCGACTGGGGCTGGCGGTCCGGGGACGGATCCGGTCAGCTAGACCGGAATGCGGCCCGATGGCAAGCGGGGGGCCGAAAAGCCTTGATTGCCCGGGCCCCGCCGGGTCAGACTGCGGCAACCGGGACGGGGAAACAGGGGCAAGGGCAATAGGGGCAGGGGGCAGGCGGATGCGCGATCTGCAAACCGACATCACGCCGCCGCGATCGGCCGAGGTTCTGGTGATCGGCGGCGGCATCGGCGGGCTTGTCGCGGCCGATGTGCTGGCGCGGGCGGGGCACCGGGTTCTGGTGATCGAGGCCGGGGACTGGCTGGGCGGGATGCATCATTCGGTCGAGATCGGCCCCTACAGTTTCGATCTGGGCGCGATCTTTTACGAGGAGGAGGCGGCGCTTTTCGCGCTTGCGCCGGGGCTGCGCGATCTGTGCCCGCAGGTGCAGCGGGTGCAGTGCCGGATCGATCCCGAAGGCGCGCTGTGTCATTACCCGATCGAGCTGCGCGATCTGCGCCGATGGCCGCGCGCGCGGCTGGCGGGGGCGGTGGCGGCGATGCTGGCGGCGCGGCTTCTGGTGCGGCCGGACGGCACGCTGGACCGGGCCTGCGTGAACCGGCTCGGGCCGGTCTTTTACCGCGGCACCGGGCTGCGCGATTATGTGGCGCGGTTCAACGTCAGCCCGCCCGAGGCGATCGACGCGGAATTCTTCGTCGACCGGATGCGCTTCGTGCATCGGCAGACCGCTTTCGCCGCGATGCTGCGCGCGGGCTGGAACGGGCTGCGCCACGGCGCCTTCCGGGTGAAACCGCGCGAGCCGCTGCGGGTGCGCCCGCGTGCGGGCTATGGGGTTCTTTTCGAGCGGATCCGGGCACGGCTGGAGGCGGCGGGGGTGCGCTTCGTGCTGCAGGCGCCGGTGACGCGGATCGAGCGCGACGCGGCGGGGCGGATGGTCGTGACCACCGCCGCGGGCGCGTTCACGGCGGGCACGGTGATCGGGGCGGCGCCGCTCGACATGCTGCACCGGGCGGTTTTCGGCACGGCGAGCGGTTTTGAAAGCCTGTCGCTGCTGACGCTGTTCGTCTCGGCGGGCCGGTTTGCGCCCGGGGCGGGCGATCTGCTCTTCAACTTCCACGGCGAGGGGCGCTGGAAACGCGCCACCTTCTATTCGCGGATCTACCCCGATCCGGCGATCCCGCGCGAGTATTTCTCGGTCGAGGTGACGCTGCGCCCCGAGGAGCGGCTGACGCCCGAGGCGGTCTTTGCCGAATTTGCCGCGCAGTGTCTGCGGCTGGGTCTGGGCGAGGATCTGCGGCTGGAAGGCGCGGTGACGACACCGCAGGCCTATCCGCTTTACCGCCCGGGCCAATTGGCCCGGCGCGCGGCGGTGCTGGAACGGCTTGCGCAGGCGGGGGTGATGCCGGTCGGGCGGCAGGGCCGGTTCGAATATCTGCCCACCGCCAGCGGCGTCGCGCGGCGGGTGCAGGAAGAGCTGACCCGCGCGGGGCTGGCCCACGCGGGTCGCGACGGTCAG
Organism: Rhodobacter capsulatus; assembly: GCF_005144475.1. GTDB lineage: Bacteria > Pseudomonadota > Alphaproteobacteria > Rhodobacterales > Rhodobacteraceae > Rhodobacter > Rhodobacter capsulatus_C. The sequence goes on along the minus strand of NZ_SWJZ01000058.1, from coordinate 25,708 downwards.
CCGTGATGGCGCTCAGACATAGGTGAAGGTGGCGTCGCTGACGCGGCCCGCCGCATCCTCGAGCAGCGCGATGACATGGCCGTCGATCGACACCGCGACATCATTGCCGTTCACCGTCTCGTAGCTGGCATGGCCCGAAAAGCCCTTCAGCTGGATCGTCTCGCCAAAGGAGAAATCGGTGATCACATCGGTCGCATCGGCCGTGCGCGCGACGAAGACGAATGTGTCGCGGCCCGAGCCGCCGGTCAGGGTGTCGGCGCCGAAATCGCCCGAAAGCGTGTCCGACCCGCTGCCGCCCGAGAGCCGGTCGGCGTCCTTGCCGCCGTAGATCTCGTCATTGCCCGAGCCGCCGTCGATCCGGTCGGTGCCCGCCCCGCCCAGCAGCAGGTCATTGCCCGCGCCGCCCAGAAGGGTGTCGTTGCCGTCATTGCCGGCAAGGGAATCGGCGCCGCCAAGGCCAAGCACGAAGTCGTTTTCCGCCCCCGCGCTCAGCCGGTTGGCGGAATTGTCGAGCACGGTCAGCTTGAGCGCCTTGAACGCGTCAAAAAGGCTGGACTGAAACAGGTTGGTGCCACGCATCTGGGGTCCTTTCGGGTCTGGTCGCGCGGAAGACCCCCGGCCCCGGCAGGACCGGCCCCGGGCCCCACGCGAAGGGGGAAGACAGCGGTCATCTTGTCTTGATGGTTATGAAAGAATTAAGGCCGAAATGGTTAATAAATGCGGCCGGGCGGTTTGCCGCCGGTTCAGCCGGAAAAGGCGGAGAGGCTGACGACCCGCAGCCGCCAGCCCAGAAGCAGCGTGACCGCGCCCAGCGCCGCCGCCACCGCAAGGCCAAGGCCAAGCCCCACAAGCCCGGTTCCGAAGCCCGCCTGCACGGCCGGCCAGACCTGCGCCAACGCCAGCGCATAGGCCAGCACCAGCCCCAGCGCGCGGACAAGCGCCCGCAGCGCGGCGCCGATCGCGATGCCCTCGCGGCGCAGCAGCCACAGCGCGGCGGCGGTGCCCAGAAGGCTTGTCCCGGCCTGGCTCCAGGCCAGCACACCGAGCCCCAGCGGCGCCGCCAGAAGCACCGCCAGCACTGTGCCAAGCGCAAAGACCAGGGTGAACATCATCCCCAGCCGGGTCTTGTGCTGCGCCGCCAGCGCCGGTTCCAGCAGCTGCGCGCCAAGACCGAAAACCGCCCGCATCGCCATCGCATAGGTGACGCCGATCCCGGCCGCATAGGCGGGGTTGAAGACCTCGGTCATCAGGGTGGGGGCAAAGACGATCACCGTCGCCGCGACGCCGCCGGTCAGCACCGCCATCGTGCCCGCAAAGCGCGCGATCAGCCCCGAGAGGTCCCGGTCCTGCCGCGCGGCGGCGCCAAGCTGGGTCAGCGCGAAGCTGGACATCGGCTGTTGCACCACCTCGACCGCGCCGCCCGCGATGCGGTTGCCAAAGCGGTAAAGCCCGGCCTCGGCGGTGGTGAACATCAGCCCCAGCAGCAGATCGCCCGCGTAAAGCTGCAGGAAGGTCAGAAACCGCGACCCGTAAAGCCCGCCCGAATAGCGCAGCGCCTGCCGCGCCAGCGCCGGATCGAAGCCGCGCCCGGGCCGGATCGGCGTCAGCAGGCCATAAAGCAGCTGCCCCGAAAGCACGCGCAGGAAGCGGAACGCCACCAGCGCCAGCAGCGATTGCCACCACCAGAGCAGCAAAACCCCGCCCACCAGCGCGATGGCGTTTTGCAGGAACATGATCAGGAAATGCCGGTTCACCTGCTGGCGGCGCAACAGCACCGCCGAATACCAGGCGCCAAGCCCCGCCACCGGCTGCACCAGCGCCAGAAGCTGCAGCACCCGGCACAGCTCGGGCGCGTGCAGGATCGCGGCGATCTGCGGCGCCGCCAGCGCCAGCAGCGCCGAGGCGGCGAGGGACAGCCCCGCGATCAGCCAGAAACTGGTCGCCTCGACGGCGCGGTCGTCCTGTTTCGCGGTGACGATGAAATGATAAAAGCCGGTGTAGCTGAGGGTCTGGATCAGGGTGACGAAGACGATGCCCAGCGCATAGACGCCATAATCGGCCGGGGTCAGGAACCGCGCCGCGAGCAGCGTGATGGCAAAGGTCGACAGCTGCTGCGTCGCCCGCGCGACAAAGGCGAAGACCGCAAGCGCGCCGCGACGGCCGCGGCCTGTCCCGGCGGCGGCGGGCGGTTGCGCCGCGTCCCGGGCCGCGGGACCGGGGGGCAAATCGCTGGTCATGGGCTGCCACTGTCCCCTATACTGTGCGGGTGCCGTGAAGGCGCCAGACCGCCTTCGAGAGCAAGGCATATCGGAAATCACCCCGGCGTCAACGCCCTCAACCCGGACCTGCTCTGGCCTCATGCAACTCGTTTCCAGCACGTTCCTTGGTCTGGCCTTCGTGATCTGGGCGCTTTGGCGCGGCCCCTCGGGGGCGGTGGTGGCGCTGTTCGCCGCGATCCCCTTTGGCATGATGGCGGCGATCAACCTGCCCGCGCTGGGCAACACCTCGCTTCTGGCCAGCGATCTGGTGGTGGTGACGCTGGCCGGAATGGCGCTGGTGCGGCGCGGGGTGACCACGGATCTGGGGCGTCTGCTGGCGCCGCGCGGGGCGGGGATCGCGCTGGCGCTGTTCCTGGCCCATGCCATTTTCGCGACCTTCTTCTTTCCGCGCGTCTTCGCGGGCGCGACGCAGGTCTTCAGCCTCGCCCGGGCGGGCAATGAGGCGGGGATCGTCAGCCAGCCGCTGGCGCCGGGCGGCGGGAACCTGTCGCAGCTTTTGCGCATGCTCCTGAGCACGCTGCTGTTTTTCGCCGTCGCCTTTGTCATCGCGCGCCGCCCCGATCCGGGGATCGTGCTGCGCGCGATGACGGCGGTGACGCTGTGCCATGCCGGTCTGGGCCTGCTGGACATCGCCACCCAGGCGACGGGGACCAGCTGGATCCTGCAGCCTTTGCGCACGGCCAATTACGCGCTGATGCTGGGCAACGAGATGGCCGGGCTGAACCGGCTGATCGGCGGGTTTTCCGAGGCCTCGTCCTATGGCTATGTGCTGATCGGGCTGATCGGCTTCTGGCTGGGCCATGTCTATCACGACCGGTCGGGGCGGCGCTGGCCGGTGGCGCTGCTGGCGCTTCTGGTGCTCTTGTGGCTGCGCTCGACCTCGTCTTCGGCCTATGTGGGCGGGCTCTTGCTGCTCATGGTTTTCGCGCTGCCGCGGTTCTTCGAGCTGGTGCGGCGGCGCCGCTTCGGGGTGCCGCGGCGGGCGGCGCTGGTGGTTCTTGGCGGGCTTGCGGCGCTGGGGCTGGGGCTGCTGGCGCTTTATGCGCTTTACCAGACCGTTCCGGCGGTCGCGCAGTTCCTTGACCGGGCGCTTCTGGACAAGCTCTCGACCCAATCGGCCGAGGAGCGCGGCAGCTGGGATGCCCAGGCCTATCGCAATTTCCTGGACACCTGGGGGCTGGGGGCGGGGCTTGGATCGGTGCGGGCGTCGAGCTGGATCGCGGCGACGCTGGGCACGACGGGGCTGATCGGGCTTGGGCTGCTTTTGCTGTTCCTGTGGCGGCTGTTCCGGTTGCGGTTCGACCGGACGGATGCGCTGCGCTGGCAGCTGGCGGCGGCGCTGAAACTGGGGATGGCGGGCTGCCTGTGCCGGGCGCTGGTGGTCAAGTCGAGCCCCAATCTCGATTACATCTTTCTGGGCATGGCCGGTCTTCTGGTCGGGCTGTGGCTGAACGGCCGCCGCCCGGCCGGGCCCCGGCGCCGCCCCGCCTTGGGCATGGAGGGCAGATGACGACGACCGATCCCTGGCGCGACGGGCTGAAACACGGGCTGGGGCAGGGGCTGCGGCTCTTGTTGCCGCAGTGCCGGTTCGAGCGGTCGATCTTTCTGCTGGCGCATATGCGCTGCGGCTCGACGGCGCTGTCGAACATCCTGTGTTCGCGCCCCGACATCAGCGGCTATGGCGAGGCGCATATCCGCTATGACAGCCCCGGCGCGCTGGGGCGGCTTGTCGTCAATCAGGCGCGGCGCGGCAGTTTCCGGCCCGGGGCGGCGCATCTGTTCGACAAGATCCTGCACGACCGCCATGACGCGCAAGCCCCGCCCGGGTTCTTTGCCGCCCGGGCGATCTTCCTGGCGCGACGGCCGGGGCCGAGCATCCGCTCGATCCGCGATCTTTTCCAGGGCATTGGCCGGGAGGAAGAATATCCCGACGATGCGGCGGCGGCGCGCTATTACATCACCCGGCTCGACGCGCTGGCGCGGCTTTGGGCGCGGTTTCCGCGCGATCGTCGCGTCGGTTTGACCTTTGGCGCGCTGGTCTCGGACCCCGAGGCCGAGCTTTCGCGGATGTCCACCGCGCTGCGGATCGTTCCGGCGCTGGAAAACCGCTATGTCAGCCCCGCGGCCTCGCGTCGCGGCGGCGGCGGTGATCCGACGCAAAGCGGCCGCTTCACCCGGATCGAGCCGCGCCGCGACGACCCGGCCCGCGATGCCGCCGTGCCGCTCGACATCCCCGAAGCGCTGCGCGATCAGGCCGAGGCGGCCTATCTGCGCTTCGAAGCGATGATCCGCAGCGGTTGAGCCGGACGGTTACAGGAACCGCCCGCCGCCCGCCGCGCGCCAGGCCCGCAAGGCCGGTTCCAGCCGGTCGCGCGTCGGCAGCCCCGCGGCCTCGGCCCAGAGCGGCAGGATGTTGGTCGAGATCATCAGCTTCTCGATCCGCTCGGGATGGATGCCCAGCCCGGTCGCCGAGATCGGCCGCAAGGCCGCCGCCGCCGTTTTCAGCACCCCGGCGGGCAGCATCACCGTGCGCGCCTTCGGAAAGGCGACGCGGCGGAAGGTCTCGACGATCTCCTCGATCGTGTAGCGGTTCGCATAGGCGCCGTTGAGCAGCACGTTGCGCTCGCGCCGATCCGCCGCCGCCAGCATCCAGTCGAGCAGATCGGCGACATGGATGCAGGATTTGATCGTGTCCCTGCGGCCCGGATAGACGAAAATCCCCTTTTCCAGCATCCGCGCCAGCCGGGTGAAATTGCCGCCCTCGCCCAGGCCGAAGACGACGGCGGGGCGCAGGATCACCAGATGGCGGTCCGGATCGGCCTCGAGCCAGTCACGGTGCAGATCCTCGGCGATCCGCTTCGAGCGGCCGTAATCCGACACCGGCGCGGGGGCGGTGCTCTCGTCCTTGGCGGCCTCGTCGGGGCCATAGACGGAAATCGAGCTGGTGAAGACGATCTGCCCGCAACCCTGCCGGGCGGCAAAGCGCGCCACCTCGCGGGCGCCGCGGACATTGGCGTCGTAATATTCCCAGGGCGCGTGACCGGGCGTCGTATGCACCGCCGCCAGGTTGAAGATGCGCGACACCGGCCCCGGAAGCGTCAGCCCGGAAAGGTCGCGCACGTCGCCGATCCGGTAGTCCACCCCGGCGACCGGCCGCGGTGGCGGGCGCAGATCGAGGCTGACGATCCTTGCCGCGCCCAAGGCGCGCAGCCGCCCCAGAAGATGCGTGCCGATGAAGCCCGAGCCGCCGAAGACGACCTCGGTTGCGCCAGTGGGGGCGGGTTCTGTCATGCTCTTATCCCTTCGCGCCCTGACCGCGGGCATAGGCGTCGTCATAGCGGATGATGTCATCCTCGCCCAGATAGGCGCCGGTCTGCACCTCGATCAGCACCATCGGCATCTTGCCGGGGTTTTCCATCCGGTGCACCGCGCCCAAGGGCACATAGACGGACTGGTTTTCCGTCACCAGCGTCACCCGGTCATCGACCGTCACCCGCGCCGTGCCCTGCACGACGATCCAGTGTTCGGCGCGGTGGTGGTGGCTTTGCAGGCTCAGGCTGGCGCCCGGATGCACGACGATGCGCTTGACCTGAAAGCGGTCGGCCAGCGCCAGGGTCTCGAACCAGCCCCAGGGCCGGTGATCCTTCGGAAACTGCACCGCCTGCTTGGCCTTGCGCGCCTTTAGCGCCTCGACCGCCTTTTTCACCTCCTGCGCCCGGGACATGTCGGCGACCAGCACCGCATCGTTCATCGCCACCGCGATCACATTCGTCAGCCCGATGCCGACCAGCTCGACCCCCTCGCTTTCCGAGCGCAGCAGGCTGTCGTGACATTCGATCGCCGTCGCCCCCTGCGAGGTCGCGACCCCGGCCGCATCGCGCGGTTGCGCCGCCCAGACCGCATCCCAGCCGCCAAGGTCCGACCAGTCGCCGCCAAAGGGCACGGCGCAAAGGTTCGTCGCCCGCTCCATCACCGCATAGTCGATCGAGATGTCGGGGGCCTGCGCCCAGGCCTTGGGGTCAAGGCGCAAAAAACCCAGATCGGCGCGCGCCGCCGCCAGCGCGGCCTCGACCGGGGCCACGACCTCGGGCGCATGGGTCCGAAAGGCTTCCAGCATGTCGGCGGCGCGAAACAGGAAAATCCCGGCGTTCCACAGATAGGTGCCCGCCGCCAGCATGGCCTCGGCGCGGGCAAGGTCGGGCTTTTCGACAAAGCGGGCCAGCGGCACCGGCGCGCCCCCGGGGCCGGGCGGCGCGGTCAGTTCCAGATAGCCATAGCCGGTTTCGGGGCGCGCGGGCGTGATGCCGAAGGTGACGATCTGCCCCGCCGCCACCGCGGGCAGCCCGCGGGTGACGGCGTTGCGAAAGGCCACCGCATCGGGGATCGCATGATCCGAAGGCGCGACGAGCAGCACCGCCTCGGGGTCGTCTTGCAGCACATGCAGCGCGGCGGCCAGCACGGCGGGGGCGGTGTTGCGGCCCTCGGGCTCGATCAGGATCGCGCCGGGATCGATGCCCGCCTCGGCCAGTTGTTCGGTAACGATGAAGCGGAAATCGCTGTTCGTCAGCACCACGGGGGGCGCAAACCCCGGGCCGTGCAGCCGCCGCGCCGAGGCCTGAAACAGCGTTTCCGGGCCCAGAAGCGGCACGAATTGCTTCGGATAGGACTTGCGCGACAGCGGCCACAGACGGGTGCCGGAGCCGCCACAGAGAATCGTCGGATAGATCATCGGCGGCCCCCTCGGGATGGTGAAAGTCGTGACGGTTCAAGTCGTGACGGTGCAAGTCTGGACAGGGCAAGGCAAGCACGAAGGCGGCGCGGCCGCAATTCCCTAATTCCGGCCCAGCGCCGCGGCCACCGTTTCCATCGCGTCGCGCAGCAGGTCCTGTGCCGCGGCGGCGGTGGCGGCCTCGGTGTAAAGGCGGAATTCGGGCGCATTGCCCGAGGGGCGCAGATGCAGCACCCGCCCGTCCTGCAGCCCGATCCGCAGCCCGTCGGTGCGGTCAAGCGCGGTCTCGGTGCCGAAGCGGGCCAGAAAGGCCGCGCGGGCGGCGCCATCTTGCGACAGCCGCGCCAGAAAGGCGGCGCTGGCCTCCGTCGGCGTGTCGCTCAGCCGGTCCGAGGCGGTCACCCGGGCGGGCAGGGCGGCGACCAGCGCGGCAAGGCCTTGCCCCGCCTGCCGGGCGGCGACGAGCGGGGCGAGCAGCGGCAGCACCGCATCGCGGGTGCGCAGGGCGGGCAGCGGCCCGGCCGGGCCGACGGCGTCAAAGCCGAGCAGAAAGCCGCCATTCGCCTCGAAACCCACGACTTTCGCGGCGGGATCCTGCGCCCGCGCCGCCACCATCGCGGCGATGACAAAGGGCGAGCCGATCTTCGTGCGGGTGATGGCGTCGAAATCGGGAAGCTCTTCCAGCAGCGAATTCGACGAGACCGGGGTGCAGATCACCCGCGCGCCCAGCGCCCGCGCCGTCAGCACGCCGAGCAGATCGCCCGCGATCACCTGCCCCGTGCCGTCGGCCAGCATCGGCCGGTCGGCATCGCCATCGGTCGACAGCACCGCCGCCAGATCCTCGGCCTGACACCAGGCGGCCAGCTGCGCCCGGGTTGCGGGATCGACCGCCTCGGTATCGACGGGGAGGAAGCTGTCAGAGCGCGCCAGCCGCACCACCGTCGCGCCAAGCGCGTGCAGGATCTCGTGCAGCAGATCGCGCGCCACCGAGGAATGTTCGTAAAGCCCGAGCCGCAGCCCCGAAAGCGCCGTGGCACCAAAGGCGGTGACGTAACGAGCGACATAGGCCTCGGCCGCCGCCGGGGCGGGGGTCAGCGCGCCTTGCGGGCGCTTCGGGGCCGTCTGGCCCAGCGCGGCCACGATCGCCGCCTCCTCCGTCTTGGTGATCTCGCCGGTGGGGGTGTAGAATTTCAGCCCGTTGCGATCGGCCGGGATGTGGCTGCCGGTGACCATGATCGCCGCCGCGCCGGACGCCATCGCCGCCATCGCCAGCGCGGGCGTGGGCAGGGCGCCGCAATCGCTGACCGCAAGCCCCGCCGCGCGCGCCGTCGCGATCACATCCGCCGCGATGCGGCCCGAGGAGGGGCGCAGATCCTGGCCGACGAAAAGCCCGCTGCCGCCGGGGCAGGCGGCGAGGAAGGCCGCGACATGGGCGCCGATCAGCCCGGGCGTCAGATCGACGACACGTCCGCGCAGGCCGCTGGTTCCGAATTTGGGGGGCATCGCTGTCCTCTCGGGTTTTGCCCCGTTCTAAGGGCCGGGCGCGGCGCTGTCGAGCAAGGCGCGTCCCGGGCGGGTTGCGTCGCCTTTTTCGAGAACTTTAGCCATTCGTCCCGGGCCGTCCGGCACAAGCTAAGGCTTTGTTAAACCCGCGACGCTCTACTGGCCCCGGGCGCTTGCGAGGCGTCCGGGGGGGCGTGCCTTGGCATGCCAAGACTTGGGGTGATCAAATGACTGACTTTTTCGCACGCCTCAGGGCGGGGCGGAGCCTTGCGCTTGTCCTTGTGGCCGTGGTCGGGGCGGGTCTGACCGGCCTGTCGCCATTCGCGCCGGGGTCTGCTGCGGCACAGAGCCTGCCGGCGGGCTACAGCCAGCCCGCGCCGGTGATCGTGCGCAACGATCTGGGCGGCGATGTCGGCGCCTTTGCCAACCGCATCCGCGCCATGGCCGCGGCGGGCCAGACCGTCGAGATCCGCGGCGCCTGCTATTCCGCCTGCACGATGTATCTGGGCCTGCCCGGCAGCTGCATCAACCGCAAAAGCCAGTTCGGCTTCCATCGCCCCAGCTTTTACGGTGTCGCGCTGGCGCCCGAGGAGTTCGATTTCTGGTCCCGGGTGATCGCGGCGCATTATCCGCCCGCCCTGCGCGACTGGTATCTGCGCGAGGGCCGCTACAGCGCGGGCCTGCGGACGATCTCGGGCGCGCAGCTCATCGATCTGGGCGTTGCGGAATGTCACCGCGCCTGAGCGCGGCAGGGCCGGAACGGGGCGCCGCCGGAGAACCGGCGTCCTGATCCGGCTGGTGGGCGGGCGATTCGGCTGCCCGCCGGTCTTTCCCCGATCAGAGCGCCGCGGAACGGGTCTGATCCTTGTGCGCGCCGGAACGGTTAACCATTCCGGCGTCGCAGTTTGTTCAACCCTGTCAAGGGTCCGCACCGATTCCGGCAAATTTGCGGCATCGCAGCAAGGTCGGGGCGAAAGCCTCTAGGACAGACGCGCAATCTACCTTAAGATGAATGAAGTGTTAACGATGCACCTGGTGCTCATTCCTTGTAATACTGTTCTCAACTTCGGGTAGGTAGTGATGATCCTCTCGGCTGCTTTTTCCATTTCGCTGATCGCCAGTCTTTCCGTAGCCCTGACGATCATCCTCACGCAGCGTTTTCATGGGCATCTGACCCATGACAGCCATGGCGGCGTGCAAAAGCTGCACAGTCTTCCGACGCCGCGGGTCGGCGGGATGGCGCTGTGCGCCGGGGCGGTTGCGGGCGGGATGCTGTTGCCCGAGGACACGCGGGCGTTGTGGTGGGTGATGTCGCTTTCGGCGCTGCCCGCCTTTGTCTTCGGCCTGATCGAGGATGTGACGAAGCGGGTGGGGGTGAAAACCCGGCTGCTGGCGACGATCTGCTCGGGCCTGATCTTTTGCGTCGCCTCGGGCTATCATCTTGCGCAAGTCGGCCTGCCCGGCCTCGATCTGCTTTTTGCCTTCGCCGCCTTCGCGATTCCGTTCACCGCTTTCGCCATCGGGGGCGTCGCCAATGCGATCAACCTGATCGACGGGGTGAACGGTCTGGCCTCGGGCACTTCGATCCTCATTCTGGCGGGGTTCGGGGTGGTCGCGGCCGGGGTCGGGGATCAGCAGCTTCTGGGGATCTGCCTGGTGCTGGCGGGGGCGCTGGGCGGCTTTTTCCTGATGAACTTCCCGATGGGGCGGATCTTTCTGGGCGATGCCGGGGCCTATGCGACGGGGTTCATGCTGTCGGCGCTGGCGGTGGCGCTGCCCGCCCGCAACCCCGAGGTCTCGCCGCTGATCGGGCTGCTGGCGCTGTCCTATCCGGTGACCGAGACGATGGTCTCGATCCACCGCCGTGTGGTGCGTGCGGGCACGAACCCCGGTCAGGCGGACCGGCTGCATCTGCACAGCCTGATCTACCGCTCGCGGGCGCGGCGGCTGGCCGGACGTCTGGGAGCGCCGCAGCTGCGCAATGCGATGTCGGGTCTGGTGGTGATGGGGCTGCCCTTCGCCTCGACCGGGATGATGGTGCTGTTTTGGGACAGCACGGCGCTGATCCTCGGGGCGATCGCGCTGGTGACGGCGGTCTATCTGCTGATCTACCGCAAGGTGGCGCTTTTGGGCGGGATCACCTTCACGCTGCGCGGCAGGGTGATGTCCGAGGCCTGAGCGGGCCTCCGGTTCTGCGCCCTGACAATCCCCCAGCGCCGAGATCCGTTTGCGCAAGCGCCGACATGGGGCTTGCGCAAAGGTTGTCCGGTTCAGCGGGCCGGTCGCGGCGGGGCCTGGTGGGTGATGAGAGACTCGAACTCTCCTCTTTCACCGGCGTGCACCTTTGAAAAACACTAACTTACCGGAATATTGATGTTTTTCGGCGCGATTGATACACCGGCTGCACCACAGACTGCTACACAGGCGGGTAATGAGCAAGCTGCCGGACTACCTGACAAAACACCCCAAGAGTGGCATTTGGTATGCGCGTCGTCGTGTTCCGAGGGATGTTGCTGGGGTGATCGGAAGGGACGAGTTCTCAAAGTCGCTTGAGACACGAGACGAGCGCCTCGCACGCAAGAAGGTTCGCGCCGTTCTTGTGGGATGGGACCGTGAAATCGAAGAAGCCCGCCGAAAGCCTGACTTGAGCACCGCTGATGTCGAGACGCTAGCGCGGTATTACTACCACCAGCAAGAGCAGGCCGATCTGGCTGAACGCGACAAGCGCCCGCTTGCGGCGCAGAAGGATGCTTGGATGGAGGAGGCGGTCGGTCGGCTCGCTGTTCGTCCTCGCCAATCCGGTGCGAATGTTGATCCCTCCAAGGCGCTGGATCTGATGCTCGACGAAATCAGCAACTTGGATCTATCGAATATGGCGCAAGATCACAGGCGTATCCGCCTGAGTGAGTTGCGCGCGCATCTCGCAAGACGAGAATACGCCTTGATTGCGCATGAGGCCGAGCACCTGATCGAAAGTCAGTCGCTGCCGATCACACGTTATAACCCGCTCAATCCCGATGAGGTCTCGGAAGAGTTCATCAAGTTGTGTGATCGTCTGATGCGCGCGGAGATCGAGTTGCTCGAACGTCAGAACGAGCGCGACCAAGGAGACTTTGGCGGAGGCCCGCGTGACCCCATGCTCCGGAAGGGCAATACCAAGCTCGATCTCACTTCGTTCTCCGACATCATCGACGAACAGGAGAAGCGCTCGCGGCGGGGCCTCGGCCGGACGAAGTCCGAGAGCACCTTTCGCAAGTATCGCACGATCACCAAGGAATTCGTCGAATGGCGCAAGAACCCGCGCGCCGCGACAGTGACGAAGGAAGAAGTCGAACGTTGGCGTGACGAGCTGATCGACAACGATTTCGCGACAAAGACGGTGCGCGACAAAGTCAGTTGCATCAAATCGGTGCTGAACTGGGGGCAGTCACAGTCGAGCGAGAAGCTCTTTCCTGCAGGGGTTCCTCTCGATGGCTTCGAGCTTCCTGAGCTTGAGGAACGCGACAGCGCAGAACGCACCTACACCGTCGCGCAGGCCGAGAGGGTTTTGATCGCAGCGCGGGCGCAAGAGGCCAGTTATAAGCGCTGGGTGCCGTGGATGCTCGCTTATAGCGGCGCGCGCGTGAGAGAGATCCTTCAATTGACCAAGGAGGACTTCTTCCAAATCGGGCAGGACTGGTTCTATCATATTCGGCATGGCGGCGATCGCACGACGAAGACGAAAACGAGCCGGACAGTCCCTGTTCATCCTGCGCTTGTCGATGAAGGACTGATCAACTTTGTCGACAGCAGGCCGGGGGTAAGATATTCACCAACGCGCGTATGGACGGTAACCTCCGCGACTGGATAAGGGAACAGGTCCTGCCGGAGTTGGTTTATCCGAAACCCGGCCCTAACCACGGTTTTCGTCATCTTTTCGAAGATCTCCGCTTTGGTGCGATCGAGACCGACGGTTCGAACTACATCACTGGTCGTTCGATAAAGGGCTCCGCTGCCGGGTATGGCAAATCGCAAGCGATGCTACCCGCGCTGGCGAAGCAGATGGCGAATTTTCCGCGGTTTCTGAGCGGATCATGACGACGTCGCGCTGGAGGTCAAGCAGGGCAGGTCACCGCGCGGCCCGCAACTTCACCCGTGCGACCTTGCCCAGCCTCACACAGACGAAATCAAGCCGAATGTGGCTCGCCCCTTGTTCGAACTCGTGGACGACGATGCTCGGCGCATCCTGGAAGTCTGCAAGACGAATGTTGCCTTGCGAGAGCCTGGTCTTACCGACGAGGACACGCACCCGGGAGCCGGTCATCTGGTTGCGCAGCACGAGCAGGTAGTTACGACCCCGGTCTTCGATGTCGTCAAGGTCATAGATCTTGAGCAGCGCGCCGGATTTGTCGCGAAACACGCGGGATCGACCGGACGGAGCACGCTTGACCCTGATCGACCGCTGATCGTCGTCCGTGCATCCATGCTTCGGCCACGGCCACCCGACATCGTCGAACAAGACCCTCCCACCGTGCCGACTTTGGTAGAAATACACCCGAGCCCCGCAAACCGGGCAGGACGCGTTCGGATCGAGGTAACAGTCGTGCGTCCAGCCGTGACGCGGAACCGGTTCAGTGACGCGTTCCAGGCCGTCACACAGCCCGCCACCGATGTGAAGCGGCCTGAGCACACCATCGACATAGCGAAACGCGATCTCGCCGCCGCATTTGTCACAGATTGCCACCTCGAACACCGTCCTTTTCGTGCAGCTTCACCTCAAACATCCGAAAAACAGTCCTCGTCTTAGGTTCTGAGCCGGGCCCGGGCAATAGCCGAGGCAGTGGACAAGGTGACGTCTGACCGATCCCGCTTTGCTGCCGTTCCCCGGATGTGTATTCGTCATGCCGAGCCATAAGGCAGGCTCGTAGAATTCTACCGACCGAGCATCAGCCTGCTCGCCCACCATAGAATTCTACGCAGATCATCGGACAAGAACGCCAACACGACCATGAAGCAGAAGCGCGACAACACTTATTAGCTTGAACGCCTGCGCCGCGAACACCCGCAGATCCATGCCGATTACCTCGCCGGGAAGTTCAAGAACATCACCGAGGCGAGAAAGGCCGCTGGTCAGATCAAGGTCAAGACGGCGCTCGAGAAGCTCGAAGAGGCGTGGACCGAGGCATCCGCGGTAGAGCGCGATACCTTCAAGATGCGCATAGGCTGCATGGCCGCCACAGGCGCTCCTGCAGCCATCTCTGCGCCGGGTGGCGGGTTTGGGGCCGGAGCACCATCAATGCAGCCAGTGACTCGCTCCGTGAATCTTGTGACATATCCTGCGCCGGGGCGACCAACCAACGTCGCAACCACGCCCGTTCTGATGCCAAAACATCTGCAACCAGGCCGCGGCCAACTCACCGATGACGAGCGCACCGAAGTGCGAGAGATCATAGACCGGCGCAGCATGAAAGTCGGCGAGGTCATGCGCGAACTGGGTCGCAAACCGCTTGATGCATCGCTTGGAACCGCCCTTGCACGAGGGACGACGCTCACGGCCGATCTTCTCGACCAGCTGCGTCGTTGGATCGAAACGAACCGGAAATCCTGACCCTCAAACGGATCACGTTCGCCCGGCGGTCGGTCCCACCTTGTAGCCATTCCCCAATTCCGGACACCATGCACCGATGGCTGCAACGGTAGAATTCTACGAAGCCAGGGGGATCACAACCGGGCAGCAGATCGGCCTCAAAACACGCCGAAGTTCGGGTTCTTCTGCAACTCCATCAGCACCAGCTCTTCCTCGGTGGGCTCAGCAGGCGGCTCGGTGGCCTCAATGACCGGAACGGGGGTAGAGACACCTTGAACCGCAGGAAGGGCCTCCAGATCGTCGTCCATGTTGTCGATCTCGTCCTGCATCGCGATGAACTCTTCGGCTTTCCTGCGCACGTCCCTGACGCTGTTCTGCGTCCAGGGTCGTTTCCACCCGGTCAGGATACGGTGACGGTTCAGAAGATCCGCAAGCGCCTTGTGCGACAGATCACGGTAAGCAGGATCGGACCGGAGGATGTTCGCCACTCGAATGACGATGCCCTCGGATTTCTCTGACCTGGCTTTCGCAGAAGCCTGGGCCGCTTTCTTGCGAACAGACGTGTCGGAGAATTCTACGCCTTCGGCTTTCTTCGTCGACAGCGCCTCGGACGTGCCTTTGCGGATGTTTTGAACGACTTCCTCGCCGCGTTCGATCGCCCGAAGCAGGGCAGGTGCTTTCATGAAACGGGCATCTTTGACAGAAAAGACCGGAACATCGAGCGTCTTGAGGAAGTCACGCGCGGCTTCGACGTTTCGAAACAGACGGGTCGGCTCGGGAATGATCAACAAAGCATCCTCGGCACGAGCGCGGGCGACGGCTTCGATCAGACCATCACGACGCACACCTCCAAGAGGATCAGCACCGGAAGCGGTGTCTTCGTAGATACCGAGAAGGGTGAAACGACGGCTTGCACAGGCTTTCCTGATGCGCGCGGCCTGCTTTTCGAATTCTATGTCATCCTGAGCTTGCTTCTCTGTAGAGAGGCGGATGTAACCTACTGCTATGCTTGGACGATCTTTGCTAGTGCTCATGTTGGGTGGGGTCTTTGAGGGGGTGATGAATTACGGGGGGTTGCGGTCGGGTTTTGAGGTGTCAGATTGTGCTATTAGCAGATTTCCGACGAATAGCACAATGGAGCATCCCCTCTCCGAGCGCAAGGAAGATCAGGGTTCACCGGACATGTTCAGCGCGCCCGGCTCTCACCGCAGCCACAATATGAAGTGTGTGTAGAGGTGAGCGACGAGCGGCCTACACCCTCGGCACCGAGAAAATCAATCCACGGAGCATTTTGTCGCCATCCACCTCGATGACGCACACACCATCAAGACGCGCGTGCTCGAGGTTTTTCTGAGTTTCCTCAGGCAGTGATGCGTAGTAGCCATCCCGCTCTTCTGCGGTCGGTGGGTAGCAATTCGACCAAGAGCTAGCGAACCAAGGAGCGACATTCGCAGGGATACCCAAGAACCTGCGCTCAGGAACCGCGCTGTTGAGCCGACGAAACCACTTGGGCGCGTCATACATCACCTCTTCGGTCGCATCTACGCCATGAACGATGGCTCGAAACCCAGAAGTGAACGAGATTGGGTAAGACCCGTCTGGGATGTCAGGGAGCTCAAAATACCCAGCTCGATGGAGATCATACGCGACATATCCAGCGTAACCGACAATCCCGAAGAACAAGACTTTAGAAAAAAGGCCGAACATTCGAAAATCCATATCTATCATCAACAGCCGCCTGCACATAGGGAGCGCTTGCGTTGGGCGTCGTGGAAAGGCGAGCGCTCTCACGGTAGCGTGTTCTTCGGTCGACGTCGACCCATTCGCCTTGTTAACGTCGAGCCGAAGACGCCTCTTGCGCGCGCGGCGAGCAGACATCCCCGAAACGGATCACCGACTGTGCGGGGTCGTTGGGGAGCCAAGGCCCGGACAGCAGTGGAGGGCTCGGGCACAGATCGGCTCACGAAAAAGAAGCCGCGGGCGCCGCTGTCCTCCACCCTTTAGCTTCGCACTTCATCATGCAGATCGACATCAACCACCGCAGATCGACCACGGAGCGTGCGTCAGACCCATTGGGGCGCGCGCTGAGTCGCATCCATCATCACGCATGAGGTCACGTGCACCCGCGCGAGATCGCAGCCTGTGACCGCCCCAAGTGCATTTTCGATCGAACCGGAGAAACGACGTCCTTCGCCGCGCTGTCTACATAGCTGAATAACTGTTCAGCTGATGAGCTACAGTCATTTCACGAAGCGCGGCGCAGGAAACATGCTCATAACAGCCACCTTCACATCGAAATCCGCGCCGGTGTGATCGTCATGGGCCGACGCGTTTTCATGCCGCAGAGCAGGGTTTTCGATCCGGTTTCGATGGATTTCGTTTCGGGATGCCCCGTCCTGAAGTCCGCGCTTTAAGGTGGAAAAAAGTTTTCCGAGACTTTTGTCAACCTTGGGAGCGTCGAAGCCTTATTTTATTGGGCTTTCGAGGTTGACAAGGTTGACAAAAAGACCCGAAAGGTTGACAGAAACGACGTTTTTGATGTCGCCTGTCAACCAAATGTCAACCCGTTGTCAACTTTGGAGGCCATTTTGTCAACCAAGTGTCAACCAAAATGCAACCCTGATGCAACCCTCTCAGCACGCTCTGGCGAACTCGCCGAAGGCATCGTTGGCGGCGCGCATGTGGACTTCGCCTCTCTGCCTTCAAGGCATGTCTCCTCGGAAACCTGCACCTTTGCATCGGCGACTGCCCCGGCCCGCTTGGGACGTCATATCAACCATCATTGAAACGGCGCCCCCCCCCTGCAGCCCTCCTCAAACTGCAATTTCAACGATCGTTGACGCAAGCCCCAAGGTGGTGCATCCTCAACACTCATTTCAACGATCGTCGATGGCGCGATGACCGACACCCTCACCCCCATCTCCACCGTTGCCGAGCTCGGACAGGCGATCCGGGCGCGCAGGCAGGCACTTGGCTTGCAGCAGGCCGAGGCCGCGATGCAGAGCGGGGTCTCGGCGGCGACGTTCAGTGCGATCGAGAACGGCAAGGAGACCGCCCGCATCGGTCTTGTCCTGCAAATCTGCCGCGATCTCGGCTTGCAGATCACCTTGAGCGCCTGAGATGCCCCGGCTCGACCTCGACGTCTTCCTTGAAGCCCGCGCGCAGCCGATCGGTCGTTTGACCCGGTTCGACGATGGGGCGCTTGCTTTCGCCTATCTCACCGACACGCTGCCCCATCCGCTGTCGCTCTCGCTGCCACTCCGCGAAGAACCCTTCAGCGATGCCGTGACACGCGCCTTCTTCTCGAACCTGCTCTTCGAGAATGCGCAGCGCGAGCAGATCCTGCAACGCTACCGGCTCGACTGGTCCGACATCGTCGGGCAGCTTGAACACCTGGGCGCCGATTGCCCCGGTGCGATCTCTTGCGTTTCGATGGGGGCAGGTCCGGCGAAGACGCCCGGCGATCTTGCGACCGACTATGACGCGCTCGATGCGGAGGATCTCACTCGGATCATGGTCTCGCTGCGTGACCGCCGTCGTCTGCCCGACGACACCCGCGATCCATCTCCGCTTGCGGGCGTTCAAGGCAAGGTCGCACTGACACAGCTTGCGGATGGACGCTTTGCGCTGCCCAAACGCGGGCTGAACGTGCCGACGACGCATATCCTGAAGGTGCCCCGGTCGTCAGAAATGGCGCTGGTGCGACAGGAACATGTGCTGATGAGCCTGATGCGCGGGATGCAGCGCCACCCGGTCGCTGAAACCGCGATGTTTGGAGAGGGCGACCTTCAAGGACTGCTCGTCACCCGTTTCGATCGGCTGTGCGACGGCGGGGTCGTGCATCGCATCCATCAGGAGGATTTCGCCCAGGCGCTCGGTCTTGGTCCGCATCTGAAATACCAGCGCAACAGCAGCGATAGCCGCCGCTTCGAGGCGCGCTCGGTGGGAGAGCTGCTCGCGCAGACCGCCAACCCCGGCCGCGCGCGTCAAGCGTTCCTTGAGGTGACGCTGGTGAACCTGCTTCTCGGCAACACCGACAACCACGCGAAGAACCATGCGCTGCTTTACACCGGAGCGCGTCCCGTTCTGGCGCCGGTCTATGACGTCGCGCCGGTGCTGATCGACCGCGAAGTGACGCATCAGCTGGCCTTCGACATCGGACGCGCGCAAATGACCGACGAGATCACTGCGGCCGACCTCGAAGACTTTATCCGCGCGCTTGGTTTTCCGCGCTTCACACCCGCGCTGCGCAAGCGCCTGATCGAGATCGTGCAGGCCGCCGTCGTCCAGATCGCTCCGATGCGGGGACCGAGTCTGAAACCGCTCGGCGATTCGATGGCAGAACAGGCAGGCTGGTTCGCGCAGGCGCTGAACGCGGAGATCGATATACCTGAACGCGATGGTTTGATCATCAATCGACCGTAAGCGAGATTTTGGCCCCATTCGGTTCCGGTGTTCCGCGGGCGGCAACCGTGAAGCGCCGAGGTTGCTTTGGACGCAGGGTGTCGCCAGAGACACAGGCACGAATAGGGGTTAAGCGAAAGCAGATGCGCCCAACGCCACCTGTCTGAAGAATACACGCTGTGACTTTTGGTAACTGCAAGTGATTGAGGGCAGCCCTTGGTAGCTGTAATTCTACTGGCAGCGAAGAGAACCGTGCCGCTCTCACGCACTGCGGGCATCTTATATGGATTAGAGTTAGGTTAAGTATATGTCTATCAACGCGCACCTTCAAACGGTAAAAACCGGCCTACTGTCGCTCAAGGCCGCAGGCGCAGATGGATTTGAAGGACTCCTTCGGATTGCGCTGACCAACCTAACAGGCATTCCGTTTCGGCTTGCGGCCAGTGGTCTGCAAGGAGGGATGGATGGCGACGCAGCAATGCGAACCGATCCCGTCTGTTTTGAGGCCAAATTGTATTCAGGAAAGATTGATCGGAAAGACGTTATAGTCAAAATCGCCGATCTGGGTCGACGGGAAAAAGCTGCAGATCGTTTATGGGTTCTCGGCGCAACAATTGAAGTCAGCACGCAGATAGCAAAAGACCTTGAGGAGGATGGTGATAAAAACGCTATCTCCACATTGATTCTAGATTGGACTGCCGCCCCGCTGCCGCTTCTAGCCATTGCTGTGGTTGCAGCAGATAGTTCGGCAATAGATTTCATTGTCGGAAATTACGATAAGAAAACCGCGCAGAAAGAAATAAGCAAAGAGGATCTAAAAAATGCGTTCTCTTCCATTTCAGCGCATCCGGAGTTCGAAAGTCTCCTCCAGTATCTCAAATCCAGCCTCAATGTCTCGAAGCTGTCGTTCAAGCGCGCGGTCGATCAGAATGCCACATGGCGACAACAAACCTTTGGCTCCACACGTCACGCTAGGGAGCGGCTCGGACAAGGGCTTGCAGTTCAGCAGGAGAAGAACTTTCCGCCAATGCGCACTGAGCTACGCAAAAACATTTCGAGTGAACTGGCAACAGGCAAAGAAGTAATCCTATTGGGGGATGAGGGGCACGGGAAATCATGGCTTGCCGCTCAGTTATGTTCCGACGACACAGGTTTGGCGCTATTCATCAGCGCTGAGCAGCTTGACGGCGTGTCTGTCCACGACCTTGATGATTTCTTGGTCGACCTGCTAATCAAGCAAACTGGCGAATTTGCCGATGATGCGCTAAAGCGTAGGTGGATGCACCGGCTTGAGGCATGGAGAGCTACGCCGTCAATAGCCTCGTTGCTGGTCGTCGTCGATGGCTTAAATCAGCGACAAAACTTCCGTTGGGACAAACTACTTAACGGCATCCAATCCCGGTTGGCGGAAATCAGAGGTAGGATGGTCGTAACCGTCAGATCCCACTTCTGGGAGAAAACAATCGCCCGCGGTTTGGCATTTAGGCCGAAAACCTTCGGGGTTCCTGAATGGTCGCCCACAGAGCGCGATGAGCTATTGAAGCACTATGGGATCGCACTCGACTGGCTCGACCAAAAAACCTTGAAAACACTCAAGAATCCGAGATTACTGGCGGTCGCGGTCGCAACCCTACCACATCGAGATGCCATCGCATGGAAAGGGTTGACCACAGACAGGCTGCTGATGGAGCACCTTCGCGCATCACAGCTAGAGAACTACGAAGACGAGACCTTTAAGCAGCTCACAAACCGTCTTAGTGACCATGCAAGAAAGGTTCTTGAACGGGTGCAAGCGTCACAGAACGAACCGCCTCAGAACTTTCACGCCGACTCCGAAGCGGTCATTGAGACAAGATTTTTTCGGCCGCTCCCGGGGCCAGGCGATCTTTATGAACTTCGAGATGAGGGCTTGACCCTTGCACTGGGTTTCACGCTCATCGACCAACTGTGGCAAACTCACTTGGCAAACCGTGATTTGTCCGACCGGATAACTCAACTTGTCGAACCAATCAATGCGATGGACCGAACGATTGACGTCATATTTGCTTCGTTACTGATATGCGCTTTGGATAATATCCGTTTCGATCGCGCGATTTTTTCCGTTCTGCTGGATGCTTTCGCTAACCTCCAGAACGTGAGCGAAAAACGCTTCGAAGAGTTTGTCGAGATTATAAAAAATCAACCGGATGCGCTATTCGATACCCTCAAGTTGCTGTGCCTTGAAAGTGGTCGGCGGATAAATCACGACTGGTTGGTCCATGCTGCATTCATGGTCTCTTTGACCGATGAGGGTTGGCGTGCTGCCGAAACCGCAATCCATCACTGGCTTCGCTGCTATCACAAAGACGCCGCTGAGCAAGCCAAGCGTTATCATACGCAGGGTGATGCAGATTACGCAGAAAAAGTGGAAAAAAGGAAAGCGGAGATCGATGGGGAATTGGCAAGCCTCTGCACGTTCGAAAGGCGGCTTCTAGATCAGATGACCGAAGTGCCGAGCGAACCTGACGACTTGATATCGTTGGCTCTGAGGCTGCTGGCAGGTCATTCCCTAGTGCCGTTCGCAGAAAGCTTTGTGGCGATGGGCATTGCGTTCGCACTGGATCGAAATATTTATAAAGCGCGAAAAGAGTTTCCGCAGCTTACAACTTTCAATCGAATTGATCGCGCCGCGACGAGAGATGCCTTCCGAAAGGCGATTGAACCACTGCGCCTTGAAGAATCTTCGAAAGGTGGACAATGGACGGTTGTTCGAATGCTCTATGCCAGCGGTGACGAGAGAGACGCTCAGGAAGCTTCTGTGATAGCCAGAGAATTGCAAAAAGACTGGCATCACTTTGAGCCGCCATCGCCAACCGAATGGCGTCAGGTCAAAGTGGCAGACCCCGGAGTCATGCGACCTTCAGACATGGATCAAGGCGTGCGGCAGTTCGTTGCTCTCGACGTTAACAAGATGCGGCAGACCATGGGGGTCAGCGGCGAAGACCACAATTTCGGAGACTTTCTTCCTATCGCCGCCCGTTTTGAACCCGAAGCCGCTGTTGAAAAAACTCGCAGCATATTGTCGGGCCTACTTACAAGAACTGGTTTTCCTTTACGACAAGTAATCTTGAATTCCGAGGATCACCTCCCGCTGATCGATGCTGACTTGGCAGTGGGCTTGTTTAAGAGAGTTCAAGCGAGTAACGATTTCGATACATTGCCGGATCAAGATCAGTGGATTTGTCGAGCTTTCGGATTTTACTATTGCGCCGGGCAGATTTCGGCAGCTGAACAGCTTAGGTGCATGACAGACAGGGCTTTTGGATCAGACTATCTTCTTTCGGTCATCCCAAGCTTAAAGGCGCAGCCAACAGACGAGATAGCATCCGCAATTCGGGACGCCCTTCAAAGAAACAATGAAGAAGCGGCGTATGGTGCCCTTGCGGCGGCGCTCTACGGTCAAACGCAGATTACCGGTGAACTCGAACAACAGATATTGGCCTGTTCTCGTGGGGCGTCTTCGAAGCTCCGCGCCGTTGCCTATGAGTTAGCCACCTACAATGATCTGGATGTTGTTCGGCAAGCACACATGCGCAGCAACTGGAACGCGGCCTCATTGGATGAAAAGACTTATGAGGGCTGGTTCGGTTCAATGTTGCTGGTTGAGGCATGCGCACACGGCGAAATGCCTGTCGATGACCTCCTGAAGCGGATTAGCTCGAAAACTTGGTTTGCGGCGAGTGAAAGGCTTGGAAAAAAATTTACGGAGCCGATGGTGGCTTGCTTTGTGCAGCGACTTCGCAGTGCGGTCGTGGCTACGCACGGAATTCAGCCGCCCTCGGCAGATTTGAAGCTTTCCAAATCTGAACCGGCTCCGTTTCCCTTTCTGTCCATTGAAGAAACGGACCGCGACGGAGAGCGCTTTCCCAAGCAACGGATCCTTAAAGACGTTCTGGGAGGTGATGATGACTTCGATGAAAAGCGAAATAAACTGAACTCTGTGGCGAAGGCGTTTTTCGAAGAATTGAATGCGACAGATGCAAAACTTTTGGTTCAGGACATCGGCATCGACAACCTCGGGCGTCTTGTTCGTGAAGTCCCGGCACTGCTGAGTGATCTTTTCGATATATTGGATCAGGCAGACATTGCTCAGTTTGTATGGCTCAAGAACGTAGCTTTCGCGGTGGCAAACCTTATTTCAGGGAAGGCCCCTGAACATGCTGTTGCTCTGCTGAAGCGGGCTTCATCATCCCGGGGTTTCTTATTGCTTGCCTTGGGAGACGACCTGACGCTTGAGCACCAAGCGATTTGGGGGGGTGAAGTGTCAGAACCAATGAAGGCGTTGTGGCGTCAAAGGCTGCTGGCTTCAGAAAATGACGCGGTCCTCGCCCGGGAAGTCCTTGCAGCCGAACGCTTCGGTGCTGCCGACTTTATCAAATCGATGGTCCTAGAACTGGCGGCAAGCGAAGATAGCTTAGATCAAGCATATGCAATTTCGATTGCGGGCTACTCAATTCGATCTGGTGAGTTTGCTGACATCTTGGGCAAGCACATCGATCAGAGAGGCGTATCAGGGCAAGCCGCCAAGAATGCGTTTTCGGAACACGAAGGTGCCATATGGGCGGGGCATTGGGTTGAGAGCATGTGGAACGCCCAGAAGCCAGAGGACTTCTGGCGATGCTTGATAATTGCAAAGACCTCTATGGATGCGCGTGTGAGTCCCGAAGCACCAACGACCAGTCTCTGGAGACAATATGCCCCTGTGTTTCGAAGAGCGAGAAAGTCGGCAATCGAGGACCGAAACAAGGAGCGAGAGAAGAGGCTTCTCGGACAGGAAACTCCCGAGAAAGTTTTCATCACATCAGTGGACTAGACTTGATTGTGGGGGCGGCGCGGCGAAAGTCCGGTCTAGCGACACTGCACTGCAGCGCGCTGGATCGAAATAAATGTCGCCTGTGGGCCGTCATCGCCATTTCGACCGGGAGTGGAGGGTTCAGACGCCCCCAACCGGCTGGCACCGGCTGCACCCCCATCACCACGACGCGTTTTTTCTAGGACTTCGGTCGTGCATTCAGATCCCGGTCATTCGCGCGCAACTCCCACCCGACGCGCTCGGTGCGGTTCGTTACGGTCGTCTCATCAGCAACAAAAACGAGACGAAAACCACCATGACGACCCCTTTCAAAACCAGCGAAGTCGCCCGGCTCATCTCCGATCGTGTCGACGCGCTCGCCCATCGCAAGACCCAAAACGAGATCGCCGCCGAGGCTGGCTTCGCGAATGCGAACTTCATCTCGATCCTGAAGTCCGGCAAAAGCAAGTTACCACTCGACCGGGTGCCGTCGCTCGCGAAGGCGCTCGAGGTCGACCCGGCCTATCTGATGCGCATCGCACTTGAACAGGCGGTGGGTGTGACGGCGGCGAAAGCGATCACCGAGATCTTCGGCACGCCCGTGACCGCGAACGAGAAGGCTTGGCTGGACGAACTGCGCGATGCATCTGGCAACAGCGATCCTCGGATCACGGCACGGCGGCGGAGCACGCTGCGTGGAATCTTCGGCAAATGAGCGATCTCTTCATGGTGCCGAGGGGACCACTGGGACCGTGGGACCAGCTGAGCGAGAACGAGAAGGCGTGGATCGAGTTCATCCGCGTGATCAGCGGTGGTCGCGATCCAAAGGTAACCCCGGCGCGTGTGCGAGCGCTGCGTGAACTCCTCGATGCGGGATGAGGCGTTGGAACGGTGGAGGCCCGCCGTTCCCCCTTTCGATTCGGTTCAAAATGACGTCGAGCCGATCCCAGATGGTGTCACCCGACAAAAACACCCGGTACATCGGACAAAAACCGGGAACAGCTGGGAAAAGCCGGTAAAAGATGATTTGTGTCGATAGATCATAGCGTTATGGATGCTATGGGCTTCCAGAGTGCGCTCGAACTTTGCACTTTGTGCCATGTGGCGATGACCGTGCCATCGCCACATGAGGCTTGATCTCCTATCCACGTCACTTCGGTACGCTCCGATGAAAACCCCATTCAAGCCTTATTTTATTGGGATTTTGCGTTGCGGTATCGACGTTGGCGCGGCGGGAACTTTGCACTTTTGACGCATCTTGTTGCGCCTAGTGCAAAGTTATTTAATATCAGTGACTTACGTTGGAACTCCCTGCAGAGGCGGCGCTTTGGCCGCGCCTGGAACCGGAAACGGGCACTGCGATCAAGCTATGCGCCAGCCGCATAGCCTTGCGGGTACCGCCCAGATCTGCCATCAGGCGCCACCGCCAGACATGCCCCTCAGTTGTCGATGCGCAGCATGCGATACCCGGTGCCGCCACTGTCCGCCGCGCCGATCTTGACCTTCTTGGTCACGGTGACGCCCCCGATCTTCGTGAGCAGCGTGGCGCTGGTCTGGTTGTCGGCCGCCGGGGCCTGAAACACCGCCAGCGTCAGACCCGCGGCGATCAGCCCCCAGTAATCGTCCGTCGAGACAAGGCGCCCGCCACTGCCGGGATCGCACTCCATATTGACCGACTTGGCGCCGACCCGCGCCTGCAATCTGGCGCGGGCAGCGCCGTCGGTGCTGTTGTTGACGATCGCCAGCAACGATGCCCCTGCAAAGTCCTTGACGAAGGCGCTGAAATACCCGGCCAGCGGCAACGACCGGCCGAAAACAAAACCACCGGTGTTTTCGCCATCATATTGCCAATTCTCGCCCACGGCCGCCGAGCCGCCGCCGTTTGCGTAGGCGTCCCAAGCGAGATCGGAGGCCTCCCAGTATCCGGCGCCGGTCATGTGGATGTAGCTGTCCGTCGGATCCCAAAACGACTGGGGGAGCAGGTTGGTGTCAACGAAACGGCGGCGGCCAGCGTCCATCGAGACCGCCATGCGGATCGCCAAATCCATGATGGATTCGAGGTTGGTCGACCAGTACGGCGAGAGCCCGGAGCAAATCACCGGGGCCGTCCGGCCAAACCAGGAGAGATCCCGGAAACGCGTGATCAGCGCGTCCAGCAGCGCCGGATATCCGGCGGCGTTCGAGGCATCGGCCTCTCCCTGCCACCAGAAGGCGGCATCAATGCGGTCCACGGTCTGGCCGGTCAGCGCCGCGATTTCGGCGAGCGCCGCGGGGACGTTGGCCAGGGTTGCGGCCCACATGTTCGGATCGGCCGCGGCGGCGTCCCATTGCGCAATCGGGATGCCGCCGCGCGAGATATTGATGACAAACACGGGCCGCGTCGGATATTCGATCGC
>NZ_SWJZ01000057.1 GCF_005144475.1 Rhodobacter capsulatus | reverse complement strand
CCCCGGCCCGGACACCGCCCGCCCCCCCCACGCGATCTGGGGGGGGGCGCCACGCCCCGGCGCCACGGGGGAGGAGAATGGGGCGCCCTGAGCGTCAGGTCACGCGGGCAGCGATGCCTGCGCGATGGCATGGGCCCAGGCGCGGCGATGCTGCGCGCGGGTGGCCGGTTTCAGACCGGGCAGGAACGGCGGCTTTGGCGCGGGCAGCGGCAGCCGGTGGCCCAGCGCCGCCATCGCCATCGCGGCGACGCCGATCGCGCCCACCTCTTCCAGCGCCGCGACCTGCACCGGGCAGCCGATCAGATCGGCCTGCAGCTGCATCAGGAAGTCATTCCCCGAGGCGCCGCCATCGGCGGAAAGCGCGGCCAGCGGATGACCGATATCGGCCTGCATCGCCTCGAAGACATCGGCGATCTGCTGCGCAATGGCCTCGAAGGTCGCGCGGGCCAGATGCGCGGGGCCGGTCGCATGGCTCATGCCGGTCAGCGTGCCGCGCGCGGCATCAGTCCAATGCGGCGCGCCAAGCCCCGCCAGCGCCGGAACGAAGGTCACGCCCCCCGCATCGGGCACGGTCTGCGCCAGATCGGACAGCGCCCGGGCATCGGCCAGCCCCAAAAGCTTCGCCATGAAGGCCGCCGCCTGCGCCGAAACGGTGATGTTGCCCTCGAGCGCAAAGGCGGTGCCATGCCGGTCGGTCCAGCCGATGGTGCCCGAAAGCCCGTGGCGCGAGGTGACGCGGCCGGGCGTCAGCGTCATCAGCGACGAGCCCGTGCCATAGGTCGCCTTCACCGCGCCGGGCGCGCGCACGCCATGGCCGTAAAGCGCGGCATGGCTGTCGCCCATCATCGCGTGAATGGGCACGCCCGCGGGCAGCGCCGTCACCCCGGCCGCGGTGGCGCCAAACAGGCTGTCCGAGGGCAAGGGTTGCGGCAGGCAGGCCATCGGCACGGCGAAGATCGCCGCCAGTTCGGGCGAAAAGCGCAGCGTGCGGGTGTCGAACAACAGCGTGCGCGCGGCGTTCGAATGATCGGTCGCATGCGACGCGCCGCCGGTCAGGTTCCACAAAAGCCAGGCATCGACCGTGCCCGCCCGCAGCCGCCCCTGCGCCTGTGCCGCCGCCACGGCGGGGATGTTGCGCAAAGCCCAGGCCAGTTTCGAGGCCGGAAACAGCGGGTTGAGCCCCAGCCCCGTCGCCGCCGCGACCTCCGGGCCGATGCCGGTGGCCGCCAGCGCCGCGCAATCGTCCGCGGTGCGGCGGCATTGCCAGATCATCGCCGGGCAGAGCGGCCGATGGGTCACCGCATCCCAAAGCACCAGCGTCTCGCGCTGGTTCGCGATCGAGATCGCGTCGATGCCGCCCGACACCTGCCCGACCGCCGCGGCGATCGCGCCCTGAACCGAGGCCCAGAGCGCCTCGGCCGATTGTTCCGCCCAGCCCGATTGCGGATAGCTGGTCACCAGCGGGGCCGCGGCGCGGGCCAGCACCGATCCGTCCGGAGCGACGATCAACACCTTGGTGTTGGTCGTGCCCTGATCGATGGCCAGAACCCGCGGCCCGCTCATTTCGACACCCGCGCCAGCACCTTGCGCACCGCCGCCGAGATCCCCGCGACCGAAAGCCCGTATTCCTCGAACAGCCATTCGGTCGAGCCGGTGGGCACGAAGCCCGAGAAGCCCAGCCGCTCGACCGGCACCGGGCATTCGCCCGCGGTGATTTCCGCCACCGCGCCGCCAAGGCCGCCGCGGACCGAGGCTTCCTCGACTGTGACGATGGCGCCGGTTTCGCGCGCCGCCGCCAGGATCGCTTCGACATCGATGGGATTGATCGTGGCCATGTTCAGAACCCTTACCGAAAGGCCCTTGTCCGACAGCTTGTCCGCGGCCTCGGCCGCCAGATGCACCGTCGTTCCGCAGGCGATCACCGTGACGTCGCCGCCCTTGCGCACCACCTCGGCCTTGCCGGGGGTGAACTTGCGGCCGGGGATATCCAGATCGGGCACCGGCATGCGCGAGAGCCGCAGATAGACCGGGCCGTCGTGCTCCGCCGCCCATTTCACCGCCTGCGCGGTTTCCCAGGCATCGGCGGGCGCGATGGTGGTGATCGGCGTCAGCACCCGCAGCCAGGCGAAATCCTCGATCGAATGATGCGTCGCGCCCAGCTCGCCATAGGCCACGCCCGAGGATTGACCGACCAGCTTCACGTTGAACCCGGCATAGGCCACATCGGCCTTGACCTGTTCCAGCGACCGGCCGGTCAGGAAACACGACGCCGCCGAAACAAAGGGGATGCGCCCGCCATTCGCCAGACCGGCGGCGACGCCCACCATCAGCTGTTCGGCGATGCCGACATTGATCAGCCGGTCGGGGAATTTCTTCTGAAACCCGTTCAGCTTCGACGAGCCGACCGAGTCGTTCACCACCGCGACGATGCGCTCGTCCTCGGCCGCCAAGGCTTCGAGCGTTTCCACCCAGGCGTTGCGGCAATCGGCCAGACCGGCCTTGATCGGTGCAGCATGCGACATCACACCAACTCCTTCATCGCTTGCGCGAATTGCGCGTCATCGGGCACCGCGTGGTGCCATTTCGCCTGATTTTCCATGAAGGACACGCCCTTGCCCTTGACCGTGTTGGCGATCACGCACAAAGGCTTGCCCCGGCCCTTCGGCGAGGCCGACAGCACGTCGTAAAGCGCGCCGAGATCATGGCCATCGACCACCGCGACCTCGAAGCCGAAGGCGCGATATCTGTCGTCGAGCGGCTCCATGCCGGTGGTGTCCTCGGTCGACTGGCCCTGCTGCAGCCGGTTGCGGTCGATGATCAGGGTCAGGTTTTCAAGCTTGCGGAAGCCCGCGGTCATCGCCGCTTCCCAGTTCGAGCCCTCCTGCTGTTCGCCGTCGCCGGTCAGAACGAAGGTCCGGTAATCGGCCCCGGTCAGCTGCCCCGCAATCGCGATGCCCGTCGCCACCGGGAAGCCGTGGCCGAGCGGGCCGGTATTCGTCTCGATCCCCGGCAGATAGTTGCGGTTCGGGTGCCCGTTCAGCTTCGAGCGCGGCTGCATGTAGGTCTGCAACCAGCCCTCGGGGAAGTAGCCCGCGGCACAAAGCGCCGTGTAAAGCGCGCCCGTCGCATGGCCCTTCGACAGGATGAAGCGGTCCCG
This sequence comes from Rhodobacter capsulatus, assembly GCF_005144475.1. Lineage (GTDB taxonomy): Bacteria > Pseudomonadota > Alphaproteobacteria > Rhodobacterales > Rhodobacteraceae > Rhodobacter > Rhodobacter capsulatus_C. The sequence goes on along the minus strand of NZ_SWJZ01000057.1, from coordinate 8,749 downwards.
CCCCTGCCAGTCGGGGCGGGTCGCGTCGTAGCGCATCACCCCGAAATAAAGCGTCGCCAGAATGTCGATGGCGGAAAAATCGCCGCCCGGATGGCCAAGCTGCGCCTTGTGCACCATGGCAAAGGCGGTCCGGCGCATCCACAGCGCCTTTTCGCGGATGCGGTCCACGGTTTCGGTTTTCGGGGTCATGGCATCCTCTGTCAGAAACGGTGGGGGGTGAAGAGCTGCGGCTCGGGCTCGCCCCCGTGGTGGTAGATCGGCCAGCCGAGGTAACGGACCACGGCCTCGTTCAGCACATCGGCCACATGGCCGCGCACCATTGCGACATGGTGTTCAAAGCCGTTGTGGCTGACGAATTTCATCAGCTTGCGCAGATGGGGCACATGGGCGACGGCGATGCCGCCATCCATCCCGAAGGGATCATCGGTGAAATCCCCCTGCCCCAGATAGCATTTCATCGTGCCGTTGCGGTCATCGGTCGAGAGCCGGAAATAGGTCATCGGACCGGCCTTCACCTTGCCCTTGACCGCGCCGAAACATTTCGACCGCCCGATGGTCTCGCCCAGCACATCGAGTTCACCGATTTCCGGCGTGTCCCCGATGAAGCTTTTCGGATAGTTGCCGCAATGGGTGCAGACGCATTTGTCGGGCTCGGTGCCGTAGTTGTTGTTCCAGTCCAGCAGCGCTGCGGGCTGGCCCGAGGCCAAGGCGAGCGCATACATCGAGACCGCGCCGATCACGTCCACCTCGCAGGCCGAGGGCAGCAGCTCCTCGCCCATCATCGACATGGTGACACAGGTGGCGCAGCCGAAATTGTCCTGCAAAGACCGCCAGCATTGAATGGCCGAGGCGTCGCAGCCGTTGTCCTCGATCCAGCGGTTGACCGCGAGGGTCCATTTCGCCTGTTTCAGGATCTGCCCGGGCTGGATATGCGCCGGGATCTTGCCATAGGCCTTGAGCTTCGTCAGCTTCGCGGCCAGATCCGGGTCGGCGTCGTCAATCGCCCCCGCCAGCTGCAGCAGTTCCGACAGATCCGCCGTGACCACGGTCATGCCGCTGGCCTGCAACAGCTTTTCCGAAAACCGCATGGTCTGGAACGGGCTTGTCCGCGCGCCGATGGCGCCGATGCGGGCGTTGCGCAGCCCCCGCACGGTGCGGCAGGTGCGGGCGAAGCGCTCCAGATCGGCGCCGAATTCCGCGCCCCAGGTGTCGCAGGTGTGCGTGGTGGTTTCGCTGAAGGGCACGCCATATTGCCAGAAGTTGTTGGCAACCGAGAACTTGCCGCAGAAGGCATCGCGGCGGGAATGAACGTCGACCTTGCCGATTTCATCGTTGCTGGCCTGCAGCAGGATCGGCACGTTCAGCTTCGCGCGATTGACCAGTTCGGCGATGGCGATTTCATCGCCGAAATTCGGCAGGCAGATCACCAGACCGTCGATCTCGTCGCGGTGTGCCTTGAAATGTTTCGCATAAAGCTCGGCATCGGCGATCGACTGCACGGCACCGTTCGCCGTCGCCTCATGGGGCAGGATCACCGCATTCACCCCAAGCCGGGCCAGCTGCGCCAGAACCTCGTCGCGGGCATCCTTGCAGGGCGCGGGGCTGAAAAAGGCGCGGCTGCCGATCACCACGCCCAGCGTGACCTTGCGGTGGATATGCTGGCTCATGTCTCTCCTCCCGACATTCGCTGCCCCGCTGCGGCCCGGTTGCGCGCCCCGCGGGTTGCTTTCGATTACTTTCGATTGCTTCGTTTTAATACGAGTCGCAGCTGTGACGCAAGCGCCGGGTTGCAGCGCGACCACAGAAACTAAACCCTTGAGATCAGTATGCATTCGCAGAAATTCCTGCTGCAGCGCCGCAATGGCCGCAAATATTCAGGGGCGGGAATGTGATTATTGCGAAAGCAAGCGAAATAATCGAAAGCGAAACGAAAATACTTGACGACAATCGAAGCCCGGGCGCAGGATCACCGTCGGGGAGTCGCCCCCGGTCGGGGGGCGCGCGATAACGGAGGATACCCATGAACGTGAAGAGACGCCTTCTGGTGTCGGCGATGGCCGTCGCCATGGCCGGTGTGATGCCGAGCTTCGCCGCCGCGGCGGACACGATCGCCATCATCACGCCCAGCCACGACAACCCGTTCTTCAAGGCGGAAGCCGACGGGGCGGCGGCGAAGGCCAAGGAACTGGGTTATGACACCATGGTTCTGGTGCATGACGACGACGCCAACAAGCAATCGGAACTGTTCGACAGCGCCATCGCCGCGGGCGTCAAGGCGATCATCCTCGACAATGCCGGCGCCGATGCGACCGTGGCCGCGGTGCAAAAGGCCAAGGATGCGGGCATCCCCTCGTTCCTGATCGACCGGGAAATCACCGCCTCGGGGATCGCGGTCAGCCAGATCGTGTCGAACAACTACCAGGGCGCGCAGCTGGGCGGCGAGGAATTCGTCAAGCTGATGGGCGAAAAGGGCGATTATGCCGAGCTTCTGGGCAAGGAATCCGACACCAATGCGGGCATCCGCTCGCAGGGCTATCACGACATCATCGACCAGTATCCGGATCTGAAACTGGTGGCGAGCCAGACCGCGAACTGGTCGCAGACCGAAGCCTATACGGTGATGGAATCGATGCTGCAGGCGCATCCGGAAATCAAGGGCGTGATCTCGGGCAACGACACGATGGCGATGGGCGCCTGGGCGGCGCTGGAAGCGGCCGGGCGGACCGATGTGGTCCTGGTCGGCTTTGACGGTTCGAACGACGTGCGCGACTCGATCAAGAAGGGCGGGATCAAGGCCACCGTCCTGCAACCGGCCTATGCGCAGGCGCAGATGGCGGTCGAACAGGCGGACAAATACCTGAAAACCGGCTCGACCGGCGTTGACGAAAAGCAGCTGATGGATTGCGCGCTGATCAACGCCGACAATGCGGCGAAGCTTGAAACCTTCGCGCTGTCGAACTGATCGCAGACCGTCCCCGGCGCGCCGACATCCCTCGGCGCGCCGGATTCCAAAGGATCCACGGCCATGAAATCCCCCATTGTGACGGCCCTGTGCCTTGCGGTTGCGCTTGGCACCACGGGCTGCAAGATCGTGCCGAAAACGGCGGAAAACTCTGCCGCCCCCGCCGCTGATGCCAGTGGCGACGCGGCCCGCATCACCACGCTTCTGGCCGAGAGTTACGAGGCGAAGCTTCTGCCGCTGATCGCGGCGCAGGCGCAGAGCGCCAGCACCCTGCGCGGCCAGATCGCCGCCGGGCTGGACAAGGCAGGCGCGGCTTACGGCGCGCGCGGCGCGGGCAACGGCTCGCCCTGGAATTTCGCGCTGAAAGATCAGGGCAAGGTCATCAAGGCCGAGCTTGGCACGCGCGCGCGCCTGCTTGATCTCGATACCGATGGCGACGGCGCGGCGGATCTGACGCTGCAGCTGGGCCCGGTGATCAAGGGCAATGCGCTGCGCGATGTGGCGCCGAAGATCTATGATTTCACCGCCTTCCGCGACCAGATGGAATTCGGCAAGCTTGGCCGGGCGCTGAACGACCGCGCCGCGGCGGGGCTGACCGTGCCCACCGAGGACCCGACCGGCAAGACCGTCGCCTTTACCGGGGTTTTCTCGTTGCGCACGGCCTCTGACAAATGGCTGGTCACCCCCATCGCGCTCACGGTGCTGCCATGACGGAACAGCATCCGATCGGGCTGAAGATGCGCGGGGCGGTCAAGGTTTACCCCGGCACCCGCGCGCTCAAGGGCGTGGATTTCGATCTGCGCATGGGCGCGGTCAACGTGCTGGTGGGCGAGAACGGCGCCGGCAAATCGACGCTGATGAAGCTGATCGCCGGGGTCGAGGACATGACCGAAGGCACGATCACCATGCCCGACGCGAACGGCTCCCGCGAGATGCGCTTTCGCACCAAGGCCGATGCGGTGGCGGCGGGCATCGGGATCGTGTTTCAGGAACTGAACCTGTTTCCGAACCTGACGGTGGCGGAAAACATCTTCATCGGCCATGAAACCACCCGCGGCGGCATCGACATCGACATCGAGGCGCATCGGCGCGCAACGCGGGTGCTGATGGAGCGGCTCGAACAGAACATCCATCCCGACACGCCCTTGGGCAATCTGCGCATCGGGCAACAGCAGATCGTGGAAATCGCCAAGGCGCTGGCGCAGAACGCCCGCATCCTGATCCTCGACGAGCCCACCTCGGCGCTGTCCGCGGCCGAGGTCGAGGTGCTGTTCCGCGTCATCGACGAGCTGAAGGCGCAGGGCGTCGGCATCGTCTATATCAGCCACCGGCTCGAAGAGCTGATCCGGGTCGGCGATTACATCACCGTCCTGCGCGATGGCACCATCACCGGCGCGCGCAGCATGGAGGGCGTCGACATCCCCTGGATCGTGCAGGCGATGATCGGGTCAAGTTCGAAAGAATACGGCCGCTCCGAGGTCGCGAATTTCGGCCCCGAGATCTTTCGCGCCGAAAACATCGCCCTGCCCCGCGCGGGCGGCGGCTTCACCGTCGATCACGTCTCGCTGTCGATCCGCGCGGGCGAGATCGTCGGGCTTTACGGGCTGATGGGCGCGGGCCGGTCCGAGTTTCTGGAATGCGTGATGGCGCAGCACCCGCATGCGGGCGGCAAGTTCTTTGTCGAGGGCAGGCCATTGACCGAACGCGACGTGCCCGGGCGCATCGCGCGCGGCATCGCGCTGATCCCCGAGGACCGCAAGCGCGACGGGCTGATCCAGATCATGTCGATCCGGGAAAACCTGACGCTGTCCTCGCTGCCCGGCTTCGCGAAGCTCTTCCACCTCGATCTGAAACGCGAGGCGCAGACCGCGCTCGACTTCATCAAGCGGCTGACGATCAAGGTGGCGAGCCCGGAAAACCCGGTCTCGTCGCTCTCGGGCGGCAACCAGCAAAAGGTCGTCATCGGCAAGGCGCTGATGACCGGGCCGAAGGTGCTGTTGATGGACGAGCCCTCGCGCGGGATCGACATCGGCGCCAAGGCCGAGGTCTTCCGCACCATGCGCCGTCTGGCCGCCGAAGGTCTGGGCATTTTGTTCGTGACCTCGGACCTCGACGAGGTTCTTGCCCTTTCCGACCGCATCATCGTCATGGCGCAGGGCCGCGTGACCGGTGAGTTCCCCTCCGGCACCGAAGCCGCGAAGGTGATCTCGGCCACCACCGTCCCCGCTGCGCAAAATTCGAAGGACATCGCCGCATGAGTGCCGCTTCCCCCTCCACCTCCGCGCCGGGCTCGCCTTTGCTGCTGACGCTGCTGCAGGCCCGGACCTATGTCGCGCTGCTGCTTGTCTTCGGCTTCTTCGCCGTCATGGCGCCGAATTTCCTGTCGGTCGCCAACAGCGTGATCGTGGCGAAACATGCCGCGCTGACCGCCTTTCTGGCGATCGGCATGACCTTCGTCATCATCACCGGCGGCATCGACCTGTCGGTCGGCTCGACCGTGGGGCTCTGCGCCATGGTCTCGGGCTGGCTGATCCTTTACGGCGTCGATCTGGGCGCGATGGGCACGATGCAGTTCAACACGCTGGAAATCGCCCTTCTGGTGATGTGCGTCGGCGTTTTCGTGGGCTTCGTGAACGGGATATTGATCACCAAGCTGAACGTCGCCCCCTTCATCGCCACGCTGGGCACGCTTTACATCGCCCGCGGCGCGGCGCTTCTGTCCTCGGGCGGGCGGACCTTCCCGAACCTCTCGGGCAATCCGGACTATGGCTCGGACAGTTTCCCGGCGATCGGCGCGGGCACCTTCCTCGGCCTGCCGGTGCAGATCTGGATGCTGATGGCGGTGGGGCTGATCGCCGCCTATATCGCCAGGCGCACGCCCTTGGGCCGTCACATCTATGCGGTGGGCGGCAATGAACGCGGCGCGGCGCTGTCGGGGGTCAAGGTCAACCGGGTCAAGCTTTTCGTCTACATGTTCTCGGGCTTTTGCGCCGCCATCGTCGGGCTGATCATCGCCTCGCAGTTGCAGGCGGCGCATCCGGCGACGGGCGAGACGTTTGAGTTGAACGCCATCGCGGCGGCGGTTCTGGGCGGCACCTCGCTCTCGGGCGGGCGCGGCAAGATCGGCGGCACCATCGTCGGCGCCTTCGTGATCTCGATCCTGTCGGACGGGCTTGTGATGATGAGCGTGTCGTCGTTCTGGCAGACGGTGATCAAGGGCCTTGTCATCGTTGCCGCCGTGGTCATCGATCAGGCGCAAAGCCGGTTGCAGGCCCGCGTGGCGCTGCAGCAGGAAGCCGCGCTTGGCCGCTGACGAATGGGCCGTTGACCGGCCCCGCCCCCGCCCCTAAGGAGGTCCGAGGCATCCCTGACGTTTCCGCAACCCGCAACCGATAGGCGAACCCCGTGTCCACGAAACCCGTTCCGATCCGTGACGACAGCAAGGCCGGTCTCCTGTCCGAGCCGCGTCGGCGTCGCATCCTTGAATGGATCGAGGAAGAAGGCTCGGCGCGGGTGCGCGATCTGGCGGTGGCGTTTCAGGTCTCCGAGGCGACGATCCGGCAGGATCTGGAAAAGCTCGAAGCCGAGGGGTTCATCACCCGCGAACATGGCGGCGCGTTTCTGAACGCGCCGTCCTCGCGCGCCGAGGGGCTGGTGCTGCATCATCAGGACAACATGGACAAGAAGCGGCTGATCGGCGCCTTGGCGGCCTCGCTGGTCAGCGACGGCGAGACGATCATCCTCGATGCGGGCACGACGACGACCGAGGTGGCGACGCGGCTGGTGACGCGGCGCAATCTGACGGTGATCACCAATGCGCTCAATATCGCGATCATCCTCGGCTCGGTGCCGGGGTTCGCGGTGCACATGCCGGGCGGGCAGTTCAAGGCGCCGACGCTGTCGCTTTCGGGCGACAAGTCGGTCGATTACTTCCGCAACATCTTTGCCGGAAAGCTGTTTCTGGCCACCGCAGGGGTGGCGCTGGATGCCGGGCTGACCTATCCGAGCTTCGCCGATCTGCAGCTGAAGGAAGCGATGATCCGCGCGGCCTCGCGGGTCTATCTGGTCGCCGACAGCTCGAAGATCAACAAAAGCTCCTTCACCCGGCTGGGCTCGCTGGCGGTGATCCATGCCTTCATCACCGATGACGGGATTTCCGACAAGGACGCCAAGGAATTCGAGGCCCGCGGCATCGAATTGCTGATCGCGACCTGACAGGGTTCGGGCGGATCAGGAAAGGCACTGCCTTTCCCCGCCCGCAGCGCAGCCGACGTCACAAGACCGTTTCCCCAGGCACAGCAGAGGCCGGCGCCTGCCCCGGCGGGCGAGAAGCGCCCGCCATGGGCGGGGCGGGCGCTGGCCGAGGGCCTTTGGGCCCCCGGCGGCCCCGGGGCTTTCTGTTGCGCATGACCGAGGCGATGGCCTCGGTCAAATGCCCCCTCAGCGCAGCGCGGCCTCGATATTGCCGCCGTCCACCGTCATCACATGCGCCGTCGTGCGCTCGGCCCGGGCCAGCGCCACGAAGGCCTCGGCCACATGCCGCGCCTCGACCTCGGCCTTGAGCAGGTTCCCCGCCATGTAGGTCCCCGCGTCGATCCCCCGCGCCGAGGACCGCGCCGCGATCATCTCGGGGGTCAGCAGCCCGGACCGGATCCGGTCGGCGTTGATGCCGTTGACCCGGATCCCTTCGGGGCCCAGTTCCAGCGCCAGTTGCCGCAACAGGAAGAAGCTCGTCGCCTTCGGCAAACCATAGGCCGCAAAGCCCTTGCCCGGGTTCACCGCCTGTTTGCTGACGTTGAACAGGATCTGCCCCGGCTCGGCACCCCGCGTGCCCCGCCCGGCGGCCTGCGCCCGGTAAAGCGCGATGGCGGCTTGCGAAAACGCCAGATGCGAGAAGAAGTTCAGCTCGAAACTGCCGCGCAGCACCTGCTCGTCCAGCGTCGCGATATCGCCGGTGATCGCCGCCCCGGCGTTCGAGACAAGGATGTCGAGCCCGCCGAACCGCGCCGCACAGGCCGCCACCGCCGCCGCCGCCGCGCCCGGTTGCGTGATGTCGCAGCCATGCCCGGCGTGATCGCGGCCAAGCGATGCCACCGCCTTTTCCAGCCCCTCGCCGGGACGATCGACGATGAAGATCGCGGCGCCCAAGGCCGCGAAAGCCTCGGCCGTCGCCAGACCGATCGCCCCCGCGCCGCCCGTCACCAGCACCACCCGGCCCTGCAACGCAGGCGCCTTGGCCGTGCCCAGCTTCGCCAGCTCGAGCGGCCAATATTCCATGTCGAACAGGTCCGCGTCGGAAATCGAGCGGAACCCGCCCGCCACCGGACCATCCGCCTTCACCCGGGCGGATTGGCTGCCGATATCGGCCGCGATCCGCGCGGCCTTCGCATCCGCCCCGGCACCGACCGCGCCGATCCCTTCCAGCCAGATCAGCCCCGGCATCGGGTTCAGCATCGCCACCTGACCGCCAAAGCGCGCCTTGTTGGCGTCAAAATAGGCGCGGTAGCGGGTGACGTAATCGGTGACCGCCGCGCGCATGCGCTCGGGCGTCTGCGCGTCCTTGCGCAGCACCAGAACCTCGCCCTTGGTGCGGATGACGTGATCGGGCGTCACCACCCCGGCCCGCGCCAGAGCCTCCAGATCGGGGCGGGACACAAAGGCCCGCGTCGCGTCGTCGGCGCGCAGATCCAGCACCGGCAGCGCGGCCTCTTCCGGCAGCGCCGCGGCGAGCGCCCCGCGCAGGCCCGCCAGCACCGGGGCGATCCCGGCCACCGGCAGGGCGGCGGC
>NZ_SWJZ01000056.1 GCF_005144475.1 Rhodobacter capsulatus | reverse complement strand
GGCGGCAGGCGTGGTGGTGGGGGCCGCGACCTCGGCGGCGGCCGAGGCCTGCGCGGGCGGCACGACCGGCGCGGCAGCCGGTTCGGTGGCTGGTTCGGATTGCGGCGCCGGTTGCGTTTCGGCGGCCGGGCTTGGTGCCGGTTCGGCCGGGATCTGCGCCGCCGCTTCGGGGGCCGTCACAGCTTCGGGCTTTGCGACGGGTGCAGGTTTTGCCTCCGGCGCGGGCTTTGCCACCGGTGCAGGCTTTGCCACCGGCGCGGGCTCTGCGGCCGGTTCGGGCGGCGCGGCGGGCGCTTCCGCCGCGGGCGCGGGTTTCTTGGCGATCGGCGCGGCGACGGGCGCGGCGGGGGCCGCGGCGGCGTGCAGCAGATCCAGCGGCAGCGCCTCGGTGTCGCGCTCGATCCTTGCGCCCTGCGGCAGATGCGCGGGGGCGGTGGTGGTGATGCCGAACCAGGGCTCGCCCGCGAATTGCGCCGGATCGGGGGCGGCCACGAAGGACACCGGGAAGAAGCCGCAATCATCGGCAAAGGCCTCGGCCTCGGCCAGGGTCTCGCGAGCGACGACGGCGACCTGCACCACCTCGCCCTGACCGCACCAGTCGAAGATCAGATCCGGCACCGCATAGGGCGTCATCCCCTCCAGCGCATCGGCGATCTGCCGACGCCGCACGGCGGATTGCGGCCCGGGGGCGGTGATCTCGGTGTAAAGGATCTGCGAGGCGGGCACGACGATCTTCGTGGTCACGCCGTCGGGGGCGCGCGTCTTTGCGGCGCGGCGCAGCGCGGTCAGCCGCTCGCCGAAATCGGGAGCGTCCAGCGCCACCTCGCCCACCAGCTCCCAGCCGCTCTTGCCGCGGTGAAGCAATCCGATACCGTCATGCGAGAGATTGAGGGCGAAGTTCGGTTTCATGCCTTGGCTTCAACACAGGGGCGGAGGCGCCCCGCGGGGCGTCGCAGCATTAACACAGGGACAGCGGCGCCGATACGGGCACCGCACAGGGAAAGCTAGGTAAAGCAGAAAACCGCGCATGAAAAGCCGCCCACCGGAAAGTGAGGGCGGCTTTTCGTTGCAGGCGTCAGGCGGTGGCGGCGGCCAGGGCCTGATCGAGATCGGCGATCAGATCGGCGGCATTCTCGATCCCGATCGAGAGCCGCACCACGTTCGGCGCCGCCCCCGCCTTGATCTGCTGGTCCTCGGTCAGCTGCCGGTGCGTGGTCGAGGCCGAATGGATGATCAGCGACCGCGCATCGCCAAGGTTCGCCACATGGCTGAACAACTTGAGATTGTTGACCAATTTCACGCAGGCCTCATAGCCGCCCTTGACCGCGACGGTGAAAAGCGCCCCCGCCCCCTTCGGGCAAAGCCGGTGCGCGCGGTCGTGCCAGGGCGAGGAGGGCAGCCCGGCCCAGGTGACGAATTCGATGCGCGGATCCTTGGCCAGCCATTCCGCCACGGCCTTGGCGTTCGCGACATGCTTGTCCATCCGCAGGCTGAGCGTCTCGATCCCCATCAGCGTGTAATGCGCGCCCTGCGGGTTCATCGTCATGCCCAGATCGCGCAGACCGACGGCGATCGAATGGAAGGTGAAGGCCATCGGGCCCAGCGCCTCGTGGAATTTCAGCCCGTGATAGGCCGGTTCGGGCGCCGAAAGGCTGGGGAACTTGCCGCTGGCCGACCAGTCGAACTTGCCCGAATCGACGATCACGCCGCCGGTCACCGTGCCGTTGCCGGTCAGGTATTTCGTGGCGGAATGGACCACGAGGGTCGCGCCGTGCTCGATCGGGCGGCAGAGGTAGGGCGAGGCCAGCGTGTTGTCGACAATGAGCGGCAGGCCGACCTTTTGCGCCACCGCGGCGACGGCGGGCAGGTCGGTGATGTAGCCGCCCGGGTTCGAGATCGATTCGCAAAAGATCGCCCGGGTGTTGTCATCCACCGCCGCTTCCAGCGCCGCCAGATCGTCGAAATCGACGAAGGTGCAGGACCAGCCGAAGCGTTTGATGGTTTGCGAGAACTGGGTGATCGTGCCGCCGTAAAGCCGGGTCGAGGCGACGATGTTCAGCCCCGGCCCCATCAGCGGGAACAGCGCCATGATCTGCGCCGCATGGCCCGAGGAACAGCAGACCGCCCCCACGCCGCCTTCCAGCGCCGCGACCCGCGCCGCCAGCGCCGAGACGGTCGGATTGGTCAGGCGCGAATAGATGTAGCCCACTTCCTGCAGCCCGAACAGGCGCGCCGCATGGTCGGCGTCCTTGAAGACATAGGACGTGGTCTGGTAAATCGGCACCTGCCGCGCGCCCGTCGCGGGATCGGGGGCGGCGCCGGCGTGAATTTGCAGCGTGTCAAAGGCTTGGTCGGTCATCGGGGTCTCCCTGAATGGTCGCGGGCGAGCCTATCCGCCCGCCCGTGCCCCTTCAAACACATTCAGCTTCTCAGATGTGGCGCCTTCGCCGATATGGGCGTATCCGCCGACAGGGCCGGTCAGATCAGCATGATGTCGGCGCTGGTCAGCGTCGCGCCCGCCTGCAGGTCGGCCACCAGCACCGCCGCGCCCGCCCCCGTGCCATCGGCATCGAACCAGAGCGTCGTGTCGGTGGTGCGGAAGATGAAGCGGTCATCGGCATCCTGCGCCAGGTTGTCGGCGCGGGTGAGGAAGGCAGAACCGGCCAGCGTGCCGGTCGCAAGCCCGCCGCCGAAGGCCGAGGCCACGATCCGGAACGAGTCGTTGTTGCCGGTGACGGCACCGAAATCGGTGATCACGTCGCCGCAATCGGACAGGACGGTGAAGCGGAAAAGGTCGTTGCCCATCCCGCCGGTCAGCGTGTCGGCGCCCGCGCCGCCGGTGAAGGCGTCATTGCCCGCGGCGCCGTCGATCCGGTCGGCGCCGCCCAGACCGGCCAGGCTGTTGTCGCCCGCCGAGCCGCGGATCACGTCGCCGCGCTGCGATCCAAGGACGTTCTCGAAGCTGATGTAGCTGTCGCCCAGCGCCGTGCCGTCATTGGCGAAAGTGCCGTCAAGCGCCACCGTGACCGCGGCGCCGAAGCGGAAGTCGAGCAGGTCAAGCCCCGCGCCGCCGTTGAAGGTCTCGGCCGCCTGGGCATTGCCGATGAAGGTGTCGTCGCCGTCGCCGCCATCGACGCTGCCGTCCAGCGCGCCGCTGCGCCCGTCGTAGCGGTCGGCCCCGGCGCCAAGGCCGACATCGCCGCTGATCTGGCCGCCCGAATTGACCAGCACGTCATCGCCGTCGCCCATCTGCACCGCGCCGTCGATGGTGCCGCCGACATTGCGCAGGGTGTCCTGGCCCGCGCCCATCGTCACATCCCCGGCAAGCAGCCCGCGGTTGAGCAGCAGATCGGCGTTCTGGCTGCCCGCATAAGAGGCCTCGCCGCCGCTGATCGTGCCGTCGTTCACCACCCGGATCAGCCCCTGCCCGGCATTCACCAGCTCCAGATTGATGCCGCAATCCTGCGCCGAGGTGATCTGGCCGAAATTCCGCACCACCGCCCCGCCGCCATAGGACCCCAGCCGCACCCCGGCGCCATCGCTGGACATCGCGGTCAGCTCGCCCTCGGCCAGATTGGTGATCCGGCCGTTGCCGCCCTCGCTGAAGACGGCGTTGTTGTAGCGTGTGGTGTTCGCGGCATCCGAGGCGGCATTCGCCGTGACGATGCCCGAATTGACGAAACTGTCGCCGGTGCTCGAATACAGGTTCATGAACACGCCGGAGGCCGCGTCGATCCGCCCGGTGTTGACGATCATGTTGTGGCCCGAAGACAGCACGCCGATGGTCATCGGGGCGGAAATGGTTCCGGCATTGCTCAGGCTCGATCCGGTCCCGGCAAGGTAGATGCCAAGCTCCCCGGGGCTCGGTTGCGAGGTGTAAAGCATGCCCCCCGCGGCGATCGACACGGCGGTCTCGTCACCGTAAAGATACAGCCCGCGTGTGCCGAAGACCGTGCCGAGGATCGACAGGGTCAGGCTGGTGGCGAAGGTTTCCTGGATCGCCGCGGTCGTTGTCGACCCCAGCGTCGCGCCCGCCAGAACGATCAGCTGCTCGCCGTTTGCGGAATAGGTGAATCGGTATCCTGTGCCGATGGAATCTGTCGTAACGAAACTCGTTGGCATTTGTTCCCCCCTGGACATGGGCCGCAATGGGTGACGCCCGGGCGAAGATCCGAGTCCGGCACCGACCCTTGGCGCTTCGAGGTCCGCAGCGCCTTGGATCCGCAGGATATCGAAGCTGGTCCGCGTTGCCCCGGACCGGATGCGAGCGTCACCGGATGCGCGCCTCTCGGGGCAAGGGTCGCGCCTTTGTGGCGTTCTGGCAAGTCAGGGATACCTGCCGTGCGTCACTATGGAGCAGGCTCAGCGCAGCCAGAGCTTTTCGCGCTTGATCGCGTTGCGCAGCATCGATTCCCGCCGCGGCAAGGCGTTCCGGTCGATCTTTGCGCGCAGTTTCAACCCCTTGCGCTGGAAGATCAGCTTCCTCGCCGGTTCGTGCAGCCGCAAGATCCGCTTCACCGGTTGCGGCGCGCAGATCGCTTCGAGCCGCGCCACCACCGCGTCGCTTTCGCGCGCATAAAGCAGCGGCAGGGCGCGGTAATGGCAGGTCACGTCGCCATCAAGCCCCGCCAGCTCCGGCCCCGGCCGGCCGCCGCCGAAACTGTGGATCACCAGCGGCAGCGCCACCTGATCGAGCCAGGGATCAAGCGACTGGCTGGCCAGCTCATCGGGCGTGTCCCAGCGGATCGCATGGGCATAATGCAGGAAGCGCTTGCCGAAGGCCTGGGCATCGGCGCCAAAGAACCAGCCCGCGTTGAAATAAAGATAGCGCTGCCAGTAGTTTTCATACTGGCTCTTGTCGAGCGAGCTGTCGAAATCGAGCCCGAACTTGTCATAAAGGCTCTTCCAGATCGCCGTGTAATCGGCACCGTAAAGCTGCGGCTCGGGCCAGGTTCCCTCGCGCCGCATCGAGGCCGAGGGGCGGTCGAAATCGAAGCCCACCTGCGCCAGCGGTGCCAGAAACAGCGTGTCGGTGTCGAAAAAGACAAAGGGCCCCGCGGGCAGGGCGGCCATCGCCTCGATCTTGTTGCCGTGCGGGTAACTTTCGCCGAAATGCCGGTTCTCGAAGGGCAGGATTTCGACGCCGTGATCGGTCAGGAAGCGGCGCACCGGATCCGAGATCGCCACCGGCCCGGACCATTTCGCCCCCGAAGGTTCGGCGGCGATCAGACGGCCCTTGAAATCGGGATTCGCGGCGCGGAACGAGGCTGCGAAGATCAGCGCCTCGTATTCCAGCCGCCCGGCCTGCACGATGAAGAAAACGTTGTAATCCGGCTGCATCTGCTCGCGCCCGCTGCAATCAATGGCGTCACAGTAGCGGGATTTGCGCGCCGCACAAGCGGCAGTGTCGGCATCATCACCACTTGGAGGGAAGTGGTGGGTGACCCTGGAATCGAACCAGGCGTGGGTCTCCCCGGCGGAGTTACAGTCCGCTGCCGCACCTTGCAGCTCGTCACCCGACGTGGGGCGATGTAACGAAGGGGGCGGGGGGCGTCAAGCAGCATTTTCGCGCCCCCTTGCCAAAGCGGGTCTTGCAGCGCACAGAGGTCGAAACAGAGGTGCAAGATGAAGAAACCGGACTGGGTGATCGAGAAGGAACGCGCCAAGCGGGCCGCGGCGGCGGAAACGCTGTGGCTCTTCGGTCTGCATGCGGTGCGCGACGCGCTGATGAACCCGGCCCGGGTCAAGCTGCGGCTGGTGCTGACGAAGAACGCCGCCGACAAGCTGGGCGAGGCGATCGCGGCGGGCGGGCTGGAGCCCGAGATCATCGAGCCGCGCAAATTCGACGCGCAGGTGCCGCTGGGCCCCGATCAGGTGCACCAGGGCGCCGCGCTGGAGGTGAAACCGCTCGACTGGGGCAAGCTTGCCGATGTCGCGCTGACTGGCGAGGGGCTGCCGCTGGTCGTGTTGCTGGACCGGGTCACCGATCCGCATAACGTCGGCGCGATCCTGCGCTCGGCCGAGGTTTTCGGCGCCCGCGCCGTCGTCGCGCCCGCGCGCCATTCCGCGCCCGAAACCGGGGCTTTGGCCAAGACCGCCTCGGGGGCGCTGGAACGGCAGCCCTATCTGCGCATCACCAATCTTTCCGACGCGATGGGCGAGCTGCGCGACATGGGCTATGTGCTGATCGGTCTGGCGGGCGAGGCCACGATGACGCTTGCCGAGGGGCTGGCGCAGGTGGGCACGCGGCCGGTGGCGATCGTTCTGGGCGCCGAGGGCCCGGGGCTGCGCGAAAAGACCCGCGAGACCTGCGATCATCTGGTGCGGGTGCCCTTTGCCGGGGCCTTCGGCTCGCTCAACGTGTCGAATGCGGCGGCGGTGGCGCTTTATGCCGCGACCAGCGCCCGCAGCGGCGGCTGACGGACAGGAGACGGAGATCACGAAAGGGCGATTTCCGCGGAATCTTTGGCTGCGACCCTTTAACGCGGCTTTCACACTCCTATGTCTCAGTGGTGAGACGCGGATCCGGAACCTCCGCGTTGACTGTCACTGTCCCTCGTTCCGCACTTTCGCGCCCGGTGCCCCCTGTGGTCCGGGCGCTTTTTCTTGACCGGAGGCGCCGATGCGTGATGCCGAGCTGCGCGAGATCCTGACCACGACCCGCACGATTGCGCTTGTGGGCTTTTCCGCCAATCCCGACCGCCCCGCGCAGGCGGTGGCGGCCTTTCTGCAGGCGCGCGGCTACCGGGTGATTCCGGTCAATCCGGGGCTGGCCGGGCAAAGCGCGCTGGGCGAGACGGTCTATCCCGATCTGGCGGCGATCCCGCAAGAGATTGTCATCGACATGGTCGATGTCTTCCGCGCCCCCGAAGCCGTGCCCGGGGTGGTCGAGCAGATGCTGACCCACCGCCCCGAGGCTCGGGTGCTCTGGCTGCAGCTTGGGGTGATCCACCCCGAGGCGGCGGCGCGGGCCGAGGCGGCGGGCAAGCTCGTGGTGATGGACCGCTGCCCGAAACTCGAGATCGCGCGGCTGGGGATGTGAGAGGGGGGCTCTGCCCCCCGGCTTGCGCCCCCCCCGGGATATTTGCGCCAAGGTGAAATCAGCGCCCCGGGTTTTGTTTCACCTTGGTGCAAATATCCCGGGGGTGAATTTGCGCGGCCGCGCAAAGAGGGGGCAGCGCCCCTTCCTTGCCTCAGCCTTTCACTGCCGCTGCGGCTTCGACGATGGCGGAGGCGATGAAATCCAGCTCGGGCCGGGTCAGCCGCGCGGGCAGGCGGGTGTCGCAGGCGCGCATCAGCATCGCGCGGGTTTTCGGCAGATCGGGCTGTTCGCCCAGAAACTGCCAGTTCCAGAAGGCGCGGGCATTGTCGGGGGAAAGCCCGAAGACCTGCACGGAAACGCCGCGGGCTTTCGCCTCGTCCTGCAGCCGGATCGCTTCCGCATCGGTCCAGTCGCCCACCAGATTGAACTGCAGGCTGTCGGGCGCGCGGGTTTCCGGGGCAAGCGGCGGCGGCACGTCCAGCCAGGGGCTTTGGTTCAGCTTTTCAGCCACATAATCATGGTTGGCCAGCCCCGCCGTGACACGCCGCTCCAGCTCGGGCAGTTGCGGGCGGATCACCGCGGCCGATAGGTTCTGCATCCGCGTGTTGTAAAGCGGCAGCTTGTTTTGCCAATGCACGAAGCTGTTCTGCAGCCCCGGGTGTTTCTTCCAGTTCTGCTCATAGGCGCCCGACATGATGATCGCCCGGGCGGCCAGTTCCGGGTCATCCGTCACCAGCACGCCGCCTTCGCCCGCGTTCACCATCTTGTAGCTCTGGAAGCTGAAACAGCCGATCTTGCCGAGCGTGCCGATCTTGCGCCCGTGCCAGAGCGTGCCCAAGGAATGCGCGGCGTCTTCGATCACCGGCACGCCTTTCGCATTTGCCAGCTCCAGGATCACATCCATGTCCGAGGTGTGGCCGCGCATGTGGCTGATCATCACCGCCGCGATCGTGTCGTCGAACTTGGCGCGGAAATCGTCCAGATCGATGCGGAAATTCGACCCCACCTCGACCAGCACCGGTTCGCAATCGGCATGGACGATCGCCGATGGCACGGCGGCAAAGGTGAAGGCGGGCACCAGCACGCGGGCGCCGCGCGGCAGGTCCAAAGCTTTCAGCGACAGGAACAGCGCGGCAGAGCAGGACGCGACACAGACCGCATAACGCACCCCCAACAGCGCGGCAAATTCGGCCTCCAGCTGCGCCACCGGCGCATTGTCCGAGGTGTAGCGGAACAGATCCCCGGTGGCGAGCAGCCGCTCGATCTCGGCACGGGCGGCCTCGGGGATCGGTTCGGCATCATAGCAATTCGGAGGGGTCTGACCGTCGCGGGGCATGTTCAGCTTTCCTGAATGTGACATTCAGAAACGCTTTAGACCCGTGCCCCGCGCCCGCCAAGTGAAAGTTTCGCGACGTGGCCGGGCTGCGCCTAGACGCCCAGCCGGTCGCGCAGCGAAAACCACGTCATCCCCGCCAGCAGCAGCGGAAACCGCAGCGCCGTGCCCCCCGGAAAGGCCGGTTGCGGCAGGTTCGCCATCACGTCGAAACCGTCGCCCGTGGCGGTGATCGCCTCGGCCATGAGTTTGCCCGCATGGATCGCCAGCGCCACCCCATGGCCGGAATAGCCCGAAGCCGAGAGGCAATTCGGCGCCGGGCGGCGAAAGCAGGGCATCCGGTTCACGGTAATCGCCAGCGTGCCGCCCCAGGCATGGGTGAATGTCACGCCTTTCAGCTGCGGATAGACCTCTTCCAAGGGCTTGCGCACCTTCGCGGCGATATCGGCGGGGAAGCGATAACTGACCGTCTCGCCGCCGCCAAAGATCAGCCGGTCTTCGTGCAAACGCCAGTAATTGACCACAAATTTCAGATCATGGGCGGCGATGTCGCGCGTCAGCACCTCGCGCACCCGATCGCCCAAAGGCTCGGTCGCGACGATGTAATTGTTGATCGGCATCACCCGCGCGGCGATCTGCGGTTCGAGCCGGTCCAGGTAGCCATTCGCCCCCAGCACCACATGATCGGCGATCACAGCGCCCGCGGCGGTCTCGATCCGGCTGGTGTCCCCGGCGCGCGGCCCGTGGGTGATCTTCACCACCGCGGAACGCTCGTAAATCACCGCGCCCGCCGCCTCGGCCAGCCGCGCCAGACCCAGACAGAGGTTCAACGGATGCACATGGCCCGCGCCGTGATCCAGATCGCCGCCCGTGTAAACCGGCGAGGGCACCAGCGCCTGCGCCGCCGCCTTGTCGAGCACCTCGATCTGGTCATAGCCGTAATGGGCGGCCAGATGGTCTGCCTCGTCCTGCAGCCAGGCCACTTCCGCGCGTTTGCGGCCCAGATGCGCAACGCCGCGCCGCGTGGGCACGCCCGCCTGATCGGCCAAGGCATAGGTCAGCGCCTTCGCCTCCTCGGCCATGTCCCAGAGCCTGCGCGTCGTTTCCTTGCCCACCAGCTTTTCCAGCGTGCCGACATCGAGCCGCTGCCCCGAGCCGATCTGCCCGCCGTTGCGGCCCGAGGCGCCAAAGCCCGCCCGGTGTGCCTCCAGCACGACGACCTTGCGGCCCGCCCGCGCCAGATGCAGCGCGGCCGACAAGCCCGTATAGCCGCCCCCCACGACGCAGACATCGGCGCGGATCTCGCCCCGAAGCGCGGGGCGCTCGGGCGCGGGATCGCGCGTGGACGCGTAGAAGCTGGCGGGGTATTCCCCCGCCGTGTCATTCACATGCAACAGATCCATGCGTCACACGTTCAGCAGCAGGTGTTCGCGTTCCCAGGGGCTGATGACCTGCAGGAACTCCTTGTATTCGTTGCGCTTGACCGCCTCATACACGGTGCAGAACTCGATCCCGAGCGCCTCGCGCACCGGGCCGCTGTCGGAAAACAGATCCAGCGCATCGCCCAGATTGAAGGGCAGGTCGGTCTCGCCCATATAGGCGTCGCCCTGACATTCCGCCCGCGGCATCTTTTTCTCCTTCAGCCCCAGATAGCCGCAGACCATCGAGGCGGCGAGGCCGAGATAGGGGTTGCAATCCATCCCCGCGAGCCGGTTTTCAAGCCGCCGCCCGGAGGGGTCGGAGATCGGCACCCGCAGCCCGGTGGTGCGGTTGTCGCGGCCCCATTCGATGTTGATCGGCGCGGCGAAATCCGGGACGTAGCGGCGATAGCTGTTCACATAAGGCGCAAGCAGCGCCACCACCGCCGGCAGATGCGTCTGCATGCCCGCGATGAAATGCAAGAACGCCTCGCTCTCGCCGCCATCGGGGTTGGAAAAGATGTTCCGCCCGGTCTTCGCATCGATCACCGACTGGTGGATGTGCATGGCCGACCCCGGTTCGCCCTCGATCGGTTTCGCCATGAAGGTGGCGAAGCAATCGTGGCGCAAAGCCGCCTCGCGGATCAACCGCTTGAAGTAGAAGATCTGATCGGCCAGCGCCACCGGATCGCCATGGGCGAGGTTGATCTCGACCTGCCCCGCGCCGCCTTCCTGCAAGATGCCGTCGATCTCGAAGCCCTGCGCCTCGGCGAAATCGTAGATGTCGTCGATGACGGGGCCGTATTCATCGACGGCCGACATCGAATAGGCCTGTTTCGCCGCCGCCCGCCGCCCGGATCGCCCCATCGGCGGGATGATCGGCTGGTTCGGGTCGATGTTGCGCGCCACCAGGAAGAATTCCATCTCCGGGGCGACGATCGGTTTCCAGCCCTCGGCCTCGTAAAGCGCGACAACGCGCTTGAGCACATTGCGCGGCGCCACCGGCATCGGTTCGCCGTTCTGATCGAAGACGTCGTGGATCACCTGCAGCGTGATGTCGGCGGTCCAGGGCGCGGCCGAGGTGGTGGTCCAGTCGGGCGTCAGCACCATGTCGGGCTCGGTAAAGGCGCCCATCGGGTTGTCGGCCCATTCGCCGGTGATCGTCTGCAGAAAGATCGAATTCGGCAGGTAGAAGCGGTCCTGATAGGCGAATTTCGAGGCGGGCATGGCCTTGCCGCGGGCAACACCCGCGATATCGGCGACGATGCATTCCACCTCGTCAAGGCGGCGCCCGGCGATGTAGTCGCGGGCGGCTTTCGGGATAAGGGCGGTCCAGTCCGGGGATTTGCGTGACATGTCTTTCGCTTTCCAAAATGTTTCGGGGAAGTCGGAAAGTCACGCCTCAGGGTCGGGCATCAGGCGGGCCAGCGGCACGCCTTCGGAGAAGAATTCGGGATCGGCACAGCCGGTCAGGATCGGCTTGCGATGCGCCGCCGCCGCGCGCCGCCCCTCCATCGCCGCGGGGGCGGTGAAGGGAGAGGGGCAGGGCTGCGGTGCGGGGACCATGTTCAGCCCCGTTTCGCGCGGAAGAATGCCGCGATGCGTTCGGCCACGCGGGCGGAATCGGTGCCGCGGCCCGTGGCCATCTTTGCCCGCGCCTCGGCCATCAGCGGATCGGGGACAAGACCCGGCCCGCGCGCCGTCATCAGCCCCTCGACAAAGGCGTCGCGGAATTCCGGATGCGCCTGGATCGTCAGAGCGGTATCGCCGTAAATCAGCGCGGCGTTCTCGCAAAAGTCGTTGCAGGCGATGACCTTTGCGGCCTCGGGGCGCGCCGTCACCTGATCGCGGTGCCAGGCGTTCAAGACCACCGGATCGCCGCCGAAATCATAGGTCTGCGGCCCGACGGCCCAACCGCCCGGAAACCGCTCGACCTTGCCGCCCATCGCCTGGGCGATGATCTGATGGCCAAAACAGATGCCCACCATCGGCACTTTTTCGGCGATCGCTTCGCGGATGAAGTCTTCCAGCGGCGGGATGAAAGCGTGGCTCTCATAGGCGCCATGCCGCGAGCCGGTGATCAGCCAGCCCTCGCACGCATGCACCGAGGCGGGAAACTCCATCGCCTCGACATTGAAGGTCTGAAACGTCAGCCCGTGGTCGCGCAAAAGCGCCACGAACATGTCGGGATAGTCCCCCGCCTCCCCCCGCAAGATGTCGGGGGACTGGCCGGTCTGCAAGATGCCGATACGCATGAAAGTCTCGTGATTGGGTTCCTTGACGGTAGCCCTGCCGCGCGGCCCGGGCAAGGGGGGGCTGGCTGCCCCCCCGGCCCCCCGCGGATATTTGATCCAAGGTGAAGGCAGATGCCTGTTGTTTCACCTTGGCGCAAATATCCCGGGGGGAGTCCCGCAGGGACGGGGGGCAGAGCCCCCCTTCTTACACGGTGTCGAGGTAAAGCTCGGTCTGCTCTTCCTCGGACAGTTCCGCCATGTAGTGGATCTCCTGACGCTTGGTCATCAGGAAGTTCTCGATCAGCTCTTCCTCGAAGATGCGCTTGATCAGCGGGCAGCTGTCGAACTGGTTGATCGCCAGATTCCACGTCCCCGGCAGCTGCGGCAGATATTGCGCATAGGCATTGCCGACGATCGGCTCGTCGGGGACCATCTTGTCCTCGATGCCCACCAGCGCCGCGCCAAGAATCGCCGCGATCATCAGATAGGGGTTCACGTCGCCCCCCGCCACCCGATGCTCGATCCGCCGCGCCGAGGGCCCCGAAGACGGGATCCGCAAGGCCGCGGTGCGGTTCTCATAGGCCCAGCCGATCCCCGTCGGCGCATGGGCATTCGGCACCAGCCGCGTGTAGCTGTTCTGATGCGGCGCAAAGATCAGCGTTGACCCCGGCAGGGCGGCCAGACAGCCCGCCACCGCGGACCGCAGCGCATCCGAGCCCTTTTCGGTGCCATCGTTGAAGATGTTCTCGCCGTCCTGGTCGAGGATCGAGAAATGCGTGTGCATCCCGTTGCCCGACCACAGGTCATAGGGTTTCGCCATGAACGAGGCGGCAAAGCCATGTTCGCGGGCAAGACCCTTGACCAGCATCTTGAACAGCCAGGTGTCATCGGCGGCTTTCAGCGGATCGGCCTGATGCATCAGGTTGATCTCGAACTGCCCCGGACCGGCTTCGGAAATCGCCGTATCGGCCGGGATGTCCATCGCCTCGCAGGCCTCGTAAAGCGCGGTGAAGAAGCCGTCGAAGGCGTCAAGCGCCCGCAGCGACAGGATTTCCCCCCCGGTGCGGCGCTTGCCCGAGCGGGGCGAGGGCGGCACGCGCAGCTTCGTGCCGCTGTCGTCGATCAGGAAGAATTCAAGCTCGGTCGCCACCACGGGCCTCAGGCCAAGCGCGGTGTAGCGGTCCTTGACCCGCGCCAGCGCCTGCCTTGGATCGCCCGCATAGGGGCGGCCGTCCATGTGGAACATCCAGATCGGCAGAAGCGCCGTCGGGGCTTCGAGCCAGGGCATCGGCATGAAGCCCCGTTCTGTCGGGCGCAACAGGCCATCGCAGTCGCCGGTCTCGAAGACCAGCGGACTTTCCTCGATGTCCTCGCCCCAGATGTCGAGGTTCATCACCGAGAACGGAAAACGGGTTCCCTCGGAAAAAACCTTGCTTGCGAAACGTGCGGGTATGCGCTTACCCCGTGCCACCCCGTTGAGGTCCGCCGCAGCCACGCGAATGGTGCGCACCTCGGGATGCTCCTTCAGCCAGTCCATGTCCTCACCTGATGATTTGCGGTCTGATCCTCAGCTTGGGGCGGGATTGCCCCGGAAGATGCCGGTTCAGACGGCGGTTGATCATCCCGAACAGCCCGATCAGCGTCAACGTGACCAGAATGAAATAGAAGGCGGCAATCGGGTAGGGGATGAATGGGTTGAAAGTCTTGTCCGCGAAGAACTTGGCGTAATAAAGCGCGTCGCCGCGCTGCTGATACGCCGGAAAGCCGGAGAAAAAGACGATCGTCGTGGCGTGAAACAGGAAGATCGCCTCGTTCGTATAGGCGGGCCAGGCAAGGCGCAGCGTCGTCGGCCACAGGATGCGGCGGAACTTCTGCCAGCCGGTCAGGCCGTAGGCATCGGCGGCCTCGATGTCGCCCTTGGGCACCGCCATCAGCGCGCCGTGGAAGATCTCGGCCGAATAGGCCGAGGTGTTGAGAAAGAGCACCAGAAGCGCCCCCGCCCAGGCCGAGGTGGTCCAGTCGGTCGGGATGATCAGCCCGCCCAGCGTGATCCCCGCCTTCGGCAGCTGCACCAGGATTTCATAGGCCAGGAAGAACTGGATGAAGAGCGGCGAGCCGCGGAACAGGAAGATGAAGGCCTCGGCCGGGCGGCGCAGCCAGGCCCGGGGCGAGGCCTTGGCCAGCGCCAGCGCGGTGGCGGCGAAGAAGCCGAAGACCAGCGCCAGCGTGCCGAAATAGACGTTCCAGATCAGCCCCGAGCCGATCAGGGTGAATTCATGGCACAGCGTGAAATCGGACCGCGGCAGCACGCGCTCGCCATAGCCGAGCGAGCGGAAGGCGTAATCCGCGATGATCTGCGTGCAACTGTCGGTCATGCCGCGGCCTTCCGTTGCGCTTCGCCCGCCATCGTCGCCTGGCCCCTGGACAGACGGCTGGTCACCCGGTCCAGCACGATTTCCGAGATCTTGGTCATGCCGAGGTAATAGACAAGCAGCGCCAGCACATACCAGACGCGCCAGTCACCATGCGGATAGTCGTAAAGGGCCGATTTCGTGGCGCCAAGTTCGCGCGCCCAATAGACGATATCCTCGACGCCGAGCAGGAACAGAAGCGGCGTCGCCTTGATCAGGATCATCCAGAGGTTCGAGAGCCCGGGCAGCGCATAGGTCCACATCTGCGGAATGAGGATGCGGCGGCGCACCTGTGCGGTGGTCATGCCGTAGGCCTCGGCGGTTTCGAGTTGCGCGCGCGGCACGGCATTCATCGCGCCATAAAGCACATTCGCGGCAAAGGCGCCGAAGACGACGGAAAAGGCGATCACGGCAAGGAAGAAGCCATAGATCTCGTGCCAGATCTGCGGCGCGGTCGACAGCGGCAGCTTCGCCGCGGCGCAGACGGCGAATTCGCCCTTCGACCAGAGCGGCGCGTCCGAGGGCGGGCACAGCCAGAGATTGCGCAGATATTCCAGCCCCTGGTCCATCGCCACGGGCACGAACAGGAAGAAGACGATGTCGGGCACGCCGCGCACCATCGCCGTATAGGCCTTGCCGAACAGCCGCAAAGGCAGCACGGAGGAGCGCGCCGCAATCGCGCCGCCAAAGCCGAAGGCGAGCGCGATCGGCGCCACGATCAGCATCAGCGCCAGAACCACGAAGAACGAGCCATAGAACAGCAGGTGCTTGCCCGTGGTCAGGTAGCACAGAGCCCAGGCCAGGCCCTCAAGGGATTTCGGATCGGCGCAGATGTCGAACATGGGTCAGGGGCGCCTCCGGCGGGGGCGTATTTGAGCCAAGAAGAAACCGGGGCTTCTCCTGGTGCAAATACGCCCGCCGGAGGCTCTTTCTCAGAACACCGGCGCGTCGTCGCCGAACCATTTCTTGATCATCGCATTGAGCGAGCCGTCGGCTTTCATCGCGGCGATGGCGGTGTTGAACTTCGCCTTCAGCTCGGTGTCCGACTTGCGCAGGCCGATGCCGATGCCGCCGCCCAGCGGCACGTCGGACCCGGTCCACATGATCTCGCCGCCCTCGGTGACGAAGGGCTTGAGCGCGTCCTTGTCGGCAAAGACCGCATCGGCCTCGCCGTTCTTCACCGCGGCGATCGTGTCATCCAGCGTCGGGAATTCCAGAAGCGTCGCGCCCGATTTCGCCACGTAATCGGCCTGGATCGTGCCGACTTGCGCCGCGACGACGCCCTTGAGATCGGCATCCGCCTTGGTCGCCACATAGGCCGAGGCCGCGGGCGGGTTGTAATTGTCGCTGAAGTCGATCGTCTGCTTGCGCTCGTCGGTGATGCTCATGCCCGCGATGATCGTGTCATAGTTGCCGGACAGCAGGTTCGGAATGATGCTGTCCCATTCATTCGTCACCCATTCGCATTTCAGCGCGGCCTTGGTACAGAGCGTGTCGCCCAGTTCGCGTTCGAACCCGTCCACTTCGCCCTTGTCGTTGATGAAGTTGTAGGGCGGATAGGCGCCCTCGGTGCCCATGCGTACGACATCGCCCGCAAGGGCGGTGCCTGCGCTCAGCGCCAGCGCGGCGGCGGTCAGGATCAGCTTCTTCATGGCTCTCTCCACGGTTGGGGTCTTGTTGTTCTTCTTTACGCCGGCAGCGTCGCCGACAGGAATTGTTGCAGCCGTTCCGATTTCGGCGCGCCGAACAGGGTCTCGGGCGGGCCCTCTTCCTCGATCCGGCCCTGATGCAGGAAGACGACGTGATCGGAGACATCCGCCGCCAGCCGCATGTCATGCGTCACCAAGATCATCGTGCGGTGTTCGGCGGCCAGATCCTTGATCACCCTGACCACTTCCTGCTGCAGTTCGGGGTCCAGCGCCGAGGTCGGCTCGTCGAACAAAAGCGCCTGCGGCTGCATGCAGAGCGCGCGGGCGATGGCGGCGCGTTGCTGCTGGCCGCCCGAGAGCTGCGCGGGCCAGGCGTCGGCCTTGTCGCCGATGCCGACCTTGGCCAGCAGGCTGCGGGCGAGCGGCTCGACCTGTTTCGGATCGCGGCCCAGCACCGTCACCGGCGCCTCCATGACGTTTTGCAAGATCGTCATGTGGCTCCAGAGGTTGAACTGCTGGAACACCATCGACAGGTTGGTGCGAAACCGCGTCACCTGTGCGCGGTCGGCGGGGCGGCGTGCAAGGCCGGTGCCTTGCCATGTCACCGCCTCGCCGGAAAAGATCACCTCGCCGGACTGGCTGTCCTCGAGCAGGTTGCAGCAGCGCAGAAGCGTGGATTTGCCCGAGCCCGAGGAGCCGATCAGCGACACCACCGAGCCCCGTTCGGCACGGATCGACACGCCCTTGAGCACTTCAAGGGCGCCGTAGCTTTTGTGCAGATCCCTGATTTCGATGACGGGTGCGGCGACGGGGGCGGCGGGGATCGGGGCAGTCGGGCTGTTGGTCACGGTTCGGCTTCTCTTTGTCCGGTCGGTCAAGTTGGCGCGATTTCGGGGGCAAATGCAACGGGCGAGTTGCGTCTGTCACGGGGCAAGCGCCAAAAGTACCGGCAGATGGCGCGGGATTGGGCACTGCCTGCGCCTAGCGCTGCCCGGCCGCCACCCTTTGCCGCGCCAGACCCGAATCGCGGTCGGAAACGCCCAGCAACCGGGCGGCGAGCCGGATCAGCGCGTCTTCCTCGGGGGTGCGCGCGTCATCGGCCAAGGCCACCTGCCAGAGCGCCTCGATGACGCCGATCCGGTCCTCGTAGGCGATCTTGTCCTTCAGCGCGCGGGTGAAGCGGACGGTGTCGGGGGCCTCGGCCTCGGCGGCCTCGGCGCGGGCGCGCAACGCGGCCGCCTCGGCCTGCGACAGGCCGGAGCGCGCGGCGAGCACCTGATCGATGTGAAAACGCTCGTCCTCGTCATAGCGTTCATCCGACCGCGCCAGCCGCACCAGAAGCGCCGCCAGCGCAAGGTCGGCGTCATCCGCGGTCAGCGGTTTCGGATGCGGATCGGCCAGCAGGCCCGTCAGGAACTTGAACATGGCGTCAGTCTAGCGCGCCCGGGGCCGGGGGCAAGGGCGCGATGGATCCGGAGCCGAAACCGGGGCGGCGATCCGGCGCGGCTTGCCCGGATTCCGCCCAGGGTCTAAGGTAAGACGCCCGTGGAGGCGGGCTTGTCATGACGCAGGTTCAAGTCGGTATCAAGAAGGGGCGCAAGTTCGACCAGGTTCTGGACGGCGCGCGAAAAGTGTTTCTGCGCGACGGGTTCGAAGGCGCCTCGGTCGATGACATCGCGCGCGAGGCGGGCGTGTCCAAGGCGACGCTTTACAGCTATTTCCCGGACAAGCGGCTGTTGTTCATGGCGATCGCGACGGGCGAGTGCCAACGCCAGGCCGATGAGGCGCTGGAGTTCATCAACGAGGGCGACAGGCCGGTGCGCGAGGTGCTGCGCTATGCGGGCAACAAGCTGATCGACTACATCATCTCGCCGCTGGGGTTGCAGACCTACCGGCTTTGCGTCGCCGAGACGGACCGGTTTCCGGCGCTCGGCCAGCAGTTCTACGCCTCGGGGCCGCTGCTGGTGCGCGCGCGCATGGCAGATTACCTGCACAAGGCCGTCGCGCGCGGCGAGCTGGTGATCGCGGATTTCGACCTGGCCGCCGATCAGTTCGTCGAGCTGTGCAAGGTCGATGCCTATCACGGCTTCATTTGCGGCGTGACTTCGGACTATCCGCCCGACCGGCGCGCCCGGGTGATCGAGGGCGCGATCGAGATGTTCCTCGCCCGCTACGGCGCCCGCGGCTGAGCGGGCAGGGCGCCCCCCGGGGCGGCCGGTCGTCTTTCCCCTTGCCGAAAAGCAAAACGCGCCCCGTGGGGCGCGTTTCGGTTTCAGGTGTCCGGCGGTCCTCAGGCCTTGTGGCCCTTGAAGGGCGCCCAAAGACGCTTGTTGGTCAGGTAAAGCATCACGCTCAGCAGGCCGAGCATGACCATCGCGACCAGACCCATCTGCTTGCGCGCAACCAGTTTCGGTTCCGCGGCCCACATCAGGAAGGCCGAGACGTCCTGGGCCATCTGATCGACGGTGGCCGGGGTGCCATCTTCGTAGGTGACCTGATCATCCACGAGCGGCGGGGGCATGCGCGCCCAGCTGCCGTGGGTGATCTTCACGCCCGCGGCGTCCTTGCAGGTGTCCGGCACGCCGCCGACCTGGAAGGTCTTGTTGTAGTAGTAGCCATCGATCCCCTCCGGGGCGCATTCCGGGTTCTCTTCGAAACCGATGACGTAGTTGTAGAGATATTCCGGCCCGCCCATGCCCTTGAAGAGCTGGTTCATGCCGGAACCGGCCGGGCCCGAGAAGCCCGCCCGCGCCTTCGCCATCACCGACAGGTCCGGGCCCATGCCGTCGCCGACGCGGGTCGGGAACATGTCGGTTTCCTTGCGGTCGCGCTCTTCGCCGGTGTCCTTGTCGATCACCGTGTCGAGGCCGGCCGCATATTCCCGCACGAAGGTCGGGTCGAGTTGCGGGCCGCCGTCATCCGACAGCGTGCGGATCGGGACGAACTTCATGCCGTGGCAGGCCGAGCAGACTTCGCTGTAGACTTGGAAGCCGCGGCGCAGCTGCGCCTGATCGTACTTGCCGAAGATCCCTTCGAAGCTGAAGGCGTGATCCGGAACGTTGGAGTTCGCAAAGGCCGCGCCAGAGCCGAGCACCAGGGCCGAAACCGCAGAGATCAGAAGTTTTTTCATGATGTCGGTTCCTTTCCTCACTCGGCCGGATTGCCGTAGTGGCTGTTGAAGTCTTCCTCGATCGAGGCCGGGATCGGTTCCGGCTTCTCGGTCGCGCCCAGAAGCGGCAGGATCACGAGGAAGTAGGCGAACCAGTAGGTCGAAGCGATGAGCGAGATCCAGTCATAGGGATACTCGGTCGGCATCGCGCCCACCCAGGTCAGCACGACGAAGTCGACCACGAGGAACCAGAACCACATCCGGAACTTCGGACGATAGGCGCCCGAACGGACCTTCGAGGTGTCAAGCCACGGAGCCAGAGCCATCACGGCGATGGCGCCGAACATCGCGATCACGCCGAAGAACTTCGCATCGACCACGCCGAAGGTCAGACCGTCGACCAGGATCACCACCCAGACGTCGGCGGCGAAGGCGCGCAGGATCGCGTAGAACGGCAGGAAGTACCATTCCGGAACGATATGCGCCGGGGTCGAGAGCGGGTTGGCCTGGACGTAGTTGTCCGGGTGGCCCAGATAGTTCGGCATGTAGGCGACGACGGCGAAGAAGCCGAGCAGCACGAGGGCCAGCGCGAACAGGTCCTTGATCACGAAATACGGCCAGAAGGGCAGGGTGTCCTTCTCGGCATCGGCTTTCGAGGTGCGGCGGACTTCAACCCCGGTCGGGTTGTTGTTGCCGGTGGTGTGGAAGGCCCAGATGTGGATGGCGACCAGCGCCGCGATCACGAAGGGCAGCAGATAGTGCAGCGAGAAGAAGCGGTTCAGCGTCGCGTTGTCGACCGCCGGTCCGCCCAGAAGCCAGGCCTGGATGCTCGGCCCGATGCCCGGGATCGCCCCGAAGAGGCCGGTGATCACGGTGGCGCCCCAGAACGACATCTGGCCCCACGGCAGCACGTAGCCCATGAAGGCGGTGCCCATCATCAGCAGGTAGATGACCATGCCGACGATCCAGGTGATCTCGCGCGGGGCCTTGTACGAGCCGTAGTAGAGACCGCGGAAGATGTGGATGTAGACGGCGAGGAAGAACAGCGAAGCGCCGTTGGCGTGGATGTAGCGCATCGCCCAGCCGCCGTTCACGTCGCGCATGATGTGCTCGACCGAGGCGAAGGCCAGGTCGACATGCGGCGTGTAGTGCATCGCCAGCACGATGCCGGTGACGATCTGCAGCACCAGCGTGAAGGCAAGGACGATCCCCCAGATCCACCACCAGTTCAGGTTCTTCGGGGTCGGGATCATGATGGTGTCATAGACAAGGCCGACGATCGGCAGGCGGTCGTGCAGCCACTTCTCGATGCCCGTCTTGGGCTCGTAATGGTCGTGCGGAATTCCGGACATGTGTCTTTCCCCTCAGCCCAGCTTGATCGTGGTTGCGTCGACGAAGGCCGCGACCGGAATGTCGAGGTTGCGCGGCGCGGGGCCCTTGCGGATGCGGCCTGCCGAATCGTAGTGCGAGCCGTGGCAGGGGCAGAACCAGCCGCCGAAATCACCCGACTTGTCGCCCATCGGCACACAGCCGAGGTGGGTGCACACGCCAAGCATCACCAGCCATTCGCCGGTGTTGGTGCCGTCAAAGGCCGGAAGCGTGCGGTTTTCGTCGGTCGCCTCGGCGCCCGGCTTGTTCGCGTTCTCCGCCGAGGTGTCGCGCAGCGCCCCAAGCGGCACCGAGCGGGCCAGCTCGATGTCCTTTTCGTCGCGACGCCGGATGAACACCGGCTTGCCGCGCCATTTCACGGTCAGCTGGGTGCCCACCTCGACCGCCGAGACATCGACGAAGATCGATGCCATCGCCTTGACGTCGGCCGAAGCGTTCATTTGGTTGATCAACGGCCAGACGGCCGCGCCGGTCACCACCACCCCGGTGGCGGCGGTGGCATGATAGAGGAAATCCCTCCGAGTGCCTGCGTTGTCTTCTGCGTGGGACACGTGTCTTCTCCCTTCCCCGAACTTGAAATTCAAGTCGATGCGCCTTTGCGGGCCACACAGAATGCGGCCGGACAGTGCCCGTTTAGCGTCCGGGAAACCCACAGTCCAGCATACATTCACAAGAGGGTGAGGCGAAAAGCCGCGGCACAGCCCGATTCGCGCTTTTTTGTCGCTGGGGCAGGCGCTTGCAGGCCTCAATCGGGTGCAAGCATGTAGCCAAGTCCGCGCACCGTCTGCAGGTAGCGCGGCTCGCGCGGGTCGGGCTCGATCTTGCGGCGCAGACGGGTGATCTGCACGTCGACGGCCCGGTCGCCCGCGGCATCCTCGGCGCTGGCGGAACGGTCCCGGCCCAGCTCCTCGATCAGTTCGGTGCGACCGATCACCTCGCCCGCATGGGCGGCGAAGATTCGCATCAGCGCGGCCTCGGTCGCGGTGAGGCGCACCGGCTGATCGCCCTGGCTCAGCTCTCCGCGGTCGAGGTCATAGCGCAGCGGACCGAGCGACAGATATTTCGGCCCCGCCGTCACCGCCTCGGGCACGCGCCGCAAGATCGCATTGATGCGCAGCAAAAGTTCCTTGGGCTCGAACGGCTTGGGCAGGTAGTCATCGGCCCCGGCTTCAAGCCCCTCGATCCGCTCGCGGGTCTCGCCGCGGGCGGTCAGAAGCAGGATCGGCGTCGCCATCTTGGTGCGCAGATCGCGGGTGAGCGAAAGCCCGTCCTCGCCCGGCATCATCACGTCGAGCACGATCAGGTTGAACTCGAGCCCCGAGAGCAGGCGGCGGGCATGCGCCGCGTCGCGTCCGGCGGTGACCAGAAAGCCGTTGCGGATCAGGAACTTCTGCAGAAGTCCACGAATCCGTTCGTCGTCATCGACGATCAGAAGATGCGGGGGCGAGGCCGACATCATTCGGCATCCTTCAGCATCTGGTAATGGCGCCGCATCGCCGGATCCATCATCGCTTCCAGCACTTGCCGGAAGCCCGCCACCGCCTGCGGCCCCGCCGCGCGATAGGCGGCGCGCATCCGCACCCGCTGCGCCTCGGACAATTCGCGTTCCAGCACCGCGCCCTTTTCGGTCAGATGCAGATGCCGCTCGCGCTTGTCGCGCCGCCCGACGCGGCTTTCGACCAGACCGTCGTCAATGAGCGTGCGCAAGACCCGGTTCAGGCTTTGCTTCGTCACCCCCAGAACCGAGATCAGCGTCGTCACCGTCAGCCCCGGCTCGCGGTTGATGAAGTGGATGGCGCGGTGATGCGCCCGGCCATAATCGTGCTGATCCAGGATCCGGTCCGGATCGGCGGTGAAGCCGCGATAGGCGAAGAACATCGCCTCGATGCCCTTGCGCAGCTGTTCGTCGGTCAGAAACAGGAGCGTTTCGCCCCCGGGGGCTCCGGTATCGGCCATGTGATCCTCGCTTTTGCGCGACTTTATGTCAGCCTTGTTGACTTTCCAAGAATCAATTGTTACCGAAGCGCAGATTTTGCGCAATATTATGTCCGGGACGGACCTAGATGGCGCAATTTGTGAAAACGAAGCAGCCAAGGAGGGCGTGATGGCCGGGGCTTACGACGATCGTGACGGCAAGATCTGGATGGACGGGAAACTGGTCGAATGGCGCGATGCCAAGGTCCATATCCTGACCCACGCGCTGCACTATGCCTCCTCCGTCTTCGAGGGCGAGCGCTGCTATGACGGCAAGATCTTCAAGGGCGTGGAGCATTCGATCCGGCTGCGCAAATCGGCGGAACTGCTGGATTTCGAGATCCCCTACAGCGTCGAAGAGATCGAGGCGGCGAAATATGCGATGCTGGCCGCGAACGGCTGGACGAATGCCTATGTGCGCGCCATCGCCTGGCGCGGTGCGGGCGACGACATGGGGGTCTCGGCCCGTCGCAACCCGGTGCGGCTGGCGATCGCCGGTTGGGAATGGGGCAATTATTACGGCGATGCGAAGATGAAGGGGGCGAAGCTCGACATCTCGAAATGGCGCCGCCCGGATCCGAAGACCATTCCGTCTGCCGCCAAGGCCGCCGGTCTTTACATGATCTGCACGATGTCGAAACACGCCGCCGAGGCCAAGGGCTGCTCGGATGCGCTGATGATGGATTACCGCGGCTATGTGGCCGAGGCGACCGGCGCGAACGTGTTCTTCGTCAAGGACGGCGAAGTGCATACGCCGCTGCCGGATTGCTTCCTGAACGGGCTGACCCGGCAGACGGTGATCGAGATGCTGAAGGGCAAGGGCATCGCCGTGCATGAGCGCCACATCGAGCCGGTCGAACTGGCGGGCTTCGAGCAATGCTGGCTGACCGGCACCGCGGCCGAGGTGACCCCGGTGGGGCAGATCGGCGATTTCCACTTCGAGGTCGGCGCGCTGACCCGCGACGTGGCGGAAAGCTACGAAAAGCTGGTGCGGGCCTGACCCTGTCTTGGCCGCGGCGCTGACGCGGCCATGCGCGACATCTGTGCGATGACTGCCGAGTGCCCAAAGCACTCGGCCAGCGCCTGCCCCGGCGGGCGCTTCTCGCCCGCCGGGGCAGGCGCTGGCCTCTGTTGCGCTTGAGGGAAACGGTCCTGTCGCGGGCGCTGCACAACGGGCGGGGAAACGCGGGTCGCGTTTCCTGTTCCGCCCGAAATGACAGCCCGAAGGACAGAAAGACCAAGGCGGGCCGTCTGCTCACGGCCCGCCTTGGTCTTTTTCATCCCGCCGCTACGGTGGCACGCCGGAGACATGCCCGTCACCGCCGCGGCCCCCGGGTTTCAGGGGATCCGGTTCACTCGTCCCTCCGGGCTTCCTCGCGATCGATCCGCAGGAATTCCCGGACCTTAGCTTCCGAGCGTTCCGCGGGACGCCGCACCAGCGCATCCACAGCCGGATGCATGCCGCCACGCCGGTCGATTTCGAGGAATTGCCGCATCCGCGCGCCTTCGGCCGCTTGTTCGGCATGGTCGATGATGGAACGGGTCATGGGTGCCTCCTTCGCTTCATCTGAGGAAAGACTAGCACAGAATCACCGGCCTGTCTTTGCTCAGGATCATTTCGGGCGAAATTCACCCCTGCGGCGTCACCGCCTTGCGCGCCCGCTGCCGTTCCAGCCCCAGCCGCCGTTCGCGCCAGATGATCATCACCCCCGCCAGGATGATCAGCCCCGCGCCCCCCAGCATCCAGACCGTCGGCACCTCGGCAAACATCCAGTAGCCGATGCCGAGCGCGAACAGCATCGAGACATATTCGAACGGCGCCACGATCGAGGCATCGGCGAAGCGATAGGACGACGTCAGCAGGATCTGCCCGATCCCGCCTAGAATTCCGCAGGAAATCAAGAGCGTGGCCTCATGGGGCGCGGGCATGACCCAACCGAAGGGCACCGAGATCAGCGACAGCGCCGTCGAGGTGACGGAAAACCAGAACACGATGGCCGAGGTGCGCTCGGTCGCCACCATCTTGCGGATGAAGACCTGCGCCAGCGCGGCGAATGTCGCCCCCATGATCACCAGCATCGCGCCAAGCGTCGCGGCGGGGTCGCGGCCCTCGAAATCGCCCAGCCGCGGCCAAAGCACGATCAGGACGCCGATCAGCCCGAGGGTGACGGCCGTCAGACGAAAGGCCCGCACCTCCTCGCCCAGAAACATCGCGGCGAAGATCACGGTGAGCAGCGGCGCGGCATAGCCCAGCGCCGTGACCTCGGGCAGGGGCAGGAAGGCAAGCCCCGCGAAGCCCAGCCCCATCGCCGAGGTGCCCGCGACGCCGCGCCAGACATGGCCCATGGGTTGGCGCACCTTCAGCCCAACCGAAAGTTCGCGCCGCCACAAAAGCCAGGCCAGAATGACCGGAATGGCGAAAAGCGAGCGGAAGAACACCGTCTCGCCCGGCGGGACATGCGGGGCCAGAACCTTGATCACTGTCGACATGGCGATGAAGACCAGCACCGAGAGGATCTTCAAAGTGATCCCGGTGACCGGGTTGGGGGTCAGGCTGGCGGCGGCGGAGGGGGCAGACATGCGGCCAGCTTACGCCTTTGCGGGCCGAAGGAAAGGGTCAAAGGCCAAGCCGCGCCAGCGCCCAGGCGGCGGCCTCGGCCACGGCGGGATCGGGGTCGTCCAGATGCGGGCGGGCGGCCGCGGCCAGCTCGGGGCGGGCGGAATTTCCCAGCGCGTAAAGCGCGTTGCGGATCATCCGGTCGCGGCCGATGCGCTTGACGGGGCTGCCCGCGAAACGCGCGCGAAAGGCGGCATCGTCGAGCGAAAGGATCTCGGTCAGCGCCGGTGTGCCCTGTTTTGCCGTGTAACCGATGTCGCGCGCGGTGGCGGCGAATTTGTTCCAGGGGCAGGCGGCCAAGCAGTCGTCGCAGCCATAGATGCGGTTGCCCAGCCCCGGGCGCAGCGCGGGATCGACCGGCCCGCGGTGCTCGATCGTCAGATAGGAAATGCAGCGCCGCGCATCCATTTGATAAGGCGCCACAAAGGCCCCGGTCGGACAGGCGTCGAGACAGGCGGTGCAGCTGCCGCAATGGCTGATCTCGGGCGTATCGGGCGGCAGCTCGAGCGTGGTGAAGATCGCGCCCAGAAACACCCAATTGCCCAGATCCCGCGCCAGAAGATTGGTGTGCTTGCCCTGCCAGCCCAGCCCCGCCGCCTGCGAAAGCGGCTTTTCCATCACCGGGGCGGTATCGACGAAGACCTTGATCTCGCAAGCGGAATTCTCGATCAGCCAGCGCCCGAGCCGCTTCAGCCGCCGCTTCACCAGATCGTGGTAATCCTTGCCCTGCGCGTAAACCGAAATCGCGCCGTGCCCGGGCAGGCGCGTCGCCTCCCGCGGATCGACCTCGGGCGTGTAGCTTTCGGCGAGCAGGATGACCGAACGCGCCTCGGGCCAAAGCGCGGCCGGATTGCCCCGCCACTCCATCCGCTCGGCCATCCAGGACATCTGGCCGTGATGCCCGGCCGCGACAAAGGCCGAAAGCCGGTCGGGCAGGTCGGGACAGGCGTCAGGGCGGGTGATCCGCGCCTTCGCGAAGCCGACCGCAAGGGCTTCCTCGATCAGGCGGCTCTTCAACGTTTCCAGTTCCGCCTCCCTCAGCCGGGGCAGGGGGCGCCGCCCCCTCTTTGCCTGACGGCAAATTCACCCCCGGGATATTTGTCCCAAGGTGAAACAGCAACCGGATTGCCTTTCACCTTGGCGCAAATATCCCGGGGGGAGTCCGCTTGCGGACGGGGGGCAGAGCCCCCCTCTCCGGTCTCAGAAATCCAGCTCCGCATATTGCGGCGAGGGCGGCACGCCCGGAAGCTGATCGGCCAGCAGCGAGCGGAAGGCCGGGCGCGACTTGATCTTCGCATACCATTCCTTCACCGCTTCGGACCGGTGCCAGTCGACGTCCGAGATATAGTCGAGGCAGCTCAGATGCGCGGCGGCGGCGAAATCGGCCAAGGTCATCACGTCGCCCGCCAGCCAGCGGCGGCTGTCCAGAAGCCAGGCCATGTAATCAATGTGATACTTGATCGCCCCCAGGCCTTCCTTGACCGTCTTGCTGTCCGGATAGCCCTTTTTCTGCACCTTCTTCCAGACCCGTTCGCCCATCACCTTGGCGGTGACCTCGGTGTTGAACTTGTCGTCGAACCAGGTGCAGAGGCGGCGGACCTCGTAGCGCGCATCGGCGTCGCGCGGCATCAGCGGCGGGCCGGGCACCACCTCGTCGATATATTCGCAGATCGCCTGACTTTCCGAAAACAGCCGGTTGTCATAGCGCAGCACCGGCACTTTCCCGGCCGGGTTGCGGCGCAGGAAGTCGGTGCTTTTTTCCCAGTAGCGCTCTTCGACCAGCTCGACCTCGATGCGTTTTTCGGCGAGCGTCAACCGCACCTTGCGGCAAAAGGGCGACAGAGCAACGTGATAGAGGCGGTTCATCGGCAACACCCGCTGCAAGCTTTTCCCCCTGATAGACCCGGCGGGGGGTGGGATCAATGCTTCTTGCGATGGTGTTAACCATTCCCCTTTGGTTTGGCGGGTTTACGCGTCTTTGGCTGCGGCTCGGGCAGGCCGCGCGCCATCAGCGCGATCAGGCCCCAAAGCCAGTCGGCCTCTTCCCAAAGGTCGGGCGCGATGCGGAAATGCGGTTTCGCGCCGGGGTAGGGCAGGCCCTCGACCGGAGTGCCCAGATAGGCGGCGGCCTCGGGGATCGGACGCACGAACAGCGCGTCATCGCAGATCAGCGCCACCATCCTGCCCCCCGCATAGACGCCGTATTCGCCGAACATCTTGCGCGCG
Organism: Rhodobacter capsulatus; assembly: GCF_005144475.1. Taxonomy (GTDB): domain Bacteria; phylum Pseudomonadota; class Alphaproteobacteria; order Rhodobacterales; family Rhodobacteraceae; genus Rhodobacter; species Rhodobacter capsulatus_C. The sequence continues at coordinate 52,092 of NZ_SWJZ01000056.1, read as the reverse complement.
CTGACGCCGCGGCCGTCGAGCTGTTCCAGAAAGAATTCAACCGTTTCCGGGCGGGTTGCCATCACAGCGCCCGCCGCGCCCGCAGCGCCGCCGAGATCGTGCCGTCGTCGAGATAATCCAGCTCGCCGCCGATCGGCACGCCCTGCGCCAGCGAGGTGACCCGGGTGCCCGTGCCCTCCAGCGCTTCGGCGATGTAATGCGCCGTCGTCTGCCCCTCGACCGTGGCGTTCAGCGCCAGAATCACTTCGCTGACCGCCTCGTCACGGACACGGGCGATCAGCTGCGGGAGGCGCAATTCCTCGGGGCCGATGGCGTCCAGCGCCGAAAGCGTGCCGCCCAGCACGTGATAGCGGCCCTTGAAGGCGCCGCCGCGTTCCATCGCCCAAAGATCGGCGACGTCCTCGACCACGCAGATTTCGCCGGTGGCCCGGGCGGGGCTGTCGCAGATCTCGCAGGTGGCGCCGACCGCGATATTGCCGCAAACCGGGCAGTCGCGGGCCGCTTCCGCCACCCGCGCCAAAGCCGCCGCAAGGGGCGCCATCTGCCCCTCGCGCTTGCGCAGCAGATGCAGCACCGCGCGCCGGGCCGAGCGGGGCCCAAGCCCCGGCAATCGCGCCATCAGCGCGATCAGCGCCTCGATCTCGTCGCGGGGGCCGCTCATCTCACCCCGCCCTCTCAGCCGGGCAGGCCCATGTCGGCGGGCAGACCAAGCTCGGTCATCAGCTTGCGCTGTTCCTCGCCCGCCTTGTCCTGCGCGCGCGCCTGCGCATCCTTGACCGCGGCGACGATCAGGTCCTCGACCACTTCCTTTTCCGAGGCGACCAGAATCGTCGGGTCGATATCCAGCCCCGTCAGCTCGCCCTTGGCGGTGACGCGCGCCTTGACCAGACCGCCGCCGGCCTCGCCGATGACGATCATCCGGCCCAGATCTTCCTGCAGGGTCAGCATCCGCTCCTGCATTTCCTTGGCCGCCTTCATCATCTTGGCCATGTCGCCAAGCTGTCCCAGTCCCTTGAACATCGTGGTCCTCCGATCGGTTTCGCGGGTCACAGATAAGCATCGCGTGCTGCCGCGGCAAGGCAGTCGGCGCCGCAGGGTGGGGCAGGGGGTCAGCCGTCCTCGAACGGGTCCCATTCGTCCTCGACCTCGGGCAGGGCCTCGGCGGCCTGTTCGGCCTCGAGCGCGTCGGACAGCACGATCTCTTCGAATTTCGCCTGCGGGAAAGCGGCGAAGATCGCCTGCACGACCCGGTTTTCCGCCCGCGCCTCCGCCTCGGCGGCAAGGGTCGCGGCATTGCGGGTCTCGTCGATCGTGGCGGCGCCGCCCTCGGAGACGACCGAGACCCCCCAGCGCGCGCCGGTCCAGCCCTGCAGCCGTTGCGCCAAAGTCTGCGCCAGATCGCGCGGCGCCCCGGGGGCGGGTTCGAATTCGATCCGGCCCGGCGCGTAATGCACCAGCCGCACGCCCTTTTCGACCTCGACCAGCAGTTTCACGTCGCGCATCCGGCCGATCAGCGCCACCACATCCTCAAAGCGCGCGTATTTCGCCAAAGCCGAGGCCGCGGGCGAGAGCGCCAGCGCCGCAGACCCCTGCGTGGAAAGCGGCCGTCCGCCCAGCAGGTGCCGCGTCGTCGCCTCGGCCCTTGTGCCGCCACCGCCGCCGCCGCCCTGCGACGGGCCATGCCCGCCCGCGCCGCCGGGGCCCGCCATCACCTTGCGCATCAGTGTTTCCGGATCGGGCAGATCGGCGACATGGGTCAGCCGAATGAGCGCCATTTCCGCCGCCATCATCGCATTCGGCGCGGAAGACACCTCCTCGATCGCCTTCAAAAGCATCTGCCACAGCCGCGACAGCACCCGCATCGGGATCGCCAGCGCCATCGCCTGCCCGCGGGTGCGTTCCTCGGGCGGAACGGTAGGGTCCTCGGCGGCCTCGGGGGTGATCTTGATGACGGACACCCAATGGGTGATCTCGGCCAGATCGCGCAGAACCGCCATCGGATCGGCGCCGTCACTGTATTGCGCGCCCAGTTCGGTCAATGCCCCCGCCGCGTCGCCCTTGAGGATCATGTCGAAAAGATCCAGCACCCGGGCGCGGTCGGCCAGCCCCAGCATGGCGCGGACCTGATCGGCGGTGGTTTCCCCCGCGCCGTGCGAAATCGCCTGATCGAGCAGCGACATCGCATCGCGGACGGAGCCCTCGGCGGCCCGCGTGATCAGCGCCAGCGCGTCATGTGCGATCTGGGCGTTTTCCTGCGTCGCGACTTTGGAGAGGTGGTTGATCATCACCTCGGGCTCGATCCGGCGCAGGTCAAACCGCTGGCAGCGGGACAGAACCGTCACCGGCACCTTGCGGATTTCGGTGGTGGCGAAGATGAATTTCACATGCGCGGGCGGTTCTTCGAGCGTTTTGAGCAGCGCGTTGAAGGCGCTGGTGGACAGCATGTGCACTTCGTCGATGATATAGACTTTATAGCGGGCCGAGGCGGCGCGGTAGTTCACGCTTTCGATGATCTCGCGGATGTCGCCGACCCCGGTGCGGGACGCGGCGTCCATCTCCAGCACGTCGACATGGCGCCCCTCGGCGATGGCGCGGCAATGTTCGCACACCCCGCAAGGCTCGGTCGTGGGCTGGCCGGTGCCGTCGGGGCCGATGCAGTTCAGCCCCTTGGCGATGATCCGTGCGGTCGTGGTCTTGCCGGTGCCGCGGATGCCGGTCATGATGAAGGCCTGCGCGATGCGGCTGGCTGCAAAGGCGTTTTTCAGCGTGCGGACCATCGCCTCCTGTCCGATCAGGTCGGCGAAGGTGGCGGGGCGGTATTTTCGGGCAAGAACCTGATAGCCCGGGGAGGTCTCGGCGGGGCTTGCGGCGTCGGTCATGGGGTCTCCTCGGTTCGGCGTCACTCTACCCGCGGGGGCGCGCAAGTCAAACCGATCCCCGCCATGGCCCCTTAAGCCCTGCGGGCGCGCAAGACCAGATCGCGCTTGAAACGGGCTGCCACTTCCTCAAGACTCCCGCCTCAGGGCGATGTCTTCCGCCCGGGACGGGATTGGCGCCACGGGATCGACCTTTCGGGGAAGGCGACATCGGCCTCGGCGTCTGTGAGCGGGGAGCTTTTGGCATGACGGAAACCACGAGCTTCGGGCTGTGCGAGAGCCGCGCGCCGTCCGATCGCCGCCCCCGGCTTGTGGTGCATTTTGGCGGCCACAAGACCGGCAGTTCGTCGATTCAGGAGACGCTGCACGCGCGCAACGACCCGAAAAACGGCTTTCTTTTCCTTTTCGTCACGCATCCGAACAGCTCTGCCCTGATGCAGAACGCTTTCCTGCTTCCGGAGAAGCTGCTCTCGATCCGGGCAAGCGAAGCGACCCGGGGGGACCTGCCCGCGATGCGCGACGGGGCGCGGAGGCATTTGCGCCGGATCATCCTCGAGGGGATCGCGGCCTGTCCCGAGGGGCCGTTGATCCTGTCGGCGGAATCCATCTCTTCCTTCGCGCCGGAAGAGGTCGACATGATGCTCGCCTTCTTTCAGGATTTGCCGGTCGAGCCGGAGTTCATCGGCTATATCCGCGAGCCGGTGACCTATCTGCGCTCCAGCTTTCAGGAAATTCTCAAGCTCAGGATGCCGCCGAATCCGGTCTTCGCGCCCGCCGACGCGACCGTGCTGCCCTTGACCCATCACGCCATCGTCGAGACGCTGGATCGCCGCGTCGGGCGGGAGCGGGTGCAGGTCTTCATCTATGACCGGGCAAGCTTTCCCGAGGGCAGCGTGGTCCGGCATTTCCTTTCGGTGCTGGGGGTCGATCCGGGCGCGCTTGCGCGGATCGACAGTAACGAAGGCATGTCGCAGCTGGCGGTCAAGCTGCTTTACACCTATCGCCGCCTTGGCGCCTGTCCCTTTGCCAACCGCGGGCCGCGGAGGGTTGAGCACAAGTTTGCCGAAGATCTGGGGTGTCTGCCGGATGTGCCCTTCGAGCTGCATCCGGAGCTGCGCGACAGGGCGCGTGCGGTGAACAGCCACATCTTCGGCTGGGCCGAGGCGCGGCTGGGCCGTCCCTTCCCCGAACCGGAGGTCAAAGCCGGGACCGGGATTCGGAGCGAGGCGGATCTGCTCTGCTTCAGCGAGGAGGAGCTGGCGAAATTGTCGGCTCATGCGGCCGGTTTCGGGATTTCCACGGCCGATCTTTCAGCGGATCCGTTCAAGGTGGCCGAGGTGCTGTGCCGGATCCGGCAGAGCTACCAGTGATCTTGCCCAAGGCGATGGGCCGTCTACGAAAGGGGGGGGGAAGGGTGAGAGGCTGGACATCGACCCAAGCGGGGCTCGTTGCGGCTGCTTCCTTCCGGACCTGACCGGGTTGGCGAGGCGCTCGCCCGCGCCAACCTCTCAGGGGCTCATATAAGGGCGGATGCGATGGCTTGCAAGCGGGCTGTGCGTCCCTGTTCGTCGCTGTTTCGGGCGGATCAGGAAAAGCACCGCTTTTCCCCGCCCGGTGCGCGGCGGTCGTTGCAAGACCGTTTCCCCAAGCACGCGAGAGGCCGGCGCCTGCCCCGGCGGCGCGAATGCGCCCGCCGATGGCGGGGCGGGCGCAGGCCGAGGGCCTTTGGGCCCCCGGCGGTCAGGGGGCAAATGTGGCGCGTGACCTCGGCGATGGCCTCGGTCAAATCTTCCCGCTCAAAGCGCGATCGGCACCAGCACCTCGGGCTCGATCACCTGCACGCCGGGCAGACCCTCGGCCAGCCCCTTGGCGGATTGCTCCAGAAGCGGGAAGGTGCGGTAGTGACACGGCACCACCACCTTGAAATCGAAGTATTTCTTCGCGGCCCAGGCGGCGGCCTTCATGTCCATGGTGAAATGCCCGCCACAGGACAGGATCCCGATGTCGGGGCGGAAGTATTCGCCCATCCAGCCCATGTCCGCCGAAATCCCGGTGTCGCCCGAGACATAGATCATCCGACCTTCCCCCGCGATCATGTAGCCCGACTCGGTCCCCGCATAGACCGGACCGCTTGGCCCGCTCATCGAGGACGAATGCGAGGCGGGCACCATCGTCACCTTGGCGCCCCCCAGATCGACGGTGCCGCCCTTGTTGAAGCCCAGCCCCGCGATCCCCTCGGCCGCTTCCCAATGGCTGATCGTGTCATAGATGCCCACAACCGGCACCTTGAGTTCCCGCGCCAGCGCCAAAGTGTCGGCGGAATGATCGCCGTGGCCATGCGTCAAAAGAATATGCGTCGCCCCCGCCAGCGCCTCGGCCCGCCGCGCCATCGGGAACATCGGATTGCCGCTCAGCCAGGGGTCGATCAGGATCATCGCGCCCTCGATGTCCAGCCGGAACCCGGAATGCCCGAACCATGTCAGTTTCATGCCGCTCCTCCCATTTTCCGCGCAAAGTCTAGCGCAGGCGCGCCCAAAGGGAAGCGGCGCTTGAATCACCCGCCCCCGGACGCTAAACCCGGCCCAAGTCAACCGGAGCAACCCATGTCCATCGACATCGACACCGCCCGCAAGGTGGCGCATCTGGCGCGGATCCGCGTGCCCGAAACCGACCTGCCGAAACTGGCCGAGCAGCTCTCGGGCATCCTCACCTTCATGGAACAGCTCAACGAAGTGAACGTCGACGGCATCGAGCCGATGACCTCGGTCACGCCGATGCGGCTGAAACGGCGCGCCGATGTGGTGACGGACGGCAACTATCCCGAAGCCGTGCTGAAAAACGCCCCCGATGCCCGCGAGGGTTTCTTTGCCGTGCCGAAGGTGGTCGAATGAGCCTGAACAAACTGACGATCGCCGCCGCCCGCGATGCGCTGAAGGCGGGCGAAGTGACCTCGGTCGAGATCACCGAGGCCTGTCTGGCCGAGATCGACGCCGCGGGCGCGCTGAATGCGTTCTGCGCGAAAACCCCCGAGATCGCTTTGGCGCAGGCGAAGGCCGCGGATGCCCGGATCAAGGCAGGCGATGCCCCCGCGATGTGCGGGATTCCGCTGGGGATCAAGGACTTGTTCTGCACCAAGGGGGTGGCGTCGCAGGCCGCCTCGCGCATCCTTGAGGGCTTCAAGCCGGAATATGAATCGACTGTGACGCAGAACCTCTGGGATGCGGGCGCGGTGATGCTGGGCAAGCTGTCCATGGACGAATTCGCCATGGGGTCGAGCAACGAGACCGCCTGCTATGGTCCCGTCGTCAGTCCGTGGAAGGTCGATGACCGGCAGCTGACGCCGGGCGGGTCTTCGGGGGGCTCGGCCGCCGCCGTCGCCGCCGATCTGTGCTTGGCCGCGACCGGCACCGACACCGGCGGCTCGATCCGCCAGCCCGCCGCCTTCACCGGCATCGTCGGCATCAAGCCGACCTATGGCCGGGTCTCGCGCTGGGGCGTCGTCGCCTTTGCTTCCTCGCTGGATCAAGCCGGTCCGATGACGAAATCGGTGCGCGATGCGGCGATCATGCTTTCCACTATGGCCTCGAACGACGCCAAGGATTCGACCTGTGCCGATATTCCGGTGCCGGATTTCGAAGCGGCGCTGACGGGCGACATCCGCGGCAAGAAGATCGGCATTCCGCGCGAATATCGCATGGAGGGCATGCCCGCCGAGATCGAAAAGCTCTGGGCCGACGGCGCGGCGATGCTGCGCGATGCGGGCGCGGAAATCGTGGAAATCTCGCTGCCGCATACGAAATACGCGCTGCCCGCCTATTACGTCATCGCCCCCGCCGAAGCGTCGTCGAACCTCGCGCGCTATGATGGCGTGCGCTACGGCCACCGCGCGAAGCTGTCGGCGGGCGAGGGCATCGTCGACATGTATGAAAAGACCCGCGCCGAGGGCTTCGGCCCCGAGGTGCAGCGCCGCGTGATGATCGGCACCTATGTGCTGTCCGCGGGCTTCTACGACGCCTATTACAACCGCGCGCGCCGGGTGCGGGCGCTGATCAAGCAGGATTTCGACCAGGCCTTCGCCGCCGGGATCGATTCGATCCTGACGCCCGCGACGCCGTCGTCCGCCTTTGGGCTGGGCGAGATGAAGGACGCCGACCCGGTCGAGATGTATCTCAACGACGTCTTCACCGTCACGGTCAACCTGGCCGGTCTGCCCGGCATTTCGGTGCCGGTGGGTCTTGATGCCAAGGGCCTGCCGATGGGGCTGCAGCTGATCGGTCGGCCCTGGGAAGAGGGCGATCTGCTCAATCAGGCGCTGGTGCTGGAAACGGCCGCGGGCTTTGCCGCGAAACCGGCGAAATGGTGGTAAGGAGATAAGGCGATGCGCAGGGCAGGCGGGTTCGTTCTGATGGGGCTGGCGCTGGCGGCTTGCGAGCCCTCGGTGCCGAATTCGGCGGCGGGCGTGGGCTTTGGCGACTATCAAAGCTATCAGCAGCAGCGCGAAGCCGCCCTGCAGGGGGCGCCGCTGAGCGCCACCACCCTGCCCGCGCCCGGGGCACCCGCAAGCTCGACCGCGGCGCTCGATGCGGCGGCGGCAAAGACGACGCAGGGCACGATCGGCGCCGATGCGATCGCCGCGCTGCGCGCCACCGCGCCCTCCGGCCCCGGCCCGGCCCCGGTCAATCCGGCGACCGGCGAATATGTGGGGGTGAACGGCCAGCCGCGCGCCCCCGGCCTGCCGATGGATGCGATGTCGCATTACGACGGCACGAAACCGGCGCCGGTCACCGACATGACGACGCAGGGCGCGGCGGGGCCGAACCTGGCCGCCTATGCCCTGGCCGCGACCAACACGCCGGGCCAGAAGGTCTATGAGCGCAACGGCTTCAAGATGACCTCGACCGAGAAGGCCTGCGCGAAATTCGTCTCCTCCGATCTGGCGCAGCGGGCGTTTCTGGAAAAGGGCGGCCCGGTCAAGGATCCGGGCAACCTTGATCCCGACGGCGACGGCTTCGCCTGCGCTTGGGATCCGCGGCCCTTCCAGGCGGCACGCCCGTGACCGGAACGCCCGTCTCTCCGAATTTCGGAGAGCGGCGCGGCGGCGCGCAGCCCGAGCTGATCGTTTTGCATTACACCGGCATGGCGAGCTGTGCCGCGGCCCGCGACCGGCTCTGCGATCCGGCGGCCGAGGTCTCGGCGCATTGGCTGATCGCCGAGGATGGCCGGGTCGAAGCCCTTGTTCCGGAACGCTGTCGCGCCTGGCATGCCGGGGCGGGCGGCTGGATGGGGCAGGGCGACGTCAATTCCCGCTCGATCGGGATCGAACTGGCCAATCCGGGCGATGCGCCCTTCCCGGAACCGCAGATGGCGGCGCTGGAACGGCTCTTGCCGGAGATCATGGCGCGCTGGGGCCTTGGCCCCGAGGCGGTGATCGCCCATTCCGACTGTGCGCCCGGGCGCAAGATCGACCCCGGCCCGCGCTTCGACTGGGCGCGGCTCGCCCGGCAGGATCTGGCGATCTGGCCCGCGCCCGCGGGGCGCCTGCCGCCCGTCACGCCCGATGCCTTCCTCGCGCTGGCGGAAACCTTCGGCTATCCCGAGGCGCCGGTCGAGGTGCTGCTTTCGGTCTTCCGGCTGCGGTTCCGGCCGCGCCACGAAGGGCCGCTTGATGCCACCGACATCGCGATGATCAACGATCTGGCGCTGCGCTTCGGCTCGGACGGCGGCGCCTGGCGGTCCAGCTGAGGCGGGGGGCTCTGCCCCCCGGCTGCGCCTCCCCCCGGGATATTTGTGGCAAGATAAAAGCCGAAATGGGGATCCTTGTTTATCTTGCTCCAAATATCCCGGGGGTATGGGGGCAGAGCCCCCATTGACCTTTGGCCTAGGCGCGGCGTATCAGGGCCGGGCGCGGAAGACCGGATGACCGCGGCGGCCCATAGCTCCGTTCCTGCGGATAGCTGGGCGGCCGAGGAAAGTCCGGACTCCATGAAGCAACGGTGCCGGGTAACGCCCGGCGGGGGCAACCCCAGGGAAAGCGCCACAGAGAACAGACCGCCCCGCTTGCGGGGTCAGGGTGAAACGGTGGGGTAAGAGCCCACCGCGGGACTGGCAACAGGACCGGCACGGCAAGCCCCACCGGGAGCAACGCCGAATAGGGATGCCGCGCCGCAACCGGAAACGGGGGACGGCAGGGGAGCTTCGCCCCGAGGTGTCCGGGTTGGCGGCTTGAGGCTGCGGGTGACCGCAGACCCAGAGGAATGGTCATCCAGGGGGCAACCCCGGACAAAATCCGGCTTACAGGTCTTCCGCGCGCCTGCCTCCTTTCGGGGCGGCGGCGGCCTGCGGCGTTCGGGGCTCTTCGCTTTGACGTGATTCCTCTTGAACCGGGGCGGGTGTGCCCCGAGATTGGGAAACGAAGGCAAGGGGCAGCGGGGAGACGCGATCGGTCGCCTCCGGACGATCCCTGCCGCGCCGAGGACCGGTCCGGGCGCGCTCCGGGCCGGGTCGACACCACCAAACCGGGAGGAACGGGATGAGTTTCGTCAAGACATTGGCCACGCTGGCGGTGGGCTTCGCCGCCGCCAAGGGCGTGCAGAAATTCCAGCAGGCGGGCGGGATCGACGCGATGAAGGGCGCGCTGCGCGATGCGGGCAAGCCTGGCGGCATGGCCGAGCAGATGGGCGACTGGGCGGCCCGGATGGGCGTTCCGGGCGGCAAGGAGACGGTCAGCCGGATGCTGGCCAATTTCGGCACCCAGGCCGCGGCGGCGACCGAGACGGCGCAGACGAATATCGGCACGATGCTGGGCTCGATGAGCGCGGCGGCGGGGACCGGGGCGAAGGGCCTGGGTGACATGCTGAGCACGGCTTTGGCCGATCCGGCGGTGGCGGCGGGCGCCGAGGACCATGCCAAGCTGATGATCCGCGCGATGATTCAGGCCGCCAAGGCCGATGGCACGATCGATGCGGCGGAACGGGCGCAGATCCTCGCGCATCTGGGCGAGGCGAGCGCGGAGGAAGTGGCCTTCGTGCAGGCCGAGCTGGATGCGCCGATCGACATTGCCGGGCTGGCGGCCGATGTCCACGAGGCGGCGCGGGTGCAGGTCTATTCCGCCGCGCTGATGGCGATCACCGTCGATACCGAGGCGGAAAAGACCTATCTGCGCAATCTTGCGGCGGCTTTGGCGCTGGATCCCGAGACCGTGGCGCAGGTGCATCTGGGCATGGGCAAGCCCGCGGCGTGATCCGGCCCGGGATGCTGCGAAAAAACGCGCCGTCGCGCGCCTTTGCGGTTGACTCCGCGCGGCGGCTGACTAAAAGGCAGGCTTCAAGGATTTCGCGGATGCAGGCGCATCCGACTCTGGGAGACTGAGAATGGCGAAGCCGACGACGATCAAGATCCGTCTGAACTCGACGGCGGGCACCGGGCACTTCTATGTGACCAAGAAGAATGCCCGCACCATGACCGAGAAAATGACGGTGAACAAATACGACCCGGTCGTGCGCAAGCACGTCGAATACAAGGAAGGCAAGATCAAGTAAGATCTTGCGGACCGCACGGGTTCAGGGCCGTCCTTCGGGGCGGCCTTTTGCTTTGCCGCGCGGCGGTCAGATCAAGAGCAGCGCCAGCACAAAGACGCCGGTGAAGACCGCCCCGGCCAGCCCCCAGAGGGTCGGGCGCGCGCTCAGATCACCAAGGAGCGGCGGCAGGGCAAGATCGGGACGATGCGCCGGGAGCGGCGCCGGATCCTGCTGGCGCTTGCGCCCGGTCGGCGGGGCGGTGGTGTCGGGCCCGTCGGTGTCGGGCGGGGCCCGGGTGCCCTGCGCGCCGGGCGGGACCGGCGGCGGATGCGGGGCATGGGGATCGAAACTGTCGTCCGCGGCGGCCAGCAGCGGCGCGGGCGGATCGTCGGAATGGGGCGCGCGGCGGTGATGCGCGCCGGGCAGGGCGCGGGTGGCCGCCTGCTGCGCCAGAACCGCCTGCAGCGCCGTGGGGTCGACCAGCATCTGCGCCGTCACCAGCGACATCGGCGTGGCGGCACTGCCCTGCGGCGCCGCGGTGGCTCTGGCCAGCGCCTCGGCCGAGAGCGCGGTGGCCCGCGCCATCAGGGGGGCCGCGCGGTCGGCTGTGGCGCCCGGCAGCGGCATCTCGGCCGCGGGGCCGGGGCGGGGCTGGGGCGTCGGGGCCGCATCGGGCAGGTCCGGCAGATCGGGCAGGGGGATCGGCCCCTGTCGGACGGTCTGGGCCCCGTGCGGCAGCGGCAGGGACTGCGTGCCCGCAGGCAGCGGGCTGGGGAGGGCAGGCGAAGGCAGGGGCGTCAGCATGTGCAGGCCTCGGACAACGACGATGCCCGAGGATGACAGGGTTTGGTGAACGGAAGGTTAAGGCCTTCCGGGCAGCGCCTCGGGTTCGGGGCGCGGCGGGCGGGGCGGCCGCGGCGGCGCGGGCACCCGGAACACGGCACAATAAAGCGCGGGGGCGAAGACCAGCGTGATCAGCGTGCCGGCGATGATCCCCCCCATCATCGCAAAGGCCATCGGCGCCCAGAACACCTCGCGCGAGATCGGGATCAGCGCCAGCGAGGCGGCGGCGGCGGTCAGCAGGATCGGCCGCGCCCGGCTGTCCGAGGCCTCGAAGACCGCGTCCCAGCGGCTTTTCCCGGCGCCGATCAGCACCTCGACCTCGGCCATCAGGATCAGCGAATTGCGGATCAGGATGCCGACCAGTGCCAGCACGCCCAGAATCGCCACGAACCCAAGCGGTTGTCCCGAGGGCAGCATGGCCGCGACGACACCGATCAGGCCGAGCGGCGCCACCGCCAGAACGATGAACATCAGCCGGAAGCTTTGCATCTGCACCATCACAAGGGTCAGGATGATCAGCACCATCAAGGGCACGACGGCGACGATCGGCGCCTGGCTTTCGCCGCTGCTTTCGGCCACGCCGCCGGGCTCGATCGTGGTTCCGGCGGGCAGCCGCGCCATCTGCTCGGCAATCGCCGGGGCCAGATCGCGGGTGACGGTGGCGGGCTGGTTCGCCCCCACCACCGCGGCCTTGACGGTGATCGTCGGCACCCGGTTGCGGGCATGCAGCACCGGCGCCTCCATCTGCCAATCGAGCGTCGCGAAGCTGAGCAGCGGCACCGGCACCCCCGAGGGCGAGGGCAGCTGCAGCGAGGCGAGCGAGCCCACCCGCGAGCGGTCCGCCTCGGCGCCGCGGGCGAGCACATCGACCAGCGTCTGACCGTCGCGCAATTCGGTGATGGTGACGCCCTCGAACAGCGTCTGCAGCGCCTGCGCCACGTCCTTTTGCGTCAGGCCAAGCTGGCGCAGCCGCTCCTGATCCAGCACGACGCGGGCGACCCGCACCGGCTCGCCCTCGTCGAGCGTGATGTTCGACAGCCGCGGATCCTGCGCCAGCCGTTCGGCAAGCCGCCGCGCCTCGGTCAGCAACAGGCCGCGGTCGGGGCCCATCAGCCGGTATTGCACCGGCTTGCCGACCGGCGGCCCCAGCTCGATCAGCTTCGAGAACACATCGACCCCGGGCAGTTTCGCCGCATGCTCCGCCAAGGCCTGGCGCAGCGCGTTGCGCTCCGCGAGCCCGGTCGTCATCACCACGATCTGCCCGATGAAGGGCACCGGCGTCGGCGCATCGAGCGAGAGCAGGAACCGCGGCGCGGAGCGGCCGACATAGGTCGTCCAATAGGCGGCCTCGGGGCGGGTGGCGAGCCAGCGGTCAAGCTCCGCCATCGCGCCGTCGGTCGCCGCAATCGCCGAATTCTGCCGCATCGTCACGTCGATCAGAAGTTCCGGCCGGTCCGAGGCGGGGAAGAACTGCTGCTCGATCTGACGCATGCCGTAAAGCGAGGCGCCAAAGAGCGCGACCGTCAGCACGATGGTCAGCCAGCGCGCCCGCATCGCGGCCCGCAACAGCGCGTGAAAGCCGCGCCGCAGCCGGCCCGGGGTGGCGTCGTGATGCGGCATCGTCTTCGGCAGGAAACTGGCGCCGATCAAGGGCGCAAACAGCACCGCGACAACCCAGCTCAGCATCAGCGAAATCGCGATCACGTAAAACAGCGACAGCGTATATTCCCCGGCCTGGCTGGAATTGAGCCCGATCGGAATGAAGCCCGCGACGGTGACCAGCGTGCCCGAGAGCATCGGAAAGGCGATCGAGGTCCAGGCATGCGAGGCGGCCTTGGCGATCGTGTCCCCGGCCTCCAGCCGCGCGATCATCGTTTCGATGGCGATCATCGCATCATCGACCAGAAGCCCCAGCGCGATGATCAGCGCGCCCAGCGAAATCCGCTGCAACGTCACCCCCATCGCATCCAGAATGACGAAGGTCAGCGCCAGCACCAGCGGGATCGACATCGTCACGACAAGCCCCGCCCGCCAGCCCAGCGACACGAACGAGACCAGAAGCACGATCGCCACCGCCTCGGCCAGCGCGCGCAGGAAGTGGTTCACCGATTGCTCGACCACCTGCGGCTGATCGGCGACCTTGTGCAGGGTGATGCCGACCGGCAATTCGGCCGCCACCCGGTCCATCACCGCGGTCAGCTCGGCGCCGAACTCAAGGATGTTGGCGCCCTGTTTCATGCCGATGATCAGCCCCACCGCGGGCTGACCTTTGTAGCGAAAGAGGGTGTCGGGCGGGTCGGCAAAGCCCGCGCGCACGGTCGCCACATCGGAGAGCCGAAAGAAGATCTCGCCCACCCGCAGCGGCGCCGCGGCCAGTTCGGCGGCATCGGCAAAGCGCCCCGACATCCGCACGGCGATCAGCTCGTCCGCGGTGCGGATCACGCCCGAGGGCACGATGGCGTTCTGCGCCGCCAGCGTGCCCAGCACCTGCGCCTGATCCAGCCCCAGCGCGGCGAGCTTGCGGGCGGAAAATTCGACATGGACAACAGGGTCTTGCGTGCCGATCAGCTCGACCTTGCCCGCCGCCTTCAGGGTCAGCACCGCGGAGCGGACCTTTTCCACCCGGGTCTTCACCTCCTGCGGGGAAAACCCGTCGGCGGTAAAGGCATAGATCGAGCCATAGACATCGCCGAAGCTGTCGTTGAAATAGAACCCCGCGAATTCCGCCGGGAAATCGGGGCGGATGTCGGCCATCATGTTGCGGACCTTCTGCCAGGTCCGGGTCACCGCCTCGCCCCGGGTTTCGGGGGTCAGCTCCAGCTGCACGACGGCGCGGCCGGGAAAGGTTTCCGAGCGGGTGAACTTCAGGTTCGGCAGTTCCTGCAGCTTCTTCTCGATCCGGTCGGTGACCTGTTCGCGCGTCTCCTCGGCGGTGGCGCCGGGCAGGATCGCGGTGACGATCATGATCTTGATGGTGAAGGAGGGGTCTTCCTCGCGGCCGAGGTTGCGATAGGCCAGAACCCCCGCCACAAGCGAGACGAGGATCAGATACCAGACCATCGAGCGATGCCGCAAAGCCCAGTCGGACAGATTGAAATTCATGGCGATACCCTTGGTCCAAGCTGCTGGCCCGGCGTGATCGAGCGGATGCCGCGGATCACCACCTCGTCGCCCGCGGTCAGGCCCGAGCTGATCACGACGCGGTCGTCAAGGCGTTGGCCGAGCGTCACCGCCACCGCCTCGGCGCGCCGGTCGGGGCCGAGGCGCCAGACCTGCGGCGGCTCGGTGTCGGGGCGGATCGCGGCCATGGGCAGGGTCAGAAGCGGCGCCTCGGGCAGATCGAGCCGCGCGGTGACCAGCGTGCCAAGACGAAAGGCATGGCCGCCGTCGGCCAGCGAGATCCGCAGCCGATGCGCCCGGGTCGAGGCATCGGCGACGGGTTCGATCAGCCGCAGCCGCCCGGGCAGGGTCTGCGGGCCGTCGCCGCGGGTCTCGATGGTGAAGCGGGCGTCTTTCGGCAGCACCGCCAGCATGTCGTCGGGCACGTCGATCACCGCTTCGCGCCCGGCGGCGGTGGCCAGACGCAAAACCGGCGTGCCCGGGGTGACGACGGCGCCGGGTTCGGCCAGGATCTGGCTGACGACGCCCGCCGAAGGCGCGCTCAGGCGGCCGAAGCGTTCGGCATCGCGGGCCCGGCTCAGATCGGCGCGGGCGCGGTCGACCGCGGCGCGGGCGGCGGCGGATTTGGCCGCGGCGGCTTCGAGCGTGGCCAGCGGAGCCACCCCGCGGCGTTGCAATTCCTGTGCCCTCTCAAGGCTTTGCCGGGCGAAATCCGCCTCGGCCCGGGCCGCGCGCAGACCGGCCTCGGCGGCGGCGACATCCTCGGCCAGCGTCACCTGATCGAGCGTCGCCAGCACCTGCCCGGCGGTGACCGCATCGCCCAGATTGACCGGCCGGGTCTCGATCCGGCCCGCGGTCTGAAAGCCGAGCGTGGTTTCCACCTCGGCCGCGATCACGCCGGGAAAATCGCGCGTGGCGATCGCCGAGCCGGTGACGATTTCCGACACCACCGGGCGGGCCGGCGCCTCGGCACGCGCGGAGGCAGGGGCAAGCGCCAGCAGGAGAAGCAGGACCGGGCGGATCATGGCGTCGTCTCCGTCGGCCGGACGGCGCGGCCGGGGTAAAGCAGATGTGCGCCGCGGGCGACAACCAGCGCGCCTTCGGAGAGGCCCTCGGCGACATCGATGCCGCGGTCGGTGTAGCGTGACACCCGCACCGGGCGCAGCGTGGCGCGCAGGGTTTTCGGATCGACCGTCCAGACTGCCGGGCCGCCGTCCTTGGTCACCAGCGCGGTCCAGGGCAGCCCCATCGCCGAGCCGAGCGGCAGATCCAGCACGGCGACGATCGCCGTGCCCAGCCCCGGGGCGGGGGCGTCTTCGCGCAGCTTGCCCTTGACCCGCACGGTGCCGGTGGCGCCCGCGACAAGGGGGGCGATCTCGGTCACCACCGCGTCCATGACGGGGCCGGTCCCCTCGACCGGGCGCAGCGTCACGCGGCGGTCGCGAAAGCGGTCGAGCGCGGGGAAATCGGGGACGTACAGCACGGCTTCGCGGGCGCCGTCGCGGGCCAGCGTCAGCACCGTCTGCGCCGCGCCGACGATCTGGCCGGGTTCGGCCGAGCGGGCGGTGACGATCCCCGCGGCGGGCGCGGTCAGGGTGCAATCGGCCAGCGTCTGCCGGGCCTTGGCCAGCGCCGCCTGGGCCTGATCCTGGGCCGAGCGGGCGGACAGCGCCGCCTCGGTCGCGGCATCCAGCGCCGCCTGCGTCGCCGCGCCGCGCTGGGTCAGCTCTGCCGCCCGGGTCCGCGCCTGTTCCGCCTGCGTCAGCATCGCCGCCGCCGCATCGGCCTGCGCCTTGGCGCCGCGCAGCGCGGCGGCGGCCTGGGTCGGGTCCAGCTCGGCCAGCACCTGGCCTGCCTGCACCTGATCGCCCACCTGCACCTTCAGCGCGACGATCCGCCCGCCGGCGCGAAAGCCCACGGGCACCGCTTCGGCCGCCTCGATGCTGCCCGACAGCTCGAAATGCACGAAGACCGGCGCGGTATGGGCGGTCACGACCTCCACCGCCAGCGGCGTTTCGGCGGACAGGGGAGGGGCGAAGGGGATCAGGCCTGCCAGCACAAGGGCCGGAAGGGCGGGGCCTTGCCACGCCGTCTTGCGCATCGTCTCTCCCTTTGTCGCGGTTCCGGGCGTCGGACGGATTGATTCGGGACGCTCTTGCCGAACGTTCGCGCGATCATAGGGCAGGAAAACCGACAAGGAAGCGTTGATGCGCGCAAGCCCCGATGCCGTTGCGGCAAAACGAAAGGCGCCCCCGAAGGGGCGCCGCAAGCTGGGTCGGGGCCGGGCCGGGGCCGGGCTTATTTCGCGGTGTAGATCTGGTCGAAGATGCCGCCGTCGCCGAAATGCTCGGGCTGCGCTTTGCCCCAGCCGCCGAAATGCGCGATGTCCACAAGGTCAAGCTTCGGGAACCGCGCCACATCGGCCGGATCGGCCTTCGAGGCATCCCAGGCGCGATAGAAGTTCTTGTAGGCGATCGCCTGGCCCTCGGGGCTGTAAAGGAAGCTCAGATAGGCCGTCGCCAGCTCCTTCTGATCGTCATTGGCGATGTTGCCCTCGACCAGCGCGACGGGCGGCTCGGCCAGAACCGAGACCGAGGGCACGACGATGTCGAACTGATCGTCGCCCAGCTCCTTCAGCGACAGGTACGCCTCGTTTTCCCAGGCCAGCAGCACATCGCCGATGCCGCGCTGGGCAAAGGTCGTCGTCGCCCCGCGCGCGCCGCTGTCCAGCACCGGCACATGGGCGAACAGGTCATGCAGGAAGGCCTTCGGATCCTGACCGTTCTTTTCCGCCCAGGCCCAGGCGGCCAGATAGTTCCACCGCGCCCCGCCCGAGGTTTTCGGGTTCGGCGTGATCACCTCGACCCCCTCCTTGACCAGATCGCCCCAATCCTTGATCCCCTTCGGGTTGCCCTCGCGCACCAGGAAGACGATGGTCGAGGTATAGGGCGAGGAATTGTGCGGCAGCTTGCCCTGCCAGTCCTTGGGCAGCTTGCCCGCCTTGGCGATCTTGTCGATGTCGGAGGCCAGCGCGAGCGTGACGACCTGGGCGTTCAGCCCCTCGATCACCGCGCGGGCCTGCGCCCCCGAGCCGCCATGCGAGGTCTCGATCTGCGGCGCGTCATGGCCCTGCGCGGTCCACCAGTCGGTGAAGGCGGCATTGACCTCGCGGTAAAGTTCGCGCGTCGGGTCGTAGCTGACGTTGAGCAGGGTTTCGGCCTGCAGCTGCGGCGTGGCGACGAGGCCCGCCAGCAGCAGCGCCACCAGCGCGGTGGTGGTGCGGGCGATCCGGGCGATCGGCCAGCCGGTCAGGCGACGGGCACCATCGGCGATGGTGACGCGGCCGTCGGCATGGTCTGCGGTCTTGTGGCCCTGGGCGGTGATGTGGCGGGACAGCGAAATCGTGGTGAGCATGGTGTCTCTCGATCAGGAAAAGAGGGGCGGAAGCGGGCGGGACGGAACCGGACCCGGAGCGTGGGGGCCCGGATGGCGCGGGCCGAGGCAAGTCATCTCCCGCATCGGCGCGCGCAGGCATGCGGCGGGAGCGGTCTGAACATGGCGGATCATCGGCATCTCCTTTCCGGCGGGTGATCGGCGTGATGTAAATAATATCCACCGAGTTAGTCGGGATTAGCAAGGAAATAATCGCGCCTTAGTTTGTCGTGTTTATAGAATTATATTCTCCGAGCGGGTGTCGCACAGCTTTGGCTGTTGAGGAGTCCCTGTTTGAATTCATGTAGTTGGCGGTTTTGCAGCAGCAAGCCATCTTCCGGCGGCGACGGCGACAGCCCGATGCCGCCGGGGGGGCTCAACCAGATCCCGGAAGGCGCGCGGATCGGCACCGTGGCCGCCGACGGCGGTGCCGCGATCATCCCGATCCGCAAGACCGGGCACCCGTGGAAAGAGGACGGCCTTGCCGCAATCGCCCGAAACGAAACCCTCCGCGTCATGCGCCGCCACGGACGGGCGTTCTGGAAACGCTGGATCGGATACCATGTCCGAAGCCGGATCGAAGCGAAGCTGCCCTCACCTGCGCGGCTCAGGGACTTCGGGGCACGTATCGCTGAATGATCGCCAAGACCGCCGAAATCCAGTTCCGCATCCTTCGCGGCGGGATTTGACCCAATGGCACTTGCCGCTCGGTCATCTGCCGCTTCTCGGCCCTCGGGACGGCCGAGATCGTCCGTATGGCCTGATCCCGAAGCGGAAAGGGGGGGGGGCTCATGCCTCAGGCGTGAGCTGCGCAAAAGCCCCTGACGAGCGGGCAATGGTGCCCTGAACGCGAGCTAAATGACGCGACCGGCACAAGTCGAAATTAGGTGGTTTTTGTTATCAGGTGTTTGAAGTGGTGCCCAGAGCCGGAATCGAACCAGCGACACGCGGATTTTCAATCCGTGCAAGGGCATTAAATCTTAGCCTTCGATGAGCCGACATGAGGCAATCCTGGAAATAGTTTTTCCGCTTAGATCATTGTATTGATGACATAAAATATTTCCAACAGTCGATCAACTCTCTTCTTGTGACATCGCCATACCGCGCGCATTCTGTGCCACCGTTGTGCCACGGGCCGAGATATGCGATCAATCGGCATCAAGGAGACAAAGCCGATGGCACAGCGCGAACTCACTGTTGCATACCTGCGCGGGCTGAAAGTCGAGGCACGGACAGAAATATCCGATACGCGGGAAACAGGGCTGTTGGTGAGGGCATACCCCAGCGGCAAAATTACGTTCGCGTTTCGACTGCGTGACCCAATTGGGCGGTTGCAGGGCGCTGTCCTAGGTCATTACCCTGACCTCGGTCTCGCTGATGCCCGCGCCTTGGCCGCCGAATATCGTATCCGTGTACGCAATGGCGATGACATAACTGCGAAAGCGCAAAAATCCATCGCGGCCTCTCAGGCGCAGGACGGTGAGGCGATCCCGACCCTTGCCGCTATCATAGAAGAATACGAGAGGGAGATGGCGCCAAGTCGTGGCATCTGGGAGCGAACCAAAACTGGCCGACCGGGTGACGCCCGACGGCGGATCGAGGGCGTGTTCGCCTCTCTTCTGTCGGCGCATGTTACGGAACTGACCGCACGAGACTTCGCACAGGCGATGCGGAATTACATCCCGAAATCCGGTCGCGCGTCGGCGAACGGACAGGTTTCGAGAGCGCGGGCGTATCTCCTGCCCGTTCTGGATTGGTGCGCACATCGTGCCCCGTTCGAAAAAGAGGGGCTCGGGCGTCCGGTAAGTCTGGATGTCGTGGATCTGCGCAAGACGGCTGATCCGGCATCGAGCGATCCGGTAATTACCGGGCGGCGCGATCGGGCCCTGAACCACACCGAGCTTGGAGCCGTGCTGCAACTGTTGAAATGGCCCGCACCTACGCGGCTTGGGATGCGTGTGGCGCCGATCGACGACATCCGCCCCCTTGCCTGTCGTTTCTTGCTGCTGACCTTGGCGCGTCGCGGTGAACTCGAAGCGATGCGCTGGCGAGATTTCCGTGACAACCTTGGCATCTGGCACAAGCCGCGGGTCAAGACGATCCAGGGGCCGGTGCGGCAACAAAACCTGCCGCTGTCAGATGCGGCGATTGCCTTGCTGCGGTCGCTGCCGACCTATCAGAACCGTCGGCCCGACGACTATGTCTTTCAGAATGCCACGGGAGGCCGTCTGGGCAATTGGGACCGAATGACACGCGCCATACACAGGGAGAGCGGAACCCACAATTGGCATCGGCATGACCTGCGGCGAACAGGAGCGACAATTCTCAAAGCGTTGCAGGTCTCGCCGCGCGTGATCGATGAAATCCTCGCCCATAACGCGCCCTCAACGGACGAGGGGACGACCCGGTCTTTGGAACATTACTTCGCCTCTGGGCATCTCTTGGACCATATCGAAGACCCCCAGAAATCGGCGTTGAATCAACTGGCCGCCGCGCTTGATTACATCGAAACGAACGCGCCGAGTTTGAAGGAACCCAAAGAACGGCGGTCCGGAAAGCGTTCTGGCAAAGATCGCTGAGGGCCCCAATCGCTAGCCGTACGCCGGAAAGAAATCTCCGAACAGGCTTCTCCAGAAATCCATGGAGGTCTTTACATTCCCGTATTGAGCATTGCTCTCGGCTTGCATCGCGGTGTTGAACGCGGCATCCAACCGGCGTGCAAGCCTTTCCCTGTCCATGGGCGAAAGCCCCGGCGCAATGTCATCGCTGTATCCCGCAGGATCGGCGATCCTCGCCCGGATCGCGCCTCGCATCTTGTCAAAGGCCCAGCGAACACCGCTGGGATAGTCCGTGATGACGATACCTTGGAGAACATGCATGACCATCACTTCAAGGTGAAACGACCGCAGCGGATACCTCTGCTGCCGGTTCCAGCATTTCATCATCTTGATCAGGGGAACCATCATCCCGTTGTGGCCCTTGTTCACTATCGACCACATTTCCACGTGGCGTTTCGGGTCCGTGGCAATCCAGCGATTCAGTCCGGCGTCGGGAATAAGAAACCCGCCACCTACTTGGTAAAACCCGGGCACCACGTCGACTTCGAAATCGGTGAAGGTGATCGTCACCGCCTGCCCGTCGGGTTTGATCTTTGGCGTCCTTGGATACTTTTTCTTCAGCGTCGTCATGAGCGCCGACAAAAGATCGCGTTGTCCCAGCGGAGCATGGTATTTCGGATGCAGCACCACAAACACATCGATATCCGCCGCGTTCAGTGGCGCGATCATCGTGTGACGCCGGTAAGACCCCGCCAGAAACGACTCCTGCACCGAAAAATCGGCCTCGACTGCCTCGCGCACGTTTTGCTGACGCGTGGAGGTCGTGCTTTCCTGCAGGCTGGTGATTTCCAGGTTCGATCTGAACTGATTGAAGGCATCGTAAATCGTCGTCGCCATGAAACACCTTGCAAACGGGACCGCGACGGCCCCCGATCGGGTTCGTTGAAATGTCCTTGCCCCGAAAGGCCGCACGACCGATCCTGTCAGCTTTCCGCACAAAGGGCCAGAGCCAGCGGGCCGTGTCGCGGCTCAGAACAGCCAGTGGTCGCCTTCGGGCTCCAGCGGCACGGCATCGCCATAGACCCGGCTGCTGGTCTCGCCGTCGGCGCCCAGAACATAGACCCGCAGGCTGTCGCCCGGGTCGAGCAGCGCCGCCACGCGCTGCGCCACCGCCTGGGCGCGGTTGCGCGACATCCGGGTTTCAAAGACCGATTTCTGCACCCGGCTGGCCGCCTCCTCAAGGATGGCTGCGGCTTTTCGTCTTTTGCGATTGGCGCCGATGTCGTAGGAAAAGACGGTCAGCATTTCGCCCCTGGCCATGCAATCCTCGTTGGAAAACCGCTAACAGGCCGCGATTATTATGGAAATCCGCTCGCAACGCAAGAAATCCGAAGGTTTTGCGGGTTCCGTCGGTCTTGGCGGTGCCGAGGGTTGGAAAAGCCAGTTTTTCCTTGATTTCCGCGCGCGGATTGCAGAGGGTGAGTGGCACGACCACGCCCGCATGAATGCGGATTGAGACCTTGGGCCATTTTGGCCTCCTTCTGTATCTAAGTGGCACGACCACGCCCGCATGAATGCGGATTGAGACGTGGCGTTCAGGAACATCGAGAATTTCATAGGTGGCACGACCACGCCCGCATGAATGCGGATCGGAGCCATGATCTCCGCCAAAGGGATCCGGCTGCCGTGCTCCTGCGGGCGGCGGGGTGGGAGGGCGTGGCTCAGTAGTCCTGAACCTGCGGCTCGAAGCTGCCCTGGTCGGGGGCGCGGCAATGGCGGGCAAAGGCGCGGGCCTCTTCGCGCATGACCACGCGCAGCTTGTGCCGCGCGCCGCTGTGGTTCGAGCGCACGACCCGGTCAAGCGCGGCCTCATACCCCTCGATGATCGCGCGTTGCCCGGCCGGGGAAATGCGCGCACCATCTTCGGTGAAATGCTCGGGGCGCAGGACCTTGCGGTTGAACAGCGTCACCGCCACCCCCTCGGTCAGAAGGGCGCGGAACCCCTCCATCAGATCGTAGACGCACCCCTCGCCGCGATCGGTGCTGGCGTGCAGGACGCCGAAACCCGGATGCAGCCCCGCCGACAGGATCGCGGCGCGGATGTCGCGTTCCAGCAGAGCACAGAGGTAGTTGAGCACCGCGTTCAACGCATCGCGCGCCGGGCGTTGCCGGGTGAAGCGTTTCGGCGCCCCCGCGCAGAGCGACGCCAGCGCGGGCCAATAGACTGCGGCGGCCAGCCCCTCGACGCCGCGCAGCGCCTCGAGCGTCTTGACCCCGCGCAGGCGCCGCAGGCAGATGCCCAGCTCCTGCGCAGCCTTGACCGCCTTGGCGGTTTCGGCGCGGCGGTTGAGCACCTGCAGCCGGGCGCGCTGGTTGCGGATCCGCCCCGACACCAGCTGAAGCGCCAACGCCAACCGAAGTGCCGGATCAAGCACCACCCGCGCCTGCGCAAGATGCAACGCGCCATGATCGCCCGCCGCCGGCATGGTGGTGCCCAGAACCTGACCCAGCCCATCCAGATGGGCGATCTCGATCCCCGCACCGAGCGCCTGGCGCAGCGCGTCATCGTCGATGCCGGCACAAGGCCCGATCTCGATACGCCCGACGCGGTGTTGCGCCAGTTGCACCAGCACCGCGCCATCGGGGGCAAGCACCCGGAAACTGTCGTTGCCCAGCCCAAGCCGGCGCCCCGGCTCGAACAGGCGCAACACCCGGGGACCGGGGTCATATCCCGCATCGGTTTCGGTTTCGGCCCCGGATGCGGGCGCGGGAACGGGATCGGCCCCTTCGGACTTGAGCACCAGCGAGCGCAGGAACAGATGCCCGAGAAAGGCGAAGCCCGCGTCGAAATCCGTGACTTTGGAGCCTGCCGCATCAACGGCAAGACCGCGGGCCGCCAGTTCCTCGGCCGCCCGCGCCAGCGCCGCATGGGCATCGGCCTCCTTGCGGGTCAACAGGATGAAATCATCGGCAAAGCGCACCAGCGCCGCCTCGGCGGTCAAGGTGTCGTCGAAGCTGTCAAGATAGAGGTTCGAGAGCAGCGGCGACAGCGGCGAGCCCTGCGCCAGCCCGCGCCCCGGGGTGCCCAGCATCTGCCCGCCATGTTCCAGCCATAGCCCGATCAACGCACACAGGCGCGGCTCATCGGGCAGCTGCGTCTCGAGCAGCGTCAGCAGCGGATCATGGGGGACATTCTCGAAATAGCGCACGATGTCGCCTTCGACGACATGGGTAAAGCCGCGTCGGCGCAGCATCGCGATGCGCTCGACCGCCATGCGGACCGAGCGGTTCGGGCGATAGCCAAAGCTGGCGTCGGAAAATTCGCGCTCGAAGATCGGCGAGAGCGCCTGCGCGACGGCGGTTTGCGCGATGCGATCGAGGATGGCGGGAATCGCCAGCGGTCGGCTGCCGCCGTCGGGTTTGGCGATGTCGAGGCGGCGCAGCGGCGCGGGGTGGTAGATCCCGGCCCGCAAGGCCGCCGAAAGGGCCGACAGCCGCGCCGCAGCGGCTTGCGCGAAATCGTCGAGCGTGACACCGTCGCCCCCGGCACCGCCGCCATTGGCGCGCACCTTGGCCCAGGCCCGATCGAGGGCCTCCCAGGTGGTGATCCGCTCGAACAGGGTGTCAGACAGGGAAACCTCGTTGGAAAATGTGCAGCGCTCTGGAATGTAACAGAAAATCGGATCATGAAACAGAAAATCGGTGGTTTCGGGGCCGTTTTGCCCCTGCGGCGGTGAGGATGGTTGGAAGTGCCACTTTTTCCTTGATTTCCGGGCGCGGATTGCAGAGGGTGTGTGGCACGACCACGCCCGCATGAATGCGGATTGAGACCTTGCCAGCAACGGAGGCGCCGGCTCTTACGTGGCACGACCACGCCCGCATGAATGCGGATTGAGACGCAGCGACGACAACGAACGACAGCCCCTCCGTGGCACGACCACGCCCGCATGAATGCGGATTGAGACTAGCAACCGGTCGCTCGGCTGATTTACTGTGTGGCACGACCACGCCCGCATGAATGCGGATTGAGACTCGAATGGGCCATTTACTGGCTCCTCTTCGTGGCACGACCACGCCCGCATGAATGCGGATTGAGACGTGTCGCCCTCCTTGGGCGGTGAAGCGGAGTGGCACGACCACGCCCGCATGAATGCGGATTGAGACCCGCCATCACAGCGGCTGGGTAGTTCGGATTGGGTGGCACGACCACGCCCGCATGAATGCGGATTTGGCGCTAGAAATGTGAGCGTTGAAACGCTTCAGAGCCGGAGTTGCCTCCGGCTCTGATGCGTTTCGGTGGCAAGGGCCGGTCCTGGCTCAGCCGTCCGGGCCGAGCATCCGGGGTTTGGGCGAGGTGCGGGCGTGATCGCGCAGCTTGCGGTGCAGCTGAAGCGGCAGATAGCTCAGCTGCCCGGCCCGATCGAGATCGCGGCCGCGGGCCGGATCGGCATGGGCCAGAAGCGCGCGGACGGTGTCGCTCTCGCGCCAGCCCTCGCCCATGAAAGTTTCGAAATCGCGCATCCGTGCGGCGCAAAAGGCCTCGGCCTCGGGCCTCTCCTCGTCGCCGTGGCGCAGCTGCACCGCAACCGGGGTCAGGCGCGCCTGCCCGGCCCCGGCGGCCTTGGCGCGACCGATCATGTGGCGCAACTGCGGCGCGCCGCCAAAGGTCATCGCCCAGACAAGCGCCCCCAGTTCGACCGGGGTGACATTGTGAAAACGGATCTCGGCGGCGAAGGTGATCCTGTCGCCCCGGTTGCGCGGCAGCAGGAACACCAGTTTCGAGCGGATCTTCGTGTTCCTTGCGGCGTTTCCCTTGGTCGGGATCCAGCTTTGCAGCGTGGATCTCAGCGCGGCCTCGTTCGCCTCGCGCGCGGGATAGGTCTTGACCCCGGCGAGGGTCGAGGCGGGGTCTGACCAGTCATGCTGCCCCTGCGCCAGATAATAGGGACCGAAGGAGGGTTTCGGGGCACTTTGCACGGTTTCCCAGGTGTCGCTCGTGCGGACATCTGCGTTCGAGCTCAGATAGCCGAACCCGAAGCCGAGCCGCCCGGCCAGATGTCGGTCCTTGTGCAGGGCGGCGGTGTTTTCGGTCTTGCTCTCGGGTTCGTGGACATAGCCGAACAGCGCCTCGGTCAGGTCCGGCTGATAGTCGGGGCTGCCCGGCAGCGTCATATGCGCGCCCGCATCGGTCAGATCGAGCTTGTCCTTGACCGAATAGAGATGCGCGCGCTTGAACACCCGGACAAGGCCGAAGTCGGCCACCGCCTGGTCGTGCGGCTCGCGCTTCAGATCAGCGTTGGAGAGCCAGAAAACGGGAATGCGCCCGCCCGCCTTGAGGGTCGGCCAGAGTTCCTTCCAGTTCCCCTCGCGTTCGGGCTTGTGGCGCGAGGGCGAAGAGTTGTTGAGTTCGAAGGTTTCCCAGACATCATCGGGAATGGGCTGCGGCTCCCCGAAAGGTTCATGCGCGAAGACGGCCTCGGTTTTCTTGAACAGCCGCTTGCGCTTCACGAGGTCTTGCGCGTCAAGGGTTTCGACGCTCAAGCCTTCCAGCGTCGGTGAGGCGTTGGAAAAAACGAAAATACCATCAACGTCGCCGCCGTCTCGCGGGACAACCAGATGCGCCTGATTGCCCTTTTTTGCGAAAGCGGTCGGTTGGTCGAATACGAAACGCTTGCCGCTGCCCTCGGCGACACACCCAACATGCGCGTAGCGCTCAGCGATATTCATGTTCAGCCAGTCGTAATGGAATTGCCCCGAATTGGCCTCTTCGGTGAGATCGCGGATGCGGATTTCGTACCATTCGGTTTCCGTCAGGACAGCCTTGCCGTTCACGAGGGTCAGCCATCCCGCGCGCGGGCGCTTGCGGTCGGTGTCCTTGAACAGCGGGTGGGAGAAATCCCGGATGCCGTAGCGGCGATGCAGGTTCATCTGCCGGATGCGCGAGGCGCTGACGAGTTCGGTGACGCTGCGCAGAAGCCCTCGCAGGGTGGAGCCGGGCAGGACGTATTCCGCGCCAAGGCACACGGGCCGCACCTGTTGCGCCTGATCTGCAGGCCCGGTGGCTGCCCCCCCCACCAACATCGGCCCGTCGAAGGCGATTTCGACCGTCAAGCTGCCCGAAAAGCCGCCCGGCAGCGGATGCGAGTGGAGCGTGCCAGCCTCCCAAGCCGCGCGCACCGCGGGCTCGGCCAGATGAACCTTTTCGGGAAGCGGAATGAAGCGGAACGGGGCCGGGGGTGTTTCGAAGGAGATCGGAGCGTTGTGGTGTTTTCCGGCTTTGCCGGGCCCGGACGAAGGCCCATCATGCCGGGGCTTGTGCCGAAAGCCGTTGTCGCGGGTCTTGTCGGATGTGGACATCTGCTACTCCTCGACACGGAACCAGCCGAACCCGGCGTTGACGGAATGACCGAGTTCGACGCCGTTCTTGCGCACCATCGCGACCAGATCGCCGAGCAGCTCCCGGTCGGCGTCGTCGGCCAGATCAGAAAGCCCCAAGCGCAGAGTAAATTTCACGCCATGATCGGCGTCGATCGCAAAGAGGGCATTGTCGATGGTGCCGCCCGAGAGACGGTCGATCTTGTTCGACATGAGCGTTTGCCTCCCCGTCGCGGAAACGTCCTCGGCAATAACGACAAGGCGACCTGCGCGGGACGTCGCCCCGAACAGTCGGGTGATCCGATCGGTGACTGCGGCTTCTTCCAGCCCCTGCCTGCGCAGCAGGAAGGCGAAATCGGCGCGCAGAACTCCGGCAACCGCCGAGCCCGAAATCACCGGCACACCGTTCCGTCGCAATGCCCGAAGATGCGGCGCATTCGGATTTCGCTTTTTTTCCTTTTCGCGATCATAGGCGAAATCGCTGGTGAAACTCGGACCGCGATGCGACATGCGCAAACTGGTGAAGCGCAGGTCTGGTTCCCCCGGCACTTCGAAGATCCGTTCGGGTCCGGGAACGAGCGAACCGTCTTGAGCGACGAACTGGGTTTCGCGGATCTCACCCCGGAGCCGGACACGGCCGTCGCCACTGTTGGTGTCCTTTCCCAAGGACACGCCCTCATCTTGCGCGAGACTTTTGAAAAGGCGGAACAAGGCTTCCGCTGCTCGAAGTTGAAGCGGATAGTCGCCCCACAATTCGAGTCGAAGACAGCCAGAGAAGATCGTTCCCTGCGGCACCATCCACTTGGCAAACAGGAAATTCGTCTTCGACGTACCGCGCCCCGTGTCGATCGCATTCTTGATCAGGACGAAGGTGCCGTTCTGCATCGGGGTCGGCTGCGTCTCTTCGGGGGCGGCAAGATGATGGGCGTCGCGCACGCGCAAGACCCCCATGCGGCCACCACCATCATCGGCTTTCGACTTCGGAGTGCCGAACAGCAGAATCTGCGCCTCGTCCTCCAGCAAGCTGCGCAGGCAGCCCTTCAGACTGGTCCCGGGAATGACCGGCAAGTGATCGCAATCCCTGACGATTTCGGCCACCTCGGGGGCCTCGTCGCTGGCGCGCGCCCTGGCGAAGGCCGGCATGAGTTCACTTTGCCCGGAGCCTATATGAAGATCCGATACAACTTCGAGTTCGAACCGAAAATCCGATATGCGAAAATCAGCCATGGCGAGGGTCCTCGCGCAGATCGACGGCGGTCACACTGATTTCCCCGAACCCGTTCTCGGGCTGGAATGGGCAGGTGTCCCAGGTCATCGGCGAACCGTCGAAGAAAGGGGCCGGAAGACGTGCCTTGCGCAACTCCGAAAGCGCAACACCGAGGGTCTCGCCGCGCAGCAGGAAGGTGGAACCGGCGTTGCTCACGCACCATGGACGGTAGTTTTGCGCGGCACCGCTACGGTAGCGCTTGGCAAGATAACCGCCCACAACGCGCTGGGAAGCGAGAAACTCGATGAGTTCCACCGGGTGCGGATGGAGAACTCTCGACCAGTAAGCCTGATATGCGGCGCCAGCCTCCGTTTCGTCCACCGGCGATGCGAGAATTGCATCGGTCATCAAGCTGACCGCAAACACGGTGCCGGTCAGCTTGTCCACAACTGGCTCGACGGCGGAACATGCCTGCACCGTCGCAATCGCGCCGGTACGCCCGATCCCGTGCAAGCCGTCCATCAGCATTGCATGAAGAAGATCACGGGATTCAGGCTGCACACGGCGATAATCCACCTCTACTCGATATCGCCCGTCTGCCGGATCGACGGCATCGATCACGAACAGGTTGCCCGTCTCGGCGATCTCGGTTTCCTCGGTCACGGCCGTGTGGACCCTGACTTCCCGGTTCTCCTGATCGGCAAAACCGTGTTTCCAGTCGATCTGAAACTGGATGTCATCGAGATCGGTATCGGGGTTTTGCCACAAATCGAACGCCTCCCCCGTGGCCGCGCTACGCACAACCGACAAGGGCAAGACCTCTTGCGCGCCTTCGGGGCGCGCATGCGATATCGACATATCCGTCAGTGCCCTTGCATGGCCAGGCAGCACCCCGGCCAGATCAAGTTTGCGCGCCAATGCACCTTTGATGACACCGCCGGGAACGGTAACCTGCCCGACCAGCACGTTGTCGGCCGCGATCCTCGCGTCGACCAGATAGGGGCGATCGAACCCGAACACGTAGCACGTGCGCTCGGCGGGAGGAGCCTGAGGCGTCAGCCCGGCCAAATCCACCACGGTTTCGTCGCCGATCCGGATGTCGAGCACTTCGCCGAACCCTGAAGACTTCATTGCACCAATGGCGGAGATCCAGCTCTGCGCGCGTCGCAACGCATCGCCAACCGAAGTATCCCGGCAGAACCATACAATATCGGCTTCGAACCGCACGGCCTGCCTGCGCGGAGCGACAAGTTCGACGAACAACAGGTGGGCTTCCTTTGCTGCCCCGGTTTCGGCATCGATCTCGACCCGGTGCGAGATGACGCGCCCCAAGTCCTGCCCCTCAACCGCGATCGCATCGGAAAACAGCACCAACCCGGGCTTTGGTTCATAGGCGCCGCGCATCCCACCGTCGTCAGATGCCACGCCGAAGATATCCTCGACCGTCGGCCCTGGCGCGCCGGCGCGCAGGGATTTGGCCAAGGCATCCCGAAAAACGCCCTTCAACTGATCGCGTGGCAGCAGAGGACATTCCGCGCGGTTCCTGTGTGCGACAATGTCGATGCCCGGGATCACCGCCTCGGAATCCGGAAAGATGAACGGGCTGCGCAAGGTCACGCTCAGTCGCGCCTGAAATCGCTTCATGCTGCGGCCTCCGCGCTGTCTTGCGGCGGTGCATAATACAACTCGTCAAGATCGAGCCAGAGCATCAGGTCAAGGGAGAGATCCCGCTCCACCCCCTCCATTTGCGGCAACGCATAAAGATTTGCCAAGGCGTCCTGCGGATGATCGGCGGCCGAAACCTGCAAGACCCGCAGATGATACTTTTTCAGCAGATCGTCACGGTCTTCCGGCGTTGCTTGCACAAGATCATGCGCGCGCGAACGTGACAGGAACTGCCCCCTTTCCTGTGCTTCCCGGCGTGCGGCGAGAAGGGCCATCAGGCCACCGAAGTCATCTCCCGAAAAAGCGATGTCGCGCGCCGTCGCACCGGGGAAAAGCTGCGCCCGATGCGCCTCGAGCGGTCTCTCCGGCGGCGACATCTTGAAGATGTCGAAGGTCACGGCCCCGCGCACCTCCGCCTGTTTCGACACTTTCACGGCACGTTCGGCCAGATGCACCAGCTTTCGCACCGGCGCCTTGTAGTTTGCCACGATCGCCGCCCCGGTGAAACTGACGGGAAGGCTTGCGATCTTCACCCCCGCAATCGCGGCCTGAAAATCACCGATCACCTGCAGCACGTCCCAGGCAGGCACCACCAGCGTGATGTCGTCGCCGCCCCACAGCAGCACCTCCATCCGGAAGCGCCGATCCTCGGGGGCACGCCGCCTCCGGACACCTGCGACCAGCCGGGTCAGGATGTCCTCGGTCATCTTTCCCATCTGCGCCGAAAATTCCGCATCATCGCCAACCAGACGGCGCAGATCGCCCATCCGGTCGCCGTCGAAATGCACCACCGCGATCTTGCCCTTCATCCCCTCGCGCAGCCCTTTCGGCGGCGGGGTGACAAGTTCCTCGAACGAGGCGCAAAGGATGTCGTCTTCCACCAGATTGCGCGTGCCGTTGCGAAAGAACTGACGCCGGAACTGACGCCCATGTTCAAGCCGGATCCGTGTCTCGGGCGAGAGTGGCCCCTTGATCGCATCGTCCCGCCCCGGACTGGCCGGGCGCACCCGATCCAGCGCATCCTCGCATACCGCGCCGGGAACATCGCTGAGCTTGACCGTCCAGGTCTGGAATTGCTGGCGCCGGTTGCGCCCGCGCGCGGCGGTCGCCGTATCCGCCACCGAAACCACCCAAGACAAGGCCCGCCACGGGTCTTGCGCCAGCGCACGACGAACAGCCGCCTCGACCTCGGCCGGCTCGGCGCCCTCGAAGGCGATTTCATAACTGGAGGCCCCGCCCAGACTGGCACCGATCCGCGCCCCCGTCCTGGTCACCGCACCGCAGATCACCGGCAAGGCCCCGTCCAGCAACAGCGACGCCCCGCGGATCACCGACAAATCGTTGGTATCATAAAGACATTGATCGAAGTTCACGCCTTCGACCACAAGCACCTTCTGCGCCATGCGTCGAGCCCGCCCACATCACCCATCACCGCCCCATCAGGCACGGAATGTCGCGGGCTGGCAAGAAAAACCTCGGCCGCCCCGGCTTGTGGCGCCGCGACAGATTTGCCACTCTGGCCACCGTCACAAAGGATTTCCGGTGCCCGTGCCCCTTTCAGACCGCCTTGTCGCTTGCTCCTCCCTGCCCGAAGCGCATCCGCGGCTGGCCGAGGCGCTCGCACAGGCTGCGGCAACGCCGGTCGATCTATCGGGGCTGCACCGGATCTGGCGCATAACCCGCATCTCGGCGCTGATCTGGAGCCCGCAACCGCTCGAGCCGATGTCGGCGATCCCGCGGCTGCGCGGCGCATGGGGCACGGCGCTGGGGGCCGAACGGCTCGACCGGGGCGGGGCGCAAGCCGGGGTGCCAACGGCGGCGGAACTGTTCTTCCGCCCCCAGGGCCGGATCAATTTCTTTCACCGCGACACCACACCCTGCGCCTTTCAGGACCTGCCCAAACCCTATGTCTTTTCGCTCGACCCGCAGCGCGAGGGCTATCGGCTGACGCTCGATCTGTTCGGCCTTGCGGGCGACTGGGCCGAGGAAGCGGCCGAGGCCTTGCGGGCGGCGCTGGCGCTTGGCCTCGACATGGCAGGCAACCGCAAGCTGCGCCTTGCGCTCCTTGATCTCGGCCTTGGCCGCGCCGAGGGCCTGCCCGCGCATGAGGGGCCGGTGCGGATGGCCGCGCTTGACTTTCTGACCCCGCTGTCGCTGCGCGCGGGCGATCACCGCCACGCCGAGCCCGCCACGGTGATCGAGGCGGCCTGGCGGCGCAGCGCGGCGATGGCGCTGTGGCACGGCGCAACCCCCTGCCTGATCCGTCCCGAGACCAGCCCCGAGGGGATCTGGCAGGCGGTCGAACCGGCGCCCTGGGCCAGCGGCTCGCGGCGACAGGGGCGGGTGGTGCCGGGTGGCGGGGTGCTGGGGCGGCTGGTGCTGGCCGATCCGGCGCCGCTCGATCTGTCGATGCTGCATTTCGGCGCCACCACCCATATCGGCTCGCACACAAGCAAGGGCGCGGGGCGCTACGACCTGCAGCTGGCCAAACCGGGCTGAGCACGCCCCTGCCCCGAACATGGCAAGGCCGGGCGCTGGGTGACGCGCCCGGCCTTGGTGTTTTCGCCGCTTTCCCCGCATTCCTGCGGGCATGGGGCTCAGAGCGAAATGGTGACGGCGACGCTCGAACACCGGTCTCAATCCGCATTCATGCGGGCATGGGCCTCAGACGGAAGGGAGCACTACCATGTCCAACGTCATGCTCGGTCTGTCTCAATCCGCATTCATGCGGGCATGGGGCTCAGACGCTTGATGAAGCAGCCGAGCGGCTGCACTGGTCTCAATCCGCATTCATGCGGGCATGGGCCTCAGACTCAATGAGAAGCAGGGAGGTTCCTACCCCAGTCTCAATCCGCATTCATGCGGGCATGGGCCTTAGACTTGTTAAGGAGGACACCATGTGTGTCATGGGGTCTCAATCCGCATTCATGCGGGCATGGGCCTCAGACTGGCCCTCTGGAGCCCCTTGGTCAAGAAGAAAGTTTGCAGCCATATTTCCAACGATGAGCCGACCAATGACGCAAAAACCGGGGCCGGACCCACAATTTTCCGACTTCCGGCGCGATTATGCATTCCCGGCCAAGGTGTTGCCGTTTTTCCAACCGGGATTTGCGCGCCCGGGCTCATCCGAACAGCTTCCATGTCCCGAAAGCCGCCAGCCCCAAAAGCGCCGCCGCGCCCAGCAGACGATCCAGAATCCTGCGCCGCGCCTCGGGCAGACGCTCGTCCCGCTGCGGCAACCAGACCAGCACCAGCGCCGCCAGCAGATAGGCGATGCCCCCCCAGGTGAAGAGCTGCGCCACCGCCGTGCCGGTGATGGCGGTGGCCGAACCCTGCGCGTTGACATCGAGCCCGGCCAGAAAGTTCATGCCGCCAAACCCGGCGCCAAGGGTTGCGGGCAGGAACAGGGTGGCGAATTCGGTCAGATCGCTTTGCGATTGCGCCATCTGGCGCTGCTCGATCATGCCGACGAAATCCGAGGCGTTCTGCAATTCGGTCTCGACATCGGCGCGCAACGCATCAAGCCCCATGCTGGCGCGCAGCCGCTCGTTCATCTCGCGGGCCTGAAGGTGGTTCGAGACATGGGTGAAGTGGTAGCAGTGGATGAAGTTCAGGAAATCCTGCCGGGTGGCATGGACGCGGTCGGCCAGCGCCTCCTGCGCGCCCCGGTCCCGGGTGTCGGTGGCGGCGCGCACGATGTCGGTGATCCGGCGCGAAAAGGTCAGCATCGCCGCGAATTCGAGGATGGCAATGAAATGCATGCGCCGATAGTGGCCCTCGAAGTGGTTGACGATGTGGGTCTTGAAGAACCAGCCGTTGCCGACAAAGGCGTGATGATGCCCGGCATAGGTGATGCGGGTGGTGCTTGAAAAGGTGTCGCCGGGGGCGTGACGGTCGTAAAAGGCGGTGGGCAGGGTGTTGCGCAGGAAGTGATCGTTATACGGCATTTTCAGCGAGTTGCCGGAACTGTCGGCTTCGGCGATGCGGTGCCAGTCGGCCTCGGAAATCTGTTCGAAAACGGCGCGGTCCGCCGTGCCCGGATGATCCTCGAGCCGGATGTAGCTCATGGCGGGGATGCGTTCGTCAAGCACATGACGCCATTCCAGCGCGCCGTTGCGGCGACTTGTGAAGCGCAGTCCACGGGCGAATTCGGCCCACCAGGGAAAGAGTTCCGGCACGCGATTGGAGTTCAGCGCCTTTCGGGCGTCCGAGGACGGTTGCGGACGCAGGATCCGATTGCGGATCTTGCCGGAACGATGTGTCAGCATGACGGCCTGCGGGCAATAGCCCGGGCGCTCGATCCCGTCTTCGGTTTTCCAGAAACCGGGAAAGGCGCGGCGCACATATTCGATCAGGTCCATGACCCGGGCAAGGTTCAGGTCTTGCCTTTGTTTCGCCACGACCTCGAGCGTGATGATGGCGACGCCGAATTCGAAGATGTCGAGTTCCAGACGTTCGATGCGAAAATCCGTTCCGCCGATCTCGATGTCGCCAACGGGATCTCCGGGAAGCGCAACGCGAAGTTCCTCGATATCGGAGCGATCGAAATGCCAATGCCCGCGGGCATCCTGATCTTCGGCCCGGGTATAGAGGAACTCCTGCACGAAATCGTGGAAATAAACCGCTTCCTCATAGGCAATGCCGTCGTCCTTTGAGGTCCGCTCACCCCATTCGGCGCCGAGGCTTGCGCGGAGATCCTTGATCTTTCGGCGCGCATCAGAAGGGTCGCGCAAGGACAGGGGCCAGTGAAATATCTGGCGAAAATCGGCCACGGCGATGGTTGGCGCCGATCGTCCGGACTGAAGATGAGCAGCAGGCAGCATTGTCTCTCGCACAGGTCGGGGCTCAAATCCCGAACAGGGTTAGGCGGCGCAGTCCCGCCGGGCAAGGGAAATCCAATTCTCTCCAGGTGGAAGCGGAGGCTTGCGGCGTTACGGCGTCGCGTTCTCGAAGAAATTTCATTGCGAGGGCGGCAAAATGCGCTCAGGAAAGGGGTGAAAAAGAAAAACCCCCGACCGGGGTCGAGGGCCTGCTGGCGGCGTACCGCTTCGCGTGGATGTTTGCGAGGTAGCAGATTGAGTGAAAAAGATCAACAGGAAACGAAGGTCGCGCGCGCGGCGCTTTATATCGACGGGTTCAACCTTTATCACGCGATCGACCGGCTGGGGCAGCCGCATCTGAAATGGCTCAGCTATTGGCGGCTGGGCCAGGTGATCTTGCCGCAAAAGACGCAAAAGCTGGTGCGGGTGGTCTATTGCACGGCGTTCTATCCCGGCTCGGCGGGCAAGCGCTGGCGGCACGAGCAGGTGATCGCGGCGCAGCGGGCCGAGGGGGTGGAGGTGGCGCTGGGCCATTACGTGCATGAGCGGATGATGTGCCGCAATTGCGGCGATCGCTGGGAGAAGCCGACCGAGAAGGCGGGGGATATCAACCTCGCCATCCATCTGATGCATGACGCGTTCGAGGATGTGTTCGACCATGCCTATCTGCTGACGGCCGATTCCGATCAGGCGGCGACGGCGGCGATGTTCGCGCGGCGTTTCCCCGAAAAGCGGCTGACGACGGTGGCGCCGCCCGGCCGCGACCCTTCGGTGCATATCCTGCGCCATGCCTCGGGCGGCAAGATCAAGCTCAATGCCGGGCATCTGCAGCGCGCGGTGATGGGCGCCACGGTTGGCAAGGCGCGGCGGCCCGACGAATACGCCCCGCCCGAGGGCTGAGGCTCAGCGGCCCTGCACCAGTTCAAGCCAGACCTGCGCCATCGCTTCCGCATCCGGCCCCGCGCGATGCGGATGCGGCAGGGCGTCGAGCAAGGTGAGCGCCCGAGGCAGGGCCTTGGCACCAAAGGTCTCGCGGACGGCATCGTCGAAATGCCAAAGCTGCACCGGGCGGCGCAGCAGCAGGGCCAGCCATTTGCCGTCGAATTCGGGGCAGTCTGACAGGACATGCGGCCCAAGCCGCGCCTCGACCGCCTCGGCCACGAGATCGGCGGCGGGGGCGGTGTGCAGCCGCTCTCGCGCGATGCCGTGGATCTCTGCGGAGCGCGGATCCCAGTCAGCCTCGCTCCAGCCCGGGCGAGGGTGAATGAGGCACGACCATGTCTCGATGCCGATCGGGCCGAGCCGGGACAGGCCGATTTCGATGGGCCAACCGGTGAGGCTCGAGGCTTCGATGTCGAGAAAGACGGGGGTCATGGCGGGGAATAAGATCCTGAAGGGGGAACGGGCATAATGTCTGTCTCACGGTCCAGGCGGTAACGTCCGGCGCGGAGATCACAGCCTAACGCCAACTATTTCAATGCTTCAAGAACGACATGTCATTTCGTTCAGGTGCTGAAATCGCATTGTGGCATCCATATGGAACATTTTCGGATTTGCCATCTCGTCGCAGCCCCCTCAACGTCGGCACCTTCGCAATGAGTGACTGGCGCCCGTCCGTTTCGTGCGCAGTGCGCCATCCACCGTGGGACCCGCGAACGAGGGTTCTTCGGATCCGATGTCGCAACATTACGGGCCGCCCTTAGCCCCTCGTGGCTCGGCCCGGGCTTCCAGCTCAGCTCCAGACCCCCGAAGCAGGAATATCGAAGGCTCGGGTATCCGGGCGCAGCCGTCCTTCGGCCAGAAGATCGGTCAGACAAGACCGGTCGGGGCGGCCGAGGCGATAATAACGCGAAAATGTGCGCGCCCACCCCTTATCAGGCTCGATGCGGACCAGCGGCGACGTGATGCAACGCGCACCGTGCCTCAGCCGGGGATGACCAGTGACGACCCCCACGAGTACCGGCAACTCATCCACGATCGCGCCGCACCACCTGTCGATGCGCGGGGCGTCGGCAAGCGTCGACGGCTCCGGAACCGTCCCGGCAATAGTGTCGATGCGATCGCAAAGGTCGCGGAGATCCTGGCGCAGGACTTCAGCGAAAGGGTTGGCCCCTGTTATCAGCCGTTGCGTCAGAAGCAGGGGAGCGATACCGGGATCGAACTCCGTGAGCTTGCCGGTCCGGAGGCAGTCGGTGACGTAAAGCATCGGGCGCAGCGGATCGAAGATATCGTCAGGGGTCATGTGGGGCTCCGGGATCGAGAATGTGGGGGGCTCTGCGCGGATTGGCCGCGCGGGGTTGCGATCAATGATGACGGGGACGGTCGGAATAGCCGCGCACCGCCGCGACCCAGGATTGCAGCTGCCGCAAGCTCAGGCCTAGGGCAGACATGGAATCGAGACGCGCGCGGCCAAGGGCGATCAGAGCCGTGCGCGAATAACGGGACGAAACCGTTCCGCGGCCCGAGAGAGGCGTTGCGAATATCGGCAATTGCGCCCGGCACGGCCGGTCGGGCTTCGGCGGTGCGGCAGACATGCGGAGGCATGCCCACAGGTGGGAGGGCGTTGGCGTGGACATGGTGTGCTCCGGTCATGCGCCCTCGGCCGACCACGATCGGTCGGGGCATGCTGGCGTTCATGGGCGTGCGAAAACCGCCCACAGCCGGGCGCGGCCTCGCAAGATCAGGGATTTACGGATGGGTGACCCGGCCGTGACCGACCGATGGCGATCAGCGCAGCGAGGGACCCTGGCAGGATTCGGGGAACGATATCATGGGGATATGATGGACCCAGAATCGGGTGAAGTCAAGTGTAACGCATTGATTATAAAAGAAATGCGAAAAATGAAACGAGCAGCCTGAATTCAGATGCCGGCCGGTTTCATCCCGTAAGCGCATGCTTGCGAACAATGGAGCGCGACGCAGAATGCTTTCGCCATTGCTGAGTTTTTCGGTTAGAGGCTCCGACAAGGAGATCGAACAAGACCTCAGTCTGTCCACGCCGCCAGCGGCAGGGAATTCAGCTCCTGACGCACCTGTCGCCACCTTGGCAGGTATTGATCAAGGATGGCCGTGAACCGATCATCATGGACAGGCGAGACGAGATGGGCGAGCTCGTGGACGATCACGTAGTCGATCATCCGCTCTGGTTTTTTCACCAGTTCGGAGTTCAGCCAAATGATCGCCTTTTCGGGATTGCAGCTGCCCCACTTCGTTTTCATCGGGCGGATCCCCCATTTGGCGGGCATCACACCCAGGCGATCGCTCCACAGCGACATCCTTGGTGCAGCGAATTTTCGCAGCTCAGCCTTCAGCCAGACATCAAGCCATCGCCCAAGCTGATCGGGCGTGCTGTCGACTGGAACCCGGAGCCGCAGCCGATCATTCCCGGAGCGGGAAATTCGGTGAACCATTTTCTCCCAGACTTCGACCTCAAGCCGGAGCGGCCTGCCGAACAGGAAATGCGTCTCCCCAGACACGTAACGCCGCGGTGTCTGGCGCTCCTGACGCTGAAATTGTGCCTGTTTCCGCCGGATCCAGCTCAGACGGCTCAGGACGGCGATCCGGATCGCATCGCTGCTCACATGTAGCGGGGCCGCAACCCTGACCCGACCTTCCGGGGGATAACAGCCGATATGCAGGTTCTTGATCTTCTTGCGCAGGATCTCGACGTCGATGCCGCCGATCTGCGAAATTTCAGTATTCACTCTGGTTTTTCAGGATCTCGAAGATCCGCTCCACGGTTTCAGGGTCATTCAGCACCTGCTCGAGGCCGCGTCGAACCCGGCGTTCCTTCATCGCATTCCCTCGCCAACCAAAGGGGGCAGTCTCCCGTATGGCATGATCTACCTGGAGCGCCATCGCCTCGTCGCCACCAAGGTTGTCGTAAAGAGCCTTGCGGCCGGGGCTGTCCATCGCCTCGGGGTAGGTCTGCCCATGACCAGCTTTCGCATCCCGAACAAGTGCTGCGATACGCTCAAGATACTCCGCATATTCGATCGCGTCATCCCGACGTTGACGGATCAGATCGGTCAACAGCTCTGACATCTTTTCATAGAACCGCGGGTTGACCGGGGTCTCCTCGATGATCAGCTTGCGGACGTTGTTCTCGATCGCTTCGGCCACATTTTCGCGTTTGCGCTTCGAGGCGGGCAGCAAGGCCTCCGCCGCCGCGGCCCCCTTGCTTTCGACCAGATCGATCAGGCTGATATCATCGAGATGCGAGATGACCTGCGAGTCCTCTGCCCGGATATAGGTATCGATCAGGTGCCGCATCGCCGGCTCATAGAGTTTCATGTCGACGGCATCGCCGCTGTGCAACCGGACGGCATCGCGGATGCCGATCGCCCGATCGACCTCGCGCCTGCACTCGTCGAGTTCCAGATCGTTGAAGTCCGATCCCTCGGGCTCGGCCGCGATATTGGCGAAGGCGCGCGCGTATCGCCCCGAAATCTTGTAAAGCGCCTGCCGACGGCGCGCCTTTTCATCGGCATCCGGATCCTTGTCGATCCCCTGCGGGCTGGAAAAATAGGCGAAGATCTCGTCATCCGACTTCGGCGGCTCGACGGCCTCCATCAGCCCGAGCCAAGCCTCCCGGGCGATGCGCAGATCCCGGTCCGCCTGTTCCGCCCGGTCGTTGATCAACCCCTCGACATCCGCCTTGTCAAAGGCGTCGAACGCCTCGGAGGTGTAATCGTCCACGGCGCTTTCGATGCTGCGAAACAGATCCTTGTAATCGACGATATAGCCGTAATCCTTGTCGTCGCCATCAAGCCGGTTCACCCGGCAAATCGCCTGAAACAGGCCGTGATCGCGCATCTGCTTGTCGATGTAGATGTATGTCGCCGTCGGCGCGTCGAACCCGGTCAGCAGGCGACTGACCACGATCAACAGCTTCATCTGCGCAGGCTCTTTCTTGAACCGCCGCAGCGCCTCCTCTTCGTAATCTTCTTCCGAGGTCGTGCCCAGCAGGTCGCTGTAAACCCGGTGAACATACTGCCGTTCGGTTTCGCCCATCCCGGTTTCCTCACCGGTAATCTCGGAGGCCGTGCGTTTGTAGGACGTCACGATGGCACATTTGTCGGCCAGAACCGAACCCGACTTCCGGAAGATCTCGAAGAACTTGCAGGCCTCGGGGATCGAGCCCGCTACCAGCATGGCGTTGCCCATGCCCGCTTTCAGGCGCGGCTTCATCTCCATGTCCATGATGATGTCGCTGGCGATCTGCTCCAGCCGGTCGCGGCTCGACAGCACCCGCTGCAACGTGCCCCAGCGCTGCTTCAGCGTCGCCTTGGCCCCCGGGGTCAGGCCCTTGGTCTTGGCCTCGAACCAGGTGTCGATCTTGGCGGGCGAGCTTATCCGCTGGTCGATGTCGCGCGCCTCGTAGCGCAGATCCAGCACCACCCGATCCTCGACCGCCTCGTCGAACCGGTAGGGCCGCCCGATATAGGGGCCAAAGGTTTCCAGCGAGGTCTCCTTGTCCGACCGCAACAGCGGCGTGCCGGTGAAACCGATGAACATGGCGCGCGGCAGCACCTGCCGCATCGCCTTTGCCAGCTTGCCCGACTGCGTCCGGTGCGCTTCGTCGATGAAGACGTAGAAATCCCCCACCGGCGCGCCGATCCGGGCGCTCTGAATTTCCGAGATCAGCCCGGCCAACTCGCTTTCTTCGCGCTTGCCGAACTTGTGGACCAGCGAGCAGATCACCCGGTCGGTCGGATCGGCCAGCGCCGCCATGAGGTCATTGCCCGACCGCGCCCGGCGCACCTTGTCGCCGGTGCCGCCGAACACCTCTTCCGATATCTGCCGGTCGAGTTCCTTGCGGTCGGTCACCACCAGAATGCGGGCATCGGGCATGGCCTCGCGGATCCAGCGCGCCAGCATCACCATGATCAGGCTCTTGCCCGAGCCCTGGGTCTGCCAGATGATCCCGCCCTGATGCGCCGCCACCCGCTCTTGCGCGGCCTTCACG
Organism: Rhodobacter capsulatus; assembly: GCF_005144475.1. Classification (GTDB taxonomy): domain Bacteria; phylum Pseudomonadota; class Alphaproteobacteria; order Rhodobacterales; family Rhodobacteraceae; genus Rhodobacter; species Rhodobacter capsulatus_C. Next base: position 11,711 of record NZ_SWJZ01000056.1, on the reverse strand, counting down.
GCAAAATACTGGTTCGGGCGGGCAATCTTGCGGAGGCCGCCATCGAACAGGGTGAAATCGTGGATCAGCTCAAGGAACCGCGCGGGCGCCATCATCTGCGTCACGTCGCGGTCAAGCAGCCCCTTGATCGCGCTCTCTTCCTTCCACGCCAGCCAATAGGGTTGCGGCGTCTGGATGGGCGCATAGCGCAGCCCCTCGCTGTCGTTGCCGGCGAAGGTGATCTGCACCGTGGTGAAGAAATGCCGGATGAACTCGGGGCGCTGGTTGTCGAGCGTCTGACGGATGCCCTCTCCCACCCCCACGGTGGATTTCTTCAGCTCGATCACGCCAAGGGCGATGCCGTTCACATAAAGCACCAGATCCGGGCGCTTGGTCCAGGCCTTCGCGTCCTTGCCCTTGACCGAGACCTCCTCGGCCAGACCCAGATCATTCGCCCCCGGGTTTTGCCAGTCGATGAAGCGGACGGTCACCGGCGCCTCGCCCGGGCCGGGGGCGATGGCAAGGCCATAGCGCAGCAGATCGTAAAAGCCCCGGTTGGCATCGAACAGCTTTTCGCCTTCGATCCGCGCCGCGCGGGTCAGGCGGGTGATCGCCTGCGTCACCACCTCGGGCGGATAGCCGCGCGCTTCCAGCCAGGGGCGCAGCAGGTCGGGTTCGATGTTGGCATTGCCCGCGCGGCCGTGCCAATCGCCCAGATAACGCCAGCCAAGGCCGCCCGCCGTGCCCGAGGTGCCGCCGCACAAAAGGCCGATCACCCGGTCCTGCGCCTTGCGCTCCGCCTCGCCGATCTTGCTCATGCCCTGCCTCCGTTTCGGAAGAACCGGTTGAAAATACCGTCAGACCAGCCGGATCCGCCCGGTCAAAAGGTTTTGCATCATCCCCTCCTTCACCGCCCGCGCTTTTTCGAGACGGGTTTCGAGGGCTTGGATTTCAGCGTCCATATCGGCAAGGACATCGGCAATGGCTTCCTGTTCGCCAATGTCTTGGGGGAGAACCAAGGTCATACCGGACAACTGCTGCCCATTGATGCCTGGCTGGCCACTGCGCGCCGAATTCTCCGCTACCCACGACCAATAGGCATCCGTCTGCATGAACTGGAAAAGATAGCTGGATGCCACCTCGTCGGCCGCAGGAGTCAACTTTATAAGGAAGCCGGCGAACACAGTGCGCTCTGCCGGTCCCACATAACGGTGAGCCTTGCCTGTGCTCGCTCCAGTTCGCGCGACGACAATTTCATCGGGTTGAAGAAAGTAATGAACGGCAGCCGGGTGCAGAACCTCCGCGCGCCCTTCTTGCCGCAATTGACCATGCTCGTTGATGTCAGTGATGCGCAAGTAGTCGTAACCTCCCGAACCGAGAGGACAAGCAGCAGAATTGATACCATAAGACGGTGCGCTCTTTAGCAGTTTGCGGAGGGTTGTTTTCACCCACTCCCCCGAGAACCCCGGCAGGCGGCGCTTGGCGGTCAGGAGGTCCTGCATCGCGCCCTGCTTGATCAGCCGCTTCTTGGCGATCAGCCGCTCCAACCCCTCGATCAGCGCATCCGCATCCGAAAGCGCCTCGGCGATGGCTTCCTGTTCAGCCATGGGAGGGAGAGGAAGCACATAGTTGCGCAAAATGCCAAGATTCGTGTGGGGGACGCCGGTCTGGATGGCACTGTCCAAGATTTGTTTCTGCCCCGCAAAACTCGCGAAATAGTGCAGAAGATACGGCTTATGAACGAAATCGCCATTAGCGCTGAGTTTCATTTGGCTCTGTGAGATCAGATACTTTTCGTAGGGAGCATCTGGAACTAGAGCAACCTGCCCAAGTGTACCTCGCTGGGTGAAGATGATATCGCCCGGAACCGCCATGTTCGCTTCAAGGGCCTTGCCCTTTGCGTGCGAAATAAAAACAAAGTCACCAGATACAATCGCCGCGGACATATTCGTCCCTCGGATCACGGGAATGCCCGATGGCACGTAATCGGTAGACACTAGGTCCGAACCGAATGGGCCGCCGACGATCGCGTTCGGTTTCCGCTCGACGATTTCCGCGACGGACATAAGATCCCATTCATCAGGGACAAAACCTATACAAGCGCGACGAATTTTGTCCGCCCGAAGTGCTGCCTCATGCATCACTTGAATCCCATCGAGGCAAGATGGTCGGCAACCTTCTTGGCAAGATTTGCAAATGCTTCCGTCATCTCCCCCAACGTATGCCCATACCGCTCCGTCAGCACCCGAACCCTTGCAGTCAGCTGTTCGGTCCGGGCCTCGACCTCGGCCTCGATCCGCTCGGCGATGTCGGTCAGCCATTTGTCATCGACGACCAGCGACCGGATTTCGTCCATGCTCAGCTCGGGGTATTTCTTCAGCGTGGCCTCGGTCAGCGCCTCCTCGGCCGCTTTTGCGGCGCGTTTCGCCTCGGCCTCGGCCGCCATCAGCTTGGCCAGCTGTTTCAACAGCACGCGCTCCTCGGGCTCGGCCTGCCCCGACTTTTCCCGCGCCTTGAGCGAGGCGGCGGTCAGCTTGCCCGCCTCGGTCAGGGCATCGGCCAACAGCCCGCCCTCGGCCCCGTGTTCCTCGGTGATCTCCTCGATCTCGCGGCCCAGCTCTTCGGCGCGGGCCTGCGCCTCCTCCAGCGTCTTTTGCAGATCGGCAAAGAACCGCGCGACGATCAGCCGGGGCGGGATGACATCGGCCACAAGGCGGACCTTGTTCACGGTCAGATCGGCCTCCTCAAGCCATTTGACCTTGCCGTCCTTGTCGGTTTCCTTGCGCGCCTCGCGCAGCTCTCGCGCCGCCTCCCATCCGGCGTCGGTGATGATGAAAACATCGTCCTGCATCACCTCGGCCCAATAGGACATGAGCCGCTGATAGGCCTCGTATTTGTCGATCAGGGGCGCGTCGTCGAAGCGGGTCAGCATGTCCTCGGCGAGGATGCGGATCAGCGCCTTGGGATGATCGCCCGGGGCGATGGCATCCATCAGCTCGGCATTCGTCCCGGCCCAGCCGTCAAGGATCGCATGGACCCGGTCGCGGAAGGCGGCGAATTCGGGATGGTTGCGGATGGTGGCGCGGACCGCCTCGGGTTCGACCAGCGGGTCGGAATAGCCGGGGCGCGGGTTCGGCCCGAACAAGGTGGCGCGCAGGCCGGGCATGACCGCCCAGAATTCGGCCAGCCCGTCGATGTCGCGGTTGGGCACGCCGCCCTTCAGATGCGCCTCGATGTCTTGCAGGTCTTCCGGGTCGGAGCCGTCGATGTAGCGCGGGATGTTCAGGTTGAAGTCGTGGCCGGTGATTTCGGCCCAGGGGACAAGGCGGGAATAGCCGGGGATGTCGGCCTGCCGGGCGAAGGCGTCGGTGATCTTGTGGATGTCGCGTTCGCGCAGGCGGTTCTTGTTGCCGTCCTTGATGAAGCCGCGGGCGGCATCGATCATGAAGACGGGGCGTTCGGGGCGGGCCTCGGATTTGTCAAGCACGATGATCGAGGCCGGGATGCCGGTGCCATAGAAAAGGTTCGCGGGCAGGCCGATGATCGCCTTGATGTAGCCGCGCCGGAGGATCTTTTCGCGCAGCTCGGCCTCCTTGTTGCCGCGAAACAGGACGCCGTGGGGCAAGATGACCGCGCCCGAGCCCGTGGGTTTCATCGAGCCGAGGATATGGAGCAGGAAGGCGAAATCGCCGTTCTTTTCGGGGGGCATGCCAAGGTCGAACCGGCCGAATGTGGTGTCTTTGGTGAGGCCCGTGCCCCAGGCCTTGGCCGAGAACGGCGGGTTGGCGACGACGAAATCGAAGGTCTGGATTCCGGTTTCCGAGGCTTTGAACTGGGGTTCGCCGATCACATCGCCCTGTGCGATTTCGGCATCCTCGCGGCCGTGCATGATCATGTTCATCTTCGCAAGGCCGCGGGTGGTGATGTCGAATTCCTGCCCGTAGATCGTCAGCGCAACGGGGGCCGCATCGGCCGCCTTGAGTAGCAGTGAACCCGAGCCGCAGGTGGGATCGTAGACCGTTTGCTGCGGGCTGGTGGCCCGGTTCACGCCCGCAACTGCAGCGACGACACGCGAAACCTCGGCCGGGGTGTAGAACTGGCCCTTGCTCTTGCCGGATTCGGTGGCGAAGTTCCGCATCAGATATTCATAGGCGTCGCCCAGAATGTCATCGCCATCCGCCCGGTTGCGGCTGAAGTTCAGCTCCTCCCGGCTGAAGATGTTGATCAGCGCGGTGAGCGTGTTCACCATCTTCGGGCCCTTGCCGAACTTTTCGGTGTCGTTGAAATAGGCCCGGTCGATGACGTTCTTCAGATCATTCGCCTCGGCGATCCCCGCGATCGCAGTGTCGATGCCTTCGCCGATGTCCTTTGTGCCGCGCAGCTTGCGGATGTCCTCGAAGGCGCAGCCTGCAGGAACCTCGATCAGGGCATCGGGCTGACCGGCGCGGTCGGAGACGTATTTCACGAACAAGAGCGTGAGGATGTAATCCTTGTAGAGCGAGGCATCCATCCCGCCCCGCAGCTGATCGCAGCTGTCCCAAAGAGATCGATAAATATCGCTTTTCTTAATCGCCATGCGGCCCTCGCTTGTTGATGGGCACTATGACCGAAATGATCGCCCCCCTTCAAGGCTATGCTCGAGGTCCGGATGACGCGCGCCGCGCTGAGGCTTTGGCTCAGTGCTTCGCCGTCTTACTCGCGGCGGGGACTGCCTGCGGGACAATGCCCCGGGGCCGACCACGGACCGCAGTCAGTTTTGGGCGATGCGTTCTCCTTCGACCTCGAAGGCGGCCTATGGCTGGCCAGAAGCGCAGCCTCCGATGCCGCTTCGGTCCCGAGGTATCCGGCGATCTGTTGAAAAATCACTCCGGAAACATGCCGAATCACTTAGCTTCACTGTGGATTTCGAACTTTTTTCGGCACACTAACGACATTGGCATCTAAATCGCGCGCCGGAGTAGAAATTGAATATTGAAGTAAAATATCAACATTGAATTTTTTCAACATCCGGATTCACTTCAGGAAATACTTTGACCCAAGAAAATATCATTATTTTGCCGGCGACGATAAAAAAGACTGAATATTTCCTTGAAAATTTCTGACGCGTCTCTCTATAAAATACGGCATGAGCAACGCCGAAAAAATATACGCGACCAGTCATGTCGCGATGCGCTCCGTCGCATATCGCCATCTGGCGATTTCTCCGGTCGTCGCTCAAGCATACTTAGAGCATCTTGGTTGCCCGAAGTTGCCCAATGGCCGGGTCGACATGGCAGACCTATGGTGCCGTATGTGGGGGATCGACAGGGTGCCGAGTGATATGATCACGGCGATGTCAGCACCACTGCTGTCTGTCGATGATGTCGCAAGGATGATCAACGTAACTCCGCACACAATCAGGAATGCGGGAAACAGTCGTAACCCAGACTGGAACTTGCCAATACATGTCGATATCGGCCCTCGAATCCGCCGGTATCTTCCCCTTCACATCACCGCCTGGATGAACGGTAGACCCGTGGCGACATGGCTCGAAAAGCGACACGGCCCCAAGGGCCCACTTGGCTTGTCCTTGCGGCATGAAAGGCAGAAATTTCTGGGTCAATATGACTCGACAGCGAACGCCTGCAAAAGCAACGAAAAATATGACGAAGGCTCATATCCTTTCGGCAGCGGTAACAACACGGGCCTTCGTATTCTGCCGAAAAATAGCGAAACAAATCGGAAATAACGGAAATGAAAAGCACCCACGTTGAAAACACTGATACGTCTGCCGCAACGATGCAGGAGGTGCTCGATTGGATGGCCGAATCTAAGCCCTGGAGCGCGGGAACCCTGCGCGATTACACGGCGCAAGTCTTGCGCGTTCCGGAGATCTACAACGCAAATCGTCTCTGCGACGTGTTGGCCGACCTCCCGGCATTTCAGGCGCGGTTTGCCCGCAGGGCGTTCCCGGACAACTTCCGAACCCCCGCCGCATACGATGCCTGGCGCAAAAAAATTGTCACGATACTCAAAAGATTTCATGGGGTTGCGGATGAATATTTGGTTCGCAAGAATATGCAAGATGAGTGGACAGCGTTGATAACGGCAATGCAGGCATCTCAGGCCGTCCGAGGCCCGGCTCTCGTGTCGATCAAAATCCTTGCGGATGAGGCGCGAAGGGCCGGCCTCACTCCTCGAGACCTGGAGCGCGATTGGCTCCTGCGATTGTGTGATGATCTTGGAGTTGGGCGGCGTCGGAGCATCGTCAAAGCCATCTCAATGCTGCGCAACGAACGTGCCCAATGTCCGCTCGTCGATGCATTGCTTCCGGTTGAGTTGCCCGACATTGCGGTCGTGCGGCGCCAATCTGCTCCTATTTTCCCCGCGCACATCGATGCGCAGATTGACGAGGTCGTACGCGACTATTGTGGCGGCACCTATGACGAAATTCTCGACGAACGCGTTGGGGGGAAAAGCGAGGCGACGATTAATTCCTATAAGGCAGCGCTACGGAAATATGTCGATACGGCATTGAATGTCGCCACCGTGCCTTCGAATGATAATTGTCTGACGCGCCTCCTAGATCGATATGTCTTCAACTCTGTCATGCGAGCCTGGATGGCCGAAACAGATAAATCCAGAAAGATATCTGCGAGAACAATGCGCACTTACACTGCAAAAATTCGAAAGATTTCGGCGCATATTAACTTGGCATCCGATTATATCGATGCTGCCCTGAAAAATAACCGGCACCTTAAAAAAGGGCGAGAGGACGCAACGCAAATGCCGGAAGCGATACAGATTTTTTGCCGCAGACTATTGCGTGATCGCCGCGTCGAGTTGACATTTTTGTCGTTGCATCTGCGTTTTCAACAGGCATCAATGGCTTTTCTTAAAGAAGCCACGGATAAAGATTTCGAACAGAAGCGGCACAAAGCCATCTCCCTGGGCGTTCTGGCCGCCTATTCTGCTATCGCGCTGTGGAGCACCCCGCTGCGGATCTCGAACCTGCGGTGTCTGCGCATTCACGGCGCGAACCCGTCTCTGATTTTGCCTAGTCGCGCAGGTGGAGACGTTTACGTTTTGGTCGATGCAGGTGACGTCAAAAATCGACGCCCAGTTCGAGCAAAACTGAACTCCGGACCAACACGCGCACTTGACGTTCTGTGGTGGTACATACGGGAGATCCGCCCAATGCTTCCCCATGCGGCAAGCTCGGAGTTTCTCTTTCCAGGTTTTGAGCGAGAGGTGCTCTGCGCCCAAGTTATCCGTAATTGGCTTGCTGACTCCAGCCGAGACTTTGGCATGCCCATGCACCCCCACAATTATCGTCACGGGCTGGCAACGCTATATTTGCGAGATCACCCAGGCGACTATTCCGGCGCCGCAAGATTGCTTTTCGTTACCCCGAATACTGTGCGCCTACACTATGCGTGGATCGACCAGGAGGCGGCTTTGCGCCAAGTACAATCGGAAGTGGCAAAAATGGCGGGGGTCACTGATGGCATCCAGTAATTTTGGCCGCGCGGACAGTCGCCGAGAATCGATACGGGAAATCTCAGCACGCCCGCACTGGGAGGGGATCATCAACGTCGATGATATCGATCGCTTGGTCATTCTGGGCCATATTAGCGTGGCGGGACTGGAAAAGCTTGATCGGATCATCTCCGTCGCAGTGCGCCACAAGGAAGTCGATGTGGCGGCATTGCGCAGTGGTACGCTTGAAATGACCGTCTCTGACCTCTCCCTCGCCCGCAAAACGATGTGGCGCTTGTTTGACGCACATCCGCTGCTGAGAAGCCTCGACAAAGTGATCGCTCTGCGCAGCCCGGGCAGCGGCGTCCGCGCCCCATACCCCGCGCGTGCGAGACGAATGTCCGTGCATCTACATGAGTTGCCCGATGCTCTTCAGGTTGCATTTCTCCACATGGAAGCCGGTTTGGTCGGCGGCAATGGAACCGTTCCCGTACCGGCCATGATAATCACCATGCGAACAAAGGTCTGCGAACTCGCGAAAGCTGCGAAAGACGTCGGTCTTTCGGTGTCGATGTGCGTCGAGACGGTGACCGCTTACGAGAGATCGATGGCCACTCGCGAAAAGCCCCTCTCCCCGAAGACCGTGCTTTCCTCCATGCGGCAAATCCGGGATTTCGCGCGCTACATCGGGATCTCTCCTGACCTCGAAGAGCACCTGGCTGCACGCTTACGTTTGCACGATGCGCGCTCATTGCGATCCGTCCCACAAAAAGAGGCCAAGATTGCAAAGTTGCCGACATATTCCGACATCTTCGGCTTGGCGCTCGATTTGCTAGGTCGGGCAGCGGCCATGGCGCATCCGCGACGCGCTCAGCATCTCCGCAACGCGGCGGTGGCCTTGACTCTTTTGTGTCCCTTCCCGCTGCGTGTAGCGGACACGCAGCTCCGTTTCGGAGATCAAATCCGTTGGGAAGGTGGCGAGTATTGGTTGCGGTTCCACGTTTCCAAGACACGCCGACCGTTCAATGCCCCGGTCATCCCGGTGTTTGGATTTTTTCTCGATCAGCTGATCTTGCAGGGTGCCGCTTCAGAGCATCTGACAAGGCTGAGAGAAGATTGCTTCGCTCGTGGCCGAGCGCTGTTCACGAATTACGACGATACTGACGTGCATGATCGCTATCCTTCATATCTTTGGAGCAAGTATCTCGGGACCGGATGCCATGCGGCCCGAACACATTTGCATGACAGCTTCGGCCGCCTCGGTACACGTGGTGTCGAACTCGCGATGGCCGCGTGCGATCACCGTTCAGAGCGCACGGCCGAGGCCTACCGCACACGCGCGTTCGAAATGCTTGCTCTTGAGCAGGCTCAAAACCGAATAACAGCGGGCATCTTCGACGCGGAATGGCAGGCTTATTTTGGCGATGGCGGTGTCGCCGCCCTGCCATTGCCTGATGGGGCGGAGTGCGACCCATCAGATGAAATCTCACCTGACCCTTTGCGCATGGAAGACGCCAAATGAGCAATACGACCAGATACCTACCGAATTGGCTTGCCAGTCGCCACTATTGCACGACCAAAGATCTGATGCGTCTGTTCGATGTGTCTCGCGCCACGATCGACCGTTGGTGTCGTGAAAACCCGGCTTTTCCGGGCAAGGTCAAGTTGGGCGTTCCCGGGTCCGGATTCTGCAGCACCCGTTTCGTGGTCTCTCAGGTGGCCGATTATGTTGCCAGCCTCGAGGCGCATATCCAAAACGATGCCAACTACGGGCCGCAGGCATCGGTCATCGAGATGAAGAGCCGCATGGCCAAAGGAGGTGAATCTTCGACAGCAGCATGATCTTGTGCCACCGTTGTGCCACGGGATCGAAAACGTGCCCGCAAACAAGCACAAACCAACAAGCAGGTTACGGCATATGTGGCTGTTTTTGCAGAGATATTTAAGTGGTGCCCAGAGCCGGAATCGAACCAGCGACACGCGGATTTTCAATCCGCTGCTCTACCAACTGAGCTATCTGGGCACCGGGCCTGCTCGACAAGATCATCAAGCCGGTGTTGGTGGGGGGTTACTAGACGAGGGCGCAGGGACTGTCCAGAGGGTATCGCCAAATTCTTGCGTAAAAATCGGCCGCTTCCGACGGCCTGCTCATGGAAGGGCTGGCTTCGACCTGCCCGGGAAGGGCGGAGAGCCGAAACGGAGGAAACAGGAGGTGTTCCGTGGCAGGCGGGTCCGGGCTGGCGCGATGGCTCGGGCAGGCCCGCGAGGCTCTGGCGTGAAACTCGTTGCATGGCCGCGCGTCGTCTTTTTCCCGACGCCTTGTCCCACGGCCTTGATGACGGCGCGCCCGAGAGCGGTTCGGCCGGTCAGAAGGGCGACGCCGAGCCGGAGGTCCCTGCGATGAGCCGCCGGCCCAACCTCGGTTTCCGGAGGCGCGCGCCGACGGGCGGGCTTTGCCTTGGTGACGTTCCGATCACGGGTATTGACCGCCTTGACCTCGGCTCCGGTCCGCGGTCCCGCAGGCGCCCTTCGGGGGCCGAGGAGCGAGCTTCGGCAAAACGTCACTGTGCGGGGGGCAGGTGTGGGGCGAGGGGCCCGGTGCCAACAGGTTGATTTCGAGCGCAATCTGCATCCGAGGGGAAGTGGCGGAGCGGAAGGGATTCGAACCCTCGAGACGGTTCCCCGCCTGCACCCTTAGCAGGGGTGTGCCTTCGACCACTCGGCCACCGCTCCGCCTGCTCGTATATGCGGCACGTGCGGGCAGAACAAGAGCTTTTTCCGTGCGGCAGGTGGCCACAGGCGAATGGCGGCGTTGCCGAACCCGGTAAACCGTCCCGAACGCGCCGGAATGCCGCCGGTCCAGGGATCAATCTGCCCGGGCGGCCGCCCCGCCATCCCGGGCGGGCCGAGACCCGCAGCTTGCGGGGCCCGCGATCGGGATCGTGACATGCCCCTCTTGTGTTTGCGCCCGGCCCAAGGCAGCTTGGCGCGGCTCCGGGGAGGGATCATGCGTCTGTCGATTGCGTTTCTTGTGGCGGGCTATGTGCTCAGCCAGTTCTATCGGGCCTGCCTTGCGGTCCTGACGCCGGTTCTGAAGACGGAACTGGGCGCCACGGCCGAGGATCTGGCCGTGTCGCTGGGGCTTTGGTATCTGGCCTTCGCGCTGATGCAGATCCCGGTGGGCGAGGCGCTCGACCGGATCGGGCCGCGCCATACCGTGGGCTGGCTTTTGGCGCTGGGCGGGGGCGGGGGCGCTGCCACCTTCGCGCTGGCCACCGGGCCCTGGGGCATCCATCTGGCGATGGTGCTGATCGGCATCGGCTGCGCCCCGGTGCTGATGGGGTCTTACTATATCTTCGCCCGCAGCTTCTCGCCCGCGATCTTCGGCACTTTGGCCGCGGCGGTGATCGGGGTCGGCAGTCTGGGCAATCTGGCAGGCGCGGCGCCCCTGGCCGCGGCGATCGCCGCCTTTGGCTGGCGCGGCACGCTGTGGGGGCTGACCGCGGTGACGCTGCTGGTGGCGCTGGCGATCCTGATCTTTACCCGCGACCCCGAGCGCATCGTGCAAAAGGGCCAAAAGGGCACTGTCTTCGACATCCTGCGCCTGCCCGGCTTCTGGCTGATCCTGCCCTTGATCTTTGCCAATTACACGGCCGCCGCGGCGATCCGGGGCCTTTGGGCGGGGCCCTGGCTGAGCGCGCTGCATGGCGCCGATGCGGCGCTGATCGGCTCGGTCACGCTGGTGATGGGCGGGGCGATGGTGCTGGGCAATTTCGCCTATGGTCCGGCGGATCGGCTTTTGGGCAGCCACAAGCGGGTGGCGATCGCGGGCAATCTGGTGCTCTGTCTGGCGCTTGCCGCGCTGGCTTTCGCGCCCGATGCTGGGCTGTGGCAGGCGACGGCGCTTCTGGCGGCCGTCGGGTTTTTCGGCGCCTCCTTTCCGGTCTTGATGGCGCATGGCCGGGCCTTTCTGCCGCCGCATCTGGTCGGGCGGGGGGTGACGCTTCTGAACCTGTTTTCCATCGCCGGGGCGGGGATCGGGCTCTTTCTGTCGCGTCCGGTCTTTGCCGCCGCCTCAAGTGCGGGCGATCCGGTGGCGGCTTACCGGGTGCTGTTCCTGTTCTTCCTGATCCCGGTCGTCGCGGGGCTGGCGGTCTATCTGTTTTCGCGCGCCCGCCCTCATTGAGGGGGCGAAGGCTATCGCCTTCGCCCTGCGAGACGGTTCTCCTTGTCAGACGGGGGCCCAAAGGCCCCCGGCCAGCGCCCGCCCCGCC
>NZ_SWJZ01000055.1 GCF_005144475.1 Rhodobacter capsulatus | reverse complement strand
CCTCGGCGCAGCCGAGGCGAAACTCTTCCCTCAACCGAAATCCGCAGGCTGGCGATGGCCGGTCAGTTGCGCCGAGACCGGCGGCTCTCTCCAGCGAAACAGCACCAGATGCCAGCGCTCGGGCGCACTGCGCGCGGTGTAGATCATCCCGTCCGCACCGCCCGCGCGCGCCGCATCGGCGAGCTGCCAGCTTGAGGCCGCAAGGCCCTGTGCCCGCTCGGGCAGCCAGGGCACCGCCGCAAGCGCCGGATCGACGCCCCAGGCGGCGCATTGCGCGCTGTCGCGCAGATCGAGCACCCGGGCCGGACCAAGCGTCATCTGGCAGATCACCCGCGGCGGATCATCCTTGCCGATGTAGACGCGCACCGCGTGTTGCGCCCAGTCGGGCCGCGACGAGACATACAGCGTCGGCTGAAAATCATGGTGAAACCGCCCCTCGCGGCTGGGCGCGGGGTCCAGCGCCGCCGCGACATGGGCGGCGGGAACGATGCGGTAAAAGCGGCCGGAGATCTGGCGAAACGCCCTGTCCGCCGCCACGGCGCGGCCTAGCGGCTCAGCCGCGCGCTCAGGCGCTCGGCCACCGCGGGGGTGACGAATTTCGACACGTCACCGCCCAGCCGGGCGATTTCCTTCACCAGCTTCGAGGCGATCGCCTGCCGCCGCGCATCGGCCATCAGGAACACGGTTTCCACACTGGCATCGAGCGCCCGGTTCATGCCCACCATCTGGAATTCATATTCGAAATCCGCGACCGCCCGCAGCCCGCGCACGATCACCCCGGCGCCGACATCGCGGGCGCAGTCGATCAGCAGGTTCTCGAACGGATGCACGACGATCTCGCCGCCGCGCCGCGCGGTGATCGGCGCGCATTCCGCCTGCAACATCTCCACCCGCTCCTCGAGCGAAAACAGCGGCCCCTTGTCGCGGTTGATCGCCACCCCGATCACCAGACGGTCCACCAGCGCCAAAGCGCGCTCGATGATGTCGATATGCCCAAGCGTCACCGGGTCGAAGGTTCCGGGGTAAAGGCCGATCCGCATCCAGTCCTCCTCAGACCGCACTCACCGAAAGGTGAGCGCACGCAACAGCATCGGCGCGGAATTTGCAAGCACCCCCTGCCGCGCCGCAGCGTCACAGCGCGCGCGTCGGCGAACCCACCGCCGCCCCCGCCGCCGCCAAAGCTTCAAGCCGCGCCACCTCGCGCCGCATGCCGCGCCCCAGGGCCTCGGCCAGCCGGTCCAGCCGCTCCGAGCGACGGTCATCGGCATGACGAATGAGCCAGAACGCCCGCGACAGCGCAATATCCCCGGGCAGAACCCGCACGACACCGGGCGTGAAGGGCAGCGCGAAATCATGCACGATCCCCAGCCCCGCCCCCGCGCGCAGCATCTGCATCTGCACCGAGACCGAATTCGAGGCCAGTTCCACCGTCGCCGCCCCGGTCTGCGCCAGATAATCCAGTTCCTTGTCGAAGATCATGTCGGAAATATAGCCGACGATGCGATGGCCCTTGAGCTGCGACCGCTCATGGATCGGGGGATGGCGGCGCAGATAGGCCTCGTGCGCGGCCAGATGCAATTGATAGTCCACCAGTTTTTGCACCGTCAGCCGCCCGGCCGAGGGCGGGGACACCGCAATCGCCATGTCCGCCTCGCGTTTCGAGAGGTTGAAGACCCGCGGCAGCGCGACGATCTGGATCTCCAGCCCCGGATGGGCGTCACAGATCTCGGCGCAGACCTGCGGCAGCAGATAGTTGGCGCAGCCATCCGGCGCGCCGATGCGCAATTGCCCGGTGATCTGGCCTGCCGCGCCGGACAGCTCCTCGGTCGCGGCGGCAAAGGCGGCCTCGGCAGCTTCGGCATGCGGCATCAGCCGCGCCCCCTCGGCGGTCAGCGCATAGCCCTGCGGCGATTTCGCAAACAGCTTCGCGCCGACCGCTTCCTCCAGCCGCGCCACCCGCCGCCCCACCGTCGCCGCATCGCATTTCAGCCCCCGCCCGGCACCGGACAGGCTTTCCGCCCGCGCCACCGCCAGAAACACCCGCAGATCATCCCAGTCCATCGCCGCACCCTTTGCAAAATTGCAAAATGCTTTTGCCTGACTTCCTCTTTTGGCGGCATTTTCGCAAGGCTAATGTGGCGCAAACCTGTCAGGGAGGATAAGATGAAAGAGATCGGACACTGGATCGACGGCAAGATGGTCGCGGGCAGCTCGGGCCGGTTCGCCGAGGTGATGAACCCGGCCACGGGCGAAGTGCGGGCGAAAGTGGCGCTGGCCACCAAGGCCGAGCTTGACGCCGCCGTCGCCGCCGCCGAACGCGCCCAGCCCGGCTGGGCCGCGACGAACCCGCAGCGCCGCGCCCGGGTGATGATGAAATTCGCCGATCTGATCAACACCCATATGGACGAGCTGGCGGAGCTTGTCTCGGTCGAGCATGGCAAGGTGCTGGCCGATGGTCGCGGCGACGTGCAACGCGGGCTTGAGGTGATCGAGGTCTGCATGGGCGCGCCGGCGATGCTGAAGGGCGAATATACCGATGGCGCAGGCCCGGGCATCGACATCTATGCGATGCGCCAGCCGCTCGGTGTCGTCGCGGGGATCACGCCGTTCAACTTCCCGGCGATGATCCCGCTGTGGAAGATGGGCCCGGCGCTGTCGGCGGGCAATGCGATGATCCTGAAACCCTCCGAGCGCTGCCCCTCGACCGCGCTGCGTCTGGCGGAACTGGCCAAGGAAGCGGGCCTGCCCGATGGCGTGCTGCAGGTGGTGAACGGCGACAAGGAAGCGGTCGATGCGATCCTTGACAACGACACCGTGCAGGCGGTGGGCTTCGTCGGCTCGACGCCGATCGCGCAATATATCTATGGCCGCGCCTGTGCGAATGGCAAACGCGCGCAGTGCTTTGGCGGCGCGAAAAACCACATGCTGATCATGCCAGATGCCGATATGGACAAGGCGGCCGATGCGCTCGTCGGCGCGGGCTATGGTGCGGCCGGGGAACGCTGCATGGCGATCTCGGTCGCGGTGCCGGTGGGCAAGGGCACGGCCGAGGCGCTGATCTCGCGGCTGATCCCGAAGATCGAAAAGCTGAAGGTCGGTCCCTACACGGGCGGCGCCGATGTCGATTTCGGGCCGGTGATCACGCAGCAGGCGAAGGACCGGATCGAGGCGCTGATCACCTCGGGCGTCGAGCAGGGCGCGAAGCTTGTCATCGACGGGCGCGGGCTGAAGATCCAGGGCTATGAAAACGGTTTCTACACCGGCCCGTCGCTGTTTGACCACGTCACCCCCGAGATGGAGATCTACAAGCAGGAGATCTTCGGCCCGGTGCTGAGCGTCGTGCGCGCCGAGACCTACGAGGACGCGCTGAAGCTGGTGATCGACAATGACTACGGCAACGGCACGGCGATCTTCACCGCCGACGGCGACACCGCGCGCGATTTCGCCAGCCGCGTCAATGTCGGCATGGTCGGCATCAACTTCCCGATCCCGGTGCCGCTGTCCTACTACACCTTCGGCGGCTGGAAGAAATCGGCCTTCGGCGATCTGAACCAATACGGGCCCGACGCCTTCCGCTTCTACACGAAGACGAAGACGGTCACCGCGCGCTGGTTCTCGGGGATCAAGGATGGCGTCGCCTTGAACTTCAAGGCGCTCGACTGACCCGGACACGGGGGGCCGCGCCTGTGGCGCGGCCTGCCCTTCGGGCCAGAGGCGTATTTGCGCCAAGAAGAAACAAGGTGTTTCACCTTGGCCCAAATATCCCGGGGTGAATTGGCCGCAGGCCAAGAGGGGCAGCGCCCCTCCCCCTTCCCTTGCAAAAGTCGTGCAAGGATTCGAAATTAAACAGATGTTCAATTCACGCGGTTTGGGAGGGGCGCATGGATTTCGCGTTGAGCGAGGAGCAACAGGCCATCTTTGACATGGCCTACGCCTTCGGGCAGGAGCAGATCGCCCCGCAGGCCCGCGCCTGGGAGGCGGCGGGGACGATCCCGCGCGATCTGTGGCCGAAGGTGGCCGAGCTGGGGCTGGGCGGCATCTATGTGTCCGAGGATTACGGCGGCTCGGGGCTGAGCCGGCTCGATGCGACGCTGGTCTTCGAGGCGCTTGCCATGGCCTGCCCGGCGGTGGGCTCGTTCCTGTCGATCCACAACATGTGCGGCGGGATGATCGACAAATTCGGCAGCCCGGAGACGAAGGCGCGGTTCCTGCCGAAGCTGTGCCGCATGGAGACGATCTTTTCCTATTGCCTGACCGAACCCGGTTCGGGCTCGGACGCCGCGGCGCTGCGCACCCGCGCCGAAGCCGTGCCGGGGGGCTACAAGCTCAATGGCACCAAAGCCTTCATCTCGGGCGGCGGCTATTCGGATGCTTACGTGACCATGGTCCGCACCGGGGGGGACGGCCCGAAGGGCATCTCGACCGTGGTGGTCGCGGCGGGGACAAAGGGGCTGAGTTTTGGCGGGCTCGAGGACAAGATGGGCTGGCGTGCGCAGCCGACGGCGCAGGTGAATTTCGACGATTGCGTGGTCCCGGCTGAAAATCTGGTGGGGGTCGAGGGCAAGGGCTTTGCCTATGCGATGGCGGGGCTTGACGGCGGGCGGCTCAATATCGCGGCCTCGGCTTTGGGGGGCGCACAGGCGGCGCTGGATGCGACTTTGCGCTACATGGGCGAGCGCAAGGCCTTTGGCCAGTCGCTTGACCAGTTTCAGGCGCTGCAATTCCGGCTGGCGGAACAGGAGGTCAAGCTGCAATCGGCGCGGATCTTCCTGCGGCAAGCGGCGTGGAAGCTCGATCACGCCACCCCGGATGCGACGAAATTCTGTGCCATGGCAAAGCTTTACGTCACCGACGCGGCCTTTGACGTGGCCAACCAATGCCTGCAGCTGCATGGCGGTTACGGCTATCTGGCCGATTACGGCATCGAAAAGCTGGTGCGTGATCTGCGCGTCCATCAAATCCTCGAAGGTACCAATGAAATCATGCGGTTGATCATCACCCGCAGCCTGATTGCGGAGCGCGACCGATGAGCGAATGGATCCTGGCCCGCAAGCAGGGCCGCGCCGGACGGATCACCTTCAACCGTCCCGCGGCGCTCAATGCGCTTGATCACGACATGGCGGCGGCGATCGAACGGGCGCTTGATGACTGGCGCCATGACCCGGCGGTCGAGGTCGTGATCATCGACGCCGAGGGGGCGCGGGCCTTTTGCGCGGGCGGCGACATCGCCACGATCTATCACCTTGGCAAGGAAGGCGATTTCGAGATCGGACCGCGGTTCTGGCGCGCCGAATATCGGCTGAACGCGCGGATCAAGGACTATGAAAAGCCGATCGTGGCCTTCATGCAGGGCTTCGTCATGGGCGGCGGCGTCGGCATCGGCGGGCATGCCAGCCACCGCATCGTCGGCGACACGACGCAGATCGCCATGCCCGAAACCGGCATCGGCCTGATCCCGGATGTCGGCGGCACGCTGATCCTCGCCCTCGCCCCAGGGCGGATCGGCGAATATCTGGGCCTGACCGGCGGGCGCATCGCCGCGGCCGACGCGATCCATGCGGGCTTTGCCGATCTTTACATCCCCGAGGCGGACTGGCCCGGGCTGATCGCCAAGATCACCGAAACCGGCGATCCCGGCTGTCTGCCGGACCACCTTGCCCCCGCGCAAAAAGGCCGTCTGGCCGATCTCCGCCCCGAGATCGACGCGGCCTTCTGCGGGGGGAACCTGCGCGAAATCGTCGGAACTCTTGACCGGATGCAAGGCGATTTCGCGCAGGAGACCGCCGCCACCCTGCGCCGGGTTTCGGCGCTGTCGGCCGAGGCGACGCTGCGGCTGATCCGCATGACCCGCACGACGCCGACGATCCGCGCGGCGCTGTCGAACGAGTTCCGCTTTACCCTGCGTGCGGTCGAAAAGGCGGAATTTCTGGAAGGCGTGCGGGCGCAGATCATCGACAAGGACCGCAAGCCGAACTGGCGCTACAGCCTTGAGACCCTGCCCGAGACGCTTCTGGCCGAGCTGCTCGCCCCCCTGCCTGCGGGTTGGGAAATTCCTTTCGACGCCTGAAGATCGCGTCACAACTCCTTGGAGGACTTATGAAAATCGGTTTCATCGGACTTGGGAACATGGGCGCGCCGATGGCGGCCAATCTGGCCAAGGCGGGCCATGCGGTGACGGGCTTCGATCTGGCCGCGCCCTGCCCGGAAGGCGTCGCCCCGGCGAAAAGCATCGCCGAGGCGGTGCAGGGCGCCGACGTGGTGATCACCATGCTGCCCAATGGCGCGATCCTGCGTGCGGTGGCCGACGAGGCGCTTCCCGCCATGACGCAAGGCGCGGTGTTCTGTGATTGCTCGACCGTCGATGTCGAAAGCGCCCGCGCCGTGGCGGCCAAGGCGGCATCGGCGGGCATGGGCGCGCTCGATGCGCCGGTCTCGGGCGGCGTTGGCGGGGCCACGGCGGGGACGCTGACCTTCATGGTCGGGGGCTCGGATGCGGCCTTTGCCACGGTGACGCCGCTGTTCGGGGTGATGGGGCAAAAGGCGGTGCATTGCGGCGCCTCCGGTGCCGGTCAGGCGGCGAAGATCTGCAACAACATGATCCTGGGTGTCACGATGATCGCCACCTGCGAGGCCTTTGCGCTGGCCGACAAGCTGGGGCTGGACCGGGCGAAGATGTTCGATGTCGTTTCGACGTCGTCGGGCTACAGCTGGGTGATGAACGCCTATTGCCCGGCCCCCGGGGTCGGCCCGAAAAGCCCGGCGGACAACGGCTACAAGCCCGGTTTCGCGGCGGAACTGATGCTGAAGGACCTGCGGCTGAGCCAGCAGGCGGCCGCGGGCGCCGATGCCGACACGCCGATGGGGCAGCTGGCGGCGGCGCTTTATGCCCGTTTCGTCGAGGAGGAAGACGGCAAGGGCATGGACTTTTCCGCCATGCTGCCGCGGTTCGAAAAGCGCGGGCGCGGCTGAGCGCCTCACCCTGCGGCGCTTGCGCCGGGCGGGGGGGGGATTAGATAAGACGCATGGACTGGATCGACACTTCCCCCGCGCTCGCCTGCCTTGACGCCCCCGCCCGTGCCGCGCTGGCGCCGCTCGTGCCCGGCGAGGTGCCGAAAGGCACGGTGCTGTTTCGCCCCGGCGATGCGGTGCAGGGCTTCGTGCTGATGCTCGATGGCCGGATCGAGGTCTTCCTGACCGGCGCCAATGGCCGGGAATTGCTGCTTTACACGGTCGAACCGGGGCAGACCTGCGTGCAGACCACGCTGGGTCTTCTCGGCGAGGCCGCCTACAGCGGCGAGGCGATCACCAGCCTGCCCTGCCGCCTTGTCCTTGTCCCCCGCCCCATCTTCCTGAAACTGATGGAAACGTCCCCCGCTTTCCGCGGCCTTGTCTTTACCGCCATGGCGGTGCGGATGGAGGAGGTGATCCGGCTGATGGAGCGGGTCTCGTTCCAATCCGTCGAAAGCCGTCTGGCGGGCTGGCTGGTGGCGCGGGCCGAGGCGGGGCGGGTGCAGGCCACCCATGCCGAAATCGCGGTGCAGATCGGCTCCGCGCGCGAGGTGGTGTCGCGGCGCCTTGATGCCTTTGCGCGGCGCGGCTGGGTGCGGACCGAACGCGGCGCGGTTGAGCTGCGCGATGCGCCCGCGCTGGCCCGGCTCGCCGCGACCGAGACTTTGTGACGAGATCACCGACGGACCCGCACGGATTTGTTAACCTCTCCCATCGGCCGGATCTGCCCGGCCCGAAAGGGAGCACACATGTTCAAGACCAATGTTGGCGGCATCGACAAGATCGCCCGCATCACCGCCGGTGTCCTTTTGCTGCTGGCGGGGTTTCTCACCCGCGGCGAGGGCGCCTACAACTGGATTTTCCTGATCGGCGTCGTGCCGCTGGCAACCGGGCTTTTGAACACCTGCCCGCTTTACAACCTGCTGGGCATCAACACCTGCAAGCGCTGAACCCCGACCTCTGACAGCCTCCGCTTGCCCGCCGCAGCCCCGGTTGCGGCGGGTTTTCCTTGCGGTCTTGGCCCGGGTCAGCCCGGTCCGATCAACCCGGCTTGCGCGCGACGATGTAGCGGCTGTGCTTTCCGGTGCCGAAGCTGCGCTCCGCCTCGATCACGAAGCCCGCAGCGGCGATCATCGCCCGCAGCTCGGGCGCCTTCAGCGCGCGGGCGGGCGGCATCCAGCCGCGCAGCCGCAGAAGCGGCAGGATCGCCTTCATCCAGAGCGGCAGATCGGCCAGACACCAGGTCTTCGACAAAAGCAGCCCGCCCGGTTTCAGCTGATCGAAAAGCGCGGCCAGCGTCGCCGCGGCATCGGGCACAAGATGCAGGATGTGAAAGGCGCAGATCGCGTCAAAGGGCGCCTCGGCATGGCGGGCATCGGCGGCGGTCTGGCGAAACTGCACCTGCGCGCAACCGGGCTTGGCACAGGCGATCTTGTGCATCTGAGGCGAAAGATCGGTGGCCAGCCACAGCCCCACCCCCGGCCCCAGCCGCAGCGCGGTAGAGCCGGTGCCGCAGCCGATTTCCAGCACCTTGTCGCCCGGGTGCAGCCGTGCCGCCACCTCGGCCAGCATCTCCTCATAGGCCGCCGCGTCGCGGACCGGCCGCGCCGCATAGCGATCGGCCACCCGATCCCAGAAGCTGACCTGATCCGCGCTCATTCCGCCGCCGCCTTCAGCCCCAGCATCGGCGCCAGATAGCGCCCGGTATGGCTGGCCGGAATGGCCGCGACCTTTTCCGGCGTGCCCTCGGCGACAATCCGGCCGCCGCCATCGCCACCCTCGGGGCCGATGTCGATGATCCAGTCGGCGGTCTTGATCACGTCAAGGTTATGCTCGATCACCACCACCGTATTGCCCTGATCGACCAGAGAATGCAGAACTTCCAGAAGTTTGCGAACATCCTCGAAATGCAGCCCCGTCGTCGGTTCATCGAGGATGTAAAGCGTCCGCCCGGTGGCGCGGCGCGCCAGTTCCTTCGACAGCTTCACCCGCTGCGCCTCGCCGCCCGAAAGCGTCGTCGCCTGCTGACCGACCTTGATATAGCCCAAGCCCACCTCGACCAGCGCATCCATCTTTTCCCGGATCGAGGGCACGGCCTTGAAGAATTCCTGCGCATCTTCGACCGTCATTTCAAGGACATCGGCGATGCTCTTGTCCTTGAACTTGATCTCCAAAGTCTCGCGGTTGTAGCGGTGGCCCTTGCAGGTTTCGCAGGTCACATAGACGTCGGGCAGGAAGTGCATCTCGATCTTGATGACGCCATCGCCCTGACAGGCCTCGCAGCGCCCGCCCTTGACGTTGAAGCTGAACCGCCCCGGCTTGTAGCCGCGCGCCTGCGCCTCGGGCAGGCCCGCGAACCAGTCGCGGATCGGCGTGAAAGCCCCGGTATAGGTCGCGGGGTTCGAGCGCGGCGTGCGCCCGATCGGCCGCTGGTCGATGTCGATCACCTTGTCGAGATGCTCGAAGCCCTTGATGCTGTCGCAAGGCGCGGGCGTTTCCCGCGCACCATTGAGCCGCATCGCCGCGGTCTTATAAAGCGTCTCGATCGTCAGGGTGGATTTGCCGCCGCCCGAAACCCCGGTGACGCAGACGAATTTGCCAAGGGGAAACGCGGCCGTCACATCCTTCAGGTTGTTGCCGCAGGCCTTTGAAATCACAAGCTTCTTGCCGTTCCCCTCGCGCCGTTTCACGGGCACTTCGATGCGCCGCGTGCCCGCCAGATATTGCCCGGTCAGGCTCGCCGGATCGGCGGCAATCTGCGCGGGCGTGCCCTGCGCAACGATCTGCCCGCCATGCACCCCCGCCCCCGGGCCGATGTCGAAGACATAATCGGCATGGCGGATCGCATCTTCGTCATGTTCGACCACCAGCACCGTATTGCCCTGATCGCGCAGGTTTTTCAGCGTGCCAAGCAGCCGGTCGTTGTCGCGCTGATGCAGCCCGATGCTCGGCTCGTCGAGCACGTAAAGCACCCCGGTCAGCCCCGAGCCGATCTGGCTGGCCAGCCGGATGCGCTGGCTTTCGCCGCCCGACAGCGTCCCCGCCGCGCGGCTCAGCGTCAGGTAATCCAGCCCCACATTGATCAGGAAGCCCAGCCGTTCGCGGATTTCCTTCAGGATCGGGCGGGCGATCTCGTTCTTCTGATTGCTCAGGTGGTTCGGCACGTCCTCGATCTTTGCAAAGGCGTCCCGGATCGACATTTCAACGACTTGCCCGATGTGCAGCCCGCCGATCTTCACCGCCAGCGCCTCGGGCTTGAGCCGGTAGCCGCCGCAAGCGCCGCAGGGGCGGTTGTTCTGATAGCGCTCGAATTCCTCGCGCACCCAGGCAGAATCGGTCTCGCGGTAGCGCCGCTCCATGTTCGGGATCACGCCCTCGAAACTGCGCGTCACCTCATAGACCCGGCCGCCCTCGTCGAAGCGGAACGGGATCTCGTCCTTGCCGGAGCCATAGAGGAACAGCCGTTGCACCTCTTCCGGCAGCGCTTTCCAGGGCTTCTTCTTGTCAAAGCCGTAGTGCTTCGCCAGCGCGTCGATGGTCTGGATGAAATAGGGGCTTTTCGACTTCGCCCAGGGGGCGAGCGCCCCCGCGGCGAGCGTCAGCGAGCTGTCGGGCACCACCAGCCGATCGTCAAAGAACAGCTCCACCCCCAGCCCGTCGCAGACCGGACAGGCGCCAAAGGGCGCGTTGAAGGAAAACAGCCGCGGCTCGATTTCCGCAATGGTGAAGCCACTGACCGGACAGGCGAATTTCTCCGAAAAGGTGATGCGCTGCGCCTCCTTGCCCGCCTCGGTCTCCTCGGAACTCAACGCCTCTTCCCAAAGCGCGATGCCATCGGCCAGATCCAGCGCGGTGCGGAAACTGTCCGCCAGACGCGTCTCCAGCCCCGGACGCACGACGATCCGGTCCACCACCACATCGATGTTGTGACGGAATTTCTTGTCCAGCGTGGGTGGCTCTTCCAGGTCGTAAAACGCCCCGTTCACCTTCACCCGCTGAAACCCCGCCTTGCGCCATTCGGCGAATTCCTTGCGATATTCGCCCTTGCGGTCGCGGATGACGGGGGCGAGCAGATAGCCCCGCGCCCCCTCTTCCATCGCCACGACGCGATCGACCATGTCCTGCACCTGCATCGCCTCGATCGGCAGGCCGGTCGCCGGGCTGTAGGGCGTGCCCGCGCGGGCGAAAAGCAGCCGCATGTAGTCGTAGATCTCGGTCACCGTGCCGACGGTCGAGCGCGGGTTCTTCGACGTGGTCTTCTGCTCGATCGAAATCGCGGGCGACAGCCCCGAGATGTGATCGACATCGGGCTTGCCCATCTGGTCCAGAAACTGCCGCGCATAGGCCGAGAGGCTTTCGACATAGCGCCGCTGCCCCTCGGCATAGATCGTGTCAAAGGCCAGCGAGGATTTGCCCGAGCCCGAGAGCCCGGTGATCACCGTCAGCGCATCGCGGGGAATATCCAGATCGACGCCCTTGAGGTTATGCTCGCGCGCCCCGCGCACTTCGATGAACTTTTGCTCGGCCATGCCCGCCCCCAGATGTCAGGCCCCATAGATAGGGGGTTGCGCCCGAGTCTCCAACGAGAAATTGCGAACGTAACGGGAACTTTTGCCAAAGGTTGCCCGAGGGCGTGGCACCGGCGGCGTTATCATTCAAATCTTCGCATGTATAATATGAAAACACTTGAACCGCGCCCGGCTTTGGCGGCATGACAGGGGAAAGCGCCGGTCGGGGCGCCTGGAGAGGGAGGTATCGATGTTCAACTTTCTGCGCTCCGCCGCGTCGGGCGCGGCCCGCGTGCAAAAGATCGACCCGCGCGAGGCGGTGGCGAAAGCGGCTGCGGGCGAGGTCAGTCTGATCGACGTGCGCGACGGGATGGAGCTGCGCGCCTCGGGCACGGCCAAGGGGGCGCTGCATGTGCCACTGGCCGCGGTGAAGATGAAATGCGACCCGTCAAGCCCGGAATGCCTGCAGGACTTGTCGGTCGACAAGCCCGTGGTGCTGTTCTGCGCGATGGGCGGGCGCAGCGCCGGGGCGGCGCAGATGCTGGTCGAGATGGGCTACAAGGAGGTCTACAACCTCGGCGGTTTCTCCGACTGGGTCGCGGGCGGCGGCGCGGTCGTGCGGGTGTAAGGACAGGGGGGGGCGCGTTCAGGGGGCTTACGCGGCGCCACTGGCGCCACGGTCCCCCTTCACCCCGTCCGCAAGCGGACTCCCCCCGGGATATCTGCGCCAATGTGATAGCAGAGCCCGAGGTGCCCTTTCACCTTGGCGCAAATATCCCGGGGGGTGCGGGGGGCAGAGCCC
>NZ_SWJZ01000054.1 GCF_005144475.1 Rhodobacter capsulatus | reverse complement strand
CCCCCCCCGCCCCCCCCCCCGCCCCCCCCCCCCCCCCCCCCCCCCCCCCCCCCCCCCCCCCCCCCCCCCCCCCCCCCCCCCCCCCCTCCCGCCCTCAGTACCCGCGGGTGCGATCGACCAGATGCAGCGGCGCCTCGCCTGCCTCAAACCGGCGGATGTTCTCCGCAATCACCCGCGCGGCCGAGGCCGGGCGGGTCTCGGCCGCGATATGCGGGGTGACGGTGACCTTCGGATGCGCCCAATAGGGATGCTCGGGCGGCAGCGGTTCCACCCGGAACACATCGAGCGTCGCATGGCCGATCTGCCCGGCTTCCAGCGCCGCCAGCAGCGCCGCATCGTCAATCAGCGTGCCGCGGCCGGGGTTCAGGATCGCCGCACCGCGGGGCAGCAGCGCCAGCGTTTCGGCGTTCAGAAGATCGGTCGTCTCGGGCGTGTTCGGCAGCACGGTGACCAGAATCTCGGCGCGTGACAGCGCCGCGCGCAGCCCCTCGGCGCCCGCAAGACAGGTGATCCCGGTCAGGGTCTTCGGCGTCCGGCTCCAGCCGGTCACCTTGAAGCCAAGCGCCGCAAGCGTCGTCGCACAGGCGCCGCCGAGCGCGCCAAGGCCCAGCACCACCACCGAACGATCTTGCGCAAGCGGCGGCACATGGCCCGCCTGCCGCCAGACACCATCTTGATGCGACAGGAAAAAGTCGATGTTCAGATGGGCGCGCAGCACATGGCCCGTCACCCATTCGACCATGCCGCGCTCCAGCCCCTGATCGACCATCCGGCACAAGGGCTGCGTCAGCGTCGGATTGCCCACCACCCGTTCCACCCCGGCCCAAAGGCTCAGCACCGCCTTCGTGCGGGTATAGGCGGTGAAATCCTGCACCGGGCCGCGCGGGCTGTAGACGATGTAATCGACCAAAGCCGGATCGACCGGCGGCAGCACGAGGCGCGCGGCGATGCCCGCCTCGGCCAAGGCCGCGGTCAACGCCACTTCATAGGCGGGCCAGTTTTCGATCCGGTCGGCGAAAAGGACGGTCAGCATGATTTACCTCGGTCGGTGGACATGGGCGCTTTGGACAAGGCCGAAGGCGGCCAGAAGGATCATCATCGCCGTGCCGCCATAGCTGACCATCGGCAGCGGCACCCCCACCACCGGCATCAGCCCCATCACCATCCCCATGTTGATGGCGAAGAAGAAGAAGAACGTCCCCGCCACCCCCAGCGAGACGAGCGAGGCATAGCGGTCCTTGGTCGAGAGCGCGGTATAGGTCGCAAAAGCGATGATGCCGACATAAAGCGCCAAAAGGCCAAAGGCGCCGATGAAGCCGAATTCCTCGGCCAGCGTGGTGAAGATGAAGTCGGTGTGTTTTTCCGGCAGGAAGTTCAGATGGCTTTGCGTGCCCTGCATGTAGCCCCGCCCCGACCAGCCGCCCGAGCCCAGCGCGATTTGCGCCTGCATGATGTTGTAGCCCGCGCCCAAAGGATCGGCGGAAGGGTCCAGGAAAGTGTCGATGCGCTTGAACTGGTAGTCGTGCAACAGCTGCCACGAGGTGCCGCGGCTTTCCAGCACCGCCGCCACCAGCCCCACGACAAGGGCGATGATCGTGCCGAAATACCAAAGGCTGACCCCGGCCGCGAACATCACGAAACCGCCGCCCAAGGTCAGCATCACCGCCGTGCCAAGGTCGGGCTGGGTCAGCACGAGGAATGTCGGCATCAGGATCAGCGCCACCGGCAGCGCCACCCAGATCGGGCTGGAGACCTTTTCGGCGGGCAGCCAGTCGTAATAGGCGGCCAGAAGCATCACCAGACCGATCTTCATGATTTCCGAGGGTTGCAGCCGCAAGGGGCCAAGATCGAGCCAGCGCTGCGCGCCCATCCCGATATCGCCGACGAATTCCACCGCCAGCAGCAGCAACAGCGCGATGGTGTAGATCACCCCCGAGACGTTGCGCCAGAACCAGATCGGCGTCAGCCCGACCGCGATCATCGCCACCAGCCCGACGCCGAAACGCTTCATCTGCGGCTCGGCCCAGGTTTCAAGGTTCCCCCCGGCGACCGAATAGAGCATCAGAAAGCCGGTCCCCGCCACCGCGGTCAAAAGGAAGATCAGCGGCCAGTTCAGGAACAGGATCTTCGTCGGCCCGGAGGGGATCGTCTTGAGGTTGTTTTCAAGGTAACTCATCGCGCCCCCTCAGGCCCGGCCACGGGTCGGCGCGGCGAATTGCGCCGGATCGATCAGATCAAGCCCCTCGAAGCGGGTTTTCACCGTCTCGCGCTGCGCCGCCGGATAGGCGGCCAGCGGCGGCAGCCCGCCCGCCAGCGCAAACAGCAGGATATCGCGCGCGATCGGCGCCGCCGCCGCCGAGCCGCCGCCGCCATGTTCGACGATCAGCGCCACCGCATATTTCGGATCGGCCACCGGGGCGAAACAGACGAACAGCGCATGGTCGCGCTGCTCCCAGGGCACGGCCTTGTTGTTGACCACGGCCGAGCGCACCTGCGAGGTGCCGGTCTTGCCCGCCATCAACCATTCCTGCGTGACGACCTTGGATCCGCCCGCGGTCCCGTGCGGGCCGTTCACCACCGCCCACATGCCGCGCCGCGCCACGGCCAGATGCGCCGGATCGATGTCGAGCTTGGGCGCCTCGGGGGCGGGCACCTCGACCCCGTTGCGCGCCCGCACCAGCCGCGGCACCACCGCCCGGCCCGAGGCGACGCGCGACACCATCACGGCGAGCTGCAGCGGCGAGGCGAGCACATAGCCCTGCCCGATCGAGGCGTTGATCGTGTCGCCGATCAGCCAGTCCTTGCCGTGCCGCTTCAGCTTCCAGTCCTTCGTCGGCGCATTGCCCTCGGCCACCGCCGACATCGGCAGGTCATGCTTGACGCCGATGCCCAGCCGCTTCGCCATCGCCGCGATCGCCTCGATGCCGACGCGCTGCGAGACCTCGTAGTAATAGGTGTCGCAGCTTTGCTCGAGACTGTAGACCGCATTCACCCGGCCATGGCCCGAGTGCTTCCAGCAGCCGAAGCGCCGCCCGCCCACGGTCATGTAGCCCGGGCAATAGACGGTCTCCTCGGGGCTGACGACCCCGGCTTCCAGCGCGGCGAGCAGCGTCACCAGCTTGAAGGTCGAGCCGGGCGGATAGACGCCCTGCACCGTCTTGTCGGCCAGCGGCCGGTGGTCGTTTTCCATCAGCGCGCCATAATCGGCGCCGGAAATGCCGCGCACGAACAGGTTCGGGTCAAAGGACGGCGCCGAGGCGATGGCCATGATGTCGCCGTTCGTCACATCCATCACCACCGCGGCGGCGCTTTCGCCCGCCAGCCGCTGCAGCGCGAAATTCTGCAGCCGCGCATCCAGCGTCAGCTGCAGCGCCACGCCCGGATCGCCCTCGCGGCGGCTGAGTTCGCGCATCTCGCGCCCGGCCGAATTCACCTCGACCCGGCGCTGCCCGGCGGTGCCGCGCAGCTCGTCTTCCAGTTTCGCCTCGATCCCCGACTTGCCCAGCTGGAAGCGCGGAATCCGCAGCAGCGGATCGGGGTTTTCCAGCTTCGACAGGTCGTAATCCGACACCGGCCCGACATAGCCCAGCACATGCGCGAAATCCGGCCCATGCGGGTAATGCCGCGACAGGCCGACCTCGGGCGAGACGCCGGGCAGGGCGGGGGTGTTGATCGAGACCGAGCAGAATTCCTCCCAGCTCAGCCGGTCGGCGATGGTGATCGGCGCATTCGGCGGACGGCGGGCGATTTCCGCCAGCAGCTCGGCGGCTTCCGCATCGCTCATCGGGATCAGCTGGCGCAGCGCCGCCAGCTCGCCCGGCACGTCCTCGGCATCCTCGCGGGTCAGGGTGACGCGGTAATTCTGCTCGTTGCCCGCCACAAGCAGGCCGTTGCGGTCATAGATCAGCCCGCGCGCGGGCGGGATCAGCCGGATCTTGATCGAATTGCCATCCGCCAGCATGCGGAATTCATCGGCGCGTTCCAGCTGCATGTGCCGCATCCGCAGCCCCAGCGCCGCCACCACCGCCGCCTGCGCGCCGCCCAGCAGCAACGCGCGGCGGGTGATCGTGGTGCGGCTGGCCTGGGCATTGGCCTGACTGCGCCGTCTGAGCCCCTTCAGCATCCTGTCGCTCCCCCGTTCACAGCGGCCGCCCAAGGTCGTCGACCTCGCCCGGCGCGGCGCGGCGCAGCCCGAAGGCCAGCGCCGACAGCGCCACGACGAAAGGATAGGCGACAAAGGTCGCCAGCATGCGCAAAAGTTCGCGACCAAGCGGCGGTTGCTCGACCATCACCAGCCCAAGGATGAAGCGGTTCGCCAGCAGCATGCCGATCATCACCGAGCCGATCAGCACCGCTTCCAGCACGAAGGGCAGATCGCGCGAGCTTTCCTCGCGCGCGCGCAGGAATTCGGTGCCGCCCAGCACGATCAGCGCCCAAAGCCCGATCGGGCGCCAATACATGAAATCTTCCAGCAGGAAGGCGGCGACGATCAGCG
The DNA here is from genome assembly GCF_005144475.1 of Rhodobacter capsulatus. Taxonomy (GTDB): domain Bacteria; phylum Pseudomonadota; class Alphaproteobacteria; order Rhodobacterales; family Rhodobacteraceae; genus Rhodobacter; species Rhodobacter capsulatus_C. Next base: position 41,249 of record NZ_SWJZ01000054.1, on the reverse strand, counting down.
CCGCGGGCAGGTAATCGGGGCGGCGCATCACCCAGGCCAGCGTCAGCGCCAGCGTCAGGTCCGGGCCCGGAAACCCGTCCGAGACCGGGTTGATCGGCAGCATCCGCAGAAACAGGATGATCAGCACCAGGCCAAGATAAAGCGCCGCATGCGCCAGCCGGCGCGAGGTGACGGGGTCAACCATCCTCGCCCCCGGCGGCGGCGGGGGGCAGGGGCTCGATGGCGGGCGGCGGCACGAGCGGGCCGACGTCCTTGATCCGCTCGGCCGGATGCGAGCGCAGGACGCGCAAGAAATCAAGGCGCTGGTAATCGGCGGCCAGCAGCACGCGCAAGCGGCGGTCCTGCCCCTGCACGACCTGACCCACCAGCAGCCCGGCCGGGAACACCCCGCCGTCGCCCGAGGTCACGACCCGGTCGCCCGGCCGCACCAGATCGGGGTTTTCGAGGAAGTCGAGCGGCGGCAGGGTCGAATTGTCCCCCGCCAGCAGCGCGCGTTGCCCGGCGGGCTGGATCGTCACCGGCACGCGGGACGCGGTGTCGGTCAACAGAACCACCCGGCTTGTCGTTTTGCCGACGCCGGAAATGCGCCCGACAAGCCCCAGCCCGTCCATCGTCGCCCAGCCATCGACGATGCCATCGCGCGAGCCCACGTTGAGCAGCACCGATTGCCGGAACGGGCTGCCGCTGTCGGCCAGCACGACGCCGGAAACCGAGGTCAGCTTCGGATCCAGCCGCACCTGATTTTGCGAAAGCAGCTTGGCGTTTTGCTGCTCCAGCTGCACCGCCGCTTCCTTCCACGCCTTCATCTGCTGAAGTTCGCGGCGAAGTTCCTGGTTCTGTTCATAAATGCGGGCGTAGCTTTGAAAGCCCTCGACCATGCCAAGGGCCTTCGTCACCGGCACCATCGCCCAGTCGAAGGTCGGCACGAAACGGTCGACAAAGGCCGAGCGCAGCCGCTCGACCCGCGGGCCGTCGATGCGCCACAAAAGGAAGGAAAGCGCAAGCCCGATCGCCAGCACCGCAATCAGGATGCGGCGCAGCGGTCCGGCATAGTCCTCGTCGCGGTCTCGTGCCACGCAAGCCTCCGGTCACGACTGAAACTGGGCGGGGCCTCAGCTGTCGTAGTCGATCACATGCCGCAGTTGCTTTTCGTATTCCAGCGCCTTGCCGGTGCCCAGCGCCACGCAATTGAGCGGCTGGTCGGCGATGGAAATCGAGAGCCCGGTCTGTTCGCGAAGCGACAGGTCCAGCTCGCCCAGAAGCGCGCCGCCGCCGGTCAGCATCACGCCACGGTCGACGATGTCGGCGGCCAGATCGGGGGGCGTGGTTTCCAGCGCCTGCATCACCGCATCGCAGATCTGCTGCACGGGTTCCGCCAGCGCCTCGGCGACCTGCGCCTGATTGATTTCCATTTCCTTCGGCACGCCGTTCAGCAGGTCACGGCCCCGCACCAGAAGGCTGGTGCCGCGGCCGTCATCGGGCATGCGCGCGGTGCCGATCGTGGTCTTGATCCGTTCGGCGGTGGATTCGCCGATCAAAAGGTTCAGATTACGGCGCAGATAGGAGATGATCGCCTCGTCCATGCGGTCGCCGCCGACGCGGACCGAGCGCGCGTAAACGATGTCGCCGAGCGAGAGCACCGCGACTTCGGTGGTGCCTCCCCCTATATCGACGACCATGTTCCCCGTGGGATCGGTGATCGGCATGCCCGCGCCGATCGCCGCCGCGATCGGTTCGGCCACCAGACCGGCGCGCCGCGCCCCCGCCGACAGCACCGATTGCCGGATCGCGCGTTTTTCAACGGGCGTCGCGCCATGCGGCACGCAAACGAGGATCTTCGGCTTCGAGAAGGTGGAATGCTTGTGGACCTTGCGGATGAAGGTCTTGATCATTTCCTCGGCACTGTCGAAATCGGCGATCACGCCGTCGCGCATCGGCCGGATCGCCTCGATCGAGCCGGGCGTGCGGCCGAGCATCAGCTTGGCATCCTCGCCCACGGCCAGAACCTGTTTCTTGCCGTCCTTGACGTGATAGGCCACCACCGAGGGCTCGTTCAGCACGATGCCCTTGCCCTTGACATAGACCAGCGTATTCGCCGTCCCAAGGTCGATTGCCATGTCGGAAGAGAAGATTCCGCCCCACCCGCTCATATCGCCGTTCCCATGATGATGCTGCCGCGACTCGGCTCCGAGCCCGGTTTCAGCCCATATAGGCAAAGCCCCCGCGCGGGGAAAGCCGCTATCGCCGAAATCGGCGGATTGACGGCGGCGGCGGGGCCGCTTGCGCCGCGCCCGCTCATCGGGCGGGCTCCGCGCGCAGCGGCGCAAGGCGCAGCACGGCAAAGCCCACCAGCGCCGAAACCAGCGAGCCCGCCAGAACCCCCAGTCGCACCGCGTTCATCTCGGCATCGGTTTCAAAATTCAGCGAGCCGATGAAGAGCGACATGGTGAAGCCGATCCCGGCCAGCGCCGAAATGCCGTAAAGCTGCAGCCAGCTGGTGCCCTCGGGCAGGCGGGCAAAGCCCAGTTTCACCAGCGCGAAGGTGGCGCCAAAGACGCCAAGCTGCTTGCCCAGCACCAGGCCCAGCGCGATGGCAAGCGGCAGCGGCGCGGCCAGATCGGCCAGCGTCAGCCCGCTCAGGCTGACGCCCGCATTGGCCAGCGCGAAGATCGGCACGATCAGGAAGGCGACATAGGGCGCCAGCCCGTGTTCCAGCGCATGCAGCGGCGATTTGCCGAAACGGTCGCGGATCGGCAGGAAAAACGCCGTGATCACCCCCGCCAGCGTCGCATGCACCCCCGATTTCAGCACCAGCACCCACAGCACCGCGCCAAGGATCAGCGTCGGCGCGATCCGATGCGCGCCCAGCCACAGCCGCAGCGCCATCAGCGCGATCGGGATCAGCGCCAGCGCCAGATAGATCGGCTTCAGCGTCGCGGTGTAAAACAGCGCGATCACCAGAATGGCGCCCAGATCGTCGAGGATCGCCAGCGTCAGCAAGAACAGCTTCAGCGCCGGCGGCACCCGCGGCCCCAAAAGCGCCACCACCCCCACCGCAAAGGCGATGTCGGTCGCCGTCGGGATCGCCCAGCCGGTGCGGTAAAGCGGATCGGAGCCGGTGAAGGCCAGATAGATCAGCGCGGGCGCGATCATCCCGCCCAGCGCCGCCACCCCGGGCAGCACCACATTCGACGGCGTCTTCAGCCGCCCCGCGCGCAGCTCGTGTTTCAGCTCCAGCCCGACGAGCAGGAAAAAGACCGCCATCAGCCCGTCGTTGATCCACAGGATCAAGGGCTTCGACAGCCCGGTCTCGCCCAGGGCGATGGTGAATTTCAGGTGCAGAACCTGCGTGTAAAGCGCCGCAAGCTCGGAATTTGCCAGGATCAGCGCCACCGCCGTCGCCAAGATCAGCATGATGCCGCCCGCGGCCTCATGCGCGAAAAGTTTCTCGATCCGTCCCAGCACTGGCGCTCCTGTCCCTGTTGTTTGTTCGAAAATGGGGGTTGAGGCCCCGGGTGCAAGAAAAATCGACCCTTGGCGCGTCGTTTTCGTCTGCTGCGCCGCCGATTGCATCCGCGGCCACCCCGGGCCATGGTGCGCGAAAGGAGATGTCCGATGATCCGCCCCGCCACGCCTGCCGATGTTCCGGCCATTCTCGGGTTCTGGAATCCGCTGATCGAAACCGCCACGGTGGGCTTCTCGCCGACGCCGCACACGGTCGACAGCCTGACCGCGCAGATCGCCGCGCGGCAGGCCGAGGGCCGGGCGTTTTTCGTCGCCGCGCGCGACGGCGCGGTGCTGGGCTTTGCCAGCTACGACCAGTTCCGCAAGGGGCTTGGCTATGCGCGTTCGATGGAACACACGATCATCCTGTCCGAGGCGGCGCGGGGGCAGGGCGTCGGCCGGGCGCTGATGGCGGCGATCGAGGATCACGCCCGCACCCGCGGCGTGCATCTGATGGTGGCGGGGGTTTCGGCGGAAAATCCCGCGGGTCTCGCGTTTCATGCCGCGGTGGGCTATGTCGAGGCCGGGCGGATCGCCCAGGCCGGGCACAAATTCGGCCGTTTTATCGACCTTGTGCTGATGCAAAAGCTGTTGTGACCGTTTAGACTGGCGCCATGGACAAGCCGCTTTCCCTGTGGGCCCGCATTGGCGAGGCGCTTTCGGCTCTCGCCCGGGGCGAGGGGCTTTCGGCGGTCTTCGACCATCTGAAAGCCCCGCCCGAACGCACCGTGGCCTTCACCATCGCGGTGATCGCGCTGGGCGCCAAGATGGCCAAGGCCGATGGTCTGGTGACGCGCGACGAGGTGACGGCGTTCCGGCGCATCTTCCAGATCCCCCCCGACGAGGAACAGAACGCCGCCCGCGTCTTCGACATGGCCCGCACCGATGTGGCGGGCTTTGATGCCTATGCGCGCAAGATCGCGGCGATGTTCGGCCCCGGGGCGCCGGTGCTGCAGGATCTGCTGGAAGGTCTTTTCACCATCGCGATGGCGGATGGCGAATATCACGACAACGAGGATGCTTTCCTGCAGGATGTCGCGGCGATCTTCGGGCTTGATGCGGCCTGTTTCCGCTCGATCCGCGCGACCTATGTGCCCGATGCGGCGCCTGACCCGTGGTCGGTGCTGGAACTGGCGCCGGGCTCCGATCTGGCGGCGGCGCGGGCGCGCTGGAAGGCGATGGTGCGCGAGGCCCATCCCGACCGCGCGATGGCGCGCGGCCTGCCGCCCGAGGCGGTGAAACTGGCCGAGGAGCGGGTGATCGCGCTCAACCGGGCCTGGCACGAAATCTCGGCCGGGGCGAAACAGGCGGCGCTCTGATGCGGATCGCCTGTTACAATGTCGAATGGTTCACCGCGCTGTTCGACCGCCGCGGCCGGATTTTGGAAGATGACGCAGAGTCGGGGCGTTACGGGGTGACGCGGGGCGCGCAGCTGGGCGCCTTGGGGATCGTCTTCACCGCGCTCGATGCCGATTGCATCGTCATCGTCGAGGCCCCCGACAACAACACCCGGCGCAAGACCGTGCTGATGCTGGAAGCCTTTGCGGCGACATGCGGGCTGCGGCAGCGGCGCGCGGTGATCGGTTTTGCAAACGACACGCAGCAGGAGATCGCGGCGCTTTACGACCCCGAGGTGCTGCGCCTTTGGCATGATCCCTGCGAGGGCAGCGCCACCGCGCCGCGGTTTGATCGGTCGCTGAAGATCGATCTCGATGTCGATGACCGGCTGGATACGGTGCGGTTTTCGAAACCGCCGCTGGAGGTGCAGCTGGAGGCGCTGACCGGCCCCGCGGCGGGCAGGCGGCTGCGGCTGATCGGGGTGCATCTGAAATCGAAGGCGCCGCACGGGGCGAATGATCCGGCCTCCGAGGTGCGGCTGGCGATCGAGAACCGGCGCAAGCAGCTCGCCCAATGTCTGTGGCTGCGACGTCGGGTCGACGACGTTCTGGACGCGGGCGAAAGCCTGATCGTGCTGGGCGATTTCAACGACGGGCCGGGGCTGGACGAATACGAGGCGCTGTTCGGCCGCTCCGGTCTTGAAATCGTGCTGGGCACCGGCGGGCCGCCCGCGCGGCAGCTGCACGACCCGCATGCACGGCTGCCGCGCGGCAAGACGACGGCGCTGCCCGCCTCGGCGCGGTTCTTCATCCCCGAGCCGCCGCCGGGGCGGTTCTTGTCGGCGATGCTGGATTATATCGCGCTCTCGCCCGATCTGTGCGCGCATGCACCGAAATGGCGGATCTGGCATCCGTTCGACGATCCGGGCTGTTATCAGGTGGCGGACCTGCGCGAGGCCTTGCTGCAGGCCTCGGATCATTTTCCGGTCTCGGTGGATTTGGCGCTTTAGGGTGCTTATATTGGCGGCATGAAACCGCAACCGCTTCTTTTGGGATCTGCCGCGCTCGCCCTTGCTTTGGGCGGCTGGTTCGTCTGGGCCGAGGAGGCGCCGCAACCCGTGCCGGCCCCGGTGGCGCCCCCGGTGGCGGAAGTGCCCGCGCCCACCCCGCGCGATGACATGGCGGCGGGCAAGTCGCTGGTCGAGCGGGGCGCGGACATGTTCCTGCGCGGGCTGTTGCAGGAAATGGCCCCCGAGATCGACGACATGCAAAAGGGTCTGGGCGAGGCGGCGGACAAGCTTGGGCCGAAGCTGCGCGAGATCCTGGCGCTGATCGACGATGTGCGGAACTATCAGGCGCCCGAGCGGCTGCCGAACGGCGATATCGTGATCCGCCGCCTGCCGGATGCGCCGAAGCCGCCGCCCTTGCCCGCGCCGGACGACCGGGCGAAGCCGCGGATGCCGGGGCCGGTGACGGATCTGTAATTGCACCGCTGATCTGGCGAAGGCCATCGCCTTCGCCCCGGAGCGACGCCGCCTCCGCCCCGCCGGGGGCCCAAAGGCCCTCGGCCAGCGCCCGCCCCGCCCATGGCGGGCGCTTCTCGCCCGCCGGGGCAGGCGCTGGCCTCTGTTGCGCTTGGGGAAACGGTCTTGCACTGGCTGTTGCTCTGACGGGCGGGGAAAGGCGGTGCCTTTCCTGTTCCGCCCGAAACCGCGTCCTCAGCCCGGCAGCACCACCATCGGCACCGCCTTCATCGCCGCGGCGAGCGAGGCGAACCGGGCCTCGGCCACCTCGCCGAACAGGCCCGCGCCGCGTTTCGTCAGCCGCAGCTCGATCGCATTCGTCGTCGCGTTGTAGCCCAGCTCCCCGGCATCGCCCGGATCCTGGATCGAGAACATCGCGCCAAAGCGCATCGCCTTGCCGAGGATCTCGGCCTCGCGCAGCTGTTCGGGCGAGAGCAGCGAGAAGAGCGGCTCGAACCGGCTGCCCGCGCGCGAATTCTTGTAGCGATGCAGCAGCGACACCCCCAGAAACACCCGTTCGGGATGGCTCAGCGCCGCCATGTTGGCGCGGGTGACATTGTCGAAACAGGCCTCGGCGCGGTAATCGGGGTGGGTGCGCCAGGTGGTGTCGTGCAAAAGACACGCCGCCCGCATCAGCCGGTAGCGCTTCGGCGAGACCTCTCCGAACAGCGGCTCGATGAAGGCATGCAGCCGTTTGCCGAACCCCGGCAGCCGCGACATCGTGCGTTCGGCATGCCGACAGGCCTCGACCAACGGGTCGCGCGCGCGCAGCTTGTCGGGCATCTTTTCATACAGCAGCCCCTCGCGGATGCCATAGGAGGAGACGTCGATCTCCTTCGGCTGGAAGGTCTCGATCAGCTCGCGCAGCACCATCGCGGCCAAGGGCACCAGCTCCATCCGCGCTTCCGAGGTGCCGGTCTTCGCCCGCAGCGCCGCCATGTCCTGCTTGGCCACCCAGTCGAGCGTTTTCAACAGGTTCTCCGGGTCCATCCGGTATTCGTGCAGCACCAGCAGCGGATAGTTGCGCCGTTCCATGTCGAGCCGCGCAATCGCCCGCCACGAGCCGCCGACCAGATAAAGCCGCTCATGGCCCAGCCCCACCGCCGTGGCGAGCCGGGCGATATGCTCGCGGATATGCGCGGTCAGCTCCTTGCGGCCGCCTTTGACCTGCTGCAGCCGGAACGGACCCAAGGGCGAGGTCGCCCGCGCGCCGACCTGACCCCCGCCCAGAACCGCAAGTTCCATCGAGTTGCCGCCGATGTCGCAGATGATCCCCTGCGCCTCGGGCCAGCCGACCAGCACGCCCTGCGCCGAAAGCCGCGCCTCCTCGGCGCCGTCGATCACATGCAGCCGCAGGCCGGTTTCCTGCTCGACCTGCTTTTGAAACGCCGGGCCGTCCTTCGCCTCGCGCACCGCGGCGGTGGCGACGCAGGTCAGGGGCCCGATGTCCATGCCCTTCGCCAGCAGCGCAAAGCGCTTCAGCGCCGCCAGCGCCCGGGCGCGGCCCTTGGGAAACAGCATCCCGGTTTCGGCCAGACCCTGACCCAGCCCCGCCATCACCTTTTCGTTGTAGAAATAGGCGGGCGAGCGGGCGGCGCCGTCAAAGACCACCATCCGCACCGAGTTCGAGCCGACATCGACGACGCCGACGCGCGACAGCGCCCGCGCCGAGGGGTCATCGAACAGCTCGCGCCCGAAAGGATCCCAGTCCTCGTTGTCCGAGTGCGGGGCAACGGTCTTTGCGATCATCGGGCAGCCTGCTGAGTCGTTACGGTGTGAGCGATATCACGCTATCGTGTCTAAGGGGGAATGGGCAAGGGCAGGAACGTCCTTCGCCCCCGCAGAGCCGCGGCCAGACAGCGACGGATTTTCCATGAAGTAGCGATGACAGGAAAAAAGCTCTTTTCCTTCAGGCAGATGGCGGGTGTAGTGGCCATCGGGGCCCAACAGCCAGCTTTGCGCCGTATCGGCCATGTTCGCGGTCATGATCTGCCCCACGATCTGCGCCTTCACGGTTTCGTTCTTCGCCTCGACCAGGGTTTCGACCCGCCGCGTCAGGTTGCGGCCCATCCAGTCGGCGGAGGACATGAAGACCCGCGCCTGATCCGAGGGCAGGCCGTGACCATTGCCGAAACAGACGATCCGCGAATGTTCGAGGAAGCGCCCGACGATGGATTTGACCCGGATATTCTCGGACAGGCCCTTGATGCCGGGCCGCACGCCGCAGATGCCGCGGGTGACGATCGAGATCTTCACCCCGGCATTCGAGGCGGCATAGAGCGCGTCGATCACCTCGGGGTCGATCAGGCTGTTCATCTTCGCCCAGATCTCGGCCGGGCGCCCGGCTTTCGCATGCTCGATCTCGGCGCCGATCAGCTCCAAGAGCCGCGGTTTCAGCGTGATCGGCGAGATCGCGAGGTTTTCCAGCCCCGCGGGCTGCACATAGCCCGAGAGATAATTGAAGACCTTGGTCGCGTCACGGCCGAGCTGCGCATCGCAGGTGAAGAAGCTGAGGTCGGTATAGATCCGCGCAGTGATCGGGTGGTAGTTGCCGGTGCCATAATGGGTATAGGTGACGAGCGCGTCCCCCTCCCGCCGCACGACGGTCGAGATTTTCGCGTGCGTTTTCAAGTGCATGAAGCCATAGACCACATGCGCCCCGGCGCGTTCGAGCCGCCGCGACTGACGGATGTTCGCCGCCTCGTCGAAGCGCGCCTTCAGCTCCACCAGCGCGGTGACCGACTTGCCCGCCTCGGCCGCCTCGCACAGGGCATCCACCACGGGGCTGTCCTTCGAGGTGCGGTAAAGCGTCTGCTTGATCGCCAGCACGTTCGGGTCATGCGCCGCCTGATTGAGGAAGCGGATCACCAGATCGAAGGTCTCGTAGGGGTGATGCAGCAAGATATCCTTCTGCCGGATCGCCGCGAACATGTCGCCCGCGTGATCCTCGACCCGTTCGGGCACGCGCGGGGAAAACGGCGGCCAGAGCAGGTCGGTGCGGGTGTTCAGCACCAGCTGCGACAGATCGGCGATGCCCAGAAGGCCCTTGACCTCGACCACCGCATCGGGGGCGACCTGCAATTCGTCCATGATCAGCCGGCGCAGCGCCTCGGGGGCGCCCGCGGTGATCTTGAGCCGGATCACCTGGCCGCGGCGGCGCCGTTTCAGTGCGGTTTCGAATTCGCGCACCAGGTCTTCGGCCTCGTCCTCGACTTCAAGATCGCTGTCGCGCAGCACCCGGAAAGCGCAATGGCCGGTGTCGGCATAGCCGGGAAAGAGCATGCCCAGATGCAGCAAAAGCAGCTCTTCGAGCGGCAGGAAGCGGGCCTCGCCGGGCAGGCGCACGAAGCGGGCGATCTGCTGCGGGATCGGCAACAGCGCCTGCATCCGGCGCTTGTCGACCTCGCGTTCCAGTTCCAGCGCCAGACAGAAGCCGGTGTTCGGAATGAACGGGAAAGGGTGGGCCGGGTCGATCGCCAGGGGCGAGAGCACCGGGAAGACATTGGCCAGAAAATGCTCGGACAGGAAGGCGCGGTCGCGGGCGTTGATCTTCGTGCGGGTGAGCAGCTGGATGCCCTCGGTCTCCATCTCGCGGCGCAGCCGGTTGAAGGTGATCTGCTGGGTTTCCATCAGCTTGCGCGCATCGGCGTTGATCAGCACCAGCTGTTCGGCCGAGGTCAGCCCGTCATCCGAGGGCACGATGTTGCGTTCGCGCACCAGCTCCATCAGCCCGGCCACGCGGACGGTGTAGAATTCGTCCAGGTTGTTGGCCGAGATCGACAGGAAGCGCAGCCGTTCCAGAAGCGGCACGCGCGGATTTTCCGCCTCTTCCAGAACCCGCCAGTTGAAGGCGAGCCAGCTCAGTTCCCGGTTGAAGAACCGCTTCGGTCCGGTGCGTTCTTCGTCCGGAATGGTGACGGGGGCGGGGTAGGGGGCGGAGAGGAAATCGGCGAGTGTCATGGGGCGCTTATGCTTTTCGATTGTGACGGCGCGATGACAGTTTGGCTTCAGCCTTGCAACCTGTCCAGCACTTCGGCGGCCATTGCACGGGTAATTGCGCGTCCTTCGGCCAAAGCCCGTGTGTCAAGCGCCGCCACCACGGCCCGCGCCGTGCCCAGCGCGCGTTCCATCCGCAAGACCAGCCAGTCGATCAGGCTGTGCGGCACCGTCAGCTGCCGGTCGGCGAAAAGCTTGACCAGAACGGCGGCCAGCAGCGCCTCGTCGGGGGGGGCGATGCGGACCGATTGCGTGGCATCCAGACGGCTTTTCAGATCGGGCAGCGCCACGCCCCAGTCGCGCGGCGGGCAGGGGGCGGTGATCAGGCAGCGCCCGCCCTCGGCCGCGGTCAGGTTCAGCAGGTGAAACAGCGCCTGTTCCGCCGCGGCCTTCCCGGCCAGATGCTGCGCATCCTCGATCACCACGGCGCCGGTCGCGGCCAGATCGGCCACCGCCTCGGGCGTCAGCTCGGCGGCGGGGCGGATCGCGGCGCCCCGCTCGGTCGCCCAGATCGCGGCGAGATGGCTTTTGCCCGCGCCCTCGGGGCCCAGAAGCAGCATCCGCCCCTGCGGCCAGGTCTCGGGCGCATCGAGCAGGCTCAGCGCCAGCGCATTGGCGGGGGCGACGAAGAAATCCTCGCGTCCTTCGGCGACGCGCACCGGCAGCGGCAGGGGCAACTGGCGGGTCATGTCAGGCCTTGGTCTCGGTGGCGTCCGACAGCGTCGTCGGCGTGTCGTCCAGCCCGGCAAGGCCGCGGTAAAGCCGTCCCTGCCGGTAGTGTTCGATGGCAAAGCGGATCAGCACGCCGAACATCGCCGAGACCGGCACCGCGACCAGCATGCCGACAAAGCCGAAGAGCGTGCCAAAGGCGGAGAGCGCGAAGATCAGCCACAGGGGATGCAGGCCCACCGAATTGCCGACCAGCCGCGGGGTGATCACGTTGCCTTCCAGAAACTGGCCGATGGCGAAGATCCCGGCGACGATGCCGATCGACATCCAGTCGCCCCAGAACTGGAACAGCGCCAGCCCGATCGCCAGCGCGCCGCCGACCAGCGCGCCGACATAGGGAATGAAGGTCAGCGCCCCGGCGATGGCGCCTGCGAGCAGACCGAAGCTCAACCCGGCCGCCATCAGCGCGGCGGCATAGAACGCGCCCAGAATCAGGCAGACCGAGACCTGCCCGCGCACGAAGCCCGACAGCACCCGGTCGATGTCGTGGCCCAGACGGCGGATCGTCGGCGCATGGTCGAGCGGCAACAGCGCGTCGATCTGCGCCACCATCCGGTCCCAGTCGAGCAGCATGTAAAAGGTGACGACCGGCACGACGACGATGAAGACGACGGCATTCACCAGCGTCATCGCCGAGGACAAGAGCCCCTGTGCCAGTTCCCCGCCGCGCGCCTTGATCGCATTGCCAAGGCTGGTCAGCGATTCATTGATGATCGAGCCATGTTCCATCATCGAGGGGAAGGTGGAGGTCAGAAACCCCTGCAGCCTTGTGGCGATGGCGGGGGCGGTCTCGACCAGACCGACAAGCTGGCGCAGCAGCAGCGGTGCCACGGCCAGCGCCAGAATGACGATGCCCAGCGTGGCGATCAGCGCGATGGAGGTGGTGGCCAGCGCCCGGCTCAGGCCCAGCCGCTCCAGCCGGTCGGCCAGCGGGTCCAGGAAATAGGCGATGGCGCCGCCCACCAGAAAGGGCAAGAGCACGTCGCCCAGTTTCCAAAGCACCAGAACAAGCACCGCGGCACTGATGCCCCAGATGGTGATTTGGTTGCGAACCGGCAGGGCCATGCGCCTCTCCTTGCGAGTACCGGGGCAAAATCGGGGTTTTGCGGCCCGGTTGCAAGGGCCGATGCGGTGAAAACCTTGGCCGGATCCGCGACCGACCTCGGGGGTGCCCCGGCGCTTCAGGCGCCGACGTCGGGGGCAATCGTCATTTCGGCGGTGCCGGGGCCCGGATAGCGAAAGGCCATGCGCAGAAGCGGCGGCGGCGACATCCGTTCCAGCTTGCGGAACTTCACCGCAAAGCCGAGGCTTTCCAGATGCGCCATCATTTCGGCCCCGTGTTCGGGCGTGCCGCCGATCTGGCGCAGCTCGATGATGCGGATGCCGCGCAGGTGGTGGCGCAGCCGGGCGTGGTCGCTTTCGATCAAAAAGGGCACATGGGTCATGGCCGCAGCATGGCAAGGGACGTGCCCGGCGCCAAATGGTTTTTTCGTGACGGGGCAATCCCGCGCGGGCTGTTGCCGATCCGACGCGCGGGCGGGCGGCGGCGCGGGCGGCTAAAGGATCCCGGCATGGCGGATGTCCTCGACGGCGAAATCGATCAGCGCCCGCAGCTTGCGCGGCAGCACCCGGCCTTCCAGATAGACCGCGCTGACCGGGCTGGGCGGGCTGTCGAACCCGGTCAGGACCGGCACCAGCGCGCCGCTTTCCAGCGCACTGCAGACCGCGAACCGCGGCGCATGGGCGATGCCCAGACCCGCCATCGCCAGCTCTGCCGCCGCCCGCGCCGAATTGACGTGAAACCGCCCCTGCACCGTCACGTCCTGCACGGTCACGTCCTGCACCGCGCCACCCTGCACCGCGCCGCCCGGGTGGAACTGCCAGCGCCGCGGCACCTGCCGGTTGGTGTCGACGATGCAATCATGCCGCGCCAGATCCTCGGGGCGCTCGGGCGTGCCATGCGCGGCCAGATAGGCGGGGCTCGCCACCACGACGGTCCGGCTTTCGCCCATCCGCCGCGCCTTCAGCGACAGCATGTCCGACCGGCCGATGCGAAAGGCGACATCGATCCCGTCGCGCGCCAGATCGACGAAGCGGTCGCTCAGCCGCAGATCGAAATGCAGCCCCGGATGCGCCGCGGCGAACCGCGCCAGCATCCCGCCCACATAGATCTCGCCCAACGTCACCGGCGCCGACAGCCGGATCCCCCCGGAAAACCCGCGCGAGCCCTCGGCCACCCCGGCCAGAAGATCATCCAGATCATCGAGCAGCGCCGGCGCCCGCGCCAGCAGATCCGCCCCCGCAGGCGTCAGCCCGACCCGCCGCGTGGTGCGCTGCAACAGCCGCACACCGAGCCGCGCCTCGAGTTCCGCGACATATTTCGAGGTCAGCCGGTTCGACACCCCCAGCTGATCGGCGGCGGCGGTGAAAGAGCCGGTCTGCGCCGTGGCGACAAAGGCCCGCAGTTCTTCGGTGATGTCCATTCCGCCCTCATTCGGAACAAATCAAGGATAGTCATTCCGGATATTCGCTATTTTGTGGAGGGTGCGCAAGGCGTATCCCGGGGTCAGACAGGGCCGCGTCGGGCGGCCCCGACCAGGAGTTTTTCAGATGACCACGACCGCCGCCGTTTCCGATTATGCCGCCACGCTTCTGCGCCTCACCTCGGGGGTGACCTTCCTGGCCCATGGGCTGCTCAAGGTGACGGTGTTCACCATCCCGGGCACCGTGGGCTATTTCGAAAGCCTCGGCCTGCCGGGCGTATTCGCCTATCTGACGATCGCCGCCGAACTGGGCGGCGGGTTGGCGCTGATCCTTGGCGTCGCGACGCGGGCGGTGGCGCTGGCACTGATCCCGGTGCTGCTGGGCGCGGTCTGGGTGCATGCGGGCAATGGCTGGCTGTTCTCGGGCCCGGGCGGCGGCTGGGAATTCCCGCTGTTCTGGGCGATGATCCAGCTGGTGATCGCGCTTCTGGGGGCAGGGGCCTTTGCCCTGCCGCTGCCGGGGCTGAGCCGCCGCCTTGGTCTTTTCGCCTGAGCCAACCGTCACCGCCCGCGGCGCCGACCCGCGGGCGGTCCGCACAAGGAGAAAGCCATGCACTCCGTTTCCTCTCTCTCGGCCCTGCGCGACCGCTTCGCGCCCTCGGACCGGATGCCGCTGGTCTTTCTGGGCCATGGCAGCCCGATGAACGCGATCGAGGACACCGCGAACAGCCGTGCCTGGACCGCGCTGGGCCGCAGCCTGCCGCGGCCGAAAGCGATCCTTGTCGTCTCGGCGCATTGGATGACGCGCGGCACGACGCTGGTCGATGTCTCGGCGCTGCCGCGCACGATCCACGATTTCTACGGCTTCCCGCAGGCGCTGTTCGACCAGCGCTATCCTGCCCCGGGCGCTCCGGCGCTGGCGCGCGAGGTGGTCTCGCTTCTGGCCAGCCACCGGGCCGAGGGCGACGACAGCTGGGGCCTTGATCACGGCGCCTGGACGGTGCTGAAGTTCCTGTATCCCGAGGCCGACGTGCCGGTGTTTCAGGTCTCGATCGACATGAGCCGCGATCTGGCCCATCAGCTGGAGATCGGCCGGACCCTGTCAGAGCTGCGCAACCGCGGCGTGCTGATCCTCGGCTCGGGCAATGTGGTGCACAACCTGCGCGCCGTGACCTGGAGCGATGACGCGAAACCGCTTGATTTCGCACAGGACTTCGACGCGCTTTTCACCGATCGCCTTGCCGGTCGCGATTTCGCGGCACTTGCCGACCGCGCCGGGCTGGGGTCGCTTTTGCAGCAGGCCCATCCGAGCCTCGATCACTACCTGCCGACGCTGACCATCGCGGGCGCCTCGGATGCGGGCGACGATCTGACCTTCCTGACCGAGACGATCGATCTTGGCGCGATCTCGATGCGCTCCTTCGTCTTTCACCCGCGCTAGGGGCTACCACAGCCCCTCGGCGCTCTCCTTCAAGACCGCGGCCGAGCGGTGCAGCGCCGCCCATTCCCCCTCGTCAAGGGAGGGGATCAGCGTCGAGACCACCCCGGCCGCGCCGATCACCCGCGGCAAGGACAGCGCCACATCGGCAATCCCCGCCACCTCGGGCGAGCGGATCGAGACCGACATCACCGCGCGCTGATCGTCGCGGATCGCCTGCACCAGCCGCGCCAGCCCCGCGCCGATGCCATACCAGGTCGCCCCCTTGCCCGCGATGATCCGATAGGCGGCCTGCCGCACGCCCGCATCGATCCTGGCCCGCACCTCCTCGGTGATCGCCACCCCCAGCTGCGACGCGATCCGGTCCAGCGGCTCGGCGCCGACCCGGGCACTGGACCAGGCCAGCACCTCGCTGTCGCCATGCTCGCCCAGCACGAAGCCATGCACCGAATGCGCCGCAACCCCCAGATGCCCGGCCAAAAGCGCGCGAAACCGCGCCGAATCAAGCAGCGTGCCGGTGCCGATCACCCGCTCGGCCGGCAGGCCCGAGGCCCGCTGCGCCACCTCGGTCATGATGTCGACGGGGTTCGAGGCGACGATCAGCAGCGCCCCGGGCGCCTGCGCCCGCACCCGGGCGATGACCTCGGAAAACACCTCGGCATTGCGGGACAGAAGGCTCAACCGGCTCTCGCCCGGCTTTTGCGCCACGCCTGCCGCCAGAATCACGATGCCCGCCCCCGCCAGCACCTCGTAATCGCCCGCGCCCAGCTTCACCGGATGCGCGAAGGGCACGGCATGGCCGATATCCTCGGCCTGGGCCTGCGCCAGCGCCGCGTTGCGATCGACAAACACCACCTCGGACGCGCCACCGCGCATCGCGATGGCAAATCCCGCCGCCGAGCCGACCATCCCCGCGCCCACGATTCCGACTTTCATCGCCCGACTCCCGTTTTGTGATGGCGCTACCATGGCACGCCCGCGCCCCGGTGCAACCCCGTTTCCTGTCGCGGCCAACCCTTTCCGCCCGCCCGGTTTTCCTTGGTGCAAATACGCCCGGGGGTGCGGGGGCGGAGCCCCCGCGGGTCGCCCCGGCCCTGCCGGGGCGAAAGCCTCCCCGCCCCCCGGCCCGGCAAAAGCTCTGGTCAGAAGGGGCGACTTGGGCTAAAGTCGGTGCCAAGACCCGGCAATCGGGCGTTCCTCGGCAGATCAGGCAAACGAGCGGTTTTCGCGATGACGGAAATGGTTTTCGGCACCGTCCCCTTGCGGGCGACGGATCCCGTGCTTCCACGCTGGTGGCGCACGATCGACAAATGGGCGTTGACCGCGGTCTTCGCGCTCTTTGGCGTCGGCATGCTTCTGGGCCTTGCAGCCTCGGTGCCGCTGGCCGAAAAGAACGGGCTTGAACCCTTCTACTACGTCAAGCGTCAGGCGCTGTTCGGCGGCGTCGGCCTTGTCGTGATGGTCGCGCTCTCGATGATGAGCCCGCAGCAGGTCCGCCGCATCGGCGTCGTGGGCTTCTCGCTCGCCTTCCTCACCCTGATGGCGCTGCCGGTGATCGGCACCGATTTCGGCAAGGGCGCGGTGCGCTGGATCTCGCTCGGCTTCGCCTCGTTCCAGCCCTCGGAATTCCTCAAGCCCGGTTTCGTCATCGTCTCGGCCTGGTTCATGGCCGCCGCGCTGGAAGTGGCGGGCCCGCCCGGGCGGCTTTATTCCTTCATCCTCACCGCGCTGATCGTCGTCACGCTGGCGCTGCAGCCCGACTTCGGCCAGGCCTCGCTGATCCTGTTCTCCTGGATGGTGATGTATTTCGTCTCCGGCGCGCCGATCCTGCCGCTGGTGGCGGCGGGCGGGCTTTCGGCGGCGGGCGGCTTTCTGGCCTACAACATGTCCGAACACGTCGCGCGCCGGATCAACGGGTTCCTCTCGGCCGAGGTCGATCCGCGCACCCAGATCGGCTATGCCACGAACGCGATCCAGGAGGGCGGCTTCTTCGGCGTCGGCGTCGGCGAGGGCTCGGTGAAATGGTCGCTGCCCGACGCCCACACAGACTTCATCGTCGCCGTCGCGGCGGAAGAATACGGCCTTGTCCTCGTTCTGGGCATCATCGCGCTTTATGCCGTCGTCGTGCTGCGCTCGCTGATCCGGATGATGGCCGAACGCGACCCCTTCGCGCGGATCGCGGGCACCGGCCTTGCCTTTGCCTTCGGCGTGCAGGCGCTGATCAACATGGGGGTTGCGGTGCGGCTTCTGCCCGCCAAGGGCATGACGCTGCCCTTCGTCAGCTATGGCGGCTCCTCGGTGATCGCCAGCGGCATCGCGCTCGGCTTCCTGCTCGCGCTCACCCGCACCCGGCCGCAAAACGAGATCGCCCGGATTCTCGGCAATCGTCCCGCCGCCTGAGGGAGGGTGACATGGATCACGCGAAACCGCCTCTGCTTCTGATCGCTGCCGGGGGGACCGGGGGGCATATGTTCCCGGCCCAGGCCCTGGCCGAGGCGATGGTCCGCCGCGGCTGGCGGGTGAAGCTTTCGACCGATGCCCGCGGCGCGCGCTATGCCGGGGCCTTTCCGGCGCAGGTGCCGGTGGAACAGGTGGCCTCGGCCACCTTTGCCCGCGGTGGCATGCTGGCGAAACTCGCCGTGCCGTTCCGGCTGGCGGGGGGGATGGTTTCGGCGGTGGCGCGCAATCTGCTGGACCGGCCCGCCGTTGTGGTGGGCTTTGGCGGCTATCCGACGATCCCGGCGCTCGCCTCGGCGCTGCTTCTGGGCGTGCCGCGCGCGATCCATGAACAAAACGGCGTGATGGGCCGGGTCAACCGCGTCTTCGCCCGCCGCGTTCATGCCTTTGCCTGCGGCACCTGGCCCACCGACCTGCCGCCCGGCGTGCAGGGCACCCATACCGGCAACCCGGTCCGCGCCGCCGTCGTCGAACGCGCGGGCGCGCCCTACATTCCGCCGGGCGATTACCCGATGTCGGTCCTGGTGATCGGCGGCTCGCAGGGGGCGCGGATCCTGTCGGACCTTGTTCCCGCCGCCTTTGCCGCGCTGCCCGAGCCCCTGCGTCGGCATCTGCGCATCGCCCATCAGGCCCGCCCCGAAGATGCCGACCGCGTCACCGAAGCCTATGAACGCGCGGGCATCGAGGCCGAGGTCGCGCCCTTCTTCGCCGATGTCCCCCGCCGTCTGGCGGAATGTCAGCTCGTCATCTCGCGCTCGGGCGCCTCGTCGGTCGCCGATATCTCGGTGATCGGGCGGCCTGCGATCCTCATTCCCTATGCCGCCGCGACGGGCGATCACCAGACCGCCAATGCCCGCGGCCTGACCGAAGCGGGCGCCGCGATCCTGATCCCCGAGGCCGCCGCCTCGGTCGCCACGCTCTCCAGCCAGATCGCGCTTGTTCTGGACAATCCCGAAGGCGCGGTGCAAATGGCGCGGGCAGCGCTGGCCGAAGGCATCCCCGATGCCACGGCGCGGCTCGTGACCATCGTCGAAAAGCTTGCAGGACCCCGCCCATGAACGCGACCAAATTGCCCGGAGAGCTGGGCCCCATCCATTTTATCGGTATCGGCGGCATCGGCATGTCGGGCATCGCCGAAGTGCTGATGACGCAGGGCTTTTCGGTGCAGGGCTCGGATGCGAAGGCCAGCAAGATCACCGACCGGCTGGTCGAGCTGGGCGCGACCTTTTTCGAGGGCCAGCGCGCGTCGAACATCGGCGAAGCGGCCGTGGTGGTGATTTCCTCGGCGATCAAGCCGGGCAACCCGGAGCTGGAGGAAGCTCGCCGCCGCCATCTGCCCGTCGTCCGCCGCGCCGAGATGCTGGCCGAACTGATGCGGCTGCGCTCGAACATCGCCGTGGCGGGCACGCATGGCAAGACCACCACGACGACGATGGTGGCGACGCTTCTCGACAAGGGCGGCTTTGATCCGACGGTGATCAACGGCGGCATCATCCACGCTTACGGCTCGAACGCGCGGGCGGGGGCAGGCGAATGGATGGTGGTCGAGGCGGATGAAAGCGACGGTTCCTTCAACCGGCTGCCCGCGACGATCGCCATCGTGACGAACATCGACCCCGAACACATGGAGCACTGGGGCACGATCGAAAACCTGCGCAAAGGCTTTTACGATTTCGTCTCCGGCATCCCGTTCTATGGGCTGGCCGTGTGCTGCACCGATCATCCCGAGGTGCAGGCGCTGGTGGGCAAGATCACCGACCGCCGCGTCGTGACCTTCGGCTTCAACGCGCAGGCCGATGTGCGCGCGACGAACCTGCGCTTCGAGGGCGGGCGCAACTGCTTTGACATCCAGCTGCAGGCCGAGGGCGCGGTGATCGAGGGCTGCACCCTGCCGATGCCGGGCAATCACAACGTCTCGAACGCCTTGGCCGCCGTCGCCGTGGCCCGCCATTTGGGCATGAAGAAAGACGAGATCCGCGAGGCGCTGGCGAATTTCGCCGGCGTGAACCGGCGCTTCACCAAGGTGGGCGAGGTGCTGGGCGGCGTCACCGTGATCGACGATTACGGCCACCATCCCGTCGAAATCGCGGCCGTGCTGAAAGCCGCGCGGCAGGCCGTGTCGGCCACGCCCGGCGCGCGGGTGATCGCGGCGCATCAGCCGCACCGCTACACCCGGCTGAAGAACCTTTTCGACGACTTCTGCACCTGTTTCAACGAGGCCGATGTCGTCGCCATCGCCGATGTCTATGCCGCGGGCGAAGAGCCCATCCCCGGCGCTGCGCGCGATGATCTGGTGTCCGGGCTGATCCGCCACGGCCACCGCCACGCCCGGGCCCTGCTGAACGAGGAAGACCTGGCGCGGCTGGTCAAGGAACAGGCGCGGCCCGGCGATATCGTCGTTTGCCTGGGCGCCGGGACGATCTCGACCTGGGCGAACGGATTGCCCGCCAAACTCGGATAACGCCAGCCCGCATCGGAGGACAGCCATGACGCTTTCGCTTGCCACCGCTTGTCTCTGGGCGGTGATCGCTTCCCTCATCGCGCTGGGGCCGCGCCGGTTTCACTGGCGCGCCGCCTGGGCGCTGATCGCCGCGGGGGTGCCGATCCTCGGCTGGGTCACCTATGAAAACGGCCCGGTCTGGGGGATGGGCGCGCTGGCGGGGGGCTTGAGTGTGCTGCGCTGGCCGGTGCGGCGGCTCTTCGCCGCGATGCATCCGCGCGATTGACGGGCGGGGCAGGGGGGCTCTGCCCCCCTCTTGGCCTTTCGGCCAATTCACCCCCCGGGATATTTGGACCAAGGTGAAAGCAGGCCCCGGGTTCCCTTTCACCTTGGCGCAAATATCCCGGGGGGGGAGGCGAAGCCGAGGGGGGCAGCGCCCCCCCTCTTGCCCCATTGGGTCGCTCTCGCTATGGCAGGGGCATGGAAACCCTGAACTACACCCCGCGCGGCGCGCTGACGCCGAATTACCCCCTGGCCGATCTGACCTGGCTGCGCGTCGGCGGCCCGGCGGATTGGCTGTTTCAGCCCGCCGACGAGGCGGATCTGTGTGCCTTTCTGGCCGCGCTGCCTGCGGATGTCGCGGTGTTTCCGATGGGCGTGGGCTCGAACCTGATCGTGCGCGACGGCGGCCTGCGCGCCGTGGTGATCCGGCTGGGCCGCGGCTTCAACGCGATCTCTGTCGCGGGCGACACCGTGACGGCGGGGGCCGCCGCGCTCGATGCCCATGTCGCGCGCAAGGCGGCCGAGGCCGGGCGCGATCTGACCTTTCTGCGCACCATTCCGGGCGCCATCGGCGGCGCGGTGCGGATGAATGCGGGCTGCTATGGCGCCTATGTCGCCGATCATCTGATCGCCGCGCGGGTCGTGCTGCGTTCGGGCGAAGTTGTTGAAATCAAATCCGAAGATCTGCATCTTTCCTATCGCAGCGCGACCCTGCCCGAGCAGGCGGTGATCGTCTCGGCCAGTTTCCGGGCCGGGCCGGGCGAGCCCGCGGCGCTGGCCGCGCGGATGGACGCGCAGATCGCCAGACGCGACGCCAGCCAGCCGACGAAGGAGCGTTCGGCCGGATCGACCTTCCGCAACCCCTCGGGCGCGTCTTCGACGGGCCGCGCCGATGACAGCCAGGAGCTGAAGGCCTGGAAGGTGATCGATGATGCCGGGATGCGCGGGGCCAGGCTTGGCGGCGCGCAGATCAGCCCGATGCACTCGAATTTCCTGATCAATGCCGGGGGGGCCACCGCCCGTGATCTGGAAACTTTGGGCGAGGAGGTGCGCAAAAAGGTTTTGCAGACGCAGGGAATTTCGCTAGAATGGGAAATCATGCGCGTGGGCGAATATTGAGGTCGTCGCGCATTCCACAACAAGATGCGGCAAGAACAGCCCGGGGGAGAACCCCGGCAGGGGCGAAAGTGGCGGGCATGTCGAGCAGGACGGTCCCCCTCGTGGCGGTACTCATGGGCGGACCCTCGGCCGAGCGCGAGGTGTCACTGTCCTCCGGGCGCGAATGCGCCAAGGCACTGCGGGCGGCGGGATATGATGTAGCGGAAATCGATGCGGGGGCGGACCTTGCGGAGCGTCTTCGGGCGCTGATGCCGGATGTCGTCTTCAACGCGCTGCATGGCCGCTGGGGCGAGGACGGCTGCGTGCAGGGCATTCTGGAATGGCTGCGCCTGCCCTATACGCATTCGGGCGTGCTGGCCTCGGCCCTTGCGATGGACAAGACCCGCGCCAAGGCCGCCTACAAGGCCGCCGGGCTGCCGGTGGTCGAAAGCCGTCTGGCCACGAAGGCCGAGGTGGCGGCGGCGCATGTGCTGCCCGCGCCCTATGTGGTGAAACCCAACAACGAGGGGTCTTCGGTCGGCGTCTATCTGGTGCTGGATGGCGCCAACCGGCCGCCGCAACTGTCCGACGAGATGCCCGAGGTGGTGATGGTGGAAACCTATGCGCCGGGCCGCGAACTCACCTGCACGGTGATGCGCGACCGGGCGCTTTGCGTGACCGAGATCCTGACGACCGGCTGGTATGATTACGCGGCCAAATACACTGCGGGCGGCTCGCGGCATGTCTGCCCGGCCGATCTGCCCGCCGAAATTGCGGAAACGATCCGCGATTACGCCCTGCGCGCGCATCAGGCACTGGGCTGCCGCGGTGTCTCGCGCACCGATTTCCGCTGGGACGAAAGCCGGGGCGCCGCGGGGCTGATCCTGCTTGAAACCAACACCCAGCCCGGCATGACGCCGACCTCGCTTGTCCCCGAACAGGCCGCGGCCGAGGGGATGTCCTTTGCCGATCTGTGCCGCTGGATGGTGGAGGACGCCTCATGCGACCGCTGATCGCCGAGCCGCGCTATCCGCAACAGCCCGGCGCCGAGAAGTTTGGGGCCCAGAAGTTTGGCGCACAAAAAAACGGGGCACAAAAAAACGGGGCACCGAAACCGGCCCCCGCGGCGAAGCCGCAAAAGCCGCCGCGCCGCACCGTTGCGCCGACCCGGCTGTCGTTCCGGCTGGAACGGCTCTGGCTGACGCCGCTGGTGCGCGTCGTCACCCGCGTCGGCCTGCCGGTGTTTTGCGTCACCCTGGGCCTTGGCCTGTGGCTGGGCAATGACGACCGCCGCGCCGATCTGGTGGAATGGTCGCAGGATCTGCGCCTGCAGATCGAGAACCGCCCCGAGTTCCAGCTGTCCACCCTGGCGATCGAGGGCGCCTCGCCCGAGGTCGAAGGTGCGGTCCATGCGCTGTTGCCGGTGCGGCTGCCCGCCTCGCGCTTCGCGCTGGATCTGGATGGCTACCGCGCCGCGCTCTTGCGGCTCGATGCGGTGAAGACGGTGGCTTTGGTGGTGCAACCCGGGGGCACGCTCTCGGTGCGGGTGACCGAGCGCGAGCCGGTGATCCTGTGGCGCACCGCGCTGGGGCTGCAGATGCTGGACGAAAGCGGGCATCGCACCGCCTCGCTGACCCGGCGCGACGCCCGGCCCGACCTGCCGCTGATCGCGGGGGAGGGGGCCGACAGGGCCGTGCCCGAGGCGCTGGCGATCCTGGCCGCGGCGAAGCCGATCCTGCCGCGCGCCCGCGGGCTGATCCGCATCGGCGAGCGGCGCTGGGACATCGTGCTCGACAAGGACCGCCGCATCCTGCTGCCCGAAAAGGACCCGGTGCAGGCGATCGACCGGGCGCTGGCGCTCAATGCCGCCGAAGATCTGCTGAGCCGCGATTTCTCCCGGCTTGACCTGCGCAATGCAACCCGGCCGACGATCCGCCTCAGCGCACCGGCGCTGGTGGCGCTCCAGCAAGCGGCCGCGCAAACCACATCGGGGGCCTCGCCATGACCGAGTTCCACAAGACTCAGCGTGCCATGCGGACGATGCGGACCACCGCGATGGCGCGCGGCGTGATCGCGCTGCTGGATATCGGCACCTCGAAAGTGTCCTGTCTGGTGCTGCGCTTCGAAAATCCCGAAGCGGCGAATGATTATCCGACGCCGCTGTTCCAGCAATCGGCGATGCGGGTGATCGGGGCGAAGACCATCGCGTCGCAAGGCGTCCGCTACGGCGAGATCGACGCGATGGCGGAAACCGAACGCGCGATCCGCACCGCGGTGCAGGCGGCGCAGAAGATGGCGAATACCCGTGTCGATCACGTCATCGCCTGTTTCGCCGGGGGCGAGCCGCGCAGCTACGGGCTGGCGGGCGATGTCGATGTGGCGGGCAGCCATGTCGAGGAACAGGACGTGGCCCGGGTGCTGGCCGCCTGCGACATGCCCGACATCGGCTGGGGTCGCGAGGTGCTGCATGCCCATCCGGTGAACTTCGCGCTCGATCACCGCTCGGGGCTCTCGGATCCGCGCGGCCATGTCGGCGCGAAACTGGCCACCGACATGCATATGCTGACGGTCGATGCCGCCTCGGTGCAGAACATCATCACCTGCATCCGGCGCTGCGATCTGGAACTGGCGGGGATTGCCTCTTCGGCCTATGTGGCGGGGCTTTCGGCGCTGGTCGAGGATGAACAGGAACTGGGCGCGGCCTGCATCGACATGGGCGGCGGCGCCACGGGCGTTTCGATCTTCCTGAAAAAACACATGATTTTTGCCGATACCGTGCGGATGGGCGGCGATACCGTCACCCGCGACATCTCGGCCGGGCTGCAGGTGCCGATGGCGCTGGCCGAGCGGATCAAGACCTTCCACGGCGGCGTGCATGCGACCGGCATGGACGACCGCGAGATGATCGAGCTCTCGGCCAATTCGGGCGACTGGGAAAAGGACCGCCGCCAGATCAGCCGCACCGAGCTGATCGGCATCATGCGCCCGCGCGTCGAGGAAATCCTCGAGGAGGTCCGTGCCAGTCTGGACGTGGCCGGGTTCGATCTGCTGCCGAGCCAGCAGATCGTGCTGACCGGCGGGGCGAGCCAGATCCCCGGGCTCGACATGCTGGCGGCGAAGATCCTGGGCCAGAACGTGCGGCTGGGCCGCCCGATGCGCGTTCAGGGCATGCCCGAGGCGATGCGCGGCCCGGGCTTTGCCGCGATGGTCGGTCTGGCGCTGTTCGCGGCCTGTCCGCAGGATGAATGGTGGGATTTCGAGATCCCGCTGGAACGCATGGGAGGGCGCTCGTTCAAGCGCGCGATCCGCTGGTTCCGCGACAATTGGTAGACCTATCCACAGGGTGAAAGCCGATTCGCTTCCCCAGATGCTGCGTCATGCGCGAAATGCCGCCGAATGCCTCTGGTAACTGTCCACATTTTGTGGATTTGTTGTGTTTTTTGGGTGACGGAACCCTGAAAGCTGGATACACTTGGGGGTAATTTCGGGGACAGTCGGCCGATGAAGGCCGCGGGAACACAGGCGGACTCCAATGACCTTGAATCTGAGCATGTCAGAGCACGAAGACCTCAAGCCGCGGATCACCGTCTTTGGGGTCGGTGGTGCGGGTGGCAACGCGGTCAACAACATGATCGACAAGGCGCTGGAAGGCGTCGAATTCGTCGTGGCGAACACCGATGCGCAGGCGCTGCAGCAATCGCGCTCGCGCGATCGGATCCAGATGGGCGTGAAAGTGACCGAGGGTCTCGGCGCGGGCGCCCGTCCCTCGGTCGGCGCCGCCGCGGCCGAAGAAAGCATCGAGGCGATCGTCGATCATCTGGTCGGCGCGCACATGTGCTTCATCACCGCGGGGATGGGCGGCGGCACCGGCACCGGCGCGGCCCCGATCATCGCGCAGGCCGCCCGCGAACTGGGCGTGCTGACCGTCGGCGTGGTGACGAAACCCTTCCAGTTCGAAGGGCCGAAACGCATGCGTCAGGCCGAGGCGGGCATCGAAGCCCTGCAAAAGGTCGTCGACACGCTGATCATCATTCCGAACCAGAACCTGTTCCGTCTGGCGAATGAAAAGACCACCTTCACCGAAGCCTTCGCGCTGGCCGATGACGTGCTCTATCAGGGCGTCAAGGGCGTGACGGACCTGATGGTCCGTCCGGGCCTGATCAACCTCGACTTCGCCGACGTCCGCGCGGTGATGGACGAGATGGGCAAGGCGATGATGGGCACGGGCGAATCCGCGGGCGATGACCGCGCCGTTCAGGCCGCCGAAAAGGCGATCTCGAACCCGCTGCTCGATGAAATCAGCCTGCGCGGCGCCAAGGGCGTCTTGATCAACATCACCGGCGGCTATGATCTGACGCTGTTCGAACTGGACGAAGCCGCCAACCGCATCCGCGAGGAAGTGGACCCGGATGCGAACATCATCGTCGGCTCGACGCTGGATCCGTCGATGGATGGCATGATGCGGGTGTCGGTCGTGGCGACCGGCATCGATGCCGCCCCGGCGCAGGAAATCCCGGTGCCGCGCCGCTCGATGGCCGAGCCGCTGAAATCCGCACATCCCGCCCCTGCGCCGGTCGAGCCCGCGCGTCCGGCGCTGACCGTGACCTCGGCGCAGCCGGTGGTGATGCAGCAACCCGCGCCGCAACCCGTCGCGCCGCAACCCGCGCCGCAGCCGGTCGCGCAACAGCCGATGCCCGCGCCGCAGCAACCGGCCGCGCAGCCGGTCTATGACCGCAACCTGTTCGAGGCGCCGGTCGCCGCCGCGCCCGCGCCGCAACCGATGCCCGCGCCGCAGCCGCAGCCGCAACAGTTCAGCGACGAACTGCCGCCGCCCGCCTATCAGCCCCGCGCCGCCGCGCGCGAGATGATGCTGCAGGACGACGAGGCCAGCTTCGTCGCGCCGCGTCCGCGCGCGCCCGGCCAACCCTCGCCCGAGGCGCTGGCCCGGCTGCAGGCCGCGGTCAGCAAGGTGCCGCAGGGCAACCCGGCCCCCGCCGCGGGCTATCACCGCCCGATGGCGCAGCCCGCGGGCAGCCTTGCCCGCGCCCCGGCGCCGCAAGCCGCCGAAAAGCCGCGCTTCGGCATCAATTCGCTGATCAACCGGATGACCGGCCATGCCGAGGCCGCCGCGCTGGCCCCGACTCAGCGTCAGATGCCCGCCGCGCCGCAGCACCAGCCCTATGACGATGAACAGGATCCCGATCAGGATCGCATCGAGATCCCGGCTTTCCTGCGTCGCCAGGCGAATTGACGCATCACAACATGTCGCACAAGGGCCGGTGAAAACCGGCCCTTTTCTTTTGTTAATCAAATATTTAAGCCTTGGTCGGCAGGGATTCGCCCAAGCTCCGGCCTTCTGTTTCAGTTTGTTGCAAAAGGTGAATTGTGTGTTTGGTCAACGGTTCTTAACTGAGGCTCGGAACTCCCCGCCACGATCGGTGTGGGGAAAAGAAAGGCAAGCACGACCGTGCAAACCACGCTTGGCGCATCTGTCACCTTCGTCGGGATCGGCCTGCATTCGGGCAAGCCGGTGCGGATGCTTGCGCATCCCGCCCCCGCCGATCACGGCATCGTCTTCCGTCGCACCGATGTGACGGGGGTCGATCCGCGCATCCCGGCGCTGTGGGACCATGTCACGCCCTCGAAGCTGTGCACGCTGATCGTGAACGCCGACGGCGTTTCCGTCTCGACGATCGAACATGTCATGGCGGCGCTGGCCGGTCTGGGCATCGGCAATGCGCTGATCGAGATCGACGGGCCGGAAGTGCCGATTCTCGACGGCTCCTCGGCGCCCTTCGTGAAGGCGATCCGCCGCGTCGGCCTGCGGCGTCTTGACGCCGATCTGCGCGCGATCCGGGTGCTGCATCCGGTCGAAGTGCGCGAGGGCGAGGCCGTCGCGCGGCTGGAACCGGCGGCGACGCTGGAAATCGATTTCGCCATCGACTTCGCCGATGCGGCGATCGGCAAACAGGCGAAAAGCCTGAAGATGGCCAATGGCGCCTTCGTGCGCGAGCTGATGGACAGCCGCACCTTCTGCCGTCAGGCCGATGTCGATTACATGCGCGCCCATGGCCTTGCGCTGGGGGGCACCTATGAAAACGCCGTCGTCGTCGATGGCGCCGCGGTGCTGTCGCCCGGCGGTCTGCGTCACGCCGATGAGGCCGTGCGCCACAAGATGCTGGACGCGATGGGCGATCTGGCGCTGGCCGGGGCGCCCTTGATGGCGCGCTATGTCGGCAATCGCGCCGGCCATGCGCTGACGAACAAGCTTTTGCGCGCGCTTTTCGCCGATCCGGACGCCTGGGTCTGGGAAACCTGCTCGCCCGAGCAGGCGCATCGTCTGCCGGGCGCGGGCGTGCTGCGCGGGGCGATGGCGGCGCGCTGAGCCTTCACGGCCGCGTCAGTCATCCCCCGGCGCGTGAAAGGCGTTTTGCGCCGCCGTTTTTTCTGTGCTAGGACGGGCGAAACAGCGGCCCCCCCCCGGGGGTCAGAGGCGGCAGACCGGACGCAGTTCCGGTGACGAACGGAAGAGGCAGCGATGGCAACGGGCAAAACGGCGGCGCTACGGGTCGGCAGTCTTGCGCTGCTTGCGGCTTTGGCGGCCTGCGGTCCGACGCAAAAGGAGCCGCCGCTGGAAAATTTCACCGCCGAGGAAATCTACAAGCGCGGCGAATATGAACTTGAAGTCGGCAACCCGCGCCGTCCCGCCGATGCGCTGCGCTATTTCTCGGAAGTGGAGCGGCTTTACCCCTATTCCGAATATGCCAAGCGCGCGCTGATCATGGAGGCTTTCGCCAGCCACAAGGCGAAGAAATACGAAGAGGCCCGGTCCTCGGCGCAGCGCTATCTCGACACCTATCCGGGGTCCGAGGATGCCGCCTATGCGAAATATCTGCTGGCGCTGAGCTACTACGACCAGATCGACGAGGTCGGCCGGGATCAGGGCCTGACCTTCCAGGCGCTGCAGGCGCTTCGCGCGGTGATCGAGGAATATCCCGACAGCGATTACGCCCGCTCGGCGGCGTTGAAATTCGACCTCGCCTTCGACCATCTGGCCTCGAAGGAAATGGAGATCGGCCGCTTCTATCTGAAAAAAGGTCATTACACCGCCGCGATCAACCGCTTCCGCGTCGTGGTCGAGCAGTATCAGACCACCACCCACACGCCCGAGGCGCTGATGCGGCTCGTCGAATGCTATCTCTCGCTCGGCCTGACCGACGAGGCGCAGACGGCGGCGGCGATCCTCGGCCACAACTTCCAGTCCTCGCCCTTCTATGACGACGCCTACAAGCGTCTGAAAAAGATCGGTCTTGAACCCGAGGCCAAGGGGAAAAGCTGGCTTTCGGCGATCTATCGGCAGGTCATCAAAGGCGAATGGCTCTGATCCCGCAGGGGACCGGGGCAGGGGGCTGAGATGCTGCGCACGCTTGATATTCGTGACATGCTGCTGATCGACCGGCTTGCCCTTGATTTCGGCGCCGGTCTGAATGTGCTCACCGGCGAGACCGGGGCGGGCAAGTCGATCCTGCTTGATTGTCTGGGCTTCGTGCTGGGCTGGCGCGGCCGGGCGGAACTGGTCCGCAAGGGCGCGTCGCAGGGCGAGGTGGTGGCGGTGTTCGAGCTGCCCGCGGGCCATCCGGCGCGCCGGGTGCTGGAAGAGGCGGGGATCCCGGCCGAAGACGAGCTGATCCTGCGCCGGGTGAATGCGCTGGATGGCCGCAAGACCGCCTTCATCAACGACCGCCGGGCGAGCGGCGAGGTGCTGCGCGCGGTCTCCGAGACCTTGGTCGAACTGCACGGGCAACAGGATGATGGCGGGCTGTTGAACGCCCGCGGCCACCGCGCCGCGCTCGATGCCTTTGCGGGCCATGACGATCTTCTGGCGGCGGTCCGCACGGCCTGGACGGCGCGGGCGGCGGCGGCGAAGCGGCTCTCCGAGGCCGAGGCGGCGCTGGCCGCGGTGAAGGGCGAGGAAGATTTCCTGCGCCATGCCGTGGCGGAACTGGACAAGCTGGCCCCCGTCGCGGGCGAAGAGGCCGATCTTGATACCCGCCGCCGTCTGATGCAGGCGGCCGAACGCATCCGCGCCGATGTGCTGCGCGCGCATCAGATCCTTGGCCCCGAGGGCGCCGAGGGGGCGATGCGCGATGCCGACCGCTGGCTTGCGGGCGCCGCCGACAAGGCCGAAGGCGCGCTTGATGGTGCGATGGCCTCGCTCGAACGGGCGCTGATCGAGCTCGGTGAGGCGGTCTCGGGCATCGAGGCGGCGCTGCAGGCGATGGCCTTCGATCCGCGCGCGCTGGAAGCCTGCGAGGAGCGGCTTTTTGCGCTGCGGGCGGCGGCGCGCAAACATGGCATGGCGCCGGACGATCTGGCCGAGCTGAGCGGCAAGCTCTCGGCGCGGCTGGCGGCGCTTGATGCGGGCGAAGAAGGGATTTCCCGGCTGACGGCCGATGTCGCGGCGGCCGAGGCGGCCTTTGGCGCGGCGGCGACGCGGCTTTCGGCGGCGCGGGCCGAGGCGGCGGGGCGGCTGGATGCGGCGATGGCGGCGGAGCTGGCGCCGCTGAAGCTGGAACGCGCGGTCTTTGCGACGAAACTTTCGCGCGGCGAGCCCGGGCCCGAGGGCTGGGATACGGTCGCCTTCACCGTGGCGACGAACCCGGGCGCCCCGGCGGGGCCGCTCGACAAGATCGCCTCGGGCGGGGAATTGTCGCGCTTTCTTCTGGCGCTGAAGGTGGTGCTGGCGAAAGGCGCCGATGCGCTGGTTCTGATCTTCGACGAGATCGACCGCGGCGTCGGCGGCGCCACCGCCGATGCGGTCGGGCGGCGGCTGGCGCAGCTGTCGGAAACCGCGCAGGTTCTGGTCGTCACCCACAGCCCGCAGGTCGCCGCGCGCGGCTCGCATCATTTCCGCGTCGCGAAATCGGTGACGGACGGCATGACCACCTCGCGCGTCGAGGCGCTGCCGCCGCCCGAACGGGTCGATGAAATCGCCCGGATGATCTCGGGCGCCGAGGTGACCGACGCCGCCCGGGCCGCGGCGCAATCGCTTCTGCACGGCTGAGGCAGGGGGGCTCTGCCCCCCGTCCCTGCGGGACTCCCCCCGGGATATTTGCACCAAGGTGAAAGGGCAGGGGCTTTCCCCGACCCCATTTCACCTTGGTCGAAATATCCCGGGGGGGAATTTGCGCGTCAGCGCAAAGGGGGGGCAGCGCCCCCCGCTTGCCTTACGATTCCACGACGAATTGCGCGGTGACGATCTGCCAATCCTCGGGGCCGAGGCATTCCAGCGTGGCGCACAGCACGGCGCCGATCCGGCCCGCATCCTGCCCGGCCTCGTCCACCAGACCCGAGAGCACGAAGCGTTGCATCAGCACCGTCACCGCGGTGCCGATCGGGCGCAGCCGGGTGCGGCCCGTCACCAGCCGCGCGCGCTGAAAGGCGCCGGCGAATTCGCCCGCCATCAGCTCGGCGATCGCCGTCCGGCCCAGCGCCGCGCCGCCGGTGAGGCTCAAAAGCTCGCCATCCTCGACGAAAAGCTGCGACAGCCCGAGCGCGTCGCGCGCCCCCCAGAGCACGGCAAAGGTTCGCGGCAGCTCTGCCGGTTGGCTCAGGCTCACGGCATCTCTCCGGCTTGCGGCACCAGCTTGCCGGGGTTGAGGATGTTCAAGGGATCGAGCGCCGCCTTGATCGCCCCCATCACCGCCCAGGCCTCTCCGTGTTCTTCGGCCATCATCGCCCGCTTGCCAAGGCCGATCCCGTGTTCCCCGGTGATCGTGCCGCCCATCGCCAGCGCCATCGCGGCGAGATCATGCGCGACCTGTTTCGCCGTCTCCAGCTCGGCCGGGTTGTCCCGGTCCAGAAGCAGGATGGCGTGGAAATTGCCGTCGCCGACATGGCCGAGGATCGGCCCCGTCAGCCCCGCCGCGGCAATCATCGCCCGCGCCCGCGCCACCGCCTCGGCCAGCCGCGAGATCGGCACGCAGACGTCGGTCACCAGCCCCATGCAGCCCGGCCGCGAGGCGATGCAGGCCGAATAGGCGCCGTGCCGCATCTTCCAGAGCCGGTTGCGCTCCTCGGTCGTCGTCGCCCATTGGAAATCGGCGCCGCCCATCTCGGCCACCACCTCGCCGAAGCGTTCCGAGGCCTCGGCCACCCCCGCTTCCGAGCCGTGGAATTCCACCATCAGATGCGGCGTCTCGGGCAGGGCGGTGCCGTTCATCTTGTTGAAGATGCGGGCGATGTCCTCGTCGACGAATTCGATCCGCGCGACCTCGATGCCCAGCTGGATCACATGCTGCACGGTCTCGACCGCCGCCTCGAACCGGTCAAAGGCGCAGACCGCCGAGGACACCGCCTCGGGCTGGCCATGCAGCCGCAGCGTCAGTTCGGTGATCATGCCAAGCGTGCCTTCGGACCCCAGCATCAGCGCCGTCAGATCATAGCCCGACGCCGATTTCACCGCGCCGGAGCCGGTGCGGATCACCCGCCCGTCGGCCAGAACCACCGTCAGCCCCGCCACATTGTCCCGCATCGAGCCATAGCGCACCGTCGTCGTGCCGCTCGCCCGCGTCGCGGCCATCCCGCCAAGCGACGCATTCGCCCCCGGATCGACCGGGAAGAACAGCCCCGTCGCGCGCAGCTCGGCATTCAGCGCCTCGCGGGGGATGCCGGGTTCGACCCGGACCAGCCGGTCTTCGGCGCGAACCTCCAGCACCCGGTTCATGCGGCTGAAATCGACCACGATCCCGCCCGCGACCGCCAGAGCATGGCCTTCAAGCGAAGTTCCCGCGCCCCAGCCGACCAGGGCCACGCGATGGGCCGCGCAAATTTTCGTGAGGGCGGCGACCTCTTCGGTGCTCTCGGGGAAGACCACCGCCTCGGGCGGGGTCAGGGGGAACCAGGTCTCGGATTGGCCATGGCTTTCGCAATCTGTCCTTTTTTTGCTGATCCGATTGCCGAAAATTACCTGCGCCTCTTGCCAGAATGTCGCGTCTGCCATCTGCCCCTCCCGCTGTCGTCCCGTCTTAAGCGGATCGGCGCCGTCCCGAAAGGGGCGAAAAACCGCAGCAAGCGGACGTTGAACAATGTCTCTCGCGGATGCACCAATTCGCTCGGACAGGAGAACGCCGCAGAGTCGCGGTGATGGAAGGAGTCCGCGATGATTTTCGAAAGCCGCATGTATCACGAAATCGAGCCGGGGATGAGCGCAGAGCTGCGCAGGCTCTGCACCGCCGATGATATCTATGCCTTCGTCGCTGCCTCGGGGAACCACAACCCGATGCACCTCGAGCATGTTGACGAAGACGGGCAAAAGGAAAAGCCGCTGGCGCCGGGGCTGTTCGTGGCCGCGCTGATCTCCTCGCTCTTGGGCTCGATCCTGCCCGGGCCGGGCACGCGCTACCGCGATCAGCAGCTGAGCTTCCATGATTATGTCACCGCAGGCGAGGAGCTGGTGGCCAAGGTCACCGTGACGGGCAAGGAGCCCGAGGGCGTGATCGTGCTGGCGACCGAGGTGCGCCGGGTCGAGGGCGGCGCGCTGATCTGTTCGGGCACGGCGCGGGTTCTGGCGCCGAAAACCTACATCCGCTACGAGGAAATCGACGCGCCGGGGCTGATCGTGCAGCGCCACCGCCATTTCGAGGCGCTTTTGGAAAAGGCCGCGGACCTGCCGGAACTGGCGACGGCGGTGGTTTGCCCCGAGGAGCAATCGGCGCTGGAGGGCGCGCTGATCGCGGCCGAGCGCGGGCTGATCAAACCCATTCTGATCGGCAATCCGGCGAAGATCGAGGCGGCGGCGAAGGCGCTGTCGAAATCGCTTTCGGGCTTCGAGATCGTCGAGATGCTGAGCCACCGCGACGCCGCCCGTGCCGCGGTCGAGCTGGTGCGCGCGGGCCGCGCCCAGTCGATCATGAAGGGGCATCTGCACACCGATGACCTGCTGCGGCCGATGCTCGACAAGGAAAAGGGGCTGCGGATCGGGCGGCGTTTCACCCATGTCTTCGTGATGGACGTGCCCGGTGTCAGCCATCCGCTGCTGGTGACCGATGCGGCGATCAACATTGCCCCCGATCTGGCGACCAAGGTCGACATCGTGCAAAACGCCATCGATCTGGCGATTTCGCTCGGCATGGAGACGCCGAAAGTCGGCGTGTTGAGCGCGGTTGAAACGGTGAACCCGGCGATGCCCTCGTCGATCGACGCGGCGCTGCTCTCGAAGATGGCCGAGCGCGGGCAGATCAAGGGCGGGGTGGTCGACGGGCCGCTGGCCATGGACAATGCGGTCGATATCGGCGCCGCGCGCACCAAGGGGCTGCGCGGTCCGGTCGCCGGGCAGGCCGATGTGCTGGTGGTGCCGGGGATCGACGCGGGCAACATGCTGGCCAAGCAGCTGGCCTATATTTCCCATGCCGAAGCGGCGGGTGTCGTGCTGGGCGCGCGGGTGCCGGTGATCCTGAACTCGCGGTCCGACAGCGCGATGGCACGGCTGGCCTCGGCTGCGGTCGCCTCGATCCACTGGAACCGGATCTGCGGGGGGAGCCGCTGATGACGCGCGCGATTCTGACGCTGAACGCGGGCTCGTCCTCGCTGAAACTCGGGCTGTTCGACGAGGCGCTGACGCCGCTCGCCACCGCGCATGTCGACCGTCTGGGCGCGCCCGAGGGCTCGCTGAAACTGAAGGATGCCGATGGCGTCGCGATGCCGGTGCCGCATCTGGGCCCGGATGATTTCGCCACCCACACGCTGGCGCTGCGCTCGGCCTTGGGGGCGTTCCGCACCGACATGCCGGAGCTGGAGATCATCGCGATCGGGCATCGGATCGTGCATGGCGGCACCGATCACGCCGAGCCGGAAAAGGTCACCGACGTGCTGATGGACCACCTCGAGCGGCTGAACCCGTTCGCGCCGCTGCACCAGCCGCACAACCTGGCGGGCGTGCGCGCGGCGATCGAGGCCTTTCCGGGCGTGCCGAACGTCGCCTGTTTCGACACCGCCTTTCATCGCGGCCATCCCTTTGTCGATGACACCTATGCGCTGCCGCGGCACTATTACGAAAAGGGCGTGCGGCGCTACGGTTTCCACGGTCTGAGCTACACCTATATCGACGGCGTGCTGGCGGCCGAGGAACCCGCGCTGCGTGCGGGCCGCGTGGTGATCGCGCACCTGGGCTCGGGCGCCTCGATCTGCGCCGTGCATGATGGCCAGTCGATCGCCTGCACCATGGGCTTCTCGACGCTCTCGGGTCTGCCGATGGGGACGCGGGCGGGCGAGCTGGACGCAGGCGTGGTGGTCTATCTGATGGACCAGGAAAAGATGAACGCCGAGGACATCACCGACCTTCTGTTCCGCCGTTCGGGGCTGATCGGGATGTCGGGGGTGTCGAATGACATGCGCACGCTCGAGGCGTCGAAGAACCCGCATGCCAAGGAGGCGATCGACTATTTCTGCCACCGGGTGAAACGCGAGGTCGCCTCGCTGGCGGCGGCGATGGGCGGGATGGATGCGCTGGTGTTCTGCGGCGGGGTGGGCGAGAATTCCTCGCATGTGCGCGCGGCGGTCTGCGAGGGGCTGGATTGGGCGGGGATCACGCTCGACGAGACGGCGAACCTGGCGCATGCGCGCGAGATTTCCACCGGGCGCGTCGCGGTGCGGGTGATCCCGACGAACGAGGAAGTGGTGATCGCCCAGGCCGCCAAGGGCGCGCTGCATCTCTGAGCCAGGCCGGGGGCTCTGCCCCCGGACCCCCGCAGCGGGGGGCTGCGCGCCCCCCTTGCCTTCGGCAATTCCCCCACGGCGTATTTTGCCAAGGAAAACCGAGAGCTGTTTTCACCTTGGTGCAAATATCCCGGGGGGAGTCCCGCAGGGACGGGGGGCAGAGCCCCCCCTTCTTGCTGTCAAAGCGGCGCGCAGGCTGCCCTCAGCCAGTCGCGGGCCGCGGGGCCCACAAGCGGGCCGATCCGCGCCAGAACGCCCGCGTGATAGGCGTCAAGCCAGTCGCGTTCGCCGCGCGAGAGCATCTCGGTCACGATCAGGCGGCGGTCGATCGGCACCCAGGTCAGGGTTTCGAAGCACAGATGATCGCGGCCCTCGCCGCATTTCGGCGCCTCGGTCACCAGGATCAGGTTTTCGATCCGGATGCCCCAGTGTCCCTCGCGGTAATGGCCCGGCTCGTTCGACAGGATCATGCCCGGCGCAAGGGCCACGTCGGACACGCGCGAGATCCGCGCCGGGCCTTCGTGCACGCACAGCGCCGCGCCGACGCCGTGCCCCGTGCCGTGGTCGTAATCCATCCCCGCCTGCCAGAGCGCCACCCGCGCCAGCGCGTCAAGATCGCGCCCCGCAAGGCCGCGCGGGAAACGGGCGCGGGAAATCGCGATCATCCCCTGCAGCACCCGGGTAAAGGCCTCGGCCGCGCCCTCGGGGACCGGGCCCACGGCGAG
Source organism: Rhodobacter capsulatus (assembly GCF_005144475.1). Taxonomy (GTDB): domain Bacteria; phylum Pseudomonadota; class Alphaproteobacteria; order Rhodobacterales; family Rhodobacteraceae; genus Rhodobacter; species Rhodobacter capsulatus_C. Next base: position 5,521 of record NZ_SWJZ01000054.1, on the reverse strand, counting down.
GGTGCGGGTGATGTCGGTGGTGCCGTCCGGGTATTGCGCGCCACTGTCGATCAGCAAGAGTTCCCCGGGGCTGACGCGGCGGTTCGTCGCTTCGGTCACCCGGTAATGCACGATCGCGCCGTTCGGCCCGGCGCCGCAGATCGTGTCGAAGCTGATGTCCAGAAGCTGCCCCGTGGCGCGGCGGTGGTGTTCCAGCTGCGTGACCACGTCGATTTCGGTCAGGGCGCCCTTGGGCGCCTCGGTGTCGAGCCAGGCCAGGAACTCGACCACCGCCGCGCCGTCGCGCAGATGGGCGGCCTGCATCCCCGCGACCTCGGCCGGGGTCTTGCGGGCCTTGGGCAGGATGCAGGGATCCTCGGCCCAGATCACCTCTGTGCCGGCCTCCTCCAGCTCGCGGCCGACCTGATGCGGCGCCGAGCCCGGATCGACCAGCACCGGCCCGGTCAGGCTGCGCAGCGCACCGTCGAAGGCCGCGACCGGGCGCAACGTCACCGCGTTGCCCAGATGCGCGCGCAGCGCATCCGAGAGCTTCGCGGCCTCGGCAAAAAGCGTCAGATCGCCGTTCGCCTGCAGCACGGCAAAGGCCTGCATCACCGGGTTGCGGGCAATGTCGGCGCCGCGGATGTTCAAAAGCCATGCGATGCTGTCGGGCAGGGTCAGCACCGCCGCCTGCGCCCCCTGTTTCATCAGCGCCGCGCCCAGACGCTGGCGCTTTTCCGCGCTCGGCTCCCCCGCAAACTCCAGCGGATGCACCCGGGCGGGCGCGCTCGGCGGGGCGGGGCGGTCGGTCCAGATCGCGTCGATCAGGTTCGCCGTCTCGACCAGGTCGATGGCCGAGCCGTCCAGCGCCTTGCGCAGATCCTCCACCTCCTTGCGGCTGTGCAGCCAGGGGTCGAAGCCGATCCGCCCGCCCTCGGGCAGGTGGTCCAGAAGCCAGGGACCGGCCTTGACCTCGGGCCAGGGGACGGGGGTGAAGGCGGTCAGATCGACCTCGGATTTCACCTGCACCCGGTAGCGGCCGTCGATGAAGACCCCGGCGATGTCGGGCAGCACGAGGCAGAACCCGGCCGAGCCGGTGAAGCCGGTCAGCCAGCCCAGCCGCGCGTCACACTCGGCGACATATTCGCCCTGATGCACGTCGGCGCGCGGGATCAGGAAGCCGGTCAGACCCTCCGACGCGATCGCCTTGCGCAACGCGGCAAGCCGGGCCGGGCCGTTCGCGCGGGTCGAGCGGGTGGTGAAATCCTGAAACATGCGCGGCTTACCCCGTCTTTTTCGTGCCCAGAATGCGCGCCCGCGCCCGCGGATCGCTGTCAAACAGCGCGGCGAGCTGTTCGGTCATCGCGCCCGCCAGCTGTTCGACATCGGTGATGGTGACGGCGCGCGAATAATAGCGCGTCACATCATGGCCGATGCCGATGGCGAGCAGTTCGACCGCGCGTTTGCGTTCCACCATGGCGATCACGTCGCGCAGGTGTTTTTCAAGATAAATCGCGGGGTTGACCGAAAGCGTGGAATCATCGACCGGGGCGCCGTCTGAAATCACCATCAGGATTTTCCGCGCCTCGGGCCGCGCCATTGACCGCTTCCACGCCCATTCGAGCGCCTCGCCGTCGATGTTTTCCTTGAGCAGGCCTTCCTTCATCATCAGGCCCAGGTTCGCGCGCACCCGCCGCCACGGCGCATCGGCCGATTTGTAGATGATGTGGCGCAGGTCGTTGAGCCGCCCCGGCCCCTGTTTGCGCCCCTCGGCCAGCCATCTTTCGCGCGATTGCCCGCCCTTCCAGGCCCGGGTGGTGAAGCCGAGGATCTCGACCTTGACCGAGCAGCGTTCGAGCGTGCGCGCCAGCACATCGGCGCAGATCGCGGCGATGGAAATCGGCCGCCCGCGCATCGAGCCGGAATTGTCCAGAAGCAGCGTCACGCAGGTGTCGCGGAACTCGGTGTCCTTTTCGATCTTGAACGACAAGGGCGTCGTCGGGTTCGCCACGACGCGGGCCAGCCGCCCGGCATCGAGCGTGCCTTCCTCGCGGTCGAATTCCCAGCTGCGGTTCTGCTGCGCCTGCAGCCGCCGTTGCAGCTTGTTCGCCAGCCGCGCCACGGCGCCTTTCAGCGGTTCGAGCTGGGTGTCCAGATAGGCGCGCAGCCGTTCCAGTTCCGCCGCCTCGGCCAGATCCTCGGCGCGGATTTCCTCGTCGAACTCGGTGGTGAAGACGGTGTAATTCGGATCGGCGTTCGAATGCGGCGCGGGCGGCGGCGGCTCGGGCGGCGCATCGGCCTGCGGCATGTCGATCTCGTCGCCGCTTTCGTCATCGGCCAGATCGTCCTGGCTGACCGTGGTTTGCCGCTGATCCTGCTGCTGTTCCTGACTTTGCTCGGGGCTGGCCTCGCCCTCGTCGTCCTGCTGCTCTTCCTCCGAGCGGTTGTCCTGATCCGCCTCGGGGTCTTCCTCGCTCTCCTGATCGGCCTCGTCGTTTTGCTGCGCGTCGGGATCCTCGCCCAGCTGATCGCCATAGCCCAGATCGGCAATCACCTTGCGCGCGAGCCGGGCAAAGGCCGCCTGATCGGCCAGCGCCGCCTCGATGCCCTGAAACTCCGCGCCCGCCTGATCTTCAAGGAAGCCGCGCCAGAGGTCGAGCACATGGTTCGCCGCCTGCGGCAGCTTCCGCCCCGTCGCCATTTCGCGCACCATGTAGCCCGCGGCCACCGCCAAGGGCGCCTCGGCCTGGGTGCGGATCTGGCCATAGCCCTTGCGCTCGGCCTCATGGCCGATCTTGAAGTCGATATTGGTCAGCGTGCCCGGCATGTCGCGCGCGCCAAGCGCTTCGCACCGCGCGGTTTCCATCGCCTCGTAAAGCGATTTCGCCATGTCGCCCGCGGGCGCATAGCGCGCGGCCACGGCCGTATCGTGATGGCGTTGCCGCAGCGCCAGCGCATCGCCGGTGCCGCGCGCCATCATGATCTCGTCGCGCGTCATCCGGCGGCTGACCTGCGGCAGGCGCATCTGATCGCCCGCCACGCCCGAGGGATCGACGCTGAAACTGATGCTCAGTTCGGGCGCGTCGGCGAGCGTCCGCGTGGCCTCGGCCAAGGCCTTCTTGAACGGATCGGCGGGGTTGTCGGTGGGCTTCGTCATCGCCCCCCCTTAACGCCCCGCGATGACGGCGGCGCTTTCGGGCAGTTCCTCGTCGAACAGGCGCTGGTAGAACTCGGCCACGGTGGCGCGTTCCAATTCGTCGCATTTGTTCAGGAAGGTCAGCCGGAAGGCATAGCCCACATTGCGGAAGATGTCGGCGTTCTGCGCCCAGGCGATCACCGTGCGGGGGCTCATCACCGTCGAGAGGTTCCCGGCCATGAAGGCGGTCCGGGTGAGGTCCGCCACGGTGACCATCTGGTTGATCACCTTGCGGCCCTTATCGGTGTTGTAATGCGGCACCTTCGACAGCACGATCGCGGCCTCGGCGTCGTGGCTGAGGTAATTCAGCGTCGCAACGAGCGACCAGCGGTCCATCTGGCCCTGGTTGATCTGCTGCGTGCCGTGGTAAAGCCCGGTCGTGTCGCCCAGACCCACGGTGTTCGCGGTGGCAAAGAGCCGGAAATAGGGGTTCGGCGTGATCACCTCGTTCTGATCAAGCAGCGTCAGCTTGCCGTCGGCTTCCAGAACGCGCTGAATGACGAACATCACGTCCGCCCGGCCGGCGTCGTATTCGTCGAAGACGATCGCGGTCGGGTTGCGCAAAGCCCAGGGCAGGATCCCCTCGTGGAAGACCGTGACCTGCTTGCCATCGACCAGCTTGATCGCATCCTTGCCGATCAGGTCGATCCGGCTCACATGGCTGTCCAGGTTGACCCGCACGCAGGGCCAGTTCAGCCGCGCCGCCACCTGCTCGATATGGGTCGATTTGCCGGTGCCGTGATAGCCCTGGATCATCACGCGGCGGTTGTAGGCAAAGCCTGCCAGAATCGCCGTCGTGGTGTCGGGGTCGAACTTGTAGGTCGGATCAAGATCCGGCACGCGGTCGGTGCGTTCGGCAAAGGCTTTCACCTTCATGTCGCTGTCGATCCCGAAGACTTCGCGCAGATCGATCTCTTCGGTGGGCTTGGCGGTCTGGTCGAGCATCTTCGGTCCTCTTCAAGCAATCTTTCGAGTTGTGGCTGAAGGGGCAGGTCTGCGCAAGAGGCGGATTGTGCCCGGGACAAGGGCGGCGGCGCGTCCGTTCACCCCTTCGTTGCTTGACCTGCCGCGCGCAAGGCGTATCTGTCGCGGCCAAAACGAGGTGCGCCATGCAGCTTTACGACTACAAGGTGGTTCCCGCGCCGGTGCGGGGCGAAAAAGATCGCGGTCTGAAGACCGGGGCAGAGCGCTTTGCCCATGCCCTGGGCGAGCTGATGAACGAGCTGGCGCGCGAGGGCTGGGAATATTGGCGCGCCGAGACGCTGCCCGCCGAGGAACGGGCCGGGCTCGCCTCGAAGACGACGGTGATTCACCATCTGCTGGTGTTCCGCCGCGCGCTGGCCACGGCCGAGCCGGAGGAAGGCGAGGCGGAAGACGAGACCGGCCTGACCTTTTCGACCGAGCGGCGCGGCAGGCTGACCGCCTTCGCCCCCGAGGGCCGCGCGCCGCGGCTGGGGCCGGCGGCGGACGAGAGCTTCTGAGCAGGTTCCTTCGTCAATCTGCCGGCTTGCCCTTGGCTTGGCCGGGAAATCCTCTATCCTCTGGCACCCGAGTCGGCGAGCGGACCCAGAAGCCGTGCCGAAACCCTGACCGCGCCCAGCTTGCGGACGTGATTTGCGAGGCCCCATGAGCAAGACCGACCCTTTCGGCTTCAACATCTCTGCCGCGGCCGACAAGAAAAGTCGGACCAAGGGCAAGCGCGGCATGTCCGGCGCCTTCGAGACCTCGACGCGACAATGCGATCACCCCGATTGCAAGGAGCCGGGGCAGTATCGCGCGCCGAAAAGCCCGAAGGTGCTCGATGATTATTTCTGGTTCTGCAAGGACCATGTGCGGGAATACAACCTGCGCTGGAACTATTTCCAGGGCCAGTCGGACGAGGAATTCCAGCAGTTTCTGGACAATGCCAATGTCTGGGAACGGCCGACGAAACCCTTTGGCCGCTCGAAAGAGGAAAAGGGCTGGGCGCGCCACGGCATCACCGACCCGATGGAACTGCTGGGCGCGAATGCGACGCAAAACCCGGGGCGGACGGTCATCGGCCGCAAGCTGCCGCCGACAGAGCGGCGCGCGCTGGAACTTCTGGATGCCCGCGACACGATGACGAAGACCGAGATCCGCGGCTGCTACAAGGCGCTGATCAAGGTGCTGCACCCCGACATGAACGGCGGCGACCGCAGCCAGGAGGAGATGCTGCAGCAGGTGGTCTGGGCCTGGGACCAGATCAAGGACAGCCGCAACTTCAAATGAAGCGGGGGGGGGGGGGGGGCCCCCCCCCCCCCCCCCGTTTTGGTGATATTAAAAAAGAATCCCCGCCGGCGGCGGGGGGTGGATGGGGTGGGAGAT
>NZ_SWJZ01000053.1 GCF_005144475.1 Rhodobacter capsulatus | reverse complement strand
AAACCCGGGGGGTGTTTTTTTCCCCGGGGGTCGCGCCCGCGCCCCCCCGGGGGGGGCTCGCCCCCCCACACCCCCCGGGATATTTGAACCAAGGTGAAAGGGATCAGGAGAGGAAGGGCATTTCGATGCCGAAGGCGCCGAGCAGCAGGACCATGTTGAGCGACAGGACGACACAGGCGCCCAGGGCCGCCGCCGCCTGAACCTTGCGCGTGGGGACGAAGGCGCCCATCACCTCGGGTTTGCGGATCAGCCACAGCAGGGCGAGCATCGGCACCGGCAGGGCGATCGAGAGCACGACCTGGCTCATCACCAGCGCATCGGTGGCATTGGCGCCCGAGGCGACGACGACGAAAGCGGGCACCATCGTCACCGCCCGGCGCAGCCAGAGCGGCAGGCTCACCCGCAGGAAGCCCTGCATGATCATCTGTCCCGCCATCGTGCCAACGACCGAGGATGAAATCCCCGAGGCGATCAGCGACAAAAGGAAGGCCGCCGCCGCGAAGCCGCCCAGAAGCGGGGTCAGCGTGTGATAGGCGGTCTCGATTTCCGCCACTTCGGCATGGCCATTGTGGAAGGCCGAAGCCGCCATCATCACCATCGCCATGTTGATCAGACCGGCGCCCGCCAGCGCCACGATCACCTCGATGTTGGAGATCCGCACCATCCGGCGCCGGTCGCCATCGCTGCCCAGAATGGCGCGGTTCTGCGTCAGGCCGGAATGCAGGAAGATCGCATGCGGCATGACGGTGGCGCCGATGATGCCGACCGCGATCGTCAGCGCGCCCGCATCGGGCAGGCTGGGGGTGGTGAGGCCGCCCACCGCCTGGCCCCAGTCGATCGGCGCGATGAGGACTTCGGCGAGGTAGCTCAGCCCGATCACGCCGACCATCGACCCGATCGCCAGTTCCATCGGCCGGAAGCCCTGCGCCTCGAACAGCAGGATCGCATAGGTGATGACCGCGGTCAGCGCCATGCCCCACAGAAGCGGAATGCCCAGCAGCAGCGAAAAGCCGATGGCACCGCCCAGAAATTCGGCCAGATCGGTGGCCATCGCCGCGACCTCGCTGACCGCCCACATGACGAGGACCAGCGGGCGGGGCAGGTGATCGCGGCTCAGTTCCGCCAGATTGCGCCCGGTGACGATGCCCAGCCGCGCCGAGAGCGCCTGAAACAGCATCGCGATCAGGTTCGCCATCAGCACCACCCAAAGCAGCGCATAGCCGTAGCCCGCCCCGGCCTGGATGTTGGTCGCGTAATTGCCGGGGTCCATGTAGGCGACCGAGGCGATCACCGCCGGGCCGACGAAGGCGAGCATCGCCAGCGGGCCGCGCCGTTCGCCGCCGATCACCGCGGACATCGTCGCCCGCGCCCGTCCGGACATGGAGTTTTCCTGGATCATCCTGCGCCCCCGGAACCTGTTGCTGCAAAGTGTAGCCTTGGCTATACTTCTGTCAAGCGGCTTCCCGGCAAAATGCGCCGGAACCACGCTGCGGCGCCGGGGGGCGTTTCCAAATCCGGGCCAAGGCGATAAAATGGCGCGAAAAGGACCCAAGATGCCCGAAGATACCGCCCCTGCCGACCTGACGACGATGCGCTTTTCCCGGGCCAGGGAGGCGCAGGCCATGGCGGTGCTGGAAGATTACGCCGAAATGATCGACGATCTGGCGCGGCAGATGGGCGAGGCGCGGATCACCGACATCGCGGCGCGGATGGGGGTGACGCATCCGACGGCGACGAAGGCGGTGGCGCGGCTCAAGCGCGAGGGGCTGGCGGTGTCGCGGCCCTATCGCGGCGTGTTCCTGACCGAACTTGGCACCGAGATGGCGGCGCGGGTGCGGATGCGCCACCGCGTCGTGGTCGATCTGCTGATCGCGGTGGGGGTGCCCGCCGAGACCGCCGAGATCGATGCCGAGGGGCTGGAGCATCACGTGTCGGAGGCGACGCTGAAGGCGTTCGAGGCCTATCTGGCGCAGCGGGGCTGACACCCTGCGTTTGTTCGGGCGGAGAAGGAAAGGCATCGCCTTTCCCCGCCCGTCACGATCCGGTGTTGCCAGGACCGTGTCCGCAAGCGTGACAGAGGCCGGCGCCTGCCCCGGCGGGCGAGAAGCGCCCGCCATGGGCGGGGCGGGCGCTGGCCGAGTGCTTGATGCACTCGGCGTCCATGGGGCATCTGGCGCGCCTGGCCTCGGCGATGGCCTCGGCCAAGGGATGCGTCACGGGCTGAACAGCGGGAAGCAGACGCCCAGCACCCAGGCCAGACACAGCCCAAGCCCCAGCCCCGCCACCGTCGCCCCGGAGCGGCGCGCGATCCAGCGGCCCATCAGCCCGTGGACGAAGAAGAACAGCAGCAAAAGCGGCAGCGCGATCAGAAGGAACATCAGCCGGTCGAAATCCAGCGCCGCGGCGAGGGCAAAGGACCCGAACAGGAACACCCGCCCGACGATCCGGCGCCAAAGCGCCGCATGTCCGGCCTCGGTCAGCTGCGCATCGGCAATGAGCGCGGGCACGGTGCCAAAGGCCAGAACCGCGATCAGCACCAGCCGCTCGGGCGAGGGCCAGTAGCTGGCGGCGTAACGATCGAGCGCCAGGCCGAAGGCGCCGAGCCCCCAGATCAGGAACAGCACCACCGGCACCAGCGACAGCCCGGCGCGCAAATTCCGCCAGCCGTTCAGAAGCGTGATCTGCAACAGCCCGTAACAGGCCAGATGCACCATCAGGTAATCGGCGACCAGCACCGGCAGGAAATCGATGTGAAACCGGGTCAGCACGACCGGCACGATCAGCGCGGGCAGCACGGAGGCCAGCAGGAACCGCCGCACCGGCACCGGCGCGGGATCGGCGCGCTTGGGCTGCAGCACCGCCAGCGGATGCACCGCCAGAACAAGGCCGATCAGCAGCACCAGGATCCAGAGGCCCATCGACGACACCGCACCGCCCGAAACGCGGCTGTAGGTGGCGTCGATCCAGTCGCGCGCCGCCACGACCGCGTTCGGGCTGTAAAGCACGCCGACATGTTCCACATGCGGGGCCACGACGGCCATCCGCGCCACGGGACCGGCGGTGGCCAGTTCGCCCTCGCCCTTGCTCGGGTCGACCTGATGCAGGTAATCGAGCGCAAAGCCGCGCAAGCCCCCCTCCCATTCGCCCGAGATCACCAGCAGCCGCGGCGGTTCGGTGGCCGTGACCGCCTGCGAAAACATCGAGATCGCCACCACGGCATCGACGGGACGCCCGGCTGCGGCCTCCTGTTCGGCGGCGCGGACCAGAATGTCGGTGGCCATCGAGTGCCCGAGCAGCGACACGCCGGGGGCGCCGGGCAGGGCGCGGGCGGCCGCGATCACCCGGCGCAGCTCGTCCACCAGAAACACCGTCGTGCCGTCGATCTTCGTCACATCGCCGCGCATCGGCTGCGGATTGCGGCCGTGACCCTCGCTGTCGAAGGCGAGGACTCGATACCCCGCCTGCGCCAGCCGCAAGGAATAGGCCTGCATGATCTGCCGCGATCCGGCGAAACCATGCGCGATGACGACGGCGGGGCCGGTCGCGCCGGGCTGTTCGTAAAGCGTCACCGGGGTCGCGCCGACGCGGACATCGGAGAGGACGAGCCCGGCCCGGTCGCGTTCCAGCATGAAGACCGAGGTCAGGATCAGGACCAGGGCAAGAGCGAAGGTGGCAAGATGGCGGCGGGGATGGCGCAACGGGAACCTCGGGAAAACCTGATGCCTTTTATGTGCGGCAAAGTCCCGGCCGATCAAGGCGACGCATGGCCCCGAAAGTGCGATGCCCCGACCGGAGGATCGGGGCACCGCGTTCGCAGTTTTGGAGGATTGACGGGGACGTCGTCATTCAGCCGGATGAGCCGGCCCTCTCGCTGTGCCCGTCTTCCACAGCGAGAAAAGGATACCTGCGGCCAGGATCGCGAAGGTGATGCCAAGCGACCAGGCCGGAGGGAATTTTTCCCAACCCAGCGCCTCGGCCACGAAGACCTTGGAGCCGATGAACACCAGAAGCACCGAGAGCGCGTATTTCAGATAGGCGAAGCGGGCGAGGATCGCGGAGAGCGCGAAGTAAAGCGCCCGCAGGCCGAGGATCGCGAAGATGTTCGAGGTGTAGACGATGTAGGGATCGGTGGTGATGGTGAAGACCGCGGGCACGGAATCGACCGCAAAGATGAGGTCGGCCAGCTCGATCATCACCAGGGCAAGGAAGAGCGGCGTCGCATGGCGGACAAGGCGGCCGGTCTTGCTGTCGGGTTCGGTCACGAAGAAGGCATGGCCGCGGGGGCCGTCGGTGACGCGCAGGCGGCGGCGCAGGAAGCGGATCAGGCCGTTTTCGGTGATCTCGTGGTCCTTGTCGGCCGAAAACAGCATCTTGATCCCGGTCAGGATCAGGAAGGCGGCGAAGATGTAAAGCAGCCAGTGGTATTCGGCGACCAGCGTCGCGCCCAGGCCGATCATCAGCCCGCGCAGCACGATCACGCCCAGGATACCCCAGAACAGCACCCGGCGCTGATATTGCCGCGGCACGGCGAAGAAGCCGAAGATCAGCGCGATGACGAAGATGTTGTCGATCGAGAGCGATTTCTCGACCACGAAGGCGGTCAGATATTGCGCCGTCGCGGTGGCGCCCATCTGCCAGAAGACGAAGCCGGCAAAGCCAAGGCCAAGCGCGATATACATCGCCGAAAGCTTCAGGCTTTCCGCGATGCCGATTTCGTGATCGTCCTTGTTCAGCACGCCCAGATCAAGCGCGAGAAGGGTCAGGACAAGGCCGACGAAGACCAGCCACATCCACAGCGGCTGACCAAGAAAAGACAGAAAAATGAGTTCCACGGGGGCGACCTCTTGCGGTTTGCCGCCGTCTGGTCGCCCGGCTGATGACAGACCATCTGCCGGGCACGACCATCGAGCGGGTGTCGATGCGGTCCGACATCACGTGGAAGCTTGGAGGAACTTCCGACGCCAGAGGGGCCCGGCCCGCTCCTCATATTTTGGGCAGGGCAAGCGGGAGTTCAACCCCCCGGGTGCGACATTTTTTCCATTTTTTGCCGGGTGGTTTTCGGGCGACGCCGGGGCAGATACGAATCCGGTGGCGCATGCCGCCACGCAGCGTTAAGAAGCCAAGGCCGGAGATCACGTTCCGGTGACCCGAGTCACAACTGCATGACCAAAAACGAATCCGAGATCCCCGAGCAGGGAGATCGCAGCCAGAGCCACGCCAAGACGGGACTCGCGCTGACCTCCCTCGCCGCGATCGGTGTCGTCTATGGCGATATCGGCACCTCTCCGCTTTACGCCTATCGCGAAGCGATGGTGGCGTCGGGCGCCCATGGCGGCGGCGTCGACCCTGAACATGTTCTGGGCGTGCTGTCCGTCATCACCTGGGCGCTGATCATCGTCGTCACGATCAAATATGTCATCATCCTGATGATGGCCGACAATGACGGCGAGGGCGGCACCTTCTCGCTTCTGGCGCTGGTGCAGCGCGCGATGGGGCGGCCGACGCCGATCGTGCTGGCGCTGGGCATGCTTGGCGCGGGGCTGTTTTACGGCGATGCCGCGGTGACGCCCGCGGTGTCGGTTCTGGGCGCGATCGAGGGGCTGAAGCTTGTCACCCCCGCCTTCGAGCCCTTCATCGTGCCATTGGCCGTCGTCATCATCGTGTTCCTGTTCGTGTTCCAGAGCAAGGGCACCTCGGCCGTGGCGAAATTCTTCGGGCCGGTGATGATGGTCTGGTTCGCCGCGCTGGCGGTGGGCGGGGTGATGAACCTCATTCAGGCGCCGGTGGTGTTCGAGGCGCTCAACCCGATCCGCGCGGCGGAACTGGTGACCTCGAACGGTCCGCTGGGCCTTGCCATTCTGGGCGCGGCCTTCCTGGCGGTGACCGGGGCCGAGGCGCTTTATGCCGACCTCGGCCATTTCGGCCGCCGTCCGATCCAGGTGTCCTGGCTTTTCGTCGTGATGCCCGCGCTGCTCTTGAACTACTACGGGCAGGGCGCGCTGCTGATGACCAATCCCGGCGCGATCGAGAACCCGTTCTTCCGGCTTTATCCCGATTGGGCGCTTCTGCCGATGATCGTTCTGGCGGCGGCCGCGACGGTGATCGCCAGCCAGGCGGTGATTTCGGGCGCCTATTCGCTGACCCAGCAGGGGGTGCAGCTGAAGCTGATCCCGCGGCTGCGGATCCGGCAGACCTCGGACACCCAGCAGGGGCAGATCTACATGCCCGAGGTGAACTTCTGGCTGATGCTCGGCGTGTTGATGCTGATCGTGGTCTTCGGCTCCTCCTCGGCGCTGGCGGCGGCCTACGGGATTTCCGTCACCGGCGAGATGTGCATCACCTCGATCCTGGTGATGGTGGTGGCGCGCAAGCTGTGGAAGATGCCGCTGGTGCTGGCGATCGGCATGATGGTGCCGTTCCTCGCGCTGGATCTGGTGTTCTTCGGCGCCAATTCGATGAAGATCTTCTCGGGCGGGTATGTGTCGCTGGCGATCGCCGGGGGGATGATCCTGCTGATGTGGACCTGGCGGCGCGGCGCGGCGATCATCCTCAAGCTGGAACGCGAAAACGACGTGCCGCTCGACATGATCTTCCGGCAGATGGATTCGAAATCGATCTCGACGGTGCCGGGCACGGCGATCTATCTGACCGGCACGCCCGACATGGTGCCCGCGGCGATGCTGCACAGCCTCAAGCACTTCAAGGCGCTGCACGAGCATATCGTGATCCTGACCATCGTCACCGAGGATGTGCCCCGCGTCGCCCCGCAAGACCGGGTCAACATGGAAGAGCTGAACGAGCGCTTCCGCCGCGTCGAGCTGCGCTTCGGCTATGCCGAGGAACCCGACGTGCCGAAGGCGCTGCTGCAGTGCCGCAAGCTGGGCTGGAAGTTCGACATCATGGCGACCTCGTTCATCCTGTCGCAACGCTCGCTGAAATTGTCGGGGCAGCGCCGGATGCCTGCCTGGCAAAGCCTGTTCTTCTTCTATCTGGCCCGCAACGCCACCCGGTCGTCGGATTACTTCCGCATCCCGGCCTCGCGCGTGGTGGAGCTGGGGACGCTCGTGAACGTGTGATCAGACCGCCCCCGCGGCCCGGCAGATCGCGGGTTGACGGGGGCGGCCAAATCCATTCTAACGCCCGCGGTCAATGGCGCCCCGCGCCGTTCCTCCGTCCTGCCCGGTGCACCGCCTCTGGAGAGATTCCCGTGACCTCGCGTCTTGCGCTTGCCCTGATCACCGTCACCGCGCTGTCCGCCTGCGGCGCGAACAGCTCGTTCCGGCTTTATCCGCTGAGCGGGCCGATCGCCGAGCAGAACCCCTCGACGGCGATCCCGATCTCGATCACCGAGGACAGCGAGACCTCGGGGCAGATCTGGTTCAAGCTGCCGAAGCCGAACAAGACCAAATGCAGCGGCACCTGGTCGAGCGTGCAGCCGCGGGTGAAGACGCATGAGCGCGGCCTGTCGCTGAAGCTCAAGGATCTGGGCGGCAGCTACAAGAATTCGACCGAGGATGTCGGCGGCGTGAACACCGGCGAGGTCTATGCCGTGTGCAAGGACGGCACCCGGCTGCAGGGCACCTTCATCATGGGCTCGGGCACGCAAAGCGGCACCGGCACCGTGACCGACACGCTCGGCAACAGCTACAAGCTGCTGTTCTGAGCCGACCGTCAGGGGAAACCGCGATCTTGCCGTCGCCGCAGGATTGTTTTGAAAACCCGAAACGAATCAGTGCAAAACCTGCAAACTCTGGTATGCAGGGGACAGCGAAGTTTTTCTGACCGCACCCTGTCTCCTTCATCGGCTTCAGTCTGCTTTTAGTTCTGACCAAGCCGAGCTGCCGCATTCCGTGGGCAGCATTCCCATGAAGGAGTGATCACGATGGCCAATGGCACCGTGAAGTTTTTCAACCAGAACAAAGGTTTCGGTTTCATCGAGCCGGAAGGTGGCGCGCAGGACGTGTTCGTGCACATCTCGGCCGTTGAACGCGCCGGGATCTCGCGCCTCGTCGATGGCGCCAAGGTGACGTTCCAGATCGAATCCGGTCGCGATGGCCGCAAGTCGGCCTGCGATCTGGCTCTGGTCTGATCCGCCACGCGCGCGGACGACAGCCATGTCCCCCCCACGCAAGTCTTCGTCTCCCGGCCTGTTCCGGGAGATGCCTCTTGCGCCGCAAACGCCGCACGACAAGACGGCGGCCGCGGCGAAACTGATCATCGAGACGGAAGCCACGAAGCGCGCGGATCGCACCGCGGCGCTCAAGGCGGCCCGTCTGGCGCGCGATGCGACGGACCTGCCGGACGTTCCGCCCGCCCGATGACCCGCTTGCCGTCCCGGGACCTCCGGGCACGGCGGAAAGATCCGAATGACGCATACCCAATCTGCCGTGGGCCCCGCGCCCATGGTCTCTTTCCCGCGCAGCCGTCCGGACCAGTCCGGTCTGGGCTGGCGGGATTTCTTCGAACGCCTCGGTCAGGGCACGCTGCCGCAAGGCACGCGGCGTTCCGACCGCCCGGCGCAGGATCCGATCCGGTCCTTCAACGGACAGGCGATCCGACCCGTTTCCCGGTGACGGTATCGAGGCGGGACGGCGGCGGTGCCGCGGGTCCGCTTCTGCCGGGTTTCTCACCGGGAGGGGAAGCGGCGCAGTCCTCTGCGCCGCTTCCGCCCTTTTATCTCAAGGAGCCAGAACATGGGCTATTCCACGCCGAAGAAACAACTGGATCTGAAGGAATTTCTGGCGCAGCCGGCAAAGAAGCCGCCGTATCGCAACGGTCTTTCCTTCCGTAAGGCCGGCACGCAGGCGCGCGGCAGCACCGTGCCCGCCACGACGACGGCCAAGACCTCCGACGGCGCGCAAGAGAGCTGACCCGCGCCCCGATCCGGGGCCGGGCGGGCCGGGAAACCGGCCCCCCGCCACGGGCCGGGCGGGCGCTTGTGCCTGCGGCCCCGCCATGCAAGGGTCGCCGCAGGAGGGCCCCATGCAGCGCATCACCATCACCATCGAAGACGATCTTCTGGCCGCGCTTGACGGGTTCATGGCGCGTTCCGGGGCCTCGAACCGCTCCGAGGCGCTGCGCGATCTCGTCCGCCGCGGCCTTGCCGAAGACACCCCCGACGGCGCCGAATGCGTCGGCGTGATCACCTATGCGCTCGATCCGTCGCAGCGCGATCTGGGCCGGGCGGTGCCCGAAAGCCGCCAGCGCCATCACGACACCACGATTGCCGCGCTGTCGGTGCCGCTCGACCATCATGCGGCGGTCGAAGTGGCGGTGATGCGCGGCACGGTCGGCTCGGTGCAGGCCTATGCCAATTCGCTGTTCCTGCAACGCGGCGTGCTGCACGGGCAGACCGCGCTGATCCCGGTCAAGACCGAGATCGAGTTCCATCTGCACGGCACCCGCGCCCATACCCATGAACATCTGCGCGTGCAGGAGCGCTGGAAACCCTGAGCCTCAGCGGGGGATCTTGCGCAGCACGCGTTCGAGCGCGTCCAGAAACCGCGTCCGGTCCGCCTTGGTGAAGCCGCCGCCGCGGCCTTGCAGGAACGGATCGGCGGCGCGCAGATCGGCCATCAGATCGCGGGTGGCCAGCACATTGCCGATATTGTCCGCCGTCAGCGGCGCGCCGGTCGGGCGCAGCACCTGCGCCCCGGCCGCGACGCATTTCGCCGCCAGCGGAATGTCCGAGGTCACCACGACATCGCCTGGCCCGGCCCGTTCGGCGATCCATTTGTCGGCCTCATCGGGGCCCTGCGCGACGATCACCGTCTCGATCAGCGGATGGGGCGAGGGCCGGATGCCGCCATTCGACACCACCACCATCCGCATGCCGTGCCTTGTGCCGACCCGCTCGATCTCGGCCTTCACCGGGCAGGCGTCGGCATCCACATAAATCGTCATGCCTCAGTCCTTTCGGGGGCGGTCCTTTCGGGGGCGGGCTTGCGCCGCATCGAGCCGATCAGATGGTTCAGCAGCTTCGTGCCGGTCTTGTGCAGCGAAAACGCCTGACCCGAGCGGTGCCATTCGCCGATCAGCCCGTTCATGAACACCATCTGCGCGACCGCCGCCTCTTGCGGGGTCAGATCCGCGTTCATCCGCCCCTCGTCGCGGGCGCGTTCCATCAGCCGCAAGAGCAGCCGGTAGATTTCCGCATTCTTCGATTCGCGCCAGGCCGCGGCATCGTCACCCGGCGTCCCCGAGATCAGAATCAGATGCAGCCGCTGCTGCACCGGATCGCTCTCGACCATCGCCAGATATTCGGCGCCGGTCACCGCGAGGACCTCCAGCGGATCATCGGGCAATTCGCCCGCGGCGGCGGTTTCGATCCGGCACAGCTGGGGCGTCTCGTAGCGCTGATAAATCGCGCTCAGAACATCCGACTTGTCCTTGAAATACCAGTAGAAAGCGCCCCGCGTCGCGCCCGCCTCGCGGGCGATCTGCTCCAGCGTCGTCTGCGCGATGCCGCGCGTGCAGAACAGCCGTTCCGCCGCGTCGAGAATGTTCAGTCGCGTCTGTTCCGCGTCCGCCTTGCTGCGCCGCATCCGTGCTGTCTCCCCGATGGGCCCGCCCACCGCTCCTGCCGCCTTGTTTCGCCTTGGATGGCCTCGGTCAAGCCTTGCATCTGCCCTCTTTACAAACATACGCGCATGTATGTAAACCCGGATCAGTCGGTCCGGTCGGTCGGACCCAAATGCGAAGGACAGGGCATGGCGCGGATCGGGCGGCGGGGATTTCTTCTGGGGGCGACGGCGGTGCTCGCGGGCTGTGCGCAGGTCGACTATGCGGCGCCGGTGGCCAAGGGCCCGGCCCGTTTCGACGCGGCGGCGCCGGGGCGGCAGGCCGCGGGGCCGTGGTGGTCGGCCTTCCGCGATCCGACGCTGGATCAGCTGATCGCGGCGGGGCAGGCGCGCAACCTTGATGTGCTGCAGGCCATCGCGGCGATCGAGGAGGCCCGGGCGAGTGTTGCGGGCAGTGACGCGGCCGATCTGCCGCAGCTCTCGGGCACGGTGAAGGGCACGCGCGGCAACACCACCGGCGCGGGCGTGACGGAATCCCGCTCGGGCGCGCTTTCGGTGGGCTGGACGGCGGATCTGTTCGGGGCGAACCGGGCGGGTCGCGCCGCGGCCTCGGCGCGGCTGGATGCGGCCTATGCCTCGGCCGATGTGGCGCGGCTGGTGATGGAAGGCGCGATCGCCCAGGCCTATGCGGAGCTGCGCTATCAGCAGGCCTCGATCGCGCTGACGCGCAAATCCCTGGAAAGCCGTCGCAAAAGTCTGGAACTGACGCGGGCGCAGGTGGAGAGCGGCTCCGCGGGGCGGCTTGAACTGCTGCAGGCGGAACAGCTGGTGGCCGAGGGCGAGGCGCAATTGCCGGGCTATGAGACCGCCTTCGATCAGGCGCTGGTGACGCTGGCGACGCTGACGGCGCAGCCGGTTTCGGCCTTGCGCCCGCAGCTGACGAAGGGCGCGGGTCAGCCGCGGCCGCGCTTCAAGGCCAGCGTCGGCGTGCCCGCCGATGTGCTGCGCGCCCGTCCCGACGTGCGTCTGGCCGAACGCAATTATGCCGCCGCGGTCTATGACATCGGCGTCGCCAAGGCGGCCTTCTATCCTTCGGTCACGCTCTCGGGGTCGGTCACGCCGACCCATCTGCGCGACGCCAGCACCATTCGCTACTGGGCGGTCGGCCCCGCGCTTGATCTGCCGATCTTCACCGGCGGCGCGAACCGGGCGAACCTGCGCGGCGCCGAGGCGCGGGCGGTGCAGGCGAAACTGGCCTGGGAAAAGGCCGTGCTGACCGCCATCGACGAGGTCGAAAGCGCGCTGGCCGCCTATAACCGCGATGGTCGCAACATCGCCGCGCAGGCGCATCTGGTCGACACCAGCGCCGAGACGCTGGAGCTGTCGCGCACCAATTACAGCTTGGGCGAGGGCGACTTCATGGCCGTCCTTGACGCCGAACGCAGTTACCTTTCGGCACAACAAAGCCGCGCTTCGGCCGAATGGAGCCGCGCCGCCGATTTCATCACCCTCAGCATTGCCGCCGCGGGCGGGATCCGCTGACCCTTCCCCCTTCAGACAGGTTTCCCATGTCGTTTCCGAAATCGCTCGGGCTTTTGCTGCTGCTGCTGCCCACGTCCGTCCTTGCGCAAGAGGCGCAGGGCCCGGCCCCCGTCACCACCGTCATCGCCCATGCGCAGGATCTGACGCTGAACGCCCGTCTGCCTGGCCGGATCAAGGCCTCGATCGAGGCGGAGGTGCGCCCGCAGGTCTCGGGCATCCTGCGCGGGCGGCTGTTCGAGGAGGGCGTCCCGGTGACCGAGGGCCAGCCGCTCTACAAGATCGAGGATGACAGCTATCTGGCCGCCGTGGCCGCCGCGAAAGCCGCGGTGGCGCAGGCCAAGGCGTCGCGCGATCTGGCGGTGCTGGAAGAAAAACGGGCGCTCGACTTGTTCGCCTCGAAGGCCGGCTCGGCGCAGAACCGCGATTCCGCGGTGGCGACGCGGGCGGCGGCCGATGCGGCGGTGCAGGCGGCCGAGGCGCAGCTGCAAAGCGCCACGATCGAGCTTGACCGCACCACGATCCGCGCCCCGATCGCCGGGGTGATCGGGCTGACGCAGGCGACGCCCGGGGCGCTGGTTGCGGCGCAACAGGCCAGCCCGCTGGCGACGATCCGGGCGCTCGATCCGGTGCATGTCGACGTGACGCAATCGGCGACCGACATCCTGCGCCTGACCTCGACCCCCGAGGGCCGGGCGATGCGGGCGCTGGGCGAGGCCGGGCTGATCCTGGCCGATGGCTCGGTCTATCCGATCAAGGGCAAGCTGGAAGCGGCCGAGCCGCGGGTGGAGCCGACGACCGGCATGGTGACCTTGCGGATGAGCTTCCCGAACCCCGACCACATCCTTCTGCCCGGCATGTATGTCGAGGTGGACCTGCCGCAGGCGCTGGCCCGGGGCGCCTTTGCGCTGCCGCAAAACGTGGTGATGCGCGAGCCCTCGGGCGGGGCCTATGTCTGGGTCGTCGAAGCGGGCAAGGTGGCGCAAAAGCCGGTCACGGTGGCGACCGCGCGCGGCTCTGACTGGATCGTGACCGGGGGGCTGAAAGACGGCGATCAGGTGATTTCCTCGGGCTTCCAGAAGACCGGGCCGGGCGCGCCGGTGACCGTCGTTCCGGCCGAGGGGCAATAACATGGCACGTTTCTTCATCGACCGGCCGATCTTCGCCTGGGTCATCGCGCTGGTGATCATGGGGGTGGGGGCGCTTGCGATCCTGCGCCTGCCGGTGTCGCAATATCCCTCGATCGCCTCGCCCGCCGTCGTCATTTCCGCCGCCTATCCGGGCGCTTCGGCGGAAACCGTCACCGATACCGTGGTGCAGGTGATCGAAAAGCAGATGACCGGCCTGGACGGGCTGCGCTACATCAAATCCGACACCACCGCGACCGGGCGGGCGACGATCACGCTGACTTTCGCGCTGGGCACCGATCCCGACATCGCGCAGGTGCAGGTGCAAAACAAGCTGGCGCAAGCCGAGGCGAGCCTGCCCGAAACCGTCACCCGGCAGGGCGTGACGGTCGAGAAATCGACGACCGGCTTCCTGATGGTGGCGGCGCTGATCTCGCCCGACAAGTCGCGGTCCTCGGTCGAGCTGTCCGATTACATGAACGCCTCGATGGTCGAGAGTTTTTCGCGGCTCAAGGGCGTCGGCGCGGTCACCGTCTTCGGCTCGGAACATGCGATGCGGATCTGGCTCGATCCGGGCAAGCTCAAGGCCTATGACATGGCGCCCGCCGCGGTGATCGCCGCGGTGAAGGGGCAGAATGCGCAGATCTCGGCCGGGTCGTTCGGGGCATTGCCCGCGCCCGAGGGGCAGATGCTGAACGCGACGATCACCGCGCAATCGCTCTTGACCACGCCCGCGGATTTCGAGCGCATCGTGCTGCGCGCCGATACCGATGGCGGGCTGGTGCTCTTGCGCGATGTGGCGCGGGTGGAGCTGGGCGCGGAAACCTATGACATCAATGCGTTTTACAACGGCACCCCCTCGGCGGGGATGGCGATTCAGCTGGCCTCGGGGGCGAATGCGCTCGATACGGCGAAGCTGGTCAAGGATAAGCTGGCGGAACTGGCGCCCTATTTCCCCTCGGGGATGGAATACGTCATTCCCTATGACACGACGCCCTTTGTCACGCTCTCGATCGAAGAGGTGATCAAGACCCTTTTCGAGGCGATCGTGCTGGTCGTGCTGGTGATGCTCGTCTTCCTGCACAATCTGCGCGCGACGCTGATCCCGACGCTTGCCGTGCCGGTGGTGCTTTTGGGCACCTTCGGCGTCATGGCGGCTTTCGGCTTTTCGATCAACACCTTGACCATGCTGGCCATGGTTCTGGCGATCGGGCTTCTGGTCGATGACGCCATCGTCGTCGTCGAGAACGTCGAGCGGATCATGGCGGAAGAACACCTGTCGCCCCGCGACGCCACCCGCAAGTCGATGGGGGAAATCTCGGGCGCGCTGGTCGGCATCGCGTTGGTGCTGTCTGCCGTCTTCGTGCCGATGGCCTTCTTTGGCGGCTCGACCGGCGAGATCTACAAGCAGTTCTCGGTCACCATCGTCTCGGCCATGGGGCTCTCGGTTCTGGTCGCGCTGGTCTTCACGCCCGCGCTTTGCGCCACGATCCTGAAACCCCATGCCGAGGCCAAGGGCGGTTTCGCGAACTGGTTCGGCGGTCATTTCGAGACCCGTTTCGGGCGGCTGACGAATGGCTACGGCGGCATCACCCGCTGGGTCGTCGCCAATCCGCTCAAGGGTCTGGTCGTCTATGCCTGTCTGGTGGCGGCGATGGGCGCGCTTTATGTCCGCACCCCCACCGCCTTTCTGCCCGACGAGGATCAGGGCGTTCTGATGACGCTCGTTCAGACCCCCTCGGGCACCACCGCGGCCCAGACGAAAAAGGTCGTCGAACAGGTCGAGGGCTACTGGCGCAGTGCCGAGGCGGACAATATCGACGCGCTCTTTTCCGTCGTCGGCTTCTCCTTTGCGGGCCAAGGCCAGAACATGGCGATGATGTTCATCAAGCTGAAGGACTGGGAAGACCGTCAAGGCCCGCAAAACGGCGCGCAGGCGATTGCGGGCCGGGCCTTCGGGCCGCTGATGGGCGGCATCAAGGAAGCGATCGTCATTCCGATCGTGCCGCCGCCGGTGCTGGAACTGGGCAATTCGAACGGCTTCACCGCCTTCCTGCAGGCGCGCTCGGGCCAGACCCACGAAGAGCTTCTGGCCGCCCGCAACCAGCTTCTGGGCATGGCCGGGCAAAGCCCGAAACTGATGGCCGTGCGCCCGAACGGGGTCGAGGATGCGGCGCAGTTCCGTCTGGATATCGACTGGGCCAAGGCGGGGGCGGTGGGGCTGACCGCGGCGGATGTCGGCGATTTCCTGAACACGATCTGGTCTTCGGCCTATGTGAACGACTTCTTGCATGAAGGCCGGGTGAAGCGCGTCTATGTGCAGGGCGAACCCTGGGCCCGCGCGACGCCCGCCGATTTCGCGCTCTGGCGGGTGCCGAATGCGAATGGCGATTTCGTCTCGCTCTCGACCTTTGCCACCGAGAAATGGGTCTACGGGCCGCAGCAGATCGTGCGCTATGACGCGCTGCCCGCGATGGAGATCCAGGGCTCGCCGGTGCCGGGCCTGTCCTCGGGCGCGGCGATGACGGAAATGGAGACCTTGGCCAAGCAACTGCCGCCCGGGTTTGCCCTGCAATGGTCGGGTCTGTCGCTGGAGGAGAAAGACGCGGGCAACGGCGCGATGGCGCTTTATGCGCTCTCGCTCGCCGCGGTCTTCCTGTGCCTTGCGGCGCTTTATGAAAGCTGGGTCATTCCGGTGGCGGTCATTCTGGCGATGCCGGTGGGCATCATCGGCGCGCTTCTGGGCGCCTGGCTTGGCGGTCAGGCGAACGGGGTCTATTTCCAGGTCGGGCTGCTGACCGTCGTCGGTCTGACCGGCAAGAACGGCATCATGATCGTCGAATTCGCCCGCGAGCGGATGCGCAGCCTTGGCGAAGACGCGCTGACCGCCGCGGTCGAGGCCGCCCGGCTTCGGTTCCGCCCGATCCTGATGACCTCGCTGGCCTTTACCCTTGGCGTCGTGCCGCTGATCCTGTCGACCGGCGCGGGGGCGGGCGCGCGCGAGGCGATCGGCTACACCACGCTCTTCGGCACGCTGACGGGGACGGGGCTCGCGATCTTCTTCGTGCCGCTCTTCTTCCGGCTGACGAATGCGATGTTCACGCGGCGCAAGAGCCCGGCCGCCGCCTGAGCATGGCCGGCAGGGGCGTTTCCGCGCCCCTGCCACCGCCGTTTCTTCTTGGCGCAAATACGCGCTGCCCCGCCCGTCCGGGGCGCACTGTGCGCTTGACGCCGCCCCGCCACAGGTGAACCATACGGTTCAGAGTCGTTTCGGAGCTGAAGCCATGTCCCTGCCTGCCGCCTGCCGCCTCGCCCTTGTGCTGCTTTTGGCCCTTGGCCTGCCCGCGCAGGCGCAATCGCCCTTTGCCGGGCTGCTGTCGCGGCTTGAAGGCGCGGGGGATCAGACCGGCGTGACCGCCTCGAACGGGCGGCTGGAGGCGCAAAGCATCGATGTTGCCGGGAAATATGCCGGGCGCCTGACCGAGGTCACGGCCGCCGAGGGGCAGATGGTCGAGGCGGGGGCGGTGCTGGCGCGGATTGATGACCGCGATGCGCAGGCGAAACTGCTGGCGGCCGAGGCGGCGGTGCTGCAGGCCGAGGCGGCCAAGGCGGGCGCCGAAGCGGCGGTGATGCAGGCGCAAAGCGCGCTCGACGTGGCGGTGACAACCCGGACCCGGGTCACCACGCTGCATGCCGAAGGCCACGCGGCGCAGGCGGCCTTGGACGATGCGGTGAACGGGGCGACGGCGGCGGCGGCCTCGCTCGCCTCGGCGCGGGCGCAGGTGCAAAACGCCACCGCGCTGATCGCGGCCGCGGAAGCCAGCCGCGAACAGGCAAGGATCGCGCTGGAAGATCTGGTGATCCGCGCGCCCCTGCGTGGCCGGGTGCTGTACCGGCTGCACGAGCCGGGCGAGGTGATCGCGGCGGGAACCCCGGTGGTGACGCTGCTTGATCTGACCGATGTTTACATGGTGCTGTATCTGCCCGCCGCGGTCGTGGGCACCTTGGCGCTGAACGACGAGGCGCGGCTGGTGCTGGACCCGGTGCCGCAATATGTGATCCCGGCGCGGGTCAGTTTCGTCGCACCCCAAGCGCAATTCACCCCGAAATCGGTCGAAACCAGCACCGAGCGCGCGGACCTCGTGTTCCGCGTCAAGCTGGCGATCCCGCGCGATCTGCTGTTGCGCTTTGCCGACAGCGTCAAGGTCGGCGTGCGCGGCATCGGTTTCGTGCGCGCGACGCCCGACACGCCCTGGCCCGCCGATCTGGCGGTGAAGCTGCCCGAGTAAGCCGATGCAGCCCGTCGCCCGGCTGATTGGCGTTTCCCATCGCTACGGCGCGGTGCGCGCGCTTGACGCGGTGACGCTGGATATTCCCGCAGGCGTGATGGCCGGGCTGATCGGCCCCGATGGCGTCGGCAAATCGACCCTGATGGCACTGGTGGCCGGGGTGCGGCGCGGCCAGACCGGCCGGGTCGAAAGCCTGGGTGGGCCGATGGCCGACCGCGCCCACCGCGCCGCCGTCGCGCCGCGCATCGCCTATATGCCGCAGGGGTTGGGGCGGAACCTTTATCCGACGCTGACGGTGACCGAGAACCTGCAGTTCTTCGGGCGGCTCTTCGGTCAGGGCGCGGCCGAACGGGCCGAGCGCATCGCGATGCTGCTCGACGCCACCGGCCTTGCGCCCTTTCCCGACCGTCCGGCGGGCAAGCTCTCGGGCGGGATGAAGCAGAAACTGGGTCTTTGCGCCGCGCTGATCCATGACCCGGACCTTTTGATCCTGGATGAACCCACGACCGGCGTCGATCCGCTGTCCCGGCGGCAATTCTGGGAACTGATCGCCCGCGTCCGCGCCACCCGGCCCGGCATGAGCGTGCTGACCGCCACCGCCTATATGGAAGAGGCCGACCGCTTCGACTGGATCGCCGCGATGGACGGAGGCCGGGTCATCGCCACCGGCACGCCCGCCGATCTGCGCGCCCGCACCGGGGCGCAAAGTCTGGAAGAGGCTTTCGTTGCGCTTCTGCCCGCGGAAATCCGCGCCCGGCACGCGCCGGTGCCGATGCTGCCCCGCCCCGCAAATCAGGGCCGCATCGCCATCGAGGCCGAGGGGCTGGTGAAACGCTTCGGCGCCTTCACCGCGGTCGATCACGTCGGCTTTTCGATCCCCGAGGGCGAGATCTTCGGCTTTCTGGGCTCGAACGGCTGCGGCAAGACCACGACGATGAAGATGCTGACCGGGCTTCTGGACCCGACCGAGGGGGTGACGAAGCTGTTCGGCCGCGAACTGGGCCGGTCCGACATGACGGCGCGGCTGGGCATCGGCTACATGTCGCAGGCGTTTTCGCTTTATGGCGAGCTGACGGTGCGGCAAAACCTGATCCTGCATGCGCGGCTTTACGGCGTCGCGCCCGACCGGCGCGCGGCCCGCGTGGCCGAGGTGATGGCCGAATTCGATCTGGCCGAGGTCGCCGGGGCGATGCCCGAAAGCCTGCCCCTGGGCATCCGGCAGCGGTTGCAACTGGCCGTCGCGATGATCCATGAACCGCCGATCCTGATCCTGGACGAGCCCACCTCGGGCGTCGATCCGGTGGCGCGCGACGGGTTCTGGACGGTGCTGATGCGGCTCTCGCGCGAGAAGGGCGTGACCATCTTCATCTCGACCCATTTCATGAACGAGGCGGCGCGCTGCGACCGGATCTCGCTCATGCATGCGGGGCGCGTGCTGGAGCTGGGCACGCCCGCCGAGATCGTCACCCGGCGCGGCGCGGACACGCTGGAAGCCGCCTTCATCGCCGTGCTGGAGGCCGAGAGCGATACCGACGATGCCCCGCCCGAGGCCCGGATGCCCGCGCCCGTCGCGGCGCCGAAGGGCAGGGGGCTTGCGGCCCTCACCCGGCTTTACGCCTATTCCTGGCGCGAGACGCTGGAACTGGCCCGCGATCCGATCCGGCTGTTCTTCGCGCTTCTGGGCCCCGTCATCCTGATGCTCGCCATGGGGTTCGGGATTTCCTTTGACGTCGACCGGCTGTCCTTCGCGGTGCTGGATCAGGATCAAAGCGCCGAAAGCCGCCGCCTGACCGAGGGGTTCACCTCGATCCCGCAATTCGCCGAAGCCGCACCCTTTGCCAGCCCGAGCGAGCTGCAGGGCCGGATGGGGCTGGGGGGCGTGACGCTCGCGCTCGATATCCCCGAGGGGTTCGGGCGCGATCTGCACCGCGGCGCCGTGCCGGAAATCGGTCTGACCTTTGACGGCGCGATGCCGTTTCGCGCCCAGACCGCGCAGGGCTATGCCCTTGGCGTGCTGCAGGATTTCAGCGACAAGATCGCCGCCGAGGAGGGGATCGGGCGCACGGCCAAGGTGGGTTTCGAGACCCGCTATCTGTTCAATCAGGCGTTTGAAAGCGCCAATGCCATGGTGCCCTCGGTGCTCATGCTGATCCTGATGCTGGTGCCCGCGGTGATGGCGGCGGTCAGCGTCGTGCGGGAAAAGGAAACCGGCACGATCGCGAATTTCCAGTCCACCCCGGTCAGCCGGATCGAGTTTCTGGTCGGCAAGCAGCTGCCCTATCTGGCGCTGGCCTGGGTCAGCTTCTGGGTGCTGGTGACGCTTGGGGTGACGGTCTTTGGCGTGCCGCTCTCGGGCAGCCTGCCCGCGCTGGGCTTTGCCGCGCTCGTCTATGTCGCCGCGACGACGGGCTTTGGCCAGCTGATCTCGGCCTTCACCCGGACGCAGGTGGCGGCGGTCTTTGCCACCGCCGTCGTCGCGATCATCCCCACGGTGAACTTTTCCGGGCTGATCGTGCCGGTGTCGTCTCTGGGCGAAGGCGGGCGGATCTTCGGTCTGGCCTTTCCGGGCGCATGGTTTCAGCCGGTCTCGGTCGGCGCTTTCCTGAAAGGCTTCGGCTGGCCCGAGGCGCTTTCGGCCGCCGCCGTCCTTGGGCTTTTCGCGGCGGCCTATCTGGCGCTGGCGATCCTGTCCCTTCCCAAGCAGGAGCGGTGAATGCGCAGCCTTCGCAACATTCTGTGGCTGACCGGCAAGGAACTGCGGGCGATCCGCACCGACCGGGTCATGCTGGTGCTGATCGCTTACGTGTTCACGCTGGCGGTCTGGCTGGTGTCCGACGCCGCCAGCACCGAGGTTGATCATCTGGCCACCGCCGTGGTGGACGAGGACCGCAGCCAGCTTTCCGCCCGGCTGACCGATGCGATCCGCCCGCCGCTTTTCGCCGAGCCGGTGCCGATGACCGCGACCGAGGCCGCCGCCGCCCAGCGCGCGGGCGAGGCGATCCTGGTGCTGACCATCCCGCCGGATTTCGAGCGCGACCTGCATGCCGGGCGGGATGTCACGCTGCAGATCCTCGTCGATGCGACGGCGGTGGCGCAGGCGGGCAATGGCGCCAGTTTCCTGCGCCAGACCCTGTCGCAGGAGCTTTCCGCCGCGCTGTCCCCCGGCGCGGCCAGCGCCGATCCGGTCCGGGTGGTGTTTCGCAACGCCTTCAACCCGAACCTGACCTCGAGCTGGTTCAGCGCGGTGATGCAGCTGATGAACAACGTCACCATCCTGATGCTGATCCTGTCGGGCGCCTCGATGATCCGCGAGCGCGAACATGGCACGATCGAGCATGTTCTGGTGATGCCCGTGCGCCCGCACGAGATCGTCGCGGCAAAGATCCTCGCCTCGGGGGCGGTGATCCTGTTGGCGTCGCTCTTCAGCCTTGTCGTGGTGGTCGAGGGCGCGATGGGCGTGCCGGTGGCGGGCTCGCTGGCGCTTTATGCCGGCGGGGCGGCGATCTATGTGGTGGCGGTGGCCAGCCTTGGTCTGCTTTTGGCGTCCTTCACCCGGACGATGGGGCAGTTCGGGCTTCTGGTCATTCCGGTGATCGTGCTGATGATCCTTTTGTCGGGGGGGATGACGCCGCTGGAATCGATGCCCGGCTGGCTGCAGGTCACGATGCGGGCGATTTCCCCCGCGACGCATTTCGTCATCTTCGCGCAGGCGGTGCTTTACCGCGGCGCGGGGCTGGCGCTTGTCTGGCCGGAAATGGCGGTGATGGCGGGCATGGCGGCGGTGGCGGTGGCGATCGTTCTGGCGCGGTTTCGCAAGGTTCTGGCGGGCTGAACGCCGTGCTTGACCGGGCAAACCGATCCTTAACGACTTGCCGCTAGTGTCTGCCCAAACCCTTCGGGAGGGCCGCATGACCATTCTCGTCATCGATGACGAAGCCGCCGTTCGCGACGCCTATCGCCTTTTGTTTTCCAGCCCCGCCACCTCCCGTCCCGTGTCCCGCGCCGATGCGCTGGCCGAGGAATTGTTCGGCGCCGCAGTGCCGCAGGCCGCATCGGGCGAAGCCCCGGCCGTCGAGGTCAGCTTTGCGGCGCAAGGGCTGGAAGGCGTCGAGCTGGCGGCGCGGGCGCTGCAGGAGGGCATGCCCTTCAAGGTCGCCTTCGTCGATGTGCGGATGCCGCCGGGGATCGACGGCAAGGAAACCGCCCGCCGGTTGCGCGCGCTGGATCCCGATCTGCATATCGTCATCGTCTCGGCCTGGTCGGACCATTCGGTGACCGACATCGCCGCCGTGGCCGGGCCGGCTGACAAGATCTTTTACATCTGCAAGCCCTTCGAGCCCGATGAAGTGCGGCAGATGGCCCGGGCGCTGTGCGAAAGATGGGACAACGACACCCGGCAGCTGATGTTCCTGCGCGCCAAGATCGCCGAACTGGCCGCGAGCGAGGCCCGCGCCCAGCACATCGCCAGCCATGATTTCCTGACCGGCGCGGCGAACCGGATGGCGTTTCAGAACCGGCTGATCGAACGGCTCGAGGCCGGGACGAACGATCTTTTCGTCGCCTTCCTCGATCTCGATCATTTCAAGCATGTGAACGACACCTTCGGCCATGACGCGGGCGACGAGGTGATTCGCATGGCCTGTGCCGCCTTTGTCGCCCGCGCCCCCAAGGGGACGATGGTGGCGCGTCTGGGCGGTGACGAATTCGGCGTGCTGCTGACCGGGATCGACCGGGAGACGGCGGTGGCCACCTGTCAGGGGCTTCTGGAGACCTGTTCGGGGGATTTCTCGGTTTTCGGCAATTCGGTGTTCATCGGCGCCTCCTGCGGGCTGGTCGATGGCTCGTGCCATCCCGATTGCGATGCCGCCGATCTGATGCGCTTTGCCGATCTGGCGCTGTTCGCCGCGAAACAGGATGGCGGCCAGACGGTGCGGGTGTTCGACAAGCAGCTCGACGCCAGCCAGCAGTTTCGCCAGCGCATCGAGGCGGGGCTGTTCTACGCGCTCGCCAGCGAGGAATTGTCGATCCATTACCAGCCCATCGTCGCCTCGGACACGCTGGACGTGGTGGGCTACGAGGCGCTCTTGCGCTGGAACAGCCGCGATTACGGCACCGTGCCGCCCGGCGTCTTCATGCCGATCGCCGAGGAAAGCCCGGTGACGCTGCTTCTGGGCGACTGGGTGGTGGAACGGGTGCTGCGCGATGCCCGCGGCTGGCCGGGAAAGTTCACCGCGATCAATTTTTCGCCGCGGCAATTCCAGCGCCAGGATTTCGTGGCGCGCCTCGCCGCCGAGGCGCGGCAGAACGGCCTTGCCCCGGCGCTGATCCAGATCGAGGTGACCGAAAGCACGCTGCGCGCGCATGCCCGGCAAAGCCGCAAGATCGTCGACGACCTTCGCGCCCAGGGCTTCCGGGTGGCGATCGACGATTTCGGCACCGGCGCCTCCAGCATCACCCATCTGCAGGATCTTGCCGTCGATGCGATCAAGATCGACCGCAGTTTCATCGAGGGGATGGACCGCGACCGCCCCTCGGCCGCCATCGTCACCGCCCTGTCGCATCTGGCCGCGGGGCTGGGCCTTGACATCGTCGCCGAGGGAGTGGAGCGGATCAGCCAGCGCGATGTGTTGCGCCAGCTCGGCTGCACGCATCTGCAGGGCTTCCTGTTCGGCCAGGGTCAGGCGGTGGACCGCGTTCTCTCCGCCTCCGGGGTCGGGCCGACCCGCAGCGCCGCAGGGTAAGGCGCCGCGATGCGCCTGCGTCTGCCCAAACTGCGCGCCAAAAGCCTCCGCGCCGCCCTGATCTTCGAGCTGACGGCGATCGGCATCAGCGCGGCGACGCTGTTTGCCGTGGTGCTTGGCGTGATGATCCAGAGCAGCTTCGGCACGCTGGAAAGCGCCGAGATCGGTCGGGACGTCGACCGCGCCCGGGCGGCGCTGAGTGCCGATCTTGTCGCCAACGAGGCGCATGTGCTTGACTGGGGGCTTTGGGACGAGACCTTCTTTTATCTGCGCAATTTCGACCGCGCTTATGAAGACCGCAACATCAACGCCATCTCCTTCGTCAATGCCGAAATCTCCTGTGCCGCCTTTGTGCGGCTGGACCGGTCCGCACAACGCGCCTTCTGTTTCGATCCCGAGACCGAGGCGCCCGACCCCGATCTGGCCGCCACCTTCCTGGCCGATGTCGATACCATGGCGCTGCAGCCCTCGCGCGATGGCAAGACCGCCTCGGCGGGCTATTGGCAGCAGGGCGGGCGCCTTTACACCGTCGCCAGCGCCCCGGTGCGGCGCAGCGACGGGTCGGGCACGCCCGAGGGGGTTCTGGTCTTCCTGCATCTGATCGAGGCGGAGACCCTGGCAAAGACCCTGCAGGTTCCGGTCCGGCTTGATTTCTCGGATTTTTCGACGGTGCCGGTGGTGCTCGGCGCGGACGATCTGCTGGATGTCGCGGTTCCCGTTGCGATGGCGGACGGCCCGCCGGTGGCGATGCTGCGCTTTCAGCTGCCGCGGCTTGTGCTCGCTGCGGGCGAACGGCTGCGCGATCTGACCGTCGTCGCGCTGCTGGGCCTGCTGGCGGCGCTGATGGCGCTGCTCGGGCGGCGGCTGTCCACGCAGGTTCTGGCACCGATCCTCGCCTTTCGTCAGCATGTGGTGCGGATCCGGCATGCGGGCGAGCTGGTGCCGTTCGAGGGCCCGCCGCGGACCGATGAAATCGGCGCCTTGCAATGGGAATTCAATGCGATGGCTTCGGAACTCGAAGCCTTGCGGCTCTCTCATGCAGAACAGTCCTTTGCGCTCGGCCGCGAGCAGAATGCGACCGGGCTGCTGCACAACCTGCGCAACAGTCTCAGCCCGGTGCGGGTGATCCTGGCTGATCTGGCAAGTCATCTGCGCCCGGACCTGCCGCCCGAGGCGGGGCGGGCGCGGCGTGAACTGGCCGATCCGCAGACCGCCGCGGACCGCCGAGAGCGCCTGGTCGCCTATCTCGAGGCGCTTGACGCCGACCGGGACCAGCGCGGGGCGGAGGCCCGGGCGCTGTTGCAGGAGGCGGGGCGCTGCCTGACCGAGGCGCTCGAGGCGATGCGGGCGCCGCGCGATCCCGCCCGGGTGAACCGCGACGAGGCCTGCGATCTGACGCGGGCGTTGGGCCGGGCCGCGACGGCGGCGCGCTTCGTGGAGGGGCCGAAGATCGATCTGTCGATCGACTGTCCGCCGGGGCTGCAGGTGCGCGGCAACCGGGTTCTGCTGGCGCAGATCCTGGAAAATCTGGTGGTCAACGCCACCGAGGCGATCGCTGCCAGCGGCCGGGCGCAGGGCCGGATCGCGATCGGCGTGACCCTGTCCGAAGACGGCGCGCGCTGCAGCGTCACGCTGGCCGATGATGGCGACGGCTTTGACGCCGCCACCGGGGCGCGGCTCTTCGAGCGCGGCTTTTCCACCCGCACCGACAAGCACGGCGGGCTGGGGTTGCATTGGTGCGCCAACACGCTCTCGGCGCTGGGCGGCGCGGTGACGCTGACCAGCCCCGGCAAGGGGCTGGGGGCGGTGGCCTGCCTCGATCTGCCGCTGACCGAGGCCTCGGCCGGGCGGGTGCGCCCGGCGGGCTGAGCGCTCAGCGGGCTCCGGCCTCGAAGGTCTGCCAGCAGATCGGCGTGCCGACGCCGACCCGGGTGGTCTCGGCTGATACGAAGCCCAGACCATCCGCCTCGGCCAGCGGAAAGAGCGTGGCCGAGGTGCCCTCGCCCAGACGGTGCACCACTGGCAACCCGTCGATTTCCCGGTTCCCAAGCCGGATCGGGAAGATCTCGGCCCGGCCCGGCTTGCGGGTCCAGTCGAACCCAGCTCGCCCCGCGCAATGGAACAGCGGCGCCGGAACCGCGCCCTTCAGCCGGGCGATCTGCGCCGAGACGAAGAGGGTGAAGCCGACCATCGCCGAGAACGGATTGCCGGGCAGGCCGGTCACCGCCGCAGTGCCCAGACGGCCGAACATCACCGGCTTGCCGGGTTTGAGCGCCACTTTCCAGCCGTCGATCTGCCCCCCCGCCGCGAGCAGCGCCGGGCGCAGGTGATCGCGCCCGCCCATCGACACCGCGCCGGTGGTCACGATCAGATCATAGCGCCCCTGCAGGCTGGCGAATTTCGCCACCGTCGCCTCGGCCTCGTCGGGCAGGATGCCGTGATCGTCGACCTCGGCGCCCGCGCCTTGCGCCAGCGCGATCAGCATCGGCCGGTTCACATCCGGCATCGTGTCCCGCGCCGATCCTGCGGCCTCCGGCCGGTGCAGCTCGTCGCCGGTGGATAGGATCGCCAGCCGCGGACGGCGCACGACCTCGACCCGGGCCACGCCGTTCGAGGCCAGAAGGCCGATGTGATGCGCCCGAAGGCGGGTGCCGCGGCGCAGCAAAAGCCCGCCCGCCGGCTGTTCCGAGCCCACGGCGCGGATATGCGACCCCGGCGCGGGGGCGGCGGTCAGCTGCACCTCGGCGCCGGTCTCGGTCACCTCTTCGACCGGCACGACGGCATCCGCCCCCGCGGGGATCTGCGCGCCGGTGAAGATGCGCAGCGCGGCGCCTTCGGGCAGGGGGGGCGCCTGCATCCCGGCCGCGACCGTGCCCGCGACGGCCAGCGTCAGACCGGCGTCGAGATCGGCGGTGCGCAGGGCAAAACCGTCCATCGCCGCGCGGGCGGTGCGGGGCAGGGCGATCTCGGCGCGCAGGCTGCTGGCCGAGGTGCGGCCCGTCGCCTGCGCCAGATCGAGGCTTTCGCTGTCGCCGATCGGCGCGACCAGACCGCAGGCCAGGCGGCGGGCGGAATCGAGGTCGAGCATCGCGGATGCCGGGTGATCGAGTGCGGGCATCTGCCGTTCCTTTCGTGTCGGACCGGGCGCCGCTTGCGGTGCGGCGGGCCGGAAAAAGCGGGGTGGAAACCATCCCGGTCGGGGCCTGCGGCGGGATCGGACGCGAGGGGCGCCGCGCCGCAGCCCGCGGCGAGCATCGGACCGGCGCGGCGGAAGGTCAACCTGCTCTGCTTGCGATATTCTTCGCCTTGCGCGGGAAATCGGGTTTCGCAGGCGGCGCCCGTTTGCGCGCCGCTGCCTGCAATCGCGGCAAAGGCCGTGCCGGAGCGCGATTTTTCCGCCCCGGTCCCGGCTTGGCGCTTGCAAGATAAATGCAACCGACGTCTTTGTGACAGAAAGCTGACATTGATTCGCGGAGCCGACCCTGACCGAGACCGACCAACAGCCCCTGCGTGCGCGGCTTGCGACGGCCGCCGAGACCGGCTCGCCGTCGATGCGGGCGATTGCGCATTTCATGCTGGCGCAGTTTCAGGACCTGCCCTTCGAGACGGCGGCGACGCTGGCGGCCAGGGTTCAGGTCAGCGAGGTCAGCATCGGGCGGTTCTGCCGCGCCATCGGCTATGCGAATTTCAAGGATCTCAAGGACCATCTGCGCGATGACATCGGCGATCAGCCCTGGCTGATCAAGGACCGGCTGGACGCGCTGCGCCGTGCCTCGGATCAGCGCGACGAACGGCTCTCGCAGGGGCTGAAAGCCGAGATCGGCGGGCTGGTGGGGGTTTACGAACTGGCCCGGACCGAGGCTTGGCAGCGGGTGGCCTTGCGGTTTGCCCGGACCCGGCGGGTGCTGGTGGCGGGCTTCCAGACCGAACGCGGTCTGGCGCAATATTTCGCCGCGCAGATGCAATATGTCCGCCCCGGGGTGCAAGGCGTCGATCTTTCGACGGGCAATTTCGCCGAGGTTCTGGCCGAATCCGACGCGCCCGAAGACACCTGTCTGGCGATTTTCGAGGCGCGTCGTTACGCCCGGCAGGCGCTGGTTCTGGCGCGCGAGGCGCGGGCGCGGGGCATTGCGGTGACGCTTTTCACCGACCGCTATTGCAGCTGGGGCGCCGATCACGCCGACGAGGTCTTCAGCGTGGCGACCGAGGTGAACCAGTTCTGGGATTCCACCGCGCATCTGGCGCTTTTGGGCAACCTTCTGATCAACGACATCTTTCTGGCGCTGGGCGAGGGCGCCGAGACCCGTCTGAATGAAATCGCGCGGCTTTACGGCGCGTTCAGCGGCCATGTCGGCAACCCGCTGACACCGGTCGCGCAATGACCACCACCAACAGGGGAAAGACACCATGACACTGCGTTCGAAACTTCTGGCCTGCACGCTGGCCCTTGTCGCGATGACGGGCGCCGCGCAGGCCGAGAAACTGCGGCTGGGCACCGAGGGCGCCTATCCGCCCTTCAACTTCGTGCAGCCCGACGGCACGATCGCGGGCTTCGATCTCGATATCGGGCTGGAACTGTGCAAGCGCATCGGCGCCGACTGCGAGGTGGTGGCGCAGGATTGGGACGGCATCATCCCCGGCCTAATCGCGCAGAAATACGATTTCGTCATCGCCTCGATGTTCATCACCGAGGAACGCAAGCAGCAGGTGGCCTTCACCAACCCCTATTACATGGCGGCGATGACCCATGTCGTGCCGAAAGACTCCGAAATTTCCGAATTTTCGAACGAGACCCTGTCGGGCAAGGTCGTCGGCGCGCAATCGGGCACGACGCAGGCCGATTATGCGGTGAAGATGTATCCGGATGCCGATGTGCGGCTCTATCCGACCCAGGACGAGGCGAGCCTCGACATGGCGTCGGGTCGGCTTGACGTGATGGTGGGCGACATGCTGCCGCTGCTTGATTTCGTCGAGAAATCCGAAGACGGCAAATGCTGCAAGCTGGCGGGTGCGCCGATCACCGATCCGGCCTTTGTCGGCGAGGGCGTGGGCATTGCCGTGCGGCAGGAAGACAACGCGCTGCGCGAGCGGCTGAACAAGGCCCTGGCCGAGATCCGCGCCGACGGCACCTACAAGAAGATCAACGACAAATACTTCTCGATCGACATCTATTCGATGAAGTGATCACGGCCCCGGCCGAGGCGGCAGATGATGGAAACGCTGTTCTCATATGGCCCCCAAGGCTGGGGCGACGAGCTCCTCGCGGGGCTTGGGGTGACGCTGCAACTTGCGGCGGCCACCCTGCCGCTGGGGCTTTTGCTGGGCTTTTTCGTGGCGGCGCTCTCGCTCTCGCGCCGCCCCGGGCTGCGGGCGATGGGCTGGGGCTACACGACGGTGATGCGCGGGATGCCGGAAATCCTGACGCTGTTCATCGTCTACAACGGGCTTGGTCTTGGCCTGAACCGGCTTTTGGACGCCTTCGCCCCGCAGATCGGCGCGGTCGATTTCCCGCCCTTCGCGGCGGGCGTCATCGCGCTGGCCCTTGTCTTTGCCGCCTTCGCCGCCGAGGTGCTGCGCGGCGCCTTTCAATCCGTGCCCGAGGGGCAGATCCTTGCCGGTCTCGCCATCGGCATGACCGGGCGACAGGTGTTCTGGCGCATCAAGCTGCCGCAATTGTGGCGCTTTGCCCTGCCGGGCATGGGGAACCTCTGGCTCAACCTGTTGAAAGATACGGCGCTTGTCTCGGTCATTGCGCTCGATGATCTGATGC
Organism: Rhodobacter capsulatus; assembly: GCF_005144475.1. GTDB lineage: Bacteria > Pseudomonadota > Alphaproteobacteria > Rhodobacterales > Rhodobacteraceae > Rhodobacter > Rhodobacter capsulatus_C. Next base: position 18,518 of record NZ_SWJZ01000053.1, on the reverse strand, counting down.
GGGCCACCAAGGTCGCGGTCGGCGTGACGAAACAGCCCTTCACCTTTTATCTGGCCGCCTGCCTGATCTACTGGGGCCTGTGCCTTGGGTCGGAACTGGTGCTGGCGCGGCTTGAGGCGCGGGCGAACCGCGGCCTGCGGAGGGTCTGAGATGAGCCTGATCGAGAGCCTCTCCGCCAATCTGCCGAAACTGCTCGACGGCCTGGAAACGACGCTGCTGCTGACCGGCCTTGGCGCCGCGCTGGCCGCCGTCTTCTCGCCCGGCCTTGCGCTGATCCGCCTCGATGGCCCCACCCCGGCCAAGGTGCTGTTGCGGATCTACATCTCCTTCATGCGCGGCACGCCCTTGCTGGCGCAGCTGTTTCTGGTCTTCTACGGCTCGGGGCAATTCCGCGCCGAGCTGACCGCGCTGGGGCTGTGGTCGTTTTTCCGCGATCCGTTCAACTGCGCCGTGCTGGTCTTCGTGCTGAATTCCTGCGCCTATCAGACCGAAATCCTGCGCGGCGGGTTGCAGGCGGTGCCGCCCGGAGAGATCGAGGCCGCCCGCGCCATCGGCATGACCCGGGCGCAGGTGCTGGCCCGCGTCACCTTTCCCCATGCCTATCGCATCGCCTGGCCGGCTTTGGGCAACGAGGTGATCTTGCTGATGAAAGCCTCGGCGCTCGCCTCGATCGTCACCGTCTTCGACCTGATGGGACGGACGCGACAGATCTTTTCGCGCAGTTTCGAATTTTCCGTCTATTTCGAAGCCGCCGCGCTTTATCTGCTGATCACCGTCCTCTTCGTCTTTCTGTGGCGGCAAGTCGAACGCCGTCTGACCCGCCCGATGCGCCGCACGCAAGGAAACTGAGCCATGCCCCCGAAAACCGCAACCGATCTGGTGCTGAGCGCGCAGGACATCCACAAGAGCTTCGGCGCGCAGGAGGTGCTCAAGGGCATCACCCTTGGCGCGCGCAACCATGACGTGATCTCGATCCTTGGCACCTCGGGGTCCGGCAAATCGACCTTTCTGCGCTGCCTGAACTGTCTGGAAATTCCGAATTCGGGTTCCGTCGCCGTGCATGGCGAGGAGATCGTCTTCCGCAACGGCCGCATCGGCGATCAGCGCCAGATCGAGCGGATGCGCCGCCATCTGGGCATGGTGTTTCAGCAGTTCAACCTCTGGACCCATCGCACCGTTCTGGAAAACGTCATGGAAGGCCCGGTGCAGGTCAAGCGCATGGCCAAGGCCGAGGCCCGCGATCTGGCCGAAGCGCTTCTGGCCCGCGTCGGTCTGGCCGACCGGATGCACCATTACCCGGCGATGCTCTCGGGCGGGCAGCAGCAGCGCGTGGCCATCGCCCGCGCGCTGGCGATGGAACCCGACGTGATCCTGTTTGACGAACCCACTTCGGCGCTGGACCCGGAACTGGTGGGCGAGGTCCTCAAGGTGATGCAGGATCTGGCCGCCGAGGGGCGCACGATGATCGTCGTCACCCACGAGATGGCCTTCGCCCGCGACGTCTCGACCGAGGTTGTCTTCCTCAACGAAGGCCGGATCGCCGAACAGGGCCCGCCCGACAAGCTTTTCGATCACCCCGAAACCGAGGTGTTCGCCCGTTTCATCTCCAAAACCCGCCGAGACATCGCATGACCCAAGCCTTTGCCGGGCTGACGATCGACAGCGCCGAGCTGCGCGTCGTCAACCTTCCGCTGATCACCCCTTTCACCGTGTCGAACCAGACCCAGACCGACAAGACCTTTCCGCTGCTGACTTTGCGCGCCGAGGGGGTCGAGGGCTATGGCGAGGGGGTGATGGATCCCTATCCCGATTATCTGGAGGAGACCCTGCCCGGGGCGCTGGCTTTCCTGCGCGAGCTGATCCTGCCGCAGATCGTCGGCAAGCGGATCGGCAACCCGGCCGAGCTGACGGCGCTGCTCGCCCCCTGGCGCGGGCACAAGATGAGCAAGGCGCTGGTCGAACTGGCGTTCTGGGATCTGTGGACGAAGGCGCTGAACCTGCCGCTTTGCGCGGCTTTGGGCGGCGTGCGCGCGGCCGTGCCGGTGGGGGTGTCGCTCGGCATCACGCCGATCGACCGCACGCTTGAGCGCATCGCCGAGGCCGAGGCCGCGGGCTATAAGCGCATCAAGCTGAAGGTGGCGCAGGGGCATGACCTGAAGCTGCTCGAGGCGGTGCGGCGCGATTTTCCCGCCGTCAAGCTGACGGTCGATGCGAACACGGCTTACGGTCTGGCCGATCTGTCGACGCTGCGGGCGATGGACCGTTTCGATCTGGATTACATCGAGCAGCCGCTGGCCGTCGATGACATCCACGATCACGCGCTGGTGCAACGCGAAATCGCCACGGCGATCTGTCTCGATGAATCGATCCGCACGCCCGCCGATTGCCGCAAGGCGCTGGCGGCGGGGGCGGCGCGGGTGATCAACATCAAGGTCGGCCGGGTCGGCGGCTACACGGCGGCGAAGGCGATCCATGACGTGTCCGAGGCTTTCGGCGCCCCGGTCTGGTGCGGCGGCATGCTGGAAAGCGGGATCGGCCGGGCGCACAACATCCATCTGGCGACGCTGCCGAATTTCACCAAACCGGGCGACACCTCCTCGGCCAGCCGCTACTTCCACCGCGACATCATCGCCGAACCGTTGGAGGCCACGGGCGGGCTGATGCCGGTGCCGGGGAACGGCGCGGGGATCGGGGTGACGCTGGATCGGCCGTTCCTGAACAGCGTCACCCGCTCGACCGAGGAGATCCGGCCATGAACGCCGCGGTGATCCTGCGCGAGCTTGAAGGCGTCGCCGAGCTGCAACTGGCCGAGCGCTTTCAGGTCGAGGTCTGGGGCGAGGGCGAGCGGCCCGACAACAGCGACATCATGCTGGCGCTGCAGCACGAAGGCGCGCTGGTTGCCGGGGCCTTCGCCGGGGAGGAGATGCTGGGCTTTCTGTTCGGCTTTCCCAGCGCCACGCCCGGGGTGCAGCATTCGCACCGGCTGGCGGTGTCGCAAAAGGCGCGCGGTCTGGGTCTGGGGGCGCGGCTGAAATGGTTCCAGCGCGACTGGTGTCTGGCGCGCGGCATCCGGCTTGTGCGCTGGACCTATGATCCCCTGCGCGCGATCAATGCCGGGCTGAACATCGCGGTTCTGGGCGCGACGGCGCAGGAGTATCTGCCCGATTATTACGGGCCGATGCCGGGGATCAATGCCGGGCTGCCCTCGGACCGGGTGATGGCGGTCTGGCAGCTCGATGCGCCGTGGGTCGTCGCCCGGGCCGCGGGCCAGCCGCTGCCCGCGCCGCAGACCGCGGTCGAGGCCGGGATCCCGGCCGATATCGATGCGCTCCTGCAGGCCGATCCGGCCCGCGCCCTGGCCGAACGGATGCGCCTGCGCGCCGCCCTGCAAGAGGCCTTCGCCGCCGGTCTGGCGATCACCGGCTTCGACCGTCAGAGCCGCCGCTATCTGCTCGACCGGCCCGCGGCCGCCGCTTAAAGCGACAGCGCCGCGATCTGTGCCGCCGTCATCGCGTCGCGCTGCGTCTCGGTGAAGGCGGCCACCTGCGTTCCGGTCAGGGCGCGGATGTCGGCGGTTTCCAGCGCGGTGATCTGATCGAGCGTGAAGGCCGCGATCTGCGCCGTGGTCCAGCCCCCCATCTGTGTCGAGCGCAGGGCGCGGATCGCCGCCGTGCTCAGCGCCGCGACGGCGGCGGTGCTCAGCGCGTGGATCTGCGCCGTGGTCAGGCTGGCGACCTGCGCGGTCATCAGCGCCGCCGCCTGCGCGCTGGCCAGGCTGCCGATCTGCGCCGTGCCAAGGCCGACGATCGCCGCGGCGCTGATCCGGGCAAGATCCTGCGCTTCCAGCGCCCGCACCTGCGCCGTGGTCAGCGCCGCCATCTGGCTCAGCGTCAGGCTTGCGGCCTGCGCGGTTGTCAGCGCCCGCACATCCTCGGTGCCAAGCCCGCCCAGGGCCGCGGTCGAAAGTGCCGCCAGCGCCGAAGTGCCGATCGAAGCCACCTGATCGGTCGACAGCGCGGCGATCTGCGTCGCGCTGAGCGCGCGGATCGCGGTGGAGGAGATGCCGCGCACCTGATCGGTCGAGAGCGCCGCGGCCTGCGCCGTGGTCAGCCCGGTGATCGCGGTGGCGGAAAGCCGGGCGATCTGCGCCGCGCTGATCGCGGCGATCTGTGCGGTGTCAAGGCTGGCGAGCTGCGCCGAACCAAGGCCGCCAAAGGCCGTCGCCGAGAGCCGCGCCAGATCTTCGGTCTCGAAACCGGCGATCTGCGCGGCACTCAGCGCGGCGATCTGCGCCGAACTCAGAACCGGCGCCTGCGCCGTGGTCAGGGCGGCGATCTGCGCCGTCGAAAGGCCGCGCAGGGCCGCGGTGCCCAGCGCCGCCACCGTGCCGGAACTCAGCGCCGCGATCTGTTCGGTCTCGAAGGCCGCCAGTTGCGCCGAGCCGAAAGCGGGGGCCGCCGCCGCCGCAAGGGCGCGGATCTGCGCGGTCGTCATCGCGGCGATCTGCGCGGCGCTCAGCCCCGCGATCGCCGCCGATCCGAGCCGCGCCACCTGCATCTCGGTCAGCGCGGCGATCTGCCCGCTGGCAAAGGCCGCCATCTGCACCGCGCCGATCCCGGAGATCGCCGCCGGGGCCAGTTGCGCCACATCCGCGCTGTCGATGGCGGCGATCTGCGCCGCCGAGAGCGCCCGGATCTGCGCCGAGCCGAGCCGCGCGACCTGCGCCCCGGTCAGGGCCGCGACATCGGCGGTTTCCATCCCGCGCAGCGCCGCCGTGGTCAGCGCCGGGATGACCGCGCTGCCCAGCGCGGCGATCTGCGCCGTACCGAAAGCCGCCAGCTGCGCCGAGCCCAGCGCGGTGACCGCCGCGCTCGACAGCGCCGCGACCTGCGCCGTGGTCAGCGCCGCGACCTGCGTCGTCGTCAGTCCGGCGATGGCCGCGCTGGTCAGCCGGGCGATCTGCGCCGTGCCGAGGGCGCGGATCTGCGCCGTGCTCAGGCTGGCCATCTGCGCCGTCCCGAACCCCGCCATGGCCGAGACCGAAAGCTGTGCGATATCCGCGGTTTCCAGCGCCGCAATCTGGGCCGTGCCGAGCGCCGCGATCTGCGCCGCACTCAGCCGTGCCGCCTGCGCCGTGGTCAGGGCGACGATGTCATTCGTGCCCAGCCCCTTCAGCGCGGCCGTGCTCAGCGCGCCGATCGCCCCGGTCGACAGCGCCGCCACCTGCCGCGTCGAGAGCGCGGCAAGCTGCGCCGACCCCAGCGCCTGCAGCGACGAGGGGGCGATCTGCGCCAGATCTTCGGTCTCCAGCGCGGCGATCTGCGCGGTCGAGAGCGCCCCGATCTGCGCCGAGGTCAGCCGCGCCGCCTGTGCCGTGGTCAACGCCGCGATATCCTCGGTGGCAAGGCCCGCCAGCGCGGCCGTGCCCAAGGCCGCCACCGCCGCCGTGCTCAGCGCCTCGATCTGGCCGGTGGTGAAGGCGGCCACCTGCACCGCGCTGAAGCCGCGGGCCGCCGCGCCGGAAATCGCCCGCGCCTGATCGGTCGAGAGCGCCGCGATCTGCCCGGTCGAAAAGGCCGCGATCGCCGCCGTGCCCAGCTGCCCGATCCGCGTCGCGCCCAGCGCGACGATCTGCGCCGTGCCCAGCCCCGCAACCTGCGCCGCCCCGAAGCCCGCCATCGCCGTGCTGGACAGACGGCCGAAATCGTCGGTCTCAAGCGCGCCGATCTGGGTCGAACTCAGGGCCGCCAGCTGCACCGAGGTCAGGGCCGCGACCGCCGCATCGTTCAGCGCGGCCATGTCCGCCGTGCCCAGCCCCGCCAGCGCCGTCGTGCCCAGGGCCGCCACCGCCGCCGTGCCCAGCGCCGCGATCTGCTCGGTGGCGAAGCCCGCCACCTGCGTCGCGGTCAGCGTCCGGGCCGCGGTGGCCGACAGCGCGCCGATCTGCTCGACCGTGAACCCCGCCAGCTGCGCCGTGCTCAGCCCGAGGATGGCCGCCGTGCTCAGCCGTGCCACCTGCGCAAGGCTCAGCGCCGCGATCTGCGCCGTGCTCAGCCCGACGATCTGATCCGAACCGAGCCCCTGCAGCGCCAGCGTGCCCAGCTGGCCCAGATCCGCGGTTTCGATCGCGCGGATCTGCGCCGTGCTCAGCGCCGCGATCTGAGACGAGGTCAGCGCCGCCACCGCCTCGCCCCCCAGCGCGACGATGTCATTGGTGCCCAGCCCGGTCAGCGCGGCGGTGCCCAGCCCGCCGATCGCCGCCGTCGACAGCGCCGCGACCTGCGCCGTGCTCAGCGCCGTCAGCTGCGCCGCGCTCAGGCCGCGCGCGGCCGTGGCCGAGAGCGCGTCCAGCTGTTCCAGAGACAAGCTGGCGACCTGCGCCGTGCCAAATCCCGCCAGCGCGGCACTGGACAGCGCGGTGACCTGATCGGCTGAAAGGCTGGCCAGCTGCGCCATCGACAGCGCCCGTGCCTGCGCCGAGGTCAGACCCCGGATCGCGGTGCTGGCGATCTGCGCCAGATCCTCGGTCTGGAAGGCGGCGATCTGTGTCGTCGTCAGGGCGGCGATCTGCCGCGAGACCAGCGCCGCCGCCGCCTCGGCGGTCAGCGCGACGATGTCATTCGTGCCAAGGCCCGCCAGCGCCGAGGTGCTCAGCGCCGAAAGCGCCGCCGTCGACAGCGCGGCGATCTGCGCGGTGGAGAGCGCGGCGATCTGCGCCGAGCCCATCCCGGCGCCGCCGCCGGCCGAAAGCGCCGCCAGCTGATCGCCCGCCAGTGCCGCAACCTGCGCCGTAGAGAGCGCGCCCAGCGCCGTGCTGCTCAGGCAGGCCACCTGTTCGGTGCCAAGCGCCGCCATCTGCGTCAGGCTCAGCCCCTTGACCTGGGCGGAGCCAAGCCCGGGCATCGCGGTGGTGGTCAGCCGCGCCAGATCGCCCGCTTCCAGCGCCGCGATCTGCTGCGAACTGAGCGCCGCGACCTGCGTCGAGGTCATCGCGCCGACCTGATCGCCGCTCAGCGCCGTCACCGCCGCACCGCTCAGCCCCTTGAGCGCCGCCGTGCCTAGCGCCGCCATCGCCGCCGTGCTGAAGGCCGCGATCTGCGCCGTGTCAAGCGCCGCGATCTGCGCCGAACTCAGCGCCCCGGCGGCGGTGCTTGACAGCGCCGCCACCTGATCGGCGGTCAGGCCGGTGATCTGGCCGGTGGTCAGCCCGGCGATCGCCGCGCTCGACAGGCTGGCGATCAGATCGGTGCCAAGGACGCCGATCTGCGCGCCGCTCAGGCATTTGATCTGCGCCGAGCCGAGCCCGGCCAGCGCCGTCGTCGACAACCGGGTCAGATCCTCGACCTCGATCGCCGCAAGCTGCGCCGTGCTCAGCGCCGCGACCTGCTGCGAGGTCATCGCCGCCATCTGATCGCCGGTCAAGGCCACGATGTCACCGGTCGCAAGCCCTTTCAGCGCGGCACTGCCCAGCGCGGCAAAGCTGTCGGTGGCCAGCGCCGCGATCTGCGCCGTGCTCAGCGCCGCGATCTGCGCCGAGCCCAGCCCGCCGACGGCGGCACTGGTCAGCGCCGCGACCTGATCGGTGCCCAGACTGGCCAGCTGCGTCGTGCCCAGCGCCGTCACCGCCTCCTGCGACAGGGCGGCGACCTGATCGGCCAGCAGCGCCGCGATCTGCCGCGTCGACAGCCCCTTGATCTGCGTCGCGCCGAAACCTGCCAGCGCCTCGACCCCGAGCCGCACCAGATCGGCGGTTTCCAGCGCCGCCACCTGCGTGCTCGACAGCGCCAGAAGCTGCGCCGAGCCCAGCGCCGCCGCCTGCGCCGTCGTCAGCGCCACGATATCATCGGTGCCGAGGCCCTTGATCGCATTCGCGCTCAACGCCGTCAGGCTGGCGGTGCTCAGCGCCGCCAGCTGCGTCGTGCTCAGCGCCGCCATCTGCGCCGAGGTCAGCCCGCGCACCGCACTGCTCGACAGCGCGCGGATCTGCGCGGTGCCGAAACTGGCGATCTGCGTCGCGCTCAGCCCCGGGATCGCGGTGTTCGTCAGGCCCGCGATCTGCCGCGTCGAAAGCCCCGCGATCTGCGCGCCCGAAAGCCCGGCAATCGTGGCCGAACCGAGCCCGGCCAGCGCCGTCGCGCTGATCTGCGCCAGATCCGCCGCCTCGAAGGCCGCGATCTGCGTGCTGGTCAGCGCGCTGACCTGCGCCGAGCCCAGCCGCGCCGCCTGCGCCGTCGTCAGCGCCACGATGTCATCGGTCCCAAGGCCGCGGATCGCCGCCGTGCCCAGCGCCGCCACCGTCGCCGAGGCCAGCGCCGCGATCTGCGCCGTGCTCAGCGCCGCCGCCTGCGCCGAGCCGAGCCCGGCCACCGCAAGGCTGGAGAGCGCGCCGATCTGTTCGGTGCTCAGCTTGCCGATCTGCGTCGTGCTCAGCCCCGAAACGGCCGCGCCGGTCAGCCCGGCGATCTGCGCCGTGCCCAGCGTCGCGATCTGCGCCGTGCTCAGCGCCCGCGCCTGCGCCGAGCCCAGCCCGGACAGCGCGGCCGACCCGAGCACGGCCATGTCCTCGGTCTCCAACGCGGCGATCTGCGCCGTCGACAGCGCCGCGACCTGCGCCGATTTCAACGCCCGCGCCTGCGCCGTCGTCAGCGCCGCGATATCCTCGGCCGAAAGCCCGCGCAGCCCCGCCGTCGACAGCCCCGCGATCGCCGCGGTGGCCAGCGCCGCGATCTGCCCGGTCTCCAGCGCCGCCAGCTGCGCCGAGCCGAACCCCGCCGCGCCGGTCGCGCTGATCGCCGCCAGCTGCGTCGTGCTGAGCGCGCTGACCTGCGCCGTGCTGAACCCCGCCACCGCCGCACTGCCCAGACCCGACAGGATCGCCGTGCCCATCGCCGCCAGATGCGCCTCTTTCAGCGCGCCGATCTGCGCCGCGCCCAGCCCGGCCGCCGCCTCGCCCGACAGCCGGGCGAAATCCTCGACTTCCAGCGCCGCGATCTGTTCGGTGCTCAGCGCCGCCACCTGCGTTTCGGTCATCGCCGCCGCCTGCGCCTGGGTCAGCGCGACGATATCCTCGCTCGCCAGCGCCCGCAGCGCCGCCGTGCTCAGCGCGGCAAAGGCCGCACTGCCCAGGGCCGCGATCTGCGCGGTGGACAAGGCGTCGATCTGCGCCGAACTCAGCGCCTCGGCGGCCGCCTCGGACAGCGCGGCGATCTGCGGCGTGCCCAGCGCCCCCAGCTGCGCAGTGCTCAGCGCCGCCATCTGCGTTCCGGTCAGCGCCGCAAGTTCGAGCGTGCTGAGCCCCGCCATGTCCTCGGTCGAAAGCCCCTTCAGCGCGGCGGTGCCGATCGCCGCAAAGGTCGCGCCGGAAAAGGCGCCGATCTGCGCGGCGGACAGCGCCGCCAGCTGCGCCGAACTCAGCGCGGGCGCCGCCCGGCTGCCCAGCGCGCGGATCTGCGCCGTCGAAAAGGCGCCGATCTGATCGGTGCCCAGCGCCTGGATCAGGCCGCTCGACAGCCCCGCCATCTGCTCGGTCGCCAGCGCCGCCAGCTTGTCGGTGGACAGGCTGCGGATCTGCGCCGAGCCGAGCCCGGCCAGAGCCGCGGTGCCCAGATGCGCGAAATCGACCGTCTCGAAGGCCGCCAGCTGCTCGGTGCTCAGCGAGGCGACCTGCGTCGCGGTCAGCGCCGCCGCCGCGTCGGCGCTCAGCGCCACGATATCCTCGGTCGCCAGCCCGCGCAGCGCCGCCGTGCCCAGCGCCGCCACCGCAGGCTCGTTCAGCGCGGCGATCTGCGCCGTGCCCAGCGCCGCCAACTGCGCCGAACTGACGGCGGCGGCGGCGGTCGCGGTCAGCACATTGAGCTGATCGACGGTCAGCGCCGCCATCTGCCGCGTGGCCAGCGCCCGCATCTGCGCCGAGGTGAGGCCGATCACCGCATCCGGTCCCAGCATCGCCAGATCGGCGGTTTCAAAGGCGCTGATCTGCAGCGTCGAGAGCGCCGCGACCTGCGCCGAGGTCAGCGCCGCCGCCTGTTCGGTGGTCAGTGCGACGATCGCCTCGGTCGAAAGGCCGCGCAGCGCGACGGTGTTCAGCACGGCGATCTGCGGAAACAGCAGCGCGGCGAACTGGTCGGTGGTCAGCATCTGCATCTGCAGCGGCGTCAGCCCCGAGACGAAATCGGTCGACAGCGCCTGGATCTGTGCCGCGCCCAGCGCCCGCATCTGTTCCGGGCTGACGCCGACGATGTCGCCCGTCGTCAGACCGGACATGACCGAGGTCGACAAAGCCGCGATTTCGGCCGTCGTCATCGTGCTGAGAAGGGACATTCTGCCACTCACCCTGAAGGGGCCCGTCGGGGCCCGGATCTGTTTCAGGCACCGCCATTCTGGAATGCCGCTGGCCGATCATCGGGCAGGGGAGTGAAAGAAGCCTTAAATCCGTTGCGCTTGCGCCGATGTCGGGGCGGAAAATGCCGCCGGGCCCGGCAAGGCCGGGGGCCGGATCACTCCGAACGCGGCTGGCTGAGCTGGATCCCCGCCTCCAGAGCGGGGGTGCGCGGCTGTGCCGCCTGCGCGGCAAGCTCCGCGATGTTTTCCCTGAGGAGCTGCGAGGACTTGCCGAAGGACAGGTCGTCGATCGCGAATCCGGCCTGTTCCGCCCCCACCAGCGAGAATTGAACCCCGGCGATCCGGTCCGATCCGTCGCCGGTGACCAGCGCCAGATATTCCATCCCGGTGCCGATGTTGCGCACGCCGCCGATCAGCCGTCCCTGCCGGTCAAAGGCCTGGATCGCGGTCGATTGCGGGGTGTTGAAATAGCCCCCGGCCAGCCCGACCCCGGCGACGTCGCGATCGAAGATCATCGTGACCGGGCCGTTGAACACCGGCGTTCCCGACAGCGAGGGGCTGTGCGGGTTCGCCCCGTCTTGCTTGATCTGCGTCGCGGGCGCGGTCTGCGCCAGGCGCAGCGGCGCCAGCGGCGTGCCGATCACGCAGCCGGTCAGGGCGGCCCCGGGCGGACAGGTCGCGGCGGTGCCGATCGCCTGACCTTCGAAGAAACCGCCAAAGCCCACGATCACCCCGCCCTCGGGGGCGCCATAGGTGGGCGGCGCATAGATCGGGTTCCGGCTGCCCGGCGGCAATTCGTCAAAGGTGATCTCTCCGGCATCGGGGCCGAAGGCCGCGCGCTGGATCCGGATCACGCTGCCGAATTCCCCGGTCATCTCGGCCCGCGCCGGAACGCCGCCGCCCATGGTCCCCAGCAGCATCGCCATCAGGGTCGTGCGAAGAACCGGGGTCATCATGCCTCTCCTTGATGTCATTTCGTCAGTGCCAGCGACAGAAGTTCGGCCTGATCCATGTCAGGACGCAGCCTGTAGCGCGCCAGATCGCGCCAGAACTGATCCAGCCCGACCACCAGCGCCTGTTCCGCCGAGAGCAGAAGCGACTCGCGCAGCTCCCGGTATCCGGCGCGGGCATCGGTTTCGGAGATGTCGGCGGACAGCGTGGTCAGGGCGCGCGACATCGACAACAGGAATTCGTGCTGCCGCGCCCGGGTCGCGCGCAGCCGCGCGCCCAGCGTCTCGATCTGGACCTGCCGCTGCGGATCGGGCGCGACCGCCTGCAGATCGATCAGTGTCTTGACGTTGTAGACAAGCCGCCCGATCTCCGCCTCGGTCTGGATCAGCGAGGCCTTGAAGATCGTGCCCGCCAGCAGCGTCGAACCGGCCGACTGCCGCCGCGCCGCGGTTTCGGCGTCGCGCGCCGCCCGCAGATCGGCCTGCAGCGCCACAAGGGCGGTGCGGCGCTGCGGATCCAGCTCGTTCTCGATGATCTCCGCCAGCGCCCCGGCCTGATCTGGCGGCTGCGTCCCGCCTTGCCCGCCGCCGCCTTCCCCTTCGGTCGCCCGCGCCAGCCAGTGATCGCGCAGCCGCGTCAGCTCCGCATCCGAGGTGGCGACATGCATCGACAGCACCAGCCGCAGCCCGAAAGTCTCGGGCGCGGTGGCCTTGCCGGTCCGGGCCTGAAACGGCGGATATTCGGTGCGCGCGGCCGAATAGATCTGCTCGGCGCTCGACAGGACCGAGCCGCCGCGCGTCACCAGCCCGCCCACCTGTCCCTGATCACGGCCGAACAGGTTGACATGAAAGGGGTCCAGCATCAGCTCCTCGACATTGCCATAGATGTCGAAAAGCCCGAGCGGGTTTGGCCGCCGCAGCCCGACCGGGCCGATCGTCCCGCGCGCCGAGCCGGGGGCGAAATGGAGGGCGTAATCGTCCAGCGCGCCTTCGGTGAAAAAGCGCGCGGCGCCGAACTGGTTCGCATCGACCCGCGCGCCGCCACGGGCGGCAAATTCCCATTCCGTCTCGGTCGGCAGACGCAGATGCGGCAGCGCGCCATCCTGCCGGGGCAGGGCCGCGGCGGCATGTCCGTAAAGCCATTCGGTGTAGCGCCCGGCCAGATCGACTGCGGCAAGCCAGCTCAGCCCGCCCTGCGCCAGCCGGTCCTTGCGTCCGGCCGCGCCGCAGGGCCGGGTCAGGGCGTTGAACTGCCCCTCGGTCAGCTCGTAACGGGCGATGAAATAATGCGTGCTGGCCGGGGTCGCCCCGGCAAAGCCGCCGCGCAGCCAGGTCTGGCGCAGATATTCCGCATAGCCCTTTTCCGGGTCCGACCGGCCCAGCCGGATCCGCAGATCCGACAGCGGATCGCCCGCATCCGAGGGCACGTCGACGCGCTGGAACGCCATCGCCCCGCCGCAGGGCATCGGCAGCACCAGATCGGCCGGGCTGCCACCGGGCGCCGCCGCGCCGGGGTCGTAAAGCGCGACCGGCCAGTCAATCGCCGGAACCTCGGTTGCGGGACCCTCGGTTGCCGGATCGGCCCCGCCCGGCTGCGGCGCGGCCAGAACCGCAAGTGCCAGCGCAAAAGCCGGGATTGGCACCAACCGCATCGCTCAGGCTCCTTCCCGCAGGGTCCGGGCCGGATCGACCCGCTGCGCCGCCCAGGCCGAGAGCGTCGCCGACACCAGAACCAGCGCCAGAACCGACAGGATGATCGCCCCCGCCTGCGCCGGGCTGATGCTTGCGATGCTGCCCCCGGCGGCCAGATCCGCGCCGAACATCCGGGTGGCGACCCGGGCGGCCAGCGCATAAAGCAGGAAGGACACCGCGATCCCGATCAGCGCCGTCGCCAGCGCCTGCACCAGCGGCAGCAGCGCCAGCGCCCGGGCGGGCAGGCCGAGCATCGCCAGCGCGGCCAGCGTGCCCCGCTTGCGCATCGCATCCGACCAGAAGCCGAACAGCAGCGCCGCCGCCAGCCCGCAACAGGCCAGCGCCGTGGTCAGCCCCAGCGCCAGATCCAGATTGCGCCCCAGCCCGAGCAGCATCGCCACCTCGCGGCTGCGCGCCGAGGTCGCCAGCCCCAGCGCCGTCTCGACCCGTTGCTGCAGCGGTCCCAGATCTTCCAGCCGGCGCGCATAAAGCCGCACCCCCGCATAGGTCGCAACTCGTTCCGCCAGCGGCCGCCCCTCGGAAATGCCGTGTTCGGGCAGGGCATAGGCGTCATAGAAGGCCTCGACCGTCTCCAGCGCGGCAAAGGGCGCAAAGACGCTGCGCCCCTCGCTCACCGTTTCGGGCAGCACCGCCCGCACCGTCATCGGCAGGCGCAGCTGTTTCGGCCGGGTCTCGGCCTGGGTCACCAGATCGACCGTGTCGCCGGTCACGATCTGCATCTGCCGGGCAAGCCCCGCCGAGACCGCGACCTCTGCGGGACCAAGCCCCAGCCCCGGCGGCAGGTTCGGATCGCCCGCCCCCGAGGGGATCAGCAGGGCCGCGCGCAGCGAGACCGCAGACCCGGCGTGATGGACGGTCACGTAATCGAACTGGCTGCGGACCTTCGGCGTCACGAAGGCGACCTCGGGCCAGCGGCGCAGCGGCGCGATCTGCGCCTCGGTCAGCTCGGCATTGCCCCGGCTGTCGATCTGCAGGCTGGCGGGATTGGCCATCATCTGGCCGATCAGCGCGGCATAGACGCCGTTCTTGACCCCGAACAGGATCAGGAGCGGCACCAGAACCCCCACCATCACCGCGACGTTGCACAGCAGAAACAGCCGGTCGCGGAACAGGTCGCGCAGCGCCAGAGAAACGATCAGCATCCGACCTCCCGTGCCTCGGACCGCACCAGCCCCGGCCGCAGCTCGCGGGCGACGAACTCAAGCCGCCGCGTGCCCAGCCGCTCCACCCGGGCCAGATCATGCGACGACAGCACCACCCCCGCGCCGTCCTCGCGCGCGGTGTCCAGAAGCAGCTGCATCACCGCATCGGCCGCGTCGGGATCCAGCGCCGCCGTCGGCTCGTCGGCGATCACGAAGGCCGGGCAATGCGCCAGCGCCCGCGCGATCGAGACCCGCTGCCGCTGCCCGATCGACAGCGCCGAGGGCGGCAGATCGGCCAGCGCCGTCAGCCCGAGCCGGTCCAGCAGCGCCGCGACCCGGGCGGGATCGCGCCGCCCGCTGATCTCCTGCGTCAGCGCCACATTGGCCCGGACCGACAGGAACGGCACCAGCGCCCCCGCCTGCGGCACGAAGCCGAAAAGCGCGCCGCGCATCCGCGCAAGCCCGGTGCCGCGCGGCCCCGAAAGCCACAGCCGCGCCAGATCGGTCTGCCGAAGGTCAAGGTCGGTCCAGCGATACCGGGCCGGGGGCTCGGGCGCGCGCAGAAGGCTCAGCAGTTCCAGAAACAGCGTCTTGCCGGTGCCGCTGGCGCCGGTGACGCAAAGCACCTCGCCCGAGACCAGCTCCAGCGCCTCGACGCGCAGGGTGAAGCTGCGCCCCCCCTTCGACAGGGTCGTCGCGAGCTGGTCGATCCCGAGCACCCCCCGTTGCCGCATCTCAGGGCAGGACGTCGAAGGGCATGGCAAAGACATATTCCCCGTCCGGCGCCCCCGGCTCCAGCGGGGTCCAGACCGTCGGATCCAGCAGCCATTTGCGATATTGCACGATCTTGCGGTGCAACCCGTCCAGGATCTCGCGGCGCTGCACCGCGCTTTGCGCCCAGATCGTGCGGTCGATCGACAGAAGCTGGCTGCGATAGGGCAGATCCTCCAGAAATTCCAGCGCGCCGCCCAGCGATCCGGCCTCGGCATCGATCAGCCGGTCCGGGTTTTGGGCCATCCGCGCGATCACCGACTGGATCTGGTCGAAAAAGGCGTCGGTCTCCTCGGCGCTGCGGTTGCGCTCGCCCGCGGTGCCGATTTCGGTCAACAGCTCCGCCATCGTCGCCATCTCGTTCTTGCTGACCAGCAGCCGCGGTTCGACCGCCAGCCGACGCGGGTCTTCGACGGCCTTTTCCGACATCCAGCCGCGCAGCATGTCGGGCGGCGCCACCCCGGGCTGCCCGCCCAGCCAGGCCAGCTGCATCGCCAGACCCAGTTCGGCAATCCGCGCATCGCCCCCCGCTTCGGGCGGCAGGGCGGGTTGCCGACCCATCGCGGTGCGGATCGTGTCGGTCAGCGCCACCACCATGCGCTCGACCGTGGCGGCAAAGACCGCTTCGTCGCCATTTTCGATCGGATAGTAGAAATCCCGGCCGCCAAAGCCCGAGAGCTGGCGATAGGCGGCCTCGGCATAGCCGTGCTGCGCTTCGCCCCCGGCGGGGGTGCGCAGATGCAGCGTCAGCACCGCGATGCCATGCGCTTCGGCATCGGCGCGCAATTCCGCCGGGCCGATCTGCGAGCGGGCATCGGGGTCGTCCTGCGCATCGGGCCCGGCATCGGTGATCAGGATCACGTAGCGCCCCTCGAACGGATCGGCGCCGCCGCCGGTCCAGTCGATCGTGCTCACCGCATCCTCGACCCCGGCCATGCTGTCCTCGTTGAAGCCGGGCGTCGAGACCGTCGCCACCTCGGCCGCCGCATCCAGCGCCGCCAGCACCTCGGCCTGATCGGCCCGCCGCGCCAGCGGGGCGAGCGTGCGGGTGCGGTAGCCGATCCCGGCCGGATCGCTGGCGGGGTTGTCGCGAAAGCCGATCACCCCGAACTGCACCCGCGCGCCCAGATCGGTGGCGCGCAGCGACTGCACGATCCGCGCCACCGCGGCGCGGGTGCGGTCGATATAGGGCCGCATCGAGCGGGTGGTGTCGATGACGAAGACCACCCCGGCATCAAAGGGCGAGGGCGGCGCGGCCGCGGGCTGCGATTGCGCCCGCTGCGGGATCGAGGCCAGTTCCAGCAGCAGGTCGGGTTCATAGGTCAGCGGATGCAGGATCTCCTCGAAGGAGAGGATCGGCATCAGGTAAAGCTTCTCGCGGATGTTGAGGAATTCGGCCGGTTCCACCGACACCACCTTTTGCGCCGGATCGACATGGCCGCTGTCGCTTTGCGCCACCAGATCGGCCAGCCGGGCGCGGACGTCCTCGTCCTGCATCAGGGCTTCCAGCGTCGCGCGGTCCTCAAGCATCACCTGGCGGCTGCGTCCGGCGGCATTGGTGAAGGCGGCGGTGATGTTCTGCTTCCAGTCGACCACCGACCCGGCCTTGACCCAGCCGGTCGGCCCCGCCGAGGCCGAGGTGCCGATCCGCAGCCAGTCCCCCCGGCGTTCATAGACGTAAAACGGGTGAAAGGCGGCTTCGGTCTGCAGAACTGCGCCGTCGGGGGCGGCAAAGACCTGCGTCGCGGGCCGGGTCAGCACCCGCTGAAACGTCGCCTGCTTGCCCTCCATCAGCAGCGGACGGGCCTGCAGCTCCGCCCCGGCCAGTCCGAGGGCGAGCCCGAGCGCGACCAGAGCGGTCCTAGCGGCAAAAATCATCAAGCGCCCCCCGTGACAAGGTATCTTCCGCCGCGCGCAACCGGGCACAGACCGCGGTCAACCGGCCGGTCGCTTCGGCCGAGCCCGCCGCGCGGGCCCGGGAATAGTAATCGGCCGCCTGCGCGGGCGCATCGGCGAAGCTCAGCCCCAGTTGCGTTTCGACGGTCGGATCGGTGACGGCGGCGTCGTAAAGCGTGCCGAACAGCAACAGCGCCGCCGCATCGCCCGATTGCGCCGCGGTCTCGACGAAGACAAGCATCTGGTCGCGCCCCACCCGCTGGCCGCAGGCCCCGGCGGCCCGGGTGATCGCGGTGATGTCGCCCAGCGCGCCCAGCGCCTCGGGCGTGCAGGGATCGGCCTGCGGCGGTGGCGTCGCGGCGGCCGGTGTCGGTGTCGGTTCTGGCGTCGGTTCCGGGGCTGGCGGGGTCTCCACCGCGGCCGAAAACGGCCATTGCTGCTGCAGGTATCGGGAATAGCCGAGCCCGAGCAGCGCCAGCAAAAGCACCAGCGCCAGCGCGAGGACCAGCCAGAGCCAGCGGCGGCGCCTTGGGTCGGGGGCCGCGATCCCGGCGCTGTCCTGCTCTGCCATCGGCACTTCGGGCGGCAGCGGCGGCGGGTTTGCCTCGGCGGCATCGGGGCGGCGCAAGGCGGGCTCCGATGCCGACGTGGCGGTCTTGCGCGCGACCTGCAGGCCGATGCGCTGCCTCGCCAGATCGAGCGGCTCGATGTCGTTGGGCCAGAACAGCTGGCCCTCGACCGGGCCCGCGACGATCCTGACCTGGGTATAGCCCTCGATCTTGTTGACGATTTCCGGGCCGATCGCGATTTCCGCCCCGCCGTCGCGGCGCTGCACCCGGTAGGGGCCGAACTGGTGCCGCCCGGCCTGCCAGTTCGGCGCGCCGACGGAAATCCCCGCCGGGCCGTCCTGCGCCGAGGGCGCAAGCCAGCGTTCGGAATAGGTTTCGAACACCGAAACCGTCACCTCGTCGGGCAGCTCCGCCCCGCCGTCAACGCGCACAAGCGCATGCCCGCCGGCGCTGCGGGACGGATCGCACAGGACCGTCAGCGTCATCGCCCGCCCTCCCGCTGCATGCCCGCCAGGATCGCGCCCAGACGCAGGTTCTGTTCGATGTCGATGTCGCCGCCCAGCCCGTCGCGCGCATTCGCATCCATCACCGCGTCCAGCGCGAAGGCCCAATCCTCCCACATGTCGCTGGCGGTGGCGCGCGGCGTCGCGGGCAGCCCGGCCACGTCATCCTGCCCGCGACGGCGCGCAAAGGCGGGACGCGGCGGCCCGTCTTGCGGCGTCACCGTCGGACGCGCCGTCTCGGGCAGCGCCGACATGCCCAGCGTGGCGACGAAATCATTGATCATTTCCGCGGTCAGCACCGCGGCGGTGGGCGCCAGCCGCTCCACCGTCAGGCCGAAATTCAGCTCTGCAAGCCGCTCTGCCATCCGCCCGGACAGGCCGGTCCGGCGGGCGGCATGGATCAGCTCCGCCACCAGATCGGCGACCGACTGCGGTCGCAGACCATAGCCAAGCGCCCGCGCTGGATCATCGCGGAAGGCCTTGATCCCCTCGATCCAGAGCAGGATCGACTGTTCCGCCTGAAATTCCTCCAGCGTCAGGGTGCGGACCTGCTCGCCGCCGCGCGGCGCCGCCCCCGTCGCCTCTGCCGCGGCGGGCGCCAAGCCGCCGCCCGGCCGCGCCACCGTGACGGCG
>NZ_SWJZ01000052.1 GCF_005144475.1 Rhodobacter capsulatus | reverse complement strand
GGTCGGACCGGCCCTGCCGGTCCGACCTCACGGTCTCTTATCTTGCGATCACTTCGCCCGCGACCAGTCGGCCACGTTCCAGTACTCGCTGTCCCAGGCGTTCATCTCGACGCCCACGAGCGTGTTCGACACCGCCGAGAAGCGGGCGCGGTTCGCCAGCGGCACCGTCACCATCGCATCCTTGGTCACCATGTCGTTCAGCTTCTTGATCTGGTCGGCGCGGGCGCCCGCATCGGCGGTCGTCAGCATTTCCTTGATCAGCGCATCGTAATCCGGGTTGCAGAAGCGCGGGATGTTTTCCCCCTGCCACTGATCCTCGGGCTTCGGTGCCTTTTCGCAGGTCAGCTGCGCCAGATAGGCTTGCGGGTCGGTGCCGTCCCATTCGTTCGCGAACATCTGCACATCGGCGTAGAACTTCTGGAACGTGTCGGGCGAGCCCGCATCGCCGCCGAAGAAGACCGACGGGTCGATCTGTTTCAGCTCGACCTCGATGCCGACATCATTCCACCACTGCTTGATCATCGCCTGGAAGTTCTGCCGGATCGGGTTGACCGAGGTCTGGAACACCAGGCTCAGCTTCTTGCCGTCCTTGTCGCGGATGCCGTCGCCGTCGGTATCGGTCCAGCCCGCCTCATCCAGCAGCTTCTTCGCGCCGTCGACGTCCTGCGTCAGGCAGCCGGTGTTGTCCGAGGCGAACATTTCGGGCGCCGGAACCAGGTTGCAGGTCGGCCGCGCGGCCTCGCCATAGCCGATTTCGACCAGCAGCGACCGGTCGATCGCCATCGACAGCGCCTGCCGCACGCGCAGGTCCGAGAACACCGGATGCGGATGCTTGGTGGTCGAGCGCTCGCCCTCGGGCTGCGCCGAGGAGGGGTCGGTCATGTTCAGTTCCAGCCGTTCGACCAGCCCGCCATAAGCGGTCATGAACTTGCCCTTGCCCGCGGCGATCATCTGCGCCTGCACTTCGGGCTCGATCTGGGTGTTCCAGCCGTAGTCGTATTCGGCCGTCTCCATCACGGCGCGCGCCGTCGACATCGCGTCGTTGCCGCCCTTGAGCGTCGCACGGGCGAAGGCGGGCTTGGCCGGATCGCGGTAATGGGGGTTCGCCTCGAACACCGCCACGTCATTGGTCTTGAAGTCGGTGACCATGAACGGGCCGGTGCCGATCGGCATGAAGTTCGCTTCGGTGCAGCTCGAGGCATTGGCGCCCAGGCATTTCTCGAATTGCGCCTTTTGCAGGATCGGTGCCAGCGCGCCGACGAAGGCGGAATAGGGGTTCGTCTTCGGCTTCAGGAAGGTGATCTTCACGGTCAGCGGATCGACGGCTTCGATCTTCTCGATGCCCTCGAACTTCGACAGCTGCGCGCAGCCACCCGCCGGATCCATGCAGTATTGGCCGGTGAAGACCACGTCATCGGCGGTGAAATCGGTGCCGTCCGACCATTTCACGCCGGGCAGCAGTTTCCAGGTGATGGTCTTGCCATCCGCCGAGACACCGCCGTTTTCCAGCGTCGGGATGTCCGCGGCGAGGCGGGCCATCAGCGTGCCATCGGGCTTGTAGGAGGCCAGCGGTTCCGAGACCAGCGAGGAGGCGTTGATGTCCTTGGTGCCCGAGGACAGATACTGGTTCATCGTCGAGGCGGCCTGCGACTGGATGATCTTCAGCTCACCGTCCGAACCGCGTTCGGCGAACGCGGCGGGCGCAAAGGCCAGCACGGCGGCGGCCCCCATCAAAGCGGTCTTGAGTTTCATGCGTCCTCTCCTTCATGGATGCAGAGATCACGTGTGCTCGGGCTCTTGCCCGCGTGTCACGCCGCCGTTTGCCCGGCGGTCTGATTGTGCAGATGGCAGGCGGTGAAATGCCCCGGCGCCACTTCGCGATACTCGGGCTCGACCGAGCGGCACAGATCCATCACCTTCGGGCAGCGGGTGCAGAAATTGCAGCCCTTGGGCGGATTGGCGGGCGAGGGCACGTCGCCCTTGAGGATGATCCGCTGCCGGGTCTTTTCGGCATTCGGATCGGGCTCGGGCACGGCGGACAGAAGCGCCTGCGTATAGGGATGCAGCGGCGCCTCATAAAGCGCATCGCGCGAGGCCAGCTCGACGATCCGGCCCAGATACATCACCGCGACGCGGTCGGCGATGTGGCGCACCATCGACAGGTCGTGGCTGATGAAGAGATAGGTCAGCCCAAGGCTGTCCTGCAATTCTTCCAGAAGGTTCACCACCTGCGCCTGAATCGACACGTCCAAGGCCGCGATCGGCTCGTCGCAGACGATGAAGCGCGGGTTCAGCGCCAGCGCCCGGGCAATGCCGATGCGCTGCCGCTGGCCGCCGGAAAATTCATGCGGGTAACGGTTGGCGAAATCGCGGTTCAGCCCGACCTTGTCCATCAGCTCATAGATCCGGGCCAGTTTCTGCGCCCGGTTCAGCGTCGTGTGTTCGTCCAAGGGCTCGCCGATGATCCCCGCCACCGTCATGCGCGGGTTCAAGGACGCCTGCGGATCCTGAAACACCATCTGCATCTTCGGCCGCAGCGCGCGCAATTCGCCCGGCGGCGCGGCCAGGACATCCTCGCCGTCGATCAGCACCGAGCCCGCGGTGGGTTCGTAAAGCCGCAGCACCGCCCGCCCGCAGGTGGACTTGCCGCAGCCCGATTCCCCCACCAGACCGAGGGTTTCGCCCTCAAAGATGGTGAAGGTCACGTCATCGACCGCCTTCACGTCGCCGACCTTGGCGCGGAACAGCCCCGCGGTGATCGGGAAATACATCTTCAGCCCTTCGACCTCGACCAGAGGCCGCTTGCCGCCGTCAAACATCGGCTTTCTCCGTCACTTCCCGGCGCGGGGCATCGGTGTCGAAATCCCAAAAACAGGCCGCATCATGGCCCGGACCCACGTCATACCGCGCCGGATTGCCCGCGTCGCAAGCGGCAAAGCGCAAGGAACAGCGGTCGCGGAACGGGCAGGCGGTGGGGGCGGCGCGCAGGATCGGCGGCTGGCCCTCGATCACGTTCAGCTTCTCGGCCCGCTCGCCGCGCACAGAGGGAACGGTCTGCAAAAGCGCCCGCGTATAGGGGTGGCGGGGCTTGGCGAAGACCTCCTTGACCGTGCCATGTTCGACGATCTGGCCGCCATACATGACCATGATCCGGTCGGCGATGCCCGCGATCACGCCCAGATCATGGGTGATCCAGACGATCGCCATGCCGAGTTTCTGGCGAAGATCCTTCACCAGTTCAAGGATTTGCGCCTGAATCGTCACATCCAGCGCGGTCGTGGGTTCATCCGCGATCAGCACTTTCGGATCGCAGGCCAGCGCGATGGCGATCATCACCCGCTGCCGCATGCCGCCCGAAAACTGGTGCGGGAAATCCTTCAGCCGCCGCCCGGCATCGGGAATGCCGACCAGTTCAAGCAGCTCTTGCGCGCGGATCTGCGCCTGCGCCTTGGTCATCCCCATATGCTTCATCAGCGGCTCGCGCAGCTGATAGCCCACGGTGAAGACCGGGTTGAGCGACGTCATCGGGTCCTGAAAGATGAAGCCGACGCCGGGGCCGCGCACCGCGCGCAGCTGCGCCGGGGTGCATTTGAGCAGATCAAGCCCGTCGAACATCACGCTGCCCTCGCGCACCTCGGCGGGGGGGCTGGGCAGAAGCCCGATCAGCGACATCATGGTGACGGATTTGCCGGACCCCGACTCGCCCACCACGCCCAGCAATTCGCCGGGTTTCAGGTCGAACGAGACAGAGTTGACCGCATGCACCTCGCCGCCACGGGTGCGAAAGATCGTCTTGAGGTTCGTCACCTCGAGCACGGGCTGCGCGCCATTGCGCATTGCGTCCCCCAGTCTTTGACTTGCGCCGTTTTCCGGCGTTGTTCTGCATTTCTTCACGGATAGGTGAAGATATTTGACCGATTGTTAGAGATTTTCGCGCCCAGTGCAAGCGCTAACGCGGCGGCAGCCCTGCGCGGGCCGCATGTCCCCCGTTCGCGCGCCGGGCTTGACCTTGCGGCCGCGCCGGTCAAGCCTGCACCATCCCGACCCGAAGGAGATGCCGATGCCGTTTGTGATTTCGCTCAAGGACCCGGTCCGTTTTTCCGCCCCCCTGCCCGAGGCGGCGGATGTGGTGGTGGTGGGCGCGGGCATCGCCGGGGTGATGGCGGCTCATTTTCTTGCGCTGGCCGGGCGTCGGGTTGTGGTTTTGGAAAAGGGCCGGGTGGCGGGCGAGCAATCTTCGCGAAACTGGGGCTGGATCCGGCAACAGGGCCGCGATCCGGCGGAATTGCCGATCATGCAGGAGGCGATGCGGCTGTGGGAGGGGCTTGCCGCCGAGCTGGGCCCCGGGCTCGGCTTTCGCCGTTGCGGCGTCGCCTATCTGTCCGACAAGCCCGCCACGGCCGAGGCTTTTGCCGCCTGGGTCGATTTGGCGCGGGCGCATGGGCTCGAAAGTCACCATCTGGGCCGGGCGCAGCTGGCGGCGGCGATTCCCCATGCCACGACTTGGGTGACCGGGCTGATCACGCCCTCCGATGCCCGGGCCGAGCCCTTCGTCGCCGTGCCGATGCTGGCCGAGCGCGCCCGGCGGGCGGGGGTGACGGTGATCGAGCATTGCGCGGTGCGCGCGCTCGACATCGTCGGCGGCAAGGTGGCGGGTGTCGTCACCGAAGACGGCCGCATCCGCTGTGACCAGGTGCTGGTGGCGGCCGGGGCCTGGTCCTCGCTGTTCCTGCGTCGCCACGGGTTGAGCCTGCCGCAGCTGCTGGTGCGCTCGACCGTGGCGCAGACTGTGCCCCTGCCCGAGATCACGCAAGTGTCGGGCGTCGATGACGTCTTTGCCTGGCGGCGGCGGCTCGATGGCAGCTATACGGTGGCGCCCGGGACGTCGCATGATTTCTACATGGGGCCGGACGGGCTGCGGCATTTCCTCAAATACACGCCGCAGATGCGCCGCGACCTGTCGAAGACCGCGATCCATCTGCGCGCGCCCGAACCGGGCTGGCCCGATGGCTGGACGACGGCGCGGATGTGGTCGGAGGATCGCGAGAGCCCGTTCGAGCGTTGCCGGATTCTGGACCCCGCGCCGAACCGGGTGTTCCTGCACAATGTGCAGCGCGCCTTCGGCCGGGCCTTTCCGTCTTTGGGCGAACCGAAGCTGGTGCGCGACTGGGCCGGGATGATCGACGTGATGCCCGACACCGTGCCGGTGCTGGATGCCGCGCCGCTCTCCGGGCTTTACGTCGCCACCGGGCTTTCGGGCCATGGCTTCGGGATCGGGCCGGGTGTCGGGCGGGTGATGGCCAGCCTGATGACCGGAGACCCCCCCGGCCATGACCTGAGCCGTTTCCGCTGGGGACGTTTTACCGACGGATCAAAAATCGACCTCGGCCCCACCTTCTGACCTTGTCGCCGCGGTCAAAGCCTGCGACGCTTCGACGATCTTTGCCAAGAAAGACAGGACCATGCCCGTCAAGAACCGCTTCGCCGAACTGCTGCCCGAGATCACCGCCTGGCGGCGCGACTTCCACGAAAACCCGGAACTGCTTTACGAGGTGCACCGCACCGCCGCCAAGGTGGCGGGGCTTCTGCGCGACTTCGGCTGCGACGAGGTGGTCGAGGGCATCGGCCGCACCGGCGTCGTCGGCGTGATCAAGGGCCGCACGGATACCGCGGGCCGGGTGGTGGGGCTGCGCGCCGACATGGATGCGCTGCCGATCGTCGAACAGACCGGGGCGGCGCATGCCTCGAAAGTGCCGGGCAAGATGCATGCCTGCGGCCATGACGGCCATACCGCGATGCTGCTGGGCGCGGCGAAATATCTGGCCGAGACGCGGAATTTCGACGGCACCGCGGTCGTCATCTTCCAACCGGCCGAGGAGGGCGGCGGCGGCGGCAAGGCGATGGTCGACGATGGCATGATGGAGCGCTGGGGGATTCAGGAAGTCTACGGCATGCACAACATGCCGGGCTTCCCGGTCGGCAGCTTCGCCATCCGCCCCGGTCCGATGATGGCCGCGACCGATCAGTTCGACATCGTGGTGACCGGCAAGGGCGGCCATGCGGCGAAACCGCATGACTGCATCGACACGACGCTGGTGGCGTCGCATATCGTCGTCGCGATGCAGCAGATCGCGTCGCGCAATGTCGATCCGCTGAAACAGGTCGTGGTCTCGATCTGCACCTTCCGCACGGAAAGCGAGGCTTACAACGTCATTCCGCAAACGGTGCTGCTGCGCGGCACGGTGCGCTCTCTCGACCCCGGCGTGCGCGATCTGGCCGAGGCGCGGGTGAAGGCGGTGGCCGAAGGCATCGCGGCGGCGCATGGCGCCACGGTCGAGATCGCCTATGTCCGCGGTTATCCGGTGACGATGAACACGCCCGAAAACACCGAGTATGCCATCGACGTGGCGCAGGCGGTCTCGGGCCAAGTCGACACCGCGGTCGCGCCGATGATGGGGGGCGAGGATTTCTCCTACATGCTGAACGCGCGGCCGGGCGCCTATATCTTCCTTGGCAATGGCGACAGCGCGATGGTGCACCACCCGGCCTATGACTTCGACGACAGCGCGATTCCCTTCGGGTCAAGCTGGTATGCCGGGATGGTCGAAAGCCGGATGCCCGCGGCCTGAGCGGGGCAGGGGGGCGCTGCCCCCCTCTTTGCCTTCGGCAAATTCACCCCCCGGGATATTTGCGCCAAGGTGAAACCAAGGCGGAAAGAAGGGCGCCCCGCGCGGAGCGCCCTTTTTCCTTTCACCTTGGCGAAAATATCCCGGGGGGAGGCCGCAAGGCCGCGGGGGGCAGAGCCCCCCTTGCCTTAGCGCAGCACCATGACCGAACAGGGCGCGTGGCGCACCACCCGCGCCGCGGTCGAGCCGATCAGGTAATCGCCCAGACCCGGCCGGTGCCCGGCGATCACCACGCAATCGGCGCCGATCTCGTCCACCAGATCGAGGATCTCGTTCGCCGCATGGCCTTGCCGCAGCACCCCCGCGCCGTTCTCGAAATCGCCCGCCAGCGCGTCGAGCTGGTTCTGCAGCGCCCGGCGCAACTCGGCGTCATAGCCTTCGGGCATGTAGGAAATCGCATAGCCCGGCACATCGGCCATCACATGCACGATGGTCACCCGCGCCCCCGCCGCGGCCAGCGTCCGGGCCACATTCAGCGCCGTGTCGGGATTGTGTGCCTCGTCGAAGGCGACGGGCACGATGATGTTGGAATACATGGCGGACTCCTTTGAAGGCGTCGTTTCGGATGGTTTCATTCTGCCCGGGAAACAGGCGGGCGCCTTGATGCAGGTCACGCTTTCTGCCCGTTTCCGGACTTACCCCCCGGTCTGGTTCATGCCGCGCCCGACCCGGCCCGAGATCCCGGTGGCGCCATAGCCGAAATCATGCCCCCGCGGCTTGCGCCCGATCGCGGCGCGGATCGCCCCGATCAGGGCCGTGTCGCCTTCCGAGCCGCGCAGGGCCGCGCGCAGGTCGGTGCCGCCCTCCTGTCCCAGGCAGGGGAAAAGCATGCCCGTGGCGCTGATCCGCACCCGGTTGCAGGAAGCGCAAAAGCCGTGCGACAGCGGTGTGATGAAACCGATCCTTTGCCCGGTTTCGGCGGCGCGGACATAGCGGGCGGGGCCGCCCGTCGTCTCGGGCAGGTCGGTCAGGCTCAGGTGATCGGAAAGCCGCGCCCGCACCTCGGCCAGCGACAGGAAGGTGGCGGCGCGATCTTGCATCGGCATCTCGCCCACCGGCATCACCTCGATGAAGCTCAGATCATGGCCCTCGGCCCCGGCCCAGGCCGCCAGGTCCGGCAGCTCGTCTTCGTTCACCCCGCGCAGGGCGACGGTGTTGATCTTCACCCGCAGCCCGGCCGTTTTGGCCGCGGCGATGCCCGCCAGCACATCCGCCAGATCGCCGCGCCTTGTGATCGCCTTGAACCGCTCCGCCCGCAGGCTGTCGAGCGAGACATTCACCCGTTTCACCCCGCAGGCGGCCAGATCGGCGGCATGGGCCGCGAGCGTCGCGCCGTTCGTGGTCAGCGTCAGCTCGCGCAGCGCGCCGGTTTCGAGATGCCGCGACAGCGCCCGAAACAGGCTCATCACGTTGCGGCGCAACAGCGGCTCGCCGCCGGTGAGGCGCAGCTTGTGCACCCCCAGCCCGACGAAGACGGAGCAGAGCCGGTCGAGTTCCTCGAGCGAGAGCAGATCGGCGCGCGGCAGGAACCGGGTGCCCTCGTCCATGCAATAGCTGCAGCGAAAATCGCAGCGATCCGTCACCGAGACCCGCAGGTAGGTGATGGCCCGCGCAAAAGGGTCGGCCAGATGTTCCATGCCTTGAAATTAGGCGATGCGCCGCGGCCCGGCAAGCGCGGACTGCGGCGGCTTGTCGCGCTCGGGCGACATCAGGTCACTTTCGCCCGGGCGTGGAATTCGGGCCGGTCCCAGGCCCGCGTCGCCATCACCTCGGTCAGGATGTCCGCGGCGCGGTCGATCTCGGGCTCGCCGATGTAAAGCGGCGTCACGCCGAAGCGCAGGATGTCGGGGGCGCGGAAATCGCCGATCACGCCGCGGGCGATCAGCGCCTGCATGATCGCGTAACCCTGGGCATGGGCGAAGCTGACCTGCGACCCGCGGGCCTGCGGATCGCGCGGGGTCACAAGGGTCAGATCGGGGCAGCCTGCCTCGACCGCGGCGATGAAGCGGGAGGTCAGCGCAATCGAGCGGGCGCGGATTTCGGCCATGCTGACGCCGTCCCAGACATCAAGTGCCGCATCCAGCGCGGCGAGCTGCAGCACCGGCGGCGTGCCGACGCGCATCCGCGCCGTGCCCGGGGCGGGGCGGTAGCCGGGCTCGAACGCGAAGGGCGCGTCATGGCCGAGCCAGCCCGAGAGCACCGGCTGCACCTGGCCCGCGTGACGCGGCGCGACATAGATGAAGGCCGGGCCGCCGGGGCCGGAGTTCAGGTATTTGTAGGTGCAACCGGCGGCGAAATCGGCGCCTGCCCCCGCCAGATCGACCGGCACCGCGCCCGCGGAATGGGCCAGATCCCAGAACGCCAGCGCCCCCGCGGCATGGGCTTTCGCGGTCAGGGCCGTCATGTCGTGCTTGCGGCCGGTGCGGTAATCGACCTCGGTCAGCATCGTCACCGCCACGGTCTCGTCGATCGCGGCCGCGACCTGATCCGGCGCGACGGTGCGCAGCTCATACCCCTGCCCCAGAAGCCCGGTCAGCCCCTGCGCCATGTAAAGATCGGTGGGGAAATTGCCGCTGTCGGACAGGATCACCCGGCGGTCGGGGCGCAGCTGCAAGGCCGCATCGAGCGCCTGAAACACCTTGATCGAGAGCGTGTCGCCCAGCGTCACCGACCCCGGCTCCGCCCCGATCAGCCGCCCGATCCGGGTGCCCAGACGCTCGGGCAGGTCCATCCACCCGGCCTTGTTCCAGGCGGTGATCAGCATCGCGCCCCATTCGGCGCGGATCGCGGCCTGGACCCGTGGGGCGACGGCGCGTGGCAGCGGCCCGAGCGAATTGCCGTCCAGATAGATCACGTCCGCGGGCAGGTCGAAAAGCGCCTTGGTGGCGGTGAAATCGGTGGTCATCATGGTCTCCTTTCGCGCAGACTGGCCCGGGCGGAGGGCGGCTGCAAGGGCCTGGCCGCGTCGCCCCGGGACAGGAGAGGCCGCATGCGCGTGAAACAGGCGCTGAGACAGATCGATCTGCCGCCGCTTTGGCTGGGGCTGTTCGCCGCCGCGGTCTGGCTGACCGGGCGGGCCCTGCCGCTGCCGCTGCCCTTCACCCATCCGCCGGGTCATGCGCTGGTGCTGGCGGGCGTCGTGCTGACGCTTGTCGCGGCGGCGCAGATGGTGCTGGCGCGCACCCCCCTCATTCCGCGCCGCACGCCGGGGCGGCTGGTGACGGGCGGGGTCTTCGCGCTCTCGCGCAATCCGATCTATCTGGCGGATGCGCTGATCCTGGCCGGGCTGGTGCTGGTCTGGGACGCCGCGCTGGCCGCGCCGCTGGTGCCCGCCTTCATGGCGCTGATCACCCGTCGCTACATCCGCGGCGAAGAGGTCGTCATCGCCACGCTTTTTGGCGCCGACTACGAGGCCTATCGCGCCAGGGTCCGGCGCTGGCTGTGACCGATTTGCTGCGTTGCAGAAAAATCGTCGCACCCCCTCGCAATCCCTGTGCCAAATCCGCGCTGCGGCGGGGCGGTGGATCCTTGCCAAACCCTTGAATCAGCGCCGAAATTGTCAGCGGTAACATGGTATGCAAAAGTATACCGAAGGGGGGACTTCACCCGGCACCAGATTTGCAAGTCTTACGTGTGATCAATCGCTTGTGAAACTTTCTTACGCGGTGTTAAGAGGTCTCGCCACGTTTTGTCCCCGGGCTGAAATCGTCCCGGGGCAGCATTGGGAGAGACAGAAGTGAAAATCGGCGCTCCGAAGGAGATTTTCGAGGGAGAGGCGCGCGTCGCGCTGACCCCCGACTCTGCGGTCCAGCTGCAAAAGCTGGGGCACATTTGTTTCGTCGAGGCGGGGGCGGGTCATGCCGCCGGCTTCGAGGATTCGGCCTACGAAGCCGTCGGCGTGACCGTGGTGAAGGGCGCCGAGGCGCTGTTCGACGCGGTCGACGTGGTGGCCAAGGTGCGCCCGCCGGTTGATGCGGAAGTGGCCCGGCTGAAGGCCGGCAAGACGCTGATTTCCTTTTTCTATCCGGCGCAGAACAAGGATCTGCTGGAGGCCGCGAAGGCCACCGGGGCGAATGTGATCGCGATGGACATGGTGCCGCGGATTTCGCGCGCGCAAAAAATGGACGCGCTGTCGTCCATGGCGAACATCTCGGGCTATCGCGCGGTGATCGAGGCGGGCAACAACTTCGGCCGCTTCTTCACCGGCCAGGTGACGGCGGCGGGCAAGGTGCCCCCGGCCAAGGTGCTGATCGTCGGCGCCGGGGTTGCGGGTCTGGCCGCGATCGGCGCCTCGACGGCGCTGGGCGCGATCACCTATGCCTTTGACGTGCGCCCGGAAGTGGCCGAGCAGATCGAATCGATGGGCGCCGAATTCGTCTATCTCGATTTCGAAGAAAAGGCGCAGGATGGCGCCGCGACGGGTGGCTATGCCGCGCCGTCCTCGCCGGAATTCCGCGAAGCGCAGCTGAAGAAATTCCGCGAACTCGCGCCGCAGATGGACATCGTCATCACCACGGCGCTGATCCCGGGCCGCGATGCGCCGATCCTCTGGACGCGCGACATGGTCGAGGCGATGAAGCGCGGTTCGGTCATCGTCGATCTGGCGGCCGAACGCGGCGGCAACTGCGAGCTGACGAAGAAGGACGAAAAGATCGTCACCCCGAACGGCGTGACGGTGATCGGCTACACCGACTTCCCCTCGCGCATGGCGCAGCAGTCGTCGCAACTGTATTCGACCAACATCCGTCACATGATGACCGACCTGACGCCCGGCAAGGATGGCGTCGTCGTGCACAACATGGAAGACGACGTGATCCGCGGCGCCACCGTGACCTTTGACGGCGCGATCACCTTCCCGCCGCCGCCGCCGAAAATCGCGGCGATCGCGGCGCAAAAGCCGAAGGAAAAGGCCAAGGTCCTGACGCCCGAGGAAATCCGCGCCGCCGAGAAGGCCGCTTTCCGCAAGGAAACCCGCAACCAGATCCTGATGCTGGGCCTGGGCGGCGTGCTGCTTTTGGCGCTGGGTCTTGTGGCGCCTGCGTCCTTCATGGCGCATTTCATCGTCTTCGCGCTGTCGTGCTTCGTCGGCTTCCAGGTGATCTGGAACGTCAGCCACTCGCTGCACACGCCGCTGATGGCGGTGACGAACGCGATTTCCTCGATCATCATTCTGGGCGCGCTGCTGCAGATGGGGTCGGGCTCGTTCCTCGTCATCCTGCTGTCGGGCATTTCGGTCTTCATGGCGGGCATCAACATCTTCGGCGGTTTCATGGTCACCCGGCGCATGCTGGCGATGTTCCAGAAGTCGTAAGCGGAGGAAAGAACAATGGAATTCGGTTTCACCACGGCCGCCTACGTCGTTGCGGCAGTTCTGTTCATCCTTTCGCTGGGCGGCCTTTCGGGGCAGGAAAGCGCGAAACGCGCCGTCTGGTACGGCATCGTCGGCATGGCTTTGGCTGTCGCGGCGACGCTGGTCGGCCCGGGGCAGGGGCTTTGGATCCTGTCGCTGATCCTTCTGGGCGCGGGCGGCTTTTATGGCATGAAGGTCGCGAAAAAGGTCCAGATGACCGAGATGCCGCAGCTGGTCGCCGCGATGCACTCGCTCGTCGGTCTGGCCGCCGTGCTGGTCGGCTACAACGCCTATATTGAATCGGTGCGCGTGCCGGGCATGGACGAGGCGGCGAAAGCGACGCTCGAAGGCTTCGCGGCGCTCGTCGCCCACAAGACGCCGACCGAGTTGGCGATCCTGCGCGTCGAGCTGTTCCTTGGCGTCTTCATCGGCGCCGTGACCTTCACCGGCTCGATCATCGCTTTCGGGAAACTGGCGGGCAAGGTCGACACCAAGGCGAAGAAACTGCCGGGCGGGCATCTGCTGAACGCGACGGCGGCGCTGACCTCGATCGCCATGCTCGTTCTGTTCATGCTGGGCTATGGCACCTGGCCGCTTCTGGTGATGACGCTTCTGGCGCTCTTCATCGGCTATCACCTGATCATGGGCATCGGCGGCGCCGACATGCCGGTGGTGGTGTCGATGCTGAACAGCTACTCGGGCTGGGCGGCGGCGGCGATCGGCTTCTCGCTTGGCAACGATCTTCTGATCGTCACCGGCGCGCTGGTCGGCTCCTCGGGCGCGATCCTGAGCTACATCATGTGCAAGGCGATGAACCGGTCCTTCGTCTCGGTGATCCTGGGCGGCTTCGGCAACACCTCGGGTCCGGCGATGGAAGTGGCGGGCGAGCAGGTGGCGATCGACGCGCAGGGCGTGGCCGATGCGCTTCTGGAAGCCGACAGCGTCATCATCATCCCGGGCTATGGCATGGCGGTGGCGCAGGCGCAGATGGCGGTTTCGGAACTGACCTCGGTGCTGCGCGGCCGCGGCAAGACCGTGCGCTTCGCCATCCACCCGGTGGCCGGCCGTCTGCCCGGGCACATGAACGTGCTTCTGGCCGAGGCGAAGGTGCCCTATGACATCGTTCTGGAGATGGACGAGATCAACGAGGACTTCGCGACGACCGACGTGGCGATTGTCATCGGCTCGAACGACATCGTGAACCCGGCGGCGCAGGAAGATCCGAATTCGCCGATCGCCGGGATGCCGGTGCTGGAATGCTGGAAGGCGAAACAGGTGTTCGTGTCGAAACGCGGTCAGGGCACCGGCTATTCGGGGATCGAGAACCCGCTGTTCTACAAGGAAAACACCCGCATGTTCTATGGCGACGCGAAGAAGTCGCTGGAAGAGCTGCTGCATCTGATCCGGCACTGAGCCGCCTTTGATCCCGTGACAGAGCCCCGCCGGAAACGGCGGGGTTTTCATTTCGCCCCGGCTGCGCCGGGGCGACCCGGGGGGGGGGGGGGGGGGGGGGGGGGGGGGGGGGGGGGGGGGGGGGGGGGGGGGGGGGGGGGGGGGGGGGGG
>NZ_SWJZ01000051.1 GCF_005144475.1 Rhodobacter capsulatus | reverse complement strand
GCGATCGAATATCCGACGCGGCCCGTGTTTGTCATCAATATCTCGCGCGGCGGCATCCCGATTGCGCAATGGGACGCCGCCGCGGCTGATCCGGCCATGTGGACGGCGACACTGGCCAACGTGCCCGCGGCGCTCGCCGAAATCGCGGCGCTGACCGGCCAGACCGTGGACCGTATCGATGCGGCCTTCTGGTGGCAGGGAGAGGCCGACGCCAGCAATGCGGCAGGCTATCCGGCGCTGCTCGACGCGCTGATCGTGCGCTTCCGCGAACTGCCGTGGTTTGGCAGGACGGCTCCGGTGATTTGCTCCGGGCTCTCGCCGTACTGGTCGACGAATTTGGAAAGCATCATGGACCTCGCCATTCGCATGGCGGTTTCGATGGATGCCGGTAGGCGCCGATTTGTCGATACGAACCTTCTGCCGCAGGTGTTTTGGGATCCGACGGACAGCTACATCCACATGACCGGTGCCGGATACTGGGAGGCCTCCGATCTCGCTTGGGACGCCTACGCAAACGGCGGCGGCTCGGCGGCCGTGGGCGAGAACTGGCAATATGATGGCGAAAACACCGGTGGTTTTGTTTTCGGCCGGTCGTTGCCGCTGGCCGGGTATTTCGGCGCCTTCGTCAAGGACTGGGCAGGGGCATCGTTGCTGGCGATCGTCAACAACAGCACCGACGGCGCCGCCCGCGCCAGATTGCAGGCGCGGGTCGGCGCCAAGTCGGTCAACGTGGAGTGCGATCCCGGCAGTGGCGGGCGCCTGGTTTCGAGCGACGATTACTGGGGCCTGATCGCCGCCGGTCTGACTCTGGCAGTGTTTCAGGCTCCGGCGGCGGACAACCAGACCAGCGCGACGCTGCTGACGAAGATCGGGGGCGTCACCGTGACCAAGAAAGTCAAGATCGGGGCGGCGGACAGCGGCGGCACCGGGTACCGCATGCTGCGCATCGACAACTGAGGAGAGATCTACATGAGTGATTATTTCAAGGGGGAACGTATCGATCTGACGGGCCCGGCCCTGTCCTCTTTTGCGGTCACCCCCAATGACGCGGTTGACCTGCCCGTGCCCGTGCGCGCCGTGACGATCGGCGAAAAGGGTGGAGTCGTCAAATACACTGCAGCCCGGGGCGGCGCGATCTGCACCACCGGATGGCTACCGGTCGGGCAACACCCGATCTGGGCCAGCCGCATCTGGCTTACCGGCACCAGCGCCGAAGGGCTGACGGGGTGGGAATGATGTCGCTGGGTCTTTCAGGGTGCGGAATGGGCGGGGGCGGCGTGCAACTGCTCGCAGGCTATGCCGTGGGCGGGGTCATGCCGGTGATGCTGCATGATTTTGTGACGGGTCTTGCCCTCGGGTCGCCCTGGGCCCTGACGCGGGCCAGCCCGGCGACCTATGTGGGTGCTGACGGGCTGATCAGGTCTGCCCCGGTCGATCAGCCCCGCTATGATTACAGTGCGGGCAAGCGGGCGCTTCTGCTTGAGGCATCCGCGACCAACCTGCTGCCCAACAGTGCGCAGTTCGAGACCGCGTCCTGGGGCAAAACCCGGGCCAGCGTGCTGGCAAATGCCGCGCTGGCCCCGGATGGTACCATGACGGCCGACAAGCTTGTCGAAGATACCAGCAACAACAGCCACTTCGTGGCCCGCACCGGGACGCAGATCGCGGCGGGGACGGCTGTGGTCGCCTCGATTTTCGTCAAGGCCGCTGAGCGTCGGTGGTTTGCCCTGGTGACCGCGGACAGTGCCAACCAGTTCCGCACCACCTATTTCGACCTGCAGACGGGGACGCTTGGGGTGGTGTCGCAGGGTGCGGCGGGGCATGTGGCGCAGATCGTGGCGGCGGGGAATGGCTGGTATCGCTGCAGCGTGATGCAGACGCAGGCGGCGGCGACTGGCAGCTTCAGCGTTTATCCAAGCGTGGCGGGCGGAAACGGCAACACGAGTTACCTGGGCAATGGGGCGTCGGGGCTTCATCTCTGGGGTGCGCAGCTGGAGGTCGGGGCCGCGGCCAGTTCGGTCATTCTGACCGAGGCCTCCGCGGTCACCCGGGCGGCCGATCTGGCCAGCGTGGCGGTGGCGGCGGGAAGCTATGATCTCCGCCGCATCGATGCCGCGGGAACGACCGACACCAAAGGGGTCGCACATCCGGGCGGGGCGCTGACGATCGGCGCAGGAAGCATCTACCTGCTGAGCCTGTATCCAGCCGGGGCGCTGTGACGCGGGTCGATCTGGGATTTGCCGCGGCGGAGGCTGTCTGAGCGTGTCAGGATCTGCAGGCCGGTAAAAAATTTCGTCCGAAAGCTGTTCCGCGTCCGTCCGAAAGCTGATCGCGCGCTACAAGACGGCAGCGATCTCGGCCAGCGGGCGGCGCGTGCCGCGCACCAGATCGGTGGCGCGGTTCAGGCGCCGAGCCAGGATATGCGTGCGCGGCGCACGCCCGGTCGCCTCGTGAAACGCGCGGGCAAAGAAGCCGGGCGAAAGGCCGAGCGCCGCGGCGAGGTCGGAGACAAGCAAAGGCTCCTCGAGCCGGGCCTCGATCAGGGCGTCGATCCGGCGCAGCCGCTGCGGCGTCATCCAGCCGCGCGGGGCGGTCCGGGGGGCCGCCTGAACCGCGGCAAGCCGCGCGGCAAGGGTCAGGATCGGCGCTTCGGCCTGCAGAGGATCGGCGCCGGTCAGAAGGGCACGGCGCAGCGCCTGTGCCGCGACCTCGGCCCCCCGGTCCGTCAGGTCGCGCACCGGTCGGTCGGGACCGCAAAGCCCCTCGATCCGCAGATAGGCGCCGCCCCGCTCGGAGGCGGAATAGACGTCGCAGCCCGCCGGGACCCAGGCCAGCCCCCCCGCCCGCGCGATGAACCCCTCGCGCCGGTCGTTGCCAAACGCATGTTCGCCGATTTGCGGATCGAAGGCGAAGCCGAGCCCCCCGGCCGCGGGGGTGTAGCGCACGCAATAGGGCGCCGCCGCCCAAAGCTCTGCCCGCCAGCGCCCGACCTGCGCCCGAAGGACCCCTGCGCCCGGGGCTGTCTGTTGCGATGCCACGCTCATGGCAAAAGCCTATCGCAACCTGCGCCGTCGCGCAGCCCCGCTTGCGGCTTCGGCGCGACTTTATGTGCGATCCATGAAAGCCCGGCTCTCT
Source organism: Rhodobacter capsulatus (assembly GCF_005144475.1). Taxonomy (GTDB): domain Bacteria; phylum Pseudomonadota; class Alphaproteobacteria; order Rhodobacterales; family Rhodobacteraceae; genus Rhodobacter; species Rhodobacter capsulatus_C. The sequence continues at coordinate 15,767 of NZ_SWJZ01000051.1, read as the reverse complement.
CTTGGCTGCTAAAGCGTTGCGAAACAGGAGGTTGCAATGCAGTTTACGAAAGAGGAGATTGCCGATGCCGTGGCGATCTTGCGCCCCCGCGTGCCGCCCACGCCCGCCTATGCCTGGCCGCTTCTGGCGGCGCGGCTGGGGCTCGAGGTGATCGTCAAGCACGAGAACCACACCCCCACCGGCGCGTTCAAGGCGCGTGGCGGGTTGGTTTACATGGAGCGGCTGCGCCGGGCCGGGTTGCCGCCGGGCGTGGTGACGGCGACGCGCGGCAACCATGGCCAGTCGATCGCGATCGGCGCGCGGGCAGCGGGCATTCCGGCGCTGATCGTGGTGCCGAAGGGCAATTCCCCCGAGAAGAACGCCGCGATGCGGGCCTTTGGCGGCGAGGTGCTGATCGCGGGCGAAGATTTCGACGCCGCCCGGGGCCGCGCCGCCGCCGAGGCCGCGGCGCGGGGCTACCGGATGGTGCCCTCGTTCCACCGCGATCTGGTGCAGGGTGTCGCGACCTATGCGCTTGAACTTTTTGCTGATTGGCAGGGGATCGATGTGGTCTTCGCGCCGGTGGGCATGGGCTCGGGGCTCTGCGGGCTGATCGCGATGCGCGACCTGCTGGGGCTCAAGACCGAGATCGTCGGCGTGGTGGCAGAGCGCGCCCCGGCCTTTGCGCGGGCGTTCCGGGCCGGTCATCCGGTGCCCGGCCTTGCGGCGCAGACCTTTGCCGATGGCATCGCCTGCCGCGAACCGCCGCCCGAGGCGCTGGAGGTGATCCTGCGCGGGGCCGCCGATCTGGTCGAGGTGGCGGAGGCAGAGATCGCCGAGGCGATGCGGGTGCTGTTCACCGACACCCACAACCTTGCCGAAGGCGCAGGTGCCGCGGCGCTGGCGGGGCTGATGAAATGCCGTGCCCGGTATGCGGGAAAGCGTGCGGCGGTGATCCTGAGCGGCGGCAACATCGACCGCGAGACCTTGCTTGCGGTGCTCGCGGGGCAAACGCCCGGCGATGCAAGGGCAGCGAAGCCCTGACCGGAGCAAGGAAGAAAGGCGCCCGGGGCGCAGCACCGCCGCCTTTCCCCCGCAGGCACCGGGCCGCCATGCGGGCTTCGCAATGTCGGTGCCCGTCTCTTGCAGACAGAGATCATTGCGCCTGAAGACCGCCATCGGCGCAGCGTCTTTCCCGACCCTTTCGGCGTCTTGCTTAAACCTCGGACATCGCTCAGATTGACGGGATATAAGCATCACATATTTGAGACCCGCAATGCTCGCAGTCGTCGTTACGCTTCTCCGCATGACGCTCTTTTATGCGCTTTATTTCCTGCTGTGCCTGTTTGCGATCGCTTTGGGGCCGCAAAACTGGCCGGTCGGCGCGCAGATCGCTTTGGCGTTCGGGGCGCCGGCGGTCTTGGTCTGGGCGCAGGAGAGACGGCGCCGCAGGCGGCGGCGTCGCGACACGCCTGAAACGCCGGACAATGCGCTTCAGGCGCAAGATGCCCGCATCGTCGCCCCGCCGCCCCTTCCGCCCGTCAAGGTCGGCGCGGCCTTGCCCGGGGCCGTCTGGATCGGTCGCGACAGCCTTGAAACCGGCGAAGCCGCGCCTGCCCCGCAAGTCCTGCCGCAGCCGACGGAGGCACCGCGCCCGGATGCGACGGGGGATGCGGCGGGGGACGAACGCCTTCGGCGCGACCGCGAAGCGTTGCGGGCGCAACGCGAGCGCGCAGAACAGCATCGGTCTGGACAGAACGATTGGAGGAACAACCGTCAAAGGGAGCTGGAAGAGCAGCGCAAGGCAGGTCGTGACGAACCGCCGCAACCGCAAGCTCCGGCAAGGCGCCCGACACCGGCGCGTTCCTTGCAAGGCTGGGTTCCGCGCCATCATAGCGTCGATCTGGCCGGGCGCGATCTCGGCGGGATGGTCTATGTTGGCACCCCGCTGCGCCTTGAGGGCGACGGCTATTACACCAGGAGCCGTCCGTTCATCGACCCCGCGCTTCCGGTCGCCCCTGACGGCACCGACAAGGAGGGCCGCCAGATGCCCTACTGGCCAAGCTATTCCGATATTGCCCCGGTCTGCCGGGCCACCTATCTCGATTGGCTTGCCGACGGGCGTCGCGACGCCAGCTATAACCCGGGCTACATGTTCCTCTATTTCTACGGGCTGGAGCGGCGCTTCTTTGTCGATCCGGCGCCCGATGCGGAAAAGCGCGAAATCCTGGAGGAGGTCAGGCGGCTTTCTGCGCTTTACGCCGCGAACGGATCGGTGCAGCGGTATCTGGGCGAGTTCATCCAGATCGCGCAGATCGCGGTTCTGGATGCGGCCGCGACGGCGCCGATTTTCGAGTTCCGCGGCTGGGACCTGCCTTTCAGTTTGAAAGTCGCGATCGGCACGAAGATCGCGCAGGAGGTCCCGCTCACCTGGGACTGGGTGCTGAGCTGGTTCATCTGCCACCCCGAGCACTCCTTGCGCACCGCGGCGACGCGCTGCCCGGAAGAATTCCGGGCCTTGTTCAAATTGCAGTTCGAGCAGCGCTTTCCGGACGGCCTCAAGATCGCAAAACCCCGCAAGACGCTTGCCGCCCGCTATCAGGCCGCCTCGCAAGAGTTTCACGCGGACCTGTCCCCCACCGTCAACGGCAAACCTGTTCCCGATATCTCGGGTGTCAGGAAACCCGTCGAGATCGCGCAGGAAATCGTCGATGAGGTGACCGAGGCGCTCGACATGTTCAGCCGCTATCTCGGGCGCAATCCGGAGGGGCGCGGCAGCCTTGCGGCGCAGGCCCTGCTGCCTCCCGCGTTGCGCGCGCTGTTCCCCTCGGAGGCGTTGGTGCAATTGCAGGCCTGGGCTGCCGCCCGCGTGGCGGAGGGGGGCCTTGTTCCCGCCGCCGATGTGATTGCGCGGATCGAGGGGGAGCGGCCCGAGAAGCTTACCAAGGCGCTGCTGACCGGGGCGGCCGACACGCTGGCCCGCATCGGCTTCGGACTGGCCCCCGATCCGCGCTTTGCGCTTCGGGCGCCGAAGATTGACGAGCCGCTGGTGATCCATGCTCTTGAAACCCCTGTCGAAAATCTGGAGGATGTCTCTCCGGCCTATCGCGCTGCGCTGCTCGAACTTGCGCTGGGGGTTTTCGTCGTGCTGGCGGATGGGGTGATCTCGGAGGCGGAGCGGCACGCGCTTCTGGCGCGGATCGATCAGGCCGCAGAGATCACGGCGCCCGAGCGGGCACGCCTGAAAGCCAACATGGAATGGCTGCTCGCGGTGCCGTCGGACATGGCGCTGTTGCGCCGCAAGCTCAAGGAGGCCGGGCCGGAAGCGCAGGCGGCGTTGCGCGCGGCGCTGGTGGCCGCGGCCCATGCCGACGGTCTGATCCAGTCCGAAGAGGTCGCGGGGATCGAAAAAATCTACAAGGCGCTCGGCCTTGATCCGGGGCTCGTCTACTCCGACATTCACGCGGGCGACGCCATCGACGGCCCGGTGCGGGTCAAGCCTGCGCGCGCGGGTGCTCCGGGGGAGGCGATCCCCGATGACGAACGCCCCTCCCGGCCGCGGCTTGACCCCGCTCTGATCGCGGCGATCCGGTCCGATACGGCGCGCGTGTCCTCCGTTCTGGGCGAGATTTTCGGCGTGCAGGCAGAGGAGGCCGCGGTCACGGAACCCGCGCCTGCGGCGGTGCTGCAGGGGCTCGATGCGGCCGCCACCGCCCTGGTCCGCGAGATCGCCGAGCAGACGCATCTGACCGAAGAGGCCTTCGAGGCGGCCTGCAAACGGCACGGGCTGATGCCCGCCGGGGCGCTGGAGGCGATCAACGAATGGGCGTTCGAGACGCATGACGAGGCGCTGCTGGACGCTTACGACGGTTACGACGTGGCGCCGCAGATTGCCGCTGCGGTGCGGGCGCAATTTGCCAAGGAGGAAGAGAATGTCGACGCTTAAACCCCGTGAGCGCGATGCGATCGTGCAGGCCTTGCGCGCCGGTGTCGTCCCCAAGCAGGGGCTTCGGCACCTTCAGGTCGGCCGCGTGCGCGAAATCGAGGAGCTGGTCCGGGATATCGAGCGCATCGCCGATGGCGGCGCCGCAATCCGCTTCGTGATCGGCGAATACGGTTCGGGCAAGACGTTCTTCATGAACCTGATCCGGCTGGTGGCGTTGGAAAAGGGGCTTGTGGTGATGTATGCCGATCTGGCCCCGGATCGGCGTCTGCATGCCTCGGGCGGGCAGGCGCGCGGGCTTTATGCCGAGATGGCGCGCAATCTTTCGACCCGCACCAAGTCGGATGGCGGGGCGCTGGCCAGCGTTGTCGAACGCTTCGTTTCGCAAGCGCAACGCGAGGCGGACGAGACCGATACGCCGACGGGCAGGGTGATCCGCGCGCGGCTGGCGCATTTCGAGGAATTGACCGGCGGTTTCGAGTTTGCCGAGGTCATCCGCCGCTACTGGGAGGGGCATGAGGCGGGCGATGAAGAGCTGAAATCGGCGGCGCTGCGATGGCTGCGCGCCGAGTTCGCCACCCGCACCGATGCGCGCAAGGCGCTTGGCGTGCGCACGATCGTCGACGATGCAAGCGTCTATGATCATCTCAAGCTGATGTCGGCCTTCGTGCGCGCGGCGGGCTACAAGGGGCTGCTGGTCGGGCTTGACGAGATGGTGAACCTGTTCAAGCTGACCTCGGCGCAGGCGCGCAACGCGAATTACGAGCAGATCCTGCGCATTCTCAACGACGTGCTGCAAGGCAGCGCCGAACATCTGGGGTTCCTGATGGGGGGCACGCCGGAATTCCTGATGAACACCCGGCGCGGTCTTTACAGCTACGAGGCGCTGCAATCGCGGCTTGCGGAAAACAGCTTCGCGCGTGACGGGCTGGTCGATCTGTCCGGGCCGGTGATGCGGCTTGCCAGCCTGACGCCCGAGGATCTGTTCGTGCTTCTGCACAACATCCGCGCGGTCATGCAGCACGAAAACGACATGGTTCCCGATGCCGCGCTCGAAGCCTTCATGGCGCATTGTGCGGACCGCATCGGCGAGGCCTATTTCCGCACCCCGCGCAACACGGTCACGGCTTTTGTCAACCTTTTGGCCGTGTTGCAGCAAAACTCCGGCGTCGCCTGGTCCGATCTGATCACCGGCATCGAGCTGCGCCCCGATCAGGGCGATGACATGAGCGATGTCGACGAAACGACCGGGGCCGCGCCGCCGCAAGGGGAGGACGAGCTTGTCAGTTTCCGGCTTTAGGAGACTGCGGTGAGCGGCGCCTTCGAGAAACTCGCCCGTCCGGTTCAGAAATGGATCCGCGCGCAGGGGTGGCGCGAGTTGCGCGACATCCAGAGCCGCGCGATTGGCGCGATTTGCGACGGGCAGGGCGATCTGATCCTTGCCGCGGCCACGGCCGGGGGCAAGACCGAGGCGGCCTTCCTGCCGCTGATCTCGCAGGTGCTGCAGGCCCCCGCCGCAGAACCGGGCTTTGATCTGCTTTATATCGGTCCGCTCAAGGCCTTGATCACCGATCAGGCGCGGCGGCTTGAGGACATCTGTGCCGAGAGCGGTCTGCCCGTCGTGCCCTGGCATGGCGATGTCGCGGCTTCGGTGAAAGCGCGCGCCCTCAAGGCGCCGCGCGGCATCCTGCTGATCACGCCGGAATCGCTCGAGGCGCTGTTCGTGCGGCGCGGGCTTGAAATCCCGCGTCTTTTCGGCGCCACGCGCTGCGTGGTGCTGGATGAACTGCATTCCATCCTCGACAGCGAGCGCGGCGTGCAGGTGCGTTCGCTTCTGACCCGGCTGGAACAGGCCACGGGCCAGTCCCTGCGGCGGATCGGTCTTTCGGCGACGCTGGGCGACATGGGCCTTGCGCGGCGCTACCTGCGCCCCGATGCCCCCGAAACGGTCGCGCTGATCGAGGCCTCGGGGGGCGAGGCAGAGTTGCGCCTGCAGCTGCGCGGGTATCTCTCGGGGGCGGAGGACGAAACCGGTCCCTCGGCCACCGATGCGATTGCCGCGCATCTCTTCGAGCATCTGCGCGGCAGTGACAATCTGGTCTTCGCGGGGGCGCGGCAATCCGTTGAAATCTATGCCGACCGGCTGCGTGCGCGCTGCGAGGAGGCCCGTCTGCCGCAGGAATTCTATCCCCACCATGCCTCCTTGTCGCGCGAGCATCGCGATTTCGTCGAAACGCGGCTGAAGGACCGAAGCAAACCCACCACCGCGATCTGCACCTCGACGCTTGAACTGGGCATCGACATCGGGGATGTCACCTGCGTGGCGCAGATCGGCGCGCCGTTCAGCGTGGCCGCCTTGCGCCAGCGGCTTGGCCGTTCGGGGCGCCGCGCGGGCCAGCCCGCGATCTTGCGGCAGTATTCTGTCGAGACGCGGTTGACGCCGCAAAGCGGGCTTGTCGACCGGCTGCGGCTTGGCCTTGTTCGCGCGGTGGCGATGATCGAGCTTTTGCTTGCGGGCTGGTGCGAGCCTCCGCGCGCCGATCAGCTGCATCTTTCGACGCTCGTGCATCAGGTTCTTTCGGTGATTGCGGGGCAGGGCGGCGCCTCGGCGTCACAGCTGTATCGGCTTTTGTGCAAGGAAGGGCCGTTTCGCCAGGTCTCGGCGCCGCTCTTCACGGATGTCCTGCGCGCGATCGGACGTGCCGAGGCCGGGCTGATCGAACAGGCCGCCAACGGGCTTTTGTTGCTCGGCCCGCGCGGCGAAAAACTGGTCGAGCATTACGGGTTCTACGCCGTCTTCCCGACACCCGAGGAATACCGGCTGATATCGGCGGGCCGCGACCTTGGCACGATCCCGCTCGACAACATCCTTGCCCCCGGAATGATGCTGATCTTTTCCGGGCGTCGCTGGAGCGTGCGGGACATCGACACCGGCGCGAAAATCATCGTCGTCGAGCCTGCAAAGGGCGGTGTGCCGCCCCGTTTCGGCGGCGAGCCCGGGCTGATCCATGACCGGGTGATCGAAAAGATGCGCGAGATCTACACGGGCGATCAGACCCCGGTCTACATGGACCGGACCGCGGCGGAATTGCTGTCCGAGGCCCGCAGCCAGTATCATGCCGCCGGTTTCGGGCGGTCCGCGCTCGTGAACATCGGTCCAAGAAGCTGGTTTCTGGCGACGGGATGCGGCACCGTGAAAACCGCGACGCTCGCCCTGGCGTTGCAGGGCGTCGGGCATCAGGTCGAACGCCATGACGGGTTTCTTGAGGTCACCTGCGGCACGGATGCGCCGCCCCTTGAAAAGACGCTCGCGCGCTGGGCCGAGGGGGCGGCGGTGGATTTTTTCGCGGCGGGGCCGAACCTTATCTTCGAACCCTATCACCCCTATCTTGACGAGGATCTGCTGCGCACCGATGCGCGCAGTTCACGGCTGGACGCCGACGCCTTGCCGGGACTTTGTGCCCGGCTGCTCAAAGGGATCGTGTCATCCCCGGTCGAAGCCGAGACCTTCCGCGCGCCATCGGGCGCCATTCCGCCGCTGCCGGACGCGGAGTATCGCTTTGTGGCGCTTGATGTCGAAACCGCCAACGGAGATTGCGCAAGCATCTGCCAGATCGGCCTGGCCTGCGTGCGTCCTGACGGGACGATCGACAGCTGGTCGAGCTATATCGACCCCGAGGTTCCGTTCGCGCCGTTCAACACGCAATTGCACGGGATCGGGCCTGCGAAAGTGCGTGGCGCACCAAGATTTTTCGAGGTCATCGCGCGCCTTGAGCCGTTGCTGAGCCGTCATGTGATCTTTCAGCACAGCGGCTTCGATCAGCGGGCGATCTCTGGCGCTTTTGCCTTGGCGGGCCTGTCGGAACCGGACTGGCGCTGGCAGGACAGCGTCCGGATCGCCCGCTGCGCCTGGCCCGAGTTTCGCGGCAAGGGCGGGCATGGCCTGGCGCATCTGAAGGACCGTCTTTGCCTCGACTTCGCGCATCACGACGCCGCGGAAGACGCGCGCGCGGCGGCTTTGGTGGTTCTGAAGGCAGAACAAAGGCTGGGCTGCGCGTTCGACGATATCTTGCGGATGCGCCGGTGAAATCCCCTTTCAGCACGCGTTTTGCGCGCAGTCCCGCACAAGCCGCAAAAGGCGCATGGACCGCCTTGGGTCGGGAACCGGTGTCCCGTCGTGCAGCCTTGGTCGTTCCGCGCGATCACGGGCCCCGGACAGGGATCCGTAGCGCAGGCGCAACGGCACATCGGGGGCCCGCAGCCGCAGCGGATCGGGCAATCCGGCCGCAAGCGCATCCGCAAGCGCATCCGGATCGGCCGGTCGTTCCGCGGCCGCCAGCAGCTGCGGGGCGAGGGCCCGAAGTTCGCTCCGGCGCAGCGCGCCGTTGAGCGCAAGGCTTCGGCCGGTCAGCACAAGAACGCTGCGCGGACCCTCGGACATCAGGGGGCGCAGGGGCCGGGCGCGGGGATCACGCGGACCGGCAAGCCAGTCGAGGAACATTTCCCGGTCGGGCGGGGCAGGCCAGCCAGAACCGGCGCCTGCGAGGCCGTCCAACCGGCGGCCTGGAAACATTGCGCATCCGCGGGTTCCAGCGCGAAGGGCATGGCGCCAGCGGGGGTAGACGGCGCGCCGCCCTCGCCCGCATAGGTCCAGCGCGGCAGCCCGGGCGTGTCGGGGAGCGGCGGAGCCGCGCGCACCACCTGCGCCGCGCCGGGTTTCGGGGCGACGACATCGGTCACGGGCTGCAGCATCACCGCGAAGTCCGGCCCGCATTCGTGGAAATCGAGATGCAACCCGCCGTCTGGATCGAACCTTAGCGTGACCTCGGCACCGCCCGCCAGCCGCAACCGCCTCGAGGCGCCGATCGGGATCTTTCAGAACGGTAAGGGCGGGTGCTGCGGCGGTGCTGCCCTTGTTGCCGGGCAGAGGGAACCACCAGGGCCGTCGCGGCTTGCGGGCGTCCCGCGCCTCAGGGATTGCGCGGGCAAAATCGCGCCCGGGCAATCCGTCCAAAGGCGGCGCGGCCGGGCGTGGGAAGGGGCCGGGGGCGGGGGGACCGGCGCCCCCAGGATCGTCTGCGTCAGCATCCATTCCACCCCGTTCCGCTGCCTGCTCGAACCAGTGGCGCAAGCCGCCGAACTCGCCGATGCGCTGGCGCCAGCGCGTCAACGACGAGGGATCAATCGGCGGGCGATGCTGAAGTGAGGAGGATCAGAAAACAGTCCGGGGGACTGTTTTCCCGACGAACGGTCTCGCCGGTGAAATGCTGGTAGTAGGGATTCTCGACCCAACGCGCGACGACCAACCGGGGCGGCGGCGCCGGACGACCGGTGCCCGAGGGGAAGAACCCGGACCATTGGCGCTCGAACACCTCCCAATCGATCCGCGCGGCGAGTTTCACCAACCCGTGGCGCGGGGTCGATCAGACGCGGGCGCAACAGGGCGTCTTGTTCCGGCGGGCGGGAGCGATGCTTCATGCGGCGGACCGAAATTGCAGGGTTTCGAGCGGAAACACACGAAACCCTGCAGATGATGGCGAGAAAAACCGCCAGTTCTGAGCGGGAAATCAAGGGCTTCGCTGTTGGTCAGGGCGAGCTCGTTATGAACAAGGGACGACCGGGGGGCAGGTCAGGCCGCGTCGCCACAAACTTGCGCAACAGGTCGTCCCGGTCGGGCGGTCGGGCGCGGTGCCTCAGGCGGCGGCTCCTTCCTGGCACAGCGCCGCCGTCGGGGCGGTCAGATCATCGATGCCGACCGGCTGTCTGGCGGATCATTTCGGCAAGGCGCGGCCCCCAGATCTGCAGGCTGTAACCCTGCTCGACCTTGCGCCGTCCCGCCGCCCCCATGCTGCGCCGCAGGGCGGGATCGGCCGCCAGCTGATCCAGGGCCGCGCGCCACTCCGCCTCGGTCGTGGCCAGAAAACCGTTTTCGCCATGCGTGACGATATCCCGGTTCACCCCGACCGGCGAGGCGACCACCGGAAGACCGCAGGCCATGTATTGAAGGAGCTTGTAGCCGCATTTTCCCCGCTCCCACGGGGTATCGGACAGGGGCATCATGCCGATGTCCATCTGGCAGATCAAATCCACCTCGCTGTCTTCGCTCCAGGCCCTGAAATCGAAACACCCCTCTGCGCCCGGCGCTTCACCCGCACCGACCGCGAGGATCGTCGCATCCTGTTTCCGGGCGACCGATGTCAGCAAGGGCCGCATCGGCTGCATGTAATTGGCCCAGGTGCTCGGGGTGCCGATCCAGCCGATCACCAGCCGGCTGCCCGGCGGCTTCGGCCCCGGCACCCGGTAGTGATCCAGATCGACGACGGTCGGCACGATCTCGATGCGCGGCGCCCCCGCCGCCGCCGCCCGTTCGGCCAGATAGGGATTGCCCGCCGTCACCAGCGCCGACTGCGCCATCACCCGGTCGATCTTGCGCCCCAGAAGACGCCGCACCAGCGGGTTGCGGTGCTGATCGTAGCGGTGAAAGACCGCATCGTCGTGATCGCTGATCACCGGCACGCCGCGCGGCAGCACCAGCCGCTCCAGCGCCCAGGGAAACCAGGGCAGCGCCTCTTTCTCGAGCCAGATCACATCCGCCCGCCGCGCAGCCACGCATTGCCCCAGCCTGCGCCAGAGGAAACGGAGCAAACCGCCCTTGTCCCGCTTTCCGGCATAAAGCGCGCGCAGATAGGCGTCGTCGAAGAACGGCGCCAGCGTCACCTTGACCCCGGCCCGTTCAAGATGCGGAAGATATTGCATCGTGCGCAACCGGCTGGAGGCGCCCATCCGGCTGTAGCGCGACAGGATCGTGACCCGCAGCGCCGTGGCGCCGCCGCCCGGTGCGGCCCCGAAGGGCGCCCGCAACGCCCAGCCCCACAGCATGGCAAACCCCCGTCCCAGATCGCCGATTTCGCCGAAGCGCCGCTTCGACAGCAGCAGGCCCAGCCGCGTCAGCGGCTCGATGCCCAGCGTGGCCGCCGCCACCGCCCAGGCCCCCGGCGCCGAGAAGTGCTTGAACGCATAGTGCAGCCGACTGCGCAGCGCATAGAACAGCCGATGCGCCTTGACCTGGGACGAGACGCCCCCGCCCGCGTGACAGGCCTGCGCCTCGGTCAGGAAATATGACCGATACCCGGCCTGACGCGCCCGCAGCGACAGGTCCACTTCCTCGAAATAGACGAAGAACCGCTCGTCAAAGCCCTGCAGCTGTTCAAACAGCGGCCTCCGCATCAGGAAGAAGGCACCGATGACCTGATCGACCGCGCGCGAGGTGGCGTGATCCCAGCTGCGCAGGGTGAAATCGGTCGCCGGAACCAGATAGGCAAGCCCGAACGCCCGCGCCAAAAGATGCCACGGCCGCGGATGACGCGCGCAGGTGCGCTGCACCGTGCCATCGGCATCGGTCAGCGCGATGCCGACGATCCCCACCCGGTCGTTTTCCGGCCGCGCCATGAAGTCGAGCGGAACCGGAAGCGACCCCGGTTGCAGCCAGGCATCGGGATTGAGAAACAGCACGAAGGGGCTTTGCCCCCGCGCGGCGCCCAGATTGCAGGCCTTGCCGAACCCGAGGTTCTGCCCGGTTTCCAGCAGATCGACATCCCCCGCCCCGGCCAGAAAATCGGTGGAGCCGTCGCGCGAGCCGTTGTCGACAACGGTGCAGCGCCCGACCCGGCCCGCGCCATGGGCCCGGATGCTCTCGATGCAGGCCTGCAGCTGCGCGCCGGAGTTCCAGTTGACGATGACGATATCGGTTTTCATGGTTTCCATTGCAGGCTTACCTCCGCATGCTCCGAATTTTCACGCCGATCCGGCAAAGAGATTTCGCGCCGTCTTTCGACATTTGTGAACGCATGACAGATGCCGAGGACGATAATGATCTGGACCCAGGTGCTCATGATGGTCAGGAACTGATCCTGATACAGGGTCATGATAATGGGATAGTAGCAAAATCCCTGCAGGACGCGGGCCGCGGGAATGCGTCGTGGCAGGGCGAATGTGAAGCCGACGAGCAGCCCGACAAACATGAAATAGATGGGGAAAAGAAAGCCGAAATCGGAAAAGGCGACATAGCCGAACGTATAGACATTGGTCGGGACCGGGACATTTATGAACGGCATCACCAACTCTTTTTGTGCCCCCGCATCCAGACCAATCCGGGACAGAACTTCCTGAAAGAACCGCAAGACATATCCGGCATCATAGGTGGAAACTTCCCAGACCCGGCTCGCATCGAAGGCCGAAAGCGGCGTGATGAAATAATACACGATGGCTTCGAACATCGATGTCAGAAACGAGGAAACATCAGCCCCCTCGGCGGCGATCTTGCCGACAAGGGCGCCAATGAGCGCGAAGGCGATGACCATTCCGATGAAGAGATTGACCAACGTTCGCAGGGGCGGAATTCCGTTCCGGCTGGATGCGAAGGCCAGCACGATGAGCAGCATGAAAAACGAGGTGCGCTGCGTGGAAAGGATCGCGATGGCAATCGCGCAAAGAATGATCGTGTAAACGCCAAGGCGGCGGAAATGTCCCTTGCCCGACGAAACGACCAGCGCATAGGCGGAAAAAACGGTCACGGGCGTTGCGGCATAACCGGCAAACCCCCAGCTGGCACCGCCATAATTGATATTTGTTCGCAGCAGTTGAAGGGATCCGAGAACATTTCCGGAGCCGACGATACGCATCGCAACAAGGTAAAAGTACAGCAAGGCGCAGAGGGAATAACACACCATGAACAGCAGGAACATTCCTGAAATTCCGTGGTCCTGCGGGGGATCGGGAACGGGGCTGGCCGTCCACGCGCCCCGTTTCGAAAACTGCAGGAACGCCTTGGTGAAGAAGACGATCGACCAGCAAAGGGAAAAGACGGCGGCCGTCAGCACAAGGCTTCCGGACATGCCGATGGGATAAATCGGCACGATCTGGAAAAAGGCTGCAAGGCCATGGAGCAAAAACACGCCGATCCAGACCAGCAAAAGAATCCCCGCCGGCGCATAGCGTCCAGGCGCGGAGGCGCGCAGAAGAACCAGCGAAAAACCCAGAACGGTGATCGGAAGGCAATAGGACAGCGGATCAAATGCGAACATCCGTCACCGCTCCAGTTTCTGGCTCAGCCCGATGCCGCCATAAACAAGGGCGACGGTGATCAGGCTCAGGATCACCACGTAAAACGCCTCGAACCCGGCCAGCCGGATCAGCCCGAAGGTGCTGGCGTAAAAGCATGCCACCCCCAGCGCCATCAGCGCCGCCATCTGCGTTGTCCGCTGCGTCATCTCGAAGGGTTTGTGCGCGATCGACATGCCGTGCCAGCCAAAGCTGGCCAGGGTGATCAGCGCCACCCCGATCATCCCGCCGGGCAGCGCCGCCGCGTCGATCTGGAACAGGGTGATCCCGCCCAGAAGCCCCGCCACCGCCGCGGCGCCCAGACCGGCATAGACCAGCAGCGTGAACCGCAAGGTGCGCCGGGACTCGGCCACTTCGCCCGCGTCGAACTGCGCCGACAGCAGCGGAAAGGCCCACATCATCAGCGCCGCATTGGCCAGCGCAAAGCCGCGATAGGTCAGGTCCGCCACCGCGGTATAGGCGCCAAAGGCGTGCTCGGGCATCGCCTGCATCAGGATCGTCTTGGCGCTGACCATCGGCAGCCCCGCCATCACCAGCCAGGTGGCCGATTTCGCGCCATAAGACAGGGTGCGAAGAAGCCAGGCGCGCGAGGGCAGCGCCAGCCGGGGCCGCCCCGCCAGCAGCAGGATCGGCAGCAGGTTCGATACCGCAAGGCCAAGGACGACATCCTCGGTCCGCAGCGGCAGCCCGCGCAGCAGCGGCAGCGCCAGCACGCCCAGGATCGACAGGATGCGCAGCGTCTCGAAGCTGGCCAGACGCATCACCCGCTGGCTCAGAACGAAATCGACGCCGACCGAGGCGCCGATCACCGTGCCGAACGAAAACGCCGCAAAGCCAAGCGCGAATGTCGTGGAAACGCCGAGAGACAGGAAGATCCCGCCGCTCAGCGCCGCGGCCACACATGCCGCCACAAGGGCGAAGCCGGTGAACAGATCGCGCTCCTCGGGGCGATGCGGCAGGTAGCGGAACATCGGCTGCGTCACGATCGCGGCCACCGTATTGGCCACCAGCGCCGCATAGCCAAGCCAGGTCGAGTAAACCCCGTAGGCAGCCGGGCCAAGTGTGACCAGCAGCCAGGGGATCAGCGCGAAGTTGAACAGACCCGGGACCACCCGGATCATTCCAAATCGCACGATCTTCAAAAGCGCCGCATAACCGGACACGATGCCTCATCCCTTGTGTGTCGTGACGCGACCGCAGGCAGGTTGAAGGCCTCCGGTCCCGCGGCGGCGCCGCAAAGCCGCAAGGCCCCCGGACGCCGCGCCGAGACGGCGGCCTGCGCGGGCCTCACAGCCGCAGATCGCTTTCTTCCACCTCGAACAGGTGCTTCAGATCGTAAAGAACCTGCAGCTTGCGGCCAAAGGCCCGGATCGCCGCCGCGCCCATGTCGCGGAACTGCGCATGGGCCACGGCCAGAACGATGCCGTCATAGGCCGCGGCCTGCGGCCGGGCGACCAGATCCAGCCCGTATTCATGCCGCGCCTCGGCGCCATCGGCCCAAGGGTCATGCACATCGACCGAAATCCCGTAGTCGCGCAGCTCGTTCACCACATCGACGACGCGGGTGTTGCGCAGATCGGGGCAGTTTTCCTTGAAGGTCAGCCCCAGCACCAGCACCCGCGCCCCATCGACCTGAATGCGCTTCTTCAGCATCGCCTTGACCATCTGCCCGGCGACATAGGCCCCCATCCCGTCGTTGATCCGCCGCCCGGCGAGGATCACCTGCGGGTGGTAGCCCATCGCCTCGGCCTTGTGGGTCAGATAATAGGGATCGACGCCGATGCAGTGTCCGCCCACCAGACCAGGACGGAACGGCAGGAAGTTCCACTTCGTTCCCGCCGCTTTCAGCACCGCCTCGGTGTCCAGCCCCAAGCGGTTGAAGATGATCGCCAATTCGTTGATCAGCGCGATGTTGAGATCGCGCTGGGTGTTCTCGATCACCTTCGCCGCTTCGGCCACGCGGATGCTTTCGGCCTTCCAGGTGCCCGCGGTGACGATCGAGGCGTAAAGCGCATCGACCGTATCGGCGGTTTCGGGGGTCGAACCGGCGGTGACCTTGCGGATCGTCGTCAGCCGATGCGCCTTGTCGCCCGGGTTGATCCGCTCGGGGCTGTAGCCGCAGAAGAAATCCTCGTTGAAGCGCAGCCCCGACAGCCGTTCCAGAACGGGCACGCAATCTTCCTCGGTCGCGCCCGGATAGACGGTGCTTTCGTAAATGACGATATCGCCTTTTTTCAACACCTTGCCGACCGTTTCCGAGGCGCGGATCAGCGGCGTGAGATCGGGGCGCTTGTGCGCGTCGATCGGCGTCGGCACGGTGACGATGAAGATCCGCGCCCCCCGCAGGTCTTCGGGATCGCAGGAATAGCGCAGATGCGTCGCCTCGGCCAGGTCCTCGGCGCTCACTTCGAGGGTGCGGTCCCGGCCCGCGGCCAGGTCGGCGATGCGACCGGCGTTGATGTCGAAGCCGATCACCGGGCGCAGCTTGCCGAATTCCACTGCAAGGGGAAGGCCGACATAGCCGAGGCCGATGATTGCGAGGGGGGCGTCTGAAACGGTGCTCATGAAAAATCCTGTCTCGCTCATTTCGCGTAATAGTCGCGATACCAGTCGACGAAGCGGGCGATGCCGTCGCGGAAATCGGTTTGCGGCCGGTAGCCGGTCAGGCTGTGCAAGAGCGTGGCATCGGCCCAGGTCGCGGGCACGTCGCCCATCTGCATCGGCA
>NZ_SWJZ01000050.1 GCF_005144475.1 Rhodobacter capsulatus | reverse complement strand
ACCAGCGGTCGATCGATGACGACGCCCCAGCGGATGCCATCGTGGCGCGGGGTCGCCCGGCCCGCCGCCGCGATCTCGGTCAGCACATCGCGCAGCGTCGTGCCCTGATCCTCAAGGATGGCATTATAGGTCAGCCCCTCGGCCGCGCACCATTCGGCCCAGTCGGCGAGCAGGTCGAGATCGAGGCCGGAATCGGACACCGATTTCGGGTTCGACGGGTGGCTCAGCACCTCCAGATAGGCCGAGGCTGGGTTTTCGGAGACGCGACGCACCCAGACCCCGGAGGCGGCATCCCAGTCGCGGCAAATCCGGCTCACCAGGCAGTTGAAATTGTCGATCGAGCCGCTGATCTGATGCGTCGCCTTGATCCGCAGCGCCACCAGCGCCAGCGGCCGCGGATAGGCCAGCGGATATTCGGGCCGGATGGTCTGCAGCGCGGCCCAGGTGGTGCGCTGGCTGATCTTGCTGTCGGTGGCCTCGTCCTGCAGCATCGTCAGCCGGACCTGCCAGCGGCCACGGTTGGGAAAGCTCCAGCTGTGCTGGCGGAAAAACGACTCGGCCTTGGTGGTGACGATGTCGAGCTGCGTCACCAGCTGCCATTCCTCGGCCTCGATCAGCCGCTGTTCGATCCTGATCGAGACCCCGTGCGGTTGCCGCTTGCCGTCGTCGTCGTAGCGAAAAAGGCCGCCGGTCCAGGCCAGGATGATGCTGGCGCCCGCGGCATCCGGGCCGGTGGTGCGCACGACGGGCGTGGGCTCGGTCGGCGCGTTGACCATCCGGGTCGCCGTATAGGTCTCCCAGGTCCAGCCGCCGTCGCCGTCCGAGACCCGCCGCCGGGCCTCATATTCCTCGGGCACCTGCGTGATGGCCCCGGCGTCATCGCGGGGATATGGCCGGGTCAGCTCGACGCCGATCTGCTCCTCGACCACCTGGCGCGGATAGAGGCTGAGCGGCAATTCTCCGGCCACGCCATAGCGGATCTCGGTCTCGACCTCGTCATATTCGGAGAGGGATGTCTCGCCGAGCCGCATGTCGTCGATCGACACTTGCCCCTCGCCCAAGCCGAACACGGCTCGGACAAATTGCTGATCGCCGACGATCTCGGTGTAGGGCGTGGCGGCAAAGGGCGGGGCGTAGCGCATTGTGCCCAGCACCACCGGCACCGCGGCGCCCGGCTCCAACCGATTGCGCCAGCCGGTGATGCTGTAGGTGTCCTTGGCATCGCTGTCAGGCTTGATCGGAGGGATCAACGCATTGATCAGGAGCTGGCCCACAATCGTCAGGCCAGCGGTGATAAACCCCAGCCCGATCTGCGAGGTCACGCCGAGGAACCCGGCAACATAAGGCGCCAGCACCACCGCCGCGACCGAAACGATGATCGACAGGATCGACCTGAGGGCGCCTTTGCCAGGCGTGATCCGGATCACCACTCGAACCCCTTGGCGCGGCCGGGCCAGCGCCCAGAGCTCGCGCGGCACGATCTGCGTGCCCCGCTCGGTCACCAGCGCCACCCGGGCGCGCGCCAGATCGGCCTCGGTGGCCGCAGGCAGCGCCCGGGTGACGATCTCGGTCACGGTCAGGCCATGCGGTACATCCAGCGTGATCCGCCCGCGGCCGGGGTCGAACTGCGGGGCCGCCAGCACATGGATGGCGGGGATGGGGCGCAGATCCGTCATCGCGCGGCCTCCGAAATGATCTGCACGGGCATTTCAACGGCCCTTGAACGGTGCCGCCAATGCCCCGTGAACCGGTGTGCCCAGGGGCCGTGCCGATAGTCCTCCAACACGGCGTGGGTCTGGCCGATGTGGATCATCAGCCCGTGGCGGATCACGATGCCGAGATGGGTTGAAAGCCGCCCGCGCCGGAACACGGCCAGATCGAAGGCGAGCGCCGGGCCGGTCACCGGCACCCAGAGCGGCGAGGTCTTGGCGCCCTCGATCAGCGCGGCAATCTCGCCATGCTCCTCGACCGAGCCATAGCCAAGGTACTCCGGCAGCGTAATCCCCAGCTCCTCGCGGTAGATCACGCAGGCCAGCCCCCAGCAGTCCGCGCCCTCGGCCGAGCGGCCGTGATCGCATTGCGGGATGCCGATATAGCGGTTCGACCAGAACATTCTCACCTCCACAGCCCGGGAAATTTCTGACGGGTCATGCGCCCGGCCGGGAAATGCTCCAGCTCGATCTCGTCGCGCGACAGGCTGAGCGTGATCTCGGCCGAGGTGCCGTCGGCAGTGCTGAGCAGCATCCCGTGCCACTGTGCCTCGATGAGGTTCGGCGTCGCGGCCTCGACCACAGCGACAGCGACGGTCGCCATGTCGGTGTAAGACCGCAGCAGCTCGGTCAGCTGCGCATCGAGATTTTCGAGCACGATCTGCGCCTGCGCCGGGGCATCGTCAGCATCGTCAGGCAGCACGGCCGAGGCGATGATCCAGAGGTAAGGATCGGTGGCGGGGTCAGCCCCGCGCCAGGTGGACCGCGTGCCATAGATCAGCGGCTCGTCCGAGATCCGCTCGGTGTTGTCGGTGCTGAGCCGGATCGGCGCGTCAAGATCTGGGTGGGTGATCTCGATCAGCACCACATCAATCTCGGCCGAGACCGGATCGATCTGCGATTGACGGGCGTTGAGAGAGACACGACGGCTCATGGCATCACCACCACGCTGAATTGTTTGCGAAACTCGATGCCCTGGATCGTCTCGATAGGCGGCGCATCGCCCCAGGCGCAAAGCCACCGCGACGCGAGCAGGATCGGCGTGCCGTCATGGGTCAGCAGCGGCTGCCCGTCATGGGTGAGCAGCGCCCAGCCATCGCGAGTGGCGTCGGGCATCCAGAACAATGACGCGCCCTTGGCGCAGTCATCGCCGAAGAAATTGTCGAACACCGCCCGCTGATTGGCCGTCAGGATCACCGACAGGGTGACCATCTGCGCCACCGCCGAAAACCGGCGCCGATAGCCGGGCGGCCCACTTTCGAACCCGCGCTTGCGCCGCGCGTCCTGCGGCTGCAGCTGATAGCTGGAGCGCTCGGGCCGGGGTAGATCGGAGGGCCAGACGGGATAGCTCATCGCGCGATCCCCGTCGGAGAGACGTTGTAAAACTCGCGCATCGCCCGCCGCCCGCGCCCGCCGGGCGTGGTCAGGCCATCGCCCACGGCGTCGGAGAGGACATACCGCGGCTGGCGCTGGCCGCGGCTGTCGGTCACCTCCTGCACCTCGATATCGACCTGGCGCGAGCTGTTGTTGATGATCTGCGGCCGCACCATGACCACCGGCGCCTGGGCCGAATTGGCCGGAGCCCCGCCACTCAGGATGCGCCGGGTCAGGTCGGCGGGTACGATCGTGCTGGGCCCGGTGTATTCAAGTTCAGCGCCTTCCTCGCCGACGATGCGCAGGCCGCCGCCGTGCCGCCCGCCCCCCGCAAAGCCGGGAATTCCGAGCCCGCTCATGATCCCCGAGAAGAGCGTGCCCCAGAAGCCGCCCCCACCGCCCTGCACGGCACTGCCAAGCGCCTGGCCGAACTTGTCGAAACCGGTGCCCATCGTGCCCAGCTGGCCCGTGGCAAGCGTCGTGGTGGACCCGAACTTCGCCATCGCCTGTTCGGCCGCGCCGAGCCGGTTTGCCCAGCTCTTTTGCATCGCCTCGTCAGACGGCCGCTCGAACTGACGCATCCAGGCGTTGGTCGCGCTCGACACATCCGGCGCGGCCTTGAGCGCGGCCAGCGCGCCGGAATGGGTCGTGTTCAGCTCGCGCCAGGCGTACTCAAGCTGGCCCTGCACATTGCCCAGGTTCTGGCGCCCACCAAGGGAGGCCATCAGACCATCGGCGCGCGGGCCGTGGTGCTGGAACAGCCCGAAGCTTGTCGGCACGCCATTCTTGATGTCGCCGCCTGCAAGCGGGTTGAAGCTGCTTTCGCCGGAGACGTTCCCCATGATCGCGGCCACCTGATGCGGCTTCAGGCCCTTGGAACTGAAGAAGCTCCAGACCTGCTTTTGCACATCGGCCGAGCCCTGCAGCCCGCCCATCCCGCCGCCCGCGCCGATGCCACCGGCAAGACCGCCCACGCCCGCGCCGCCGATGATCACCGTGGCGGCGGTGACGGCCATGCTGGCCACGGTCTGCGCCGCAGCGGTCGCGGCGAGCGATTTCGCATCGAGCGGACCCGCCTTGCCGGTGTACCGGTCCCAAATGCCCTTCAGACCGCCCACATCGCCCATCGTCGCGTAGTCGGTGCCGAAGATCGCATTCTTGAGCGGGTTGGTGATCGCCAGCTCTTCAAACATCGAGCCGAGTTCGGAGGCGAGGTTTTCGAAGGCGCCACCGAGATCACCTTCCTTCAGCGCGTCGAAAATCCCGTCGATCGCGTTTTCGCCAGCCTTCTGCACTGTGTCCCAGGCATCGCTGACGCGATCGAGCTGCGCCTGCAGATCGGCCGACAGTTCTGCTTGCTGCAGGATCTGCCGTGCGCGGTCGCTGTCGCGATCGATGCCAGCGGTCCGGATATCCATCTCGGCCTGATAAATCGCCAGCACCCGGCGCCGCACGGTCTCGCTCTGGCCGACAAGGCTCAGCTCCAGCTGCAGCTGACCCACGGTCTGCGCCTGGGAGCGATAAAGCTCGCGTCCCGCCGCCACGAGGCCGAAGGGATCGGCACTGGACAAGCCCTTGCTCGATTCCCAGAGGTCGCGCAGCTGCTGCTTGTGGGCCTCGGTCAGCTGCGTCATGTCCCGCAGCTTCGCCTCGAAATCCTGACGCTCGGCCTCGATCTGCAGGCGCTTCACTTCGAGGCTGTCCGCGCCATATTGCGCGGTGGCCTCGGCGATCTTCTTCGTCATCTCCAGATCGTCGGCAAGGTCGTAAGGCGCGCGGGTATCCTTCAGCGCCTTCCGAACGTCGGAGAGGATGTCCAGAAGCTCTTTGCCTTTTTCGGCACCGGTCTTGTAGGTGGCCCCGATGTCGTTTCCGGCGATAGACTTCGTCAGGTCATCGATTTGTTCTGTCTGACCCTTGAGGATCTGCGCGAGCAATGCGGTCTTGCCCACCTCTTGCCCGAACTGGATAGCGGCATCAGTTGCCCCTTCAGATCCATATTGCGCCCCTTCCAGCGCCTTTGCGATGGCTTGCGCTGCGGCAAGGCGCTCGTCGTTCGTCTCCGCGAACTGGTACTTCTGGATTGCTGCTCCAACCTCGGCAGCGCTCGCGGCAGTCAGGTTGAACTGCTTTTCAAGCGTGCGGTTGTCGACAACGCCGAAATTGATCCATGACTGCATCCCCGCAAGCGCATCGGAGATCGCCGTGATCGACTTCTTCACGTCCTGGGCAGCCTGCATCTGGGCAAGCCCCAGCAATGCCAGGTTCAGTTCCCGGGCTGCCTTAGCTTCGCTTCCGAAGTCACCACTCAGCTCGGATGTGCCCTTCCGCGCCTCTTTCAGCGCGCGATCGACGGCGGAGGTCGATTTCTCCAGATCGCCGAGCGCCTCATCCAGCGACTTGGCTTTCTCGCCGGAGTCCATGAACCATTGCACGGCGGCCGTGCCGAAGCCGATCACTGCCATGGTGGCGAGCGACATCGGGTTGAGCATCCCCATGAAGGAGGCCCGCAGCGCAGTCCCTACACTCAGGCCGGAGGCGCGCATCTGCCCGAAGACCTGCGTCACCTGGGTGCCTTGCTGCATCATCAGCATCATCGGGTTTTGGCCGGCCATCGCCATCATCGCGATGTCGTTCCACTGGTACATCAGGTTTGCCGAATAAGCTGCAGCGGCCCCTGACCCTGACCCGGCGGCCGGGGAAGCCGGAACCGGGTTCGGGACCGGCGGAACAACCGAAGGCGCAGGCGTAGGTACCGGGGCCGGGGTCGGGGTCGGAACGGGCGTGGGCAAAGGCGCGGTGAAGCTGTCGATCGACGTGGTTGCCTTGCGCAGCGCCTCGCGCGCGCGGGCCTCCGTCTCGGCCGCGGCGGCCGCTTCGCGCGACGCCTGGGCCGCAGCGCGCTTGGCAGTCGCGTTTTGGATGGTGGCGGCCGTGTCCTGACCGGTCGCCGCAGCTGCGCCTTGCGCTTCCGCGGCCAGCGCATCCGTCGCGGCCAGCACTTCCTTGGCGGCCGCCGTCGCGCTTGTCGCGTTGCCGCGAAAGATCAGCTCATAGACGAAAGGCCCGGCCGTCATCTCATCTGCCCCCGAATGCGTCGATCGCAGCCCGCTCCATCAGCTGCAGATCCGCAAAATCCACGTCGTCATACCCGCCACGCCGCAGCGCCACATCGACACCGGCGTAATCGAGGCCCAACCACAGCGCGCCGTGTACCTCGGTCACCCGCCACTGGGTCTGAATGTCAAAAAAGGCCGCGACCGTCCGCGCGTGGCACTGCCAGATCTCGATCACATCCTCGGTGACGGGGGCCTCGATCTCGGCCCCCATCGCAGCGAACTGCGCGACGAGGTCGGGTGTGGTCACGACAGGACGGCTCGGATCAACCCGGCCCAGCCGCGCGCAGATCCAGGCGCGCGCGACGGCCGTCAGTTTCCCCGCTTCGCCTCCTGACCGAAATTGGCCTCGGCAAGCGCAGTCATGATCCCGGCCCGCCCCCAGGGCAGACCGACCAGCCCGTCAAGACGCTCGGCCGAGAACGGCACGTCGGCGCCCCGCTCATCGACGATGCCCCGCCAGGACCGGCAGCACATCCGCATCTGTTCCTTGTCGGCCTCGATGCGATCGCGATCGGTGGCGGCGGCGGCATGCCGTTCCTGGCACGCCAGCAGCACCTCGCGCACCTGCGCCTCGAATTGCATCTCGAAGGTCTGCTCGATGAACGTGCCCGCATTGTCCGGGTCGGGCACGCGCACCGTCACCGGCCACCAGTAAAGATGCTTGTCGGTCATCACGAATTTCGGCATTGCTGGCTCCTCAGCGCACGATGATCTTGAATTCGTCGCGGCCCGCGACCGGGCAGAACCGCAGCGGCAAGCTGTAGTTCGCGACGTTGTCGGTCTGCCCCTGCGCGGGCTTGCCGATCTCGACGGCCGGGGCGGCGACTTCGACGATGTTGCCAGCGGTCTTGCCATGGACGATCGACAGCGCGGCGCGGGTCGAGGCCTTGGCGATGCTGAACCAGTCCTTGGTCGCGATCGACGTCGCCACGACCACGGCCGTCCCCGTCGCCTTGCGATCGGTGATCTTCATTTCCTCTTCGCCGATCAGGAACCGCGGCGTGACCGTGTTGCCCATGTCGATCGACAGGCTTTCGGCGCCGCCGGTGTAGCCGTGCAGCGCAAAGGTGTCGTTGGCCTTGGAAACCGGCACCGGCGTCGTCCAGCCCGTCATGGCAACCGTGGGCAAGGCGACGTCGGTGACTTCGCCCAGCATGCCCAGGAAGCTGAATTTGAACTTCGGGATCTGCTTCGGCACGAAGTTCATCGAGACGTTGGCGCGCCCGCCGACGAAGATGTGCTGCACGCCGTCCGAGTTGAAATAGAACGTCCCGCTCTCCTGGGCGGCTTCAACGATGGTGTACTCGACCTTGGTGGCGGCGGTGATCGTCTCGGCCAGCCCGCAGACCCGCAGGATCGAGCCGTATTTCGGGGCGGTCCCGGCAGCACCCGCACCGGCGATCTCGATCTCGAATTCGAGCTTGCCATACATCGCCGTCAGGATTGCGCCCTGGTTGCCCATGTAGGGCAGCATCAGGTCCCGCGTGACTTCGGTCGCCTCCAGCGGCGTGAAGGTGATGTTCGTCGCGATCAGCGCGTTCGCGGCCGCCGGGGTCGCATCGACGCCCTGGGTCGTTTCGATCTTGTGAAGCATGGCCAGCGTCGGCCAGCGGCGGGATGCCATGATCAGCGTCCTTTCCGGGTCGGGGCCGCGGTGGCGGCGGGGATCGTGTCGGCGACGGTTTCAGTCGAGAGGCCGCCCTGCACCTCTTCCGCCGCCGACGGGGGCGTCGCGTCGGCCACGGGGGCCTCGCTATTCGTGAGGCAGATCAGCGCGCCGGTATCGGGGTCGCGCAGATAGCTGCCGCCTTTGGTGGGCTGCGTCATGCTCATGCTCCTGTCAGGAAACGGGCGGTGGCCCAGGTCTGTGCGTAAATGCTGACGCCCGTGCTGATCGGGCTGGTCTCGCCGCCGACCAGTTCGCAGGGCTCGCGGAAGCCCGGGATCACGACACCGGCCAAAGCGGCCTCGATGTCGGAGCGATAGGCGTCAAAAGCCATCGCTCGCTCGGCACCCATCATCCCGTCGTAAAGGCGAACCACGGTGCCGACGACGAACTGCACATCGACCTTTTGCCGGAAACCGCCCGATATCAGGGTCTGCGGACGCCCGGTCTCGCTCCAGGGCATGATGATCGCAGTGCCGCTTTCGACCTGACCGGCGCGGGCAGAGAGCGCATCGATGTCTTCGGCGACATCGACACCGGCCCAGCGGGGATCGCTGAGATGCACGGTCAGATAGGCCACGATGTCATAGAGCATCAGCGCCACCCTGCCAGGCGGGCGGGCGTGAACACCGGCTCGGGATGCGCCGCCATGACAGTGCCGCCGGAGACCGCGGCCGCCGTCTCGCCCGCTGCGACCGGCAGGGTGATCAGCCCGCGCGAGACATCCTTCAGGGCAAGGATCGCATCCTTGTAATCCTGCCCGACATGATCCGGGGCACCGTTGCGGTGCAGCGTGTAACGGGCGATGCTGACGGCCCAGCCGCGCACGATCGAGGGCACCGAGGGCAGCGGCAGGGCGTATTTCGCACCGACATAGCCGTCGATCGCGGCATCGGCCGTGGCCAGCGCGGACGCGACAACATCGGCGTCGATCACGCCGTCGCGGTCGCGATCGGCGATCTGGCGCAGCTCGGCCTCGCCCGCGCGGTCGATCAGGTCATCGAGCGTGGCGTAGGACATCAGGCCACCTCACCGAAGAGCTTGCCGAGTTCCGTAAATACCGCGGCGGGATCCACCTCGATCTCGGCGCGGCCGGGCTGGAACACGGCCCGGTTCACGGCCATGAAGCCCTGTTCGATCGCGGTGCGGCCGATCTGGAGCCATATCTTGTCGATCGCCGGATCAGCGGCCAGCACATCGAGACGGCGCAGGAGCAGCTCTTCCAGCCACTTGTTGCCGTTCACGACGGCCAGCGCTTCTGCGCTTTGCGGCTTGTAACCGGCGACCGGCAGACCTTCATGCGTGCTCATCTTCGACCTCGTTGCGTTCGAAATGCCGGGGGCGATGTGGTCACCGCCCCCAGCGCGGGCGCGGGCCCCTCAGCCCTTCGCCTTGCCGCGCCCCGCTTTCGCGGGCGTCTGCTCCGCGGCGGGATCTTCTTCGATCAGCGCCCCGTCCTCACCGGCGGGTTGCGCCTCGGCCTGGTCACCCGCCTGGACGGGTTCGAGGCTGTCTTCGGTGCCGCTCAGCGGGGGGGCATCCTGGTCTTCGGCCACCGGCAGCGGCCCGCCCTGCAGCTCGATCACCCGGGCTTCCAGCAGCTTGAGCTGCGCCTCGGCCGAGAGCGCGCGGGCCTGCCAATCGACGACCGCGGCATTCAGATCCGCGTCAGCATTTTCGATCAGCGCGGCCGCATCCTCGGCCAGCACACCCGCGGCGCGCAGTTGCTCGCGCTCGGCATCGGTCACGCGGACCTTGTCACCGGGACGCTTCACCGTATCGCGGATCTTCGCGGGGCCGGTCAGCACCACTTCGATTTCGTCAGTCATCATCGGCTCCTGTCGGTTCGAGCAAGCGGGCGGCGAACCGCCCGCTCCTGAAACCGACCGCCGATCAGGCCGCGGCCGCGCCAGCGTTCTGCAGCAGGAAGCCCCCTTCGGCGCCCACCAGATAGGGACGGCGCTCGACCGTGGTCGGATAAATCCAGCTCTCGCAACTCTCTTCGTAGTAGGGCCGCTTGACCTGCGGGTAGCCCATCAGCTCGTAGGTGTAGCCGTAGGCGGGCACCTGGAAGTTGTCGCCGGTCTCCGGGACATAGGCGAGGATCGCGTCATCGCCCCAGACATCGCTGGCCATCGTGTCGTCGGTCGCATTCTCGGGCAGCCAGACCGCCGCGCCGAGCAGGACGCGCTTCACTTCGAAATAGCTCGCCAGCATGTCGAGGGTGACGCTGTCCTTGGAGGTGTACTTGAACTGTTCCTTGACCTTGGGATGCTTCTTCGCCGCGTTTGCCGCCGTCGGGCCCAGGGTGATCGTGTTCGGATAGCGCCCGATCGAGCGCCGAATCGCTTCCTTCGCGGCATCGATATCCGCTTTCGGGTCCGACAGATCCGACGTCCAGCGCGCGGTGCCGGTCAGCGCCAGCTTGTGGTTCGCGTCATAATTGGCCGCGGTGCGCGCCAGCTGCGCGGCGGCGTATTCGTGACCCAGATCGATGACGTTGAGCACCATGTTGACGGCGCCAGAGCCCAGATCGACGCCCGGGATCGCTTCCGCTTCCTGCTGATGTTCGACCGGCACCACGCCTTCGAGCGCATCCTGGAACAGCGCGACCGGGTCCGAGGCATAGCCGTATTGCACGCGCTTCTTGTCGGCGCCCGGGGCCCGGCGGGTGTTCAGCATCCGGAAGGCTTCCTTGCCGAACTTCAGCACGCGCATGTTGCGGTTGGGAATCGTCACCCGCGGGAAAAGCAGATGCGAGATGAACTCGCCATTGCGATAGCCGCGCGCATAGGTCGAAAGGATCGGATCGACGACGGCGGCGGAGCGGATATTGACGGGCGGGGCCATGGGGATCTCCTCAGCGGATCAGGATTTGGACAAGCTCGCCCGCGGCCGCGGCCGTCAGAGCGGTGGCGAAAATGTTCGCATCGGTGCCGACGACCGCCTTGCGGACACCGCCGCCGGTCGCGGAACAGAGCTGATCGCCCTTCACGATGGTCGCCTTGGCGGTGACGGTTTCGGTGCCCGCCGCCGTCACGGCAATGGGCATGCCCACTTCGGTCGCGGGGTATTGCGCGACGCCCTTGACCGGGGTGTTGGCGACGGTGATCGGCGCATCATCGAAACCGATCAGGTCACCGGCGGAACAGATGGCCGTCACCGAGGCGGTGAGCGTCAGGATGGCGTGGTAGGAGCGGATCACTTTGACCTCCTGTCAGGAAACGGCGGAAACAGCGGCCAGGTATTCCGTGCCGGGGTGGGCGCGCATATAGGCCAGCGCTTTTTCATGGCGGGCGAGCGCTTCGGCATCGACGGCCTTGCCATCGGCCGCGAACTGGACCGGCGTCGCGGTGGCGGGGTCTTTGCCCAGATCGGTCTCGCCGAAGGTCACCACCTTCGGCTGGGCCGAGAGGATGTCGCGCAGCGCCTTGGCCAGATCGACCTTCGCGCCGCCCTCGGCGAAGGCGACGGTCGCGCCCAGCGGCAGCGCATCGAGGACGGCGACGGTCTGATCCTTGACCGCGGGCAAGAGCTTGCCCTCGGTGATCAGCGCCTCGGCAAAGGCGACGTGTTCATCGTGACGGGCGGCGGCTTCGCGGGCGGCAACCGCCGCCTCGCGCGCGGCGATGTCGGCTTCGCGCGCAGCGAAGGCCGGGTCGGGCTGGGTCACAGCGGGCTCCTTCTTGGGGTTGGGTTGATCGCCCGAGAACATCGGTTCGGGCTTGGGGTGGATTTCCATCTCGCTCAGCCATTCGATCCGATAGGCGGGCAGCGCTTTGTCAGCGTCTTCGAGACCGAACTTCTCGATCAGGAAGTCGCGAACGGTGCGCAGGATCGAGGCGGTTTCTTCGAAGCCCCGCTCGCCGAAGGCCGCAGTGAAGACCGTATCGGCGGCACCGGCAAAGCTCGCAGGGCGCAGCCCGGGAACCGCCGGGGCCGCGGCGCCGAGAAAACCGACATGCTTGGGGTACCAGGTGCCGGGCACCGGGTTGTGCGGCTGACCGGGCGAAAAGAACGCCATCGAAACTTTGCGGAACCGCCCGCCCTTCACCAGATCGGCAAACTGCGGCTCGATCTGGTCCAGATCCGCCATCAGGCGCTCGGTCTCGGCGTCGTAATGGAACGCCTTGATCCAGCCATAGGCCGGGGCGTCGGTGTCCGGATGCCCGACGACAATCGGCGCGGGGGCGGTTTCGGGGTCATAGGCGTCGGCAATCGCCCGCAGGTCACCCGCGGAATAGGTGATCGGCTCGCCCTGCATCGGCGTGAAGGTGCCGGGGCGAAAAACCTCGATGCGCGCGGTGAGGGGGGCGGTGCTGGTCTCGGTCATGGGTCCGTCCTTGGTGACGGACAACCCTTCGCACAGGCCCAAATGCAAAACCCCCGGACACAAGTCCGGGGGTGGCGCGTGGTGGCCTCTTGGTCAGATCATAGGCGCGGCGGTGCAGCTCACGCAATGGCCTTCGCCCGGGTCGCTTCGGATTGGCGCGCAGAGCAATCCTAACGGGGGGCTAACGGGGTGGGATGGCTTCTGACGGGCATCCGGCGCCGCACAACGACTTGCCCTATCAGAGGC
The DNA here is from genome assembly GCF_005144475.1 of Rhodobacter capsulatus. Classification (GTDB taxonomy): domain Bacteria; phylum Pseudomonadota; class Alphaproteobacteria; order Rhodobacterales; family Rhodobacteraceae; genus Rhodobacter; species Rhodobacter capsulatus_C. The sequence continues at coordinate 89,665 of NZ_SWJZ01000050.1, read as the reverse complement.
GCAATCAGCGACGCGGCCACCTCAGCCCTCCAGCCAGTCCTGCGCCTGCTCCAGGATCCCCTCCTGGTCCGCCGCCGAGATCCCGATATAGGGCCGGGCAGGAATGGTGATCGTGTGCGCCTTGATCTCCACATCCTTGCCGCCCTCCTTGTCGCGCTTGGCAAAGCGCCGCCCGACCATGTAGCGGCTGCCCGCCTGCTTCTCGATCGTGCCGCCTAGCTGGTGGATTGCGGCGTATGCCACCGGCGATCCGATGCGCAGCTCGTCATCGGAGGCGATGTAATTGACCGATCCGGCCAGAGACGAGCCAGACTTGCCTTTCGTATTTGACCGCAGAATGGTCAGCGGCAGCTGTCCGGCCTTCGTCCGCGCCCGGATCGTCGCCGGTTTCAAGGGCGTCCACGGCTTGCCGTCTGGACCGGTTTCGGTCTCGAACCGCGTGCTGGTCGAAGCCAGCAGCAGCTCGCCGACCCCCTTGTAGAACCCGCGGGGATTTTCCATCCGCGCCAGCAGATCCCGCAGCGCCTGGCGCGCGGTGGCCTCCTGCAGCTCAACCGAGATGCTGATGCCCGTCATCGTTGAAATCTCCCTTGGTTTTGGCTATATTGGGGATGCTGGAAGCGAAGACTGGTGATGGGTCCTGTAAGCTGAAAGCGCGGCGGTCGTATCACCACGGCCGCTATTTTCTTTTCCAGAGCAGCTTGCCGCCACGTCGAATGTCGAGCAGCCGGAAATCCGGAGCGGTCTTGTTCTTTTTCGTCGTGTTGTAGGCCGATGTTTCCTGCCACCACAGCCGCCCCATTTCGAAGACGATGATGATGCTCGCATCCGGATCGACCCGGATGTAGCGACGATCGACAACGATCTCGCCGCCCTTCTCCACCAGGCCGAGCCAGATCTCGTCCGGATCGATCAGGGCTTCGGCCATGAACGGGGTTAGCACGCCACGACTGCGCTTGTCGATCTTCCAGCTCCCATCCGGCGCCTGGAACAAGGCCTTCGAAATTGGCATCCGTGCCCCGGTTTTGTCGGTGAACAGCGTGGCGCGATCCATGGTCGCACCGAACGGCGACAAGAACGGCCGCAGGAAATCTTCTGGCTCGGGGGCCTCTTTAGCCTGCAGCGCCTCTGATGCGTCGTGGGCAGCTTTCGAGAATGGCACGGCTTTGGCGAGCAGGTCATCGATCGGCTCCGGGATATCGACATCGACGAGCTGGCGACCGGCAACACGCGGCCCAACCGCCTCTTCAAGCAACCGTGACGGCACCAGACCACGCTCCCAGAGATCTCCAGGCATGTAATCCCAACCGTAGCCGATCCCTTCGGGCAGATCGACGACGGTGCCCGTCGCCTTATCGATGTGCTTCACCATCGTGGTCGTTGGCGCCTTGTCCGGCCCGTCCTTGCCCATGCGCCGCAAATCGCCGCGCGAGAGCGTCCGCACCCCGCAGCTGCAGACCCAATCGTTGGGCGGGAAATGCGTATCCCACCACGGATCGTTCCAGAACAGCACCAGGTTGTGCCAGGAGGTGTGCTCCGGCCGCGGGTTCAGCGGCACCCGGGTTTCGCCGTGGCGGTATTGCCAATAGGGCCGCGCCTTGACCACATCCGGATCGCGCATCTGCCGCAACCGCCCGGCCATGTAGCTCGTGCGGATGTTCGTCTCGAAAATGGTGCGGATGCGCCATTCGCGCCCGCCGTTGTAGGACCAGCCGTATTTCTCGACAAGACGGTCGAACTCGGCCGCGAAGGCCTTGATGTCGTAAGTGCGCGCGCCCTCGATGATCGCCTGCTGGAACTCTTCCAGCATCGCCATGTCGGTGACCCCGGCCACGACAAAGGCGCGGTCGTGATCGCCGTGCATCGCATCCGTCCAGGCGGCGGTCGGCTTGCCCCGCTTTTGCGTCAGGAAATCGATCTGTTCGCGGAACTCCTGACGGGTCAGAGTCTCGGCAAAGCTGACGTCCTCCCAGTCCGCGAATGCCGCCTCGCGCCCCTCCAGCGCCGCCAGCTGCATCGCCTGGGAAAAGAGCGCGGCCAGCGCATCGGGCGTCCAGGTGGCGCCGATCTCCAGCACCGCCCGGGCAGCGGCGTCGAAATCCTCGGCCGTCTCGATCGCTTTGCGCACGGCGGCCACGCGCCTGGTGAAATGGCGCTCGGCCGCAGCGATGGCCTGATCGGTGATCCGCTCGACCGGCCCGCCCGGCTCAGCGAAGCAGACGTGCCGGTGGCTCAGGCTTTTTTTTTGAGCCAGGCGGCGGAGAAGTTCGGATCGGCGACGACGAACGGATCGGGCGCGGCGGGCGCGGTGCCAAAGGCGTGACGGGCCTCGACCAGCGCATCGATCGTCTTGTCGCTCAGGCCTTGGGTGACGTCGAACGACAGGATGTATTCCCGGGCCACCTCGTCATCTTCGAACCGCGCAGCTTCGGAAACGACGGTGCGGATCGCCTTCGCGGAAGCTTCGCTCGCCTCTGCCTGGCGCTTCTTGGTCGCAGCTTCGGCTTGGGCGTTCTTCGGCCGTTCGCGCCAGATCTTCGGCACGGCCGCCCCGGGCAGGTTGTAATCGACGATCCACTGCAGGAGCTGCTCGGTCAGCGTGCCCGAAAGCAGATCGCCGTCACCGTCGGCCAGCATATCCAGCATTTCCATATGCACTTCGCCAAGCGCGCGGTTGCCGCCGGACTCGCCTACCTGCGTCGTCAGCGTCTCGCCGGTGGTGGCGATCGAGATCTGCCGGTCCCAGTAGTTCAGGAACTGCTCATAGGTGACGCTGCCCGACCGGCTCGCCTCCAGGAACTCGGCGTCCGTGCCCATCGGCACAACAATCGCCGAAGAGGTGACGGCGCCCTGCAGCGTGGTCAGCAGCTTGCGCTGCTCCTCGGGCAGCGATCCGATCGGGCTCTTGCCCACGATCGTCGGCCCGGCGAACTTCTCCAGGAAGTGCAGCCAGAAGGTGATGCCCTCGCGCTTGAACAGCACCGGCCAGAACAGTCGGCTGCCCAGCCCCAACCCATAGGGGTTTTCGCCCTTCACGCCGACCCGGTGCACGATGAACTTGCGCTCGGGCAGTTCGATCCCTTCCGACATCGCCGTCCAGGTCAGCAGCCGCGGCCGCCATTCGGTGTCGAAGACAAAGCGGCGCTGGTCGATCGACTTGATCTTCACCGGCTTGATCCGGGCGCCGTCGCGGCCCCAGACCACTTCGCTCACCGCATAGCCCTTCAGGGTTGCGTCGAGCAGGCCCTTGCAGACCTGGTCAAATGGCAGCGCCCCGATCATTTCGCGGACCAGCTCGGCCGCGGCCTTGTCGATCGGGCGGTCGCCCCCGGCCTCGACTTTCCACTCGCGCGAGATCAGCGCCCCCTTGCGCTTTTCGAGCATGGCCCCGGCATGGGTGTCGCGCTCGATCTCGTCATAGATCTTCAGCCCCTTGCCGCCGCCCTGTTGGATTAGCGTGTCGTCGGAGTTTCGCAGCACCTCGCTGAAGAACGGGATGGTGATGTCGTTCCTGGCATTGGCGATCAGCGCCGTCGCCGCGGCGGGCAGGTTCTTGCGGGGCTGCTCGGCGAAAGCGGCCGGGCGGGTCTTGCGGTGACGGCGGCTCATGGGTCTTCCTTCCAGTCAGGCAGATCAACCGTTTGACCGGCAAGTGCATGGGTGCAGTCGGCGAGAAACTGGATGCGACCGTCGGTGACAAAGGAGTGGCAGACGCGTTTGATGTCCTTCGATGTGTCGTAAAATTCCTCCGGCACATCGCTCGGCTCAGTCCACGTCACGAGGATCGATGGCGTAAACGTCGGAGCGTCGCCCGAGTAGTTCCAGCCCCAGCGCGGACCGGGACCATATCCGACCCAGACCGCATGAGGATCGCCGCAGCCCGGGCAGCGGAACATGAGCCCGCCTCCTTCAAGCGTCCTCAGCTTCGAACCAAGTGCGCCCATCACCCTCTCCGTTTCCAGAGGCTATCGAGCTCTGCAGGGATGCTCGCAAGGCGCTTGCACCGTGACCACAGACGGTCGATTGCGGCCTGAGGCTTGTCTTTGGCGCTCGCCCTTTGGATCGCACGTCGCGTTTCCAATGGGATGCGATGCCAGTGGCGCCCACAAATCCACTCGCCTTGGTCTGAGCGGCGGCAGGATCGCGAGCATCCCTCGATGCAACATTCGACAAAGTGATTTCCCATCACCCTCTCCTCAACCGATAGCCGCCCAGCATCCCGCTGCTCGCGCACGCGCCAGACGTCAGCATTTCGCCGCCGCCACCGCCACGCCCGGCGAAGTGCAGCGTGTTCTGCCAAAGCATGTCGAGCGCGTCGGGCCCGTCGTCGTGATCGCCGTTCGGCCATTGCTGCAGCTGGTCGATCAGCGTGCGATGCGCCGTGCTGAACCGGATCAGGCCCGCGGCCACCGGCGGCTGCAGGCGCTCGATGCGCAGATCCTTGTCGGCCGAGGGCGTGATCGGCACGGCCGAGATGCCGACACCTTCCCGGGCGGCCCGCGTCATCAGCTCGGTGCGCAGGAACTCTTGGAACTGGACGGCCTCGACGAACCACAACAGCGCGCGATATTGGCGCTGCAAGGCGATGGTGTCGGCGATGATCAGATCGGGCAGCCGTTTGCGGATCGAGGCCTCGACCACGTCGAGCTTCCCGGCCAGCCGGTCGAAGCCGCCGATCAGAATTGCTGACGGGTCGCGGCCCTTGCCAGCCTTGCCAAGGCTGGGGTCGAGCGACCCGAAGAAGATCCATTCCCGCAGAGGCTGGACCCAATAGGTCAGATCGCCGAACGGGTTGCCCTCGCTGATCGGCTTGTTCTGATATTCGGTCTGGAAAGCGGCTTTATCGGCCGCGCGCTCCAGCATCAGGAACAGCAGCGACTGCACCGATGGCCAGTTGACCACCGCGCCCTGATCCATATCGGCCTTGCGCGCCTCGTAGAACGCCTTGGCCGCGTCCTCGCCGTCGTTGTGATAGACCTCTTCGAACTGGTCCCACAAGTCCATCCGGTCGGGGAATTTCACCACCGCCTGGAACTCGGTCACGCGCCAGCCGGGCGCCTTCGCGGCGCGCACGATCACGGCGTCGAAGTGAAGCACCGTACCGACCCAGATCACATCTATGCTGCCATCGGGCGGGCCGACCTTCAGCGCGGCGCGATAGATCCAGTTCCATAGTTTTTTGCGCTGCTCCGGGTTGAGCACCTGTTCATCGTTTTCGATGTCGTCGAGGAAGAGCAAATCGGGCCGATAGGGTCCATGACGACGGCCGCGGATCTTCTTCGCGGCGCCAAGGCCTTCGACGCAGATATTGTTGCGCGTGACGATCTTGCCCTCACGCCATACACGACCTTTGCCGAAAACCTCCGGAAAGTCATTTTGAAGCCGAGGATTGTTCTCAAGCTCGGCCTTGATCGCTTCGATCAAGAGCGCGGCTTGATCATAGACGTCGCAGACCTCGATGATGTAGCGCTTGAGCCCGAGCATGATGCAATAAAGCGCAAAGCCGAGCGACAGGTGCGTTGATTTCGAGGCCCCGCGGGGCGCGACGAAGAGATCCCGCGCCCCCCCTCCAGAAGCGAGGATCTCCGGCACCCGGGCGAAGATATGCTGGTGGAACAGGCTGTGTTCGCCGCGGACGTAGTGCGGCAGATAGGTTTCCATGAAGAACTGAAAGCCGTCCGCCTCGGCAACCCGACTCAGACGCTCTTTCTTGGCGGCCGGATCGGGCGCGAAGGCCGCCACGTTCAGCTCGATATGGCGGGCAAATTCGCGCGCCATTTCCGCGATCATCTCGCGGAAGTCCTTCGTGCTGACAGCGGCCTTCAGCTTCGGCCGCTTGGTCATGACGTATAGATCTCGGCCAGCCGCTCGCTGAAGGGCTCGATGATCTCAAGGATAGCGGCCGAGTGCTGCGGGAAGTTCTCGCGCACGAAATCCAGCATCTCGCGCATGACATGCTGCGCCACGCCCAGCTCCGAGATCTTCGGCGCAAACTTCTTGGCGCTGGCGGCCATCTTCGTCATCGCGTCCGAAAGCGAGACGAGCATTGCGACCTTTTCCTTGGTCGAGTGCTCGCCGGACTTGATCTCTTCCAGGATCTCCTGCGCCTGCATCATGAAGTCTTCGACCACGGTCGAAACCACGGCCTCGACGCCTTCGCCGGCGATCACATGGGCGGTGCGGGCCTTCTCCCAGTCGTCGCCCTGTTCTTTGGCGGCCTTTTTCCAGCGCCCGACGGTCGCTTCCGAAATGCCATAGGCGGCGGCGATGGTGGCGGCGGTGAAGCGCCGAAAGACATAGTCGGAACGGGCCTTGCGGCGCACATCCTCGTTATTGCGCGCCATTGAGGCCCCCGGAGATGATGAACGTGATGACGGCGGCGGCGATGCCACCGAGGACGAGGCGGGTCAGCCAGGTGATCCCGGAGCGGATCGAATCGAGCGCGTCCGTGGTGCCCTTGCGCCATTCGGCCATGGTCGCCCCGTCGATCTCGATCTTGCGGATCCGCTCTTCATGGCCATCGATGCGCTTGTGGGCGCGCTCGATCGACTCGGCCACATGGGGCGGCACGGCGGGATGGCTGGGCAGCGCGGTCATTTCTGCGCCCCCGCCCATTTCGCGACCATGTCCTTGGCCGTGTGCCCGCCCATGTAGAGACCCATGTAGATCCCCGAGAGCGTCAGCAGCTGGTCAACGGGCATCTGCGGCATGGCCGTGCCGAAGGCGGCGTTGACGACATGCAGCACGATCACCGACCAAAGCCAGAGCGCGGCCAGCAGATACATGCCCGCAGGGCGCCAGGCGCGCATCCAGAGAGGTTCCGAGGCCTCGGCCGCCAGCTGCGCGCGCTGCAGCTCCAGCCCCGAGGCATAAAGCGCAATCAGCTCCGGGCTGCGCTCTTCGACGGTGCGCAGGGCCTGCGTGACGGCCGCGGGCTGATCCTCGGCCGCCTGGTCAAGCTGATCGACCGGCACACCGACCTGATCGGCGATCGCGCCGAGGATTTCACCGGCGAGCTGGCCCGCGCCGTCGCCGAATTTACGGGCGACGATCTTCTCGACGACTTTCAGACCGGCCGATCCGGCCAGGGCAACAAGGGCGGACATCAGATGCTCCTCAGGGCAGCGGCCAGGCGCGGCGCGCGGCCTTGGATTTTCGCGGCGATCACGTCGCGGTATTGCCAGGCGAGCCACAGACCCCAGAGGCCGATCACCGCGGCCGCAGCACCGATCGCCCAGGGCTGGGAGGCGATCCAGTCGGTGATGTCCGACATGCCGGTCGGGGCCGCAGACGTGACGGCGGATGCGGTGACACCGCCGGAAAACAGCCCAACCGACTTGGCCTTCTCGGTGGCATCGAGGCGCCGCTGCAGGGTCGAAAGCGTGGCCCGGCCGATCTTGCCGTCAGCGGTCAAGCCGTGATCGACCTGGAAGCGGCGGATCTCGGCCGCGGGGATGGCCGCGGAATCGAGGCCGACCGGATAGCCGAGCTTTTTGAAGGCCGTCATCGCCGCGATCTTCTCGGCGAAATCCAGCTGCAGCACCCAGCGCGCGACACTGACCGAGGGCCGCGAGGGCTCGCCCAGCACCGGGTACATGCCCTCGAACAGGATGCGCAATTCGCGCTCGCGCCGCGCAACAAGGCCCGGCAAGACCTTGCCGCCGCCCCCGTTCCACAGCCGGAATTTTATGGAAATCGCGGCAGCACCTGCCTTGCGGGCCCAGAGCGGCACCCACGAGGCCTTGTTGATCGCGCCGGTGTTCCAGTCGAAGAGCACGCCAGCGTCGAATTCGTGCTGCCGGGCACCGGTCATCACCAGGGCGACACGGGGCTCATACTTCGCGGCCAGCGCTTTTTTCGTGAGATCGCGCGATTGCTGCGCGGTGATCACCATGCCAGCTTTCGGAATGACGACGCCCGAAGCTGCGGTCAGGCCCATGCCGATGGTCCATTTCCCCGCGGGACACCGATAGGCCCGCAGGACGTTGCCTTCTTCGAGCTCAAGCGTCTCGATGCCTTTTTCGCTGGTTTTCATGGGGGCCCTCGCGCGTTTTCCCAGCCTTGCCACGCGCGCGAAAGCAAAACCCCCGGACACAGGTCCGGGGGCGGTCAATCGTCAGGGAAAAGGGGCAGCTGATCGGGTGGCCTGTTCGCCAGCCGCCTGACATGGCGCTGCGAGATGCCCAGCGTGGCGGCGATCTCGCGCCGCCCGCGCCCGGTGTCGGCCAACCGCTGCACATCCAGACGGCGCAGGCGGCTGCGGCCATGGGGCACATAAAGCCGTTGCCCGGACAGGAAATGGCAGAGCTTCGCCGCGGCATCCTCGCCCAGGACCTTCACCAGCTCGGCCGAGGGCTTGCGGCGCGGAAACTCGACTTCCTGCCCCCCGAAATGTTGCATGAGACTGAGGGCAACGCCAAGCCCAAAGGTTTCGGCGACATCGACAAGCGACTCGGGCACGTCAGGGGCGATGGTCATGGCAATCTCCGGGGCGCATGAGGGGAAAGCGTCAGGGGTAGGACTATTTTAGTCCGGTTCCCTGACAGAGAGTGAGAGGCAATTTCTTACCCCGGAAAAATGGATAGACCGCCTTTGATCACTCGATATCACCGATGGCCAGCAACAAGGCCATCGCGCCAGCCACAGCGGCGGCTCCCCCCGGGAGAGGGTCTTCGCCGCTGTCAGCCTGAAGATTGTTCATGGCTCTTTTGTCCATCAGGTCTGGTTCAATCTGCGAGGACGCATGATCAGCTGCGTTCTCTACGCGCCGATACAGATCTGCCAACATCCCCCAGACGCCGTCTGGCGGCGGGTTGCGGCCTGATGACCATGATTTCACCGTGTCGATGCGCACACCCAAGTAATCTGCGGCTTCTTGCTGTGAGAGGCCACAAATAGCGATGGCGGCTGCGAATGTGGTGCGCATCATCCATCATCCCTTTTGGTAATCATCCTGGCGAACGCCCTGGCGGCCGCCAGACCGACCACAACAATGATATTTTCGCTGCGCTCCATCTGCTCTGCTGTGCGGTCTGTATGAAACCTTTTTACCTCGATATGGACATTTTCGATCGGCAGAAAGAAGTCCAGCCTTTTAGCGCGCGGATCGGTGTCTCCGACCCATTCTATTCCTGCGCGATCAAGTGCTTCGGCGATTGTCCGCTCGACTGGATCTGTCATGGCCGGTTTTATGGCTGGACGCGCATGATCGAAAAACGCTTCATTTCGCAGCTGCGCGCGAAACTCTTCGTCCGTCATGGTTCCTTTCGCAGCATTGCACTCGGCGCAACTCTCGCCTCGGTTTTCAGGATCACATCTGCTTCCGCCGCGAGCCATAGGCACGAGATGCTCGACAGTCCGTGGGTTTGCGGCCGAGAAATCTCGACCGCAATAGGTGCAAGACCCGGACATCAGTCCTCGATCTCTTCGACGCAGAAGTCGTCCTCGGCGCGGAAGCAGATCGTGGCGGGAACACCGTCTTTCTGGTGCAGGCTGCGGATCTCGTAAAGCGCGCCATCGACGCCTCCGACCTCACCAAAATCGACATTGTTGAAATTGTCGGCATAACGCACCGGATCGAGGCCGGGCTTCAGGTTTTCCGCGCAGAAGCCGATCAGCGCGGCACGGGCTTTGTCGGAAAGAGCAGTACGGATCATCATAGCAAGGTCTTTCTACCTATCGCGGTTGGCTGTTCCATCCGCTTCATAGGATGAATATACACCACTCGTGTATCACGTCAATATAAGCTTACTATCCTTTCGGTGCCGGTTTGGGCGCTTTCTTGCTGCGCGCCGCTTGCTCTTTCTGAACTTCGTCGAGGCTCCGAAGCGCCCATCCGGCGGTGGAAAGATCGATCGCTTCGATAGTGATGACGATTGTTGTCTTCGACCCGACAGACTTGCTTTCGAAGCGCACGAGCTTCGTGTCGTTGTCAGATCCGGAAAGCATGAACACGCCCATCACTGACCATCCCAGCTGATGAGCGTTCCCCGGAACCTTTGCATCAAACCATGGCTCATGACCCAGAATCCGGCCATATCAAAGGCAGCCTCGAATCCATCCGCCACGGCGAAAGCGTCAACATCGGCGACCTCTGACCCATCGACTTCGATCGAAACGATTTTTCCTTCGGTATCGAACTCGATGCAGATCGGATCCGCGCCGATGCAACGCACATCCGGCACGATTTTCTTGCAATGCACCGTGCGCATCCCCGTGAAGAGCTGGAGCAACTCCCCAGGGCGGGCATGGCGCTTGCGCTGACTGCGGATCGTTTGGCGCTTCGAGCCATCGATGATCTTCGGAGCGAACCGCTTCTGAAAGGAATAGGCGACCATCAACGCAGCCCCCAGAACACAACGGCGGTGACCACGATCATCGCGCCAGGGGCGGCGACGGTCAGCCAGTAATGATCGCGCAGATAGTCGAGCACGAAGGTCATCATTTCCGATCTCCCTCTCTGGGCAATTCGGTGGGAATGTTGTGGCGTTTGCACCAGGCCTGCAGGGCCTCGATCACGGCGCTGATCTGCTTGGCGTCGGTCATGCGGTCGATGTCGATCGGCACCGCGCCCCAGGCGGCGCCGTAGCGCGACCTGATGAAGGCGTTCAGCCCCTTCGCGCCCGCCACATTGGCAACGCCTGCTTTGTGCAGCTTGCCCCACAGGACATGGCAGTACCGGACATCGCGACGGGCGGCGGGGGCGCGCTTGCCGCCGGTCTTCTGGAAGCCCATGCGCTTCATCTCGTCAAGAACGGCGGCTTTCTGACGGTCTGTCATCAGCTTCAGCGAAGCCTGACCAGTCACGCGCTCCAGCATGGCGCGGTAATCGTCTTCGGCCATGCCGATCTGGCCCTTGGCGATGTTGATCACGGTGTTCAGGTTCATTTCAGCCCCGCATGCGCTTTGAGGATCGCGACCTCGATGTCATCGGCCCCGAAATTCGTCGGAGCCGCCTCGATGTGAAACACGGCGCCCGTGCACATCGTCACCCGCAGCGCCCGAAAGCCGCTGAGCTTGGGAGTGGGCCCACAGACCAACTCCATCGCCGCGACGAACTGCGGGTTGATATGCACCCCGAAGTCGGTCGAGATCATCATTTCAGGACACCGGCCCGGGCGCGCAGCACCTGCAGCAGCCGCGTCTGCCGCTCGATCGTCACGCCGTTCGGCGTCAGCGCGATGAAGCGCGCCTTGGCCTCGCCGACCTCCTTGCCGATCTCATCGGCAACCACCTCCAGCTGCCTGCCGTTGGCCAAACCTTCGACCAGCGCCAGATCGAGGCTCGCCGACCAGCCGCCGCGATAACCGATCTGGCCCAGGAACTCGGTCAGCTCGCGCCACCAGAGCGGCTTGGGCTCGTCTTTCTGCGCGGACACGGAGGGCAGCGGGGCGATGGGGGCTTTGAACGCGGCAACGGGCGCCGCCGCGGCCTTCTTCTTCGCCCCCTTCCAGGCCACATAGCGGCCGCGCAGTTTGGGCATGGTCACACCCAGGGTCGCCGCAACCTCGGCCATATCCGACCCGTCTTCGACGGCGAGGAAAGCATCGGCCCAATCCGCATCGCTCGGCTCACCACGCGGCGCGGCCACCTCGTCGACGGCGGCTTCGACGGTGGGCGCGACCTCTCTGACGGCGACGTCAGCGGCGGCGTCATCCGCGACGTCAGCGGTCTTCGAGGCGATGATGGCTTCGAGCAGCTTGTCGGCGTAGGCCGGGGTCAGCGGCTCAAGTTCCGTGTCGAAAACGTCCGCAGTGGCCGGGAGCTCCTCGACCTGGACGGGAACGCCGTGAAAATCCGGGGCCGACGCATAGTCGTCATCGCTGTCGTCTTCCAGAAGCTCCTCCGGCGGGTCGGGTTCACCGTCGCGCAGGCTCTCAAGGTCGTTCAGGCCATCGGCCACCGTCTCGGCCAAGGCGGGATCGTAAAAGACCGCAACGGTGACCGGCTTCAACTCGCAAAGCTCGACGCGACCGTCCGCAAGATAGTTCAGGTGATACATTTCGTCCTCCGGCTGCTCATCAGGCCCCGGCCACCACGCCGGAACGACGCCCCCGGTTGCCCGGGGGAGTTTCGCGTCAGGATTTCTTCGGTTTCGCGGGCTTGAAGGCGAGATGCGCGCTGGCCGGGATCTCGACCGTCTCGCCGGTGGCCGGATTGCGGCCCATGCGCGCCTTTTTCTGACGCTGCTCGAAGGAGCCGAAGCCCATCAGGGTCACCTTCGACCCGGCTTCGGTCTGGCCAGTGATCTCGCCCAGCGTAGCATCGATGATCTCCTTGACGTTGACCTGGGCGAAGCCGGTCTTGGCGGCGATCGCGGTGATCAGGTCGGATTTCGAGAAAGTCGGTGTCTTGCCCATGGGGGCCTCCTGTTCGTTTCGGTTGGTCTTCTGGGTGGGTCCGCGAGTGGCGGGGTAGGCCCGGCCGGGTGGGCGGCCGGTAAAGGCGTCAGGCCTTGGCGAGGTCAATCGTGATCGTCGTCCAGCGCGCATCGACCGAGGCGCGTTTCTTGATGCGGTAGTAGGTTTTCGAGCCCACGATCCGGATCGCGTCACGGATCGCATCCATGGCCCGGTTCCAGCGCTCGTCCTTGCTCTCAAGGCTCAGCAGCGTGAAGACCCCAGACCGGCTCACCTGACCTTCTTTGTCGGTGTTGAAGGTCTTGGTGATCAGCGCGCGGATCTCGGCGCGGCTATCTGCGGCCCATTCGTTCAGGCATTCATCCAGCAGCGCCTTGCCGATCTGCAACTCGGGCCCAAAATCGAGAAGATCGCTGACGCGGACCTCAATCTCCATAAGACCATCATAGGTTTGGTAGTGGCGATTGCCTTTCGGACCGCCCTTGGTCAGTCCATATTCTTGCAGAAGGATGGCATCAAAAGCGCCCAAATCTTCGTAAGTGTGTTCCTTGAACCGGGTCACCTGCGCCGAGAGCGCCAGCGCGAAACCCATGATCTTGCGCACGGTCTCGTCCTCAAGGACATGCTGCGCCTTGATCAGTTCGACCGGCATGAGCGCGCCTTTCGCGTCGGTCATGTACGCTTTGCCGTTGACGTCGATGATGCCCGTGGGCACCGCGGCGGGGGTGAAGTCAGACATTCTGGGGTTCCTCGTTGGTGGTGGTTTCGCGGTTACGTTTCGTGAGGCGTTGAGCGGCTTTCGTGATCGCAGCCGCTGCATCTTCGAGATCGATGTCGTCGATGCCGCGCTCATCTTTCAGGATCTGAGCAGCGAGGATGAGGGTTCCTTCGTCGATCGAGATGGTGAGTTCCTTAGCCATGATCCGGCTCCTGAATGTTGCAGGTGGTGAAGGTGAATTTCGGGACCGGAGCCCCCGGATAGACCGGAGGAAGACCACTATCGGCGAGCAGGCAGGCCATGGCTTCGATCTCTTCGAAGCTGACCATCGTGATGCCGCGCGCGCCGTAGAGGTCGATCTTTCCCAGGGCGGTCGCTGCCCGGGTGACCATCTCCTCCGGGGTCAGACGGTCAGGCATCTGCGCCTCCCTTGGTCGGATTGAGGGAGCACGCCCGGCATGCGCCCCAGTGCTTCAGCTTTTCCGGGTTCGAGGTGGACATCGGCGCGGATGCAAAGGCCCGGCAGTCCTCGGCCGAGATGCCGCAGCGCAGGTGCGGGCACATCATCTGGTCGCGGTAGAGCTGCATCACGGCCGCGCCATGCTTGCGCGTCACCAGATCAAGGCTCTTGGCCGGATAGGTGCCGCGGATCAGCATCGAGACGGACGGCCGCGCCATGCCCACTTCGCGGGCGATCTGCGCGATCGGCTTGCCCTTGGCAGCTTCCGCCTTCAGCAGCTCAATCCATTCCGGGTTCGGCAGGTCGATCAGCGACACGGGAAATCCTCCCCGGTGTTGAAATCGTGCACGATCCCGAGTTTCGAACGATGCAGCGGCGCCCGCGGGCCGGTGTTGCGATGCAGGCGAAACCGCTTCAGGCCATTCGACCCCGGCCGTGTGCCCTTCCGACGATCGAGCATCTCAAGGACATAACCGGCGGATTTCAGGATGCGGATATAGCGCCCGGCATCGTTGATCGCGTCTTTCTCGCCATCGACGGCATCGCAGACCACGTCGCTGATCGTGAAGGTCCCACGCAGCCGCATCGAGCGCCAGAGCCGATCCCGAAACCCGTTCGTTTCGGGGCGCGCCAGAACATTGAGGGAGGCATCGACCGGGCCGCTGGTGATGATCTTGCCATCGGCAATGGCCTGCAACCCGCGGAACGTGATCTTGTAGATCCCGGGTCGCACGCGGGAAATGTAGCCGCGATCAAGAAGCGCAGACGCCGCTTTCGACACCCGCTTCGGGGACACGTCAAGCGCAAGGGCGATCTGGATCGTCGGAGCAATCAGCGGAAGCGCGATGTGCTGCAGCACGGCCATCTGCAGCTCTCCGGGGCCGAAACTTGCCATCACGCCGCCACCGTGATGAAGATCTCTTTGCCGGTTACGCGGTCGGTCATGATCGGCTGACCGGCCATGTCGGAAAGCGTCACGCCGCTCTGATCGATGTTCGAGCGCAGGCCAAACCGTTCGATATGCGCAATCGCATCGAGGATTTCGCGGTTGAAGCCCTTGGAGGCTCTCCAGACATACTGGATCATCTCATCGGCCACCGGAACCTCGCAGCGCTCCACGATAAGAGCGCGCGCATCGTCAATCGTGGCGGGCGTGAAGGCGACCTTGTTCGGCGCCCGGCTCTCGATCTGGGGAAAGCGGCGCAGGTTGTCGCGCAAGGTGCCCATGCCCACAAGGATCGTCGGCAGGAACTTCAGATCGGAAATCCCGCGGATCGCCTCCATGATCTCGCCGCGCGATGACACCAGATCGCATTCATCGATCACTATGCCGAAGGTCTTGTCGCGCAGCGCCGCCCGATCTGCCCTCTCCTGCAGCTCGCAAAGGACCCGTGCGAACCGTTCGCGCTTGCCGCGGACACTTTTCGGATCGACCGACAGTTCCGCCAGCAAATCCTGCACGAACCAGCCGTAATCCCAGCCTTTCTGCGCCCGCAGATAGACGCTGCCCGTCTGGGTGACCCAGCGATTGAGCGTTGTGGTCTTGCCCAGGCCCGGCTTGCCATCGACAACGACCATGCAGGCTTCTTCGGCACCGCGTTCGTTGAGCTTCTTCAGCGAGGCGTAGAATTCGCGGACGTTGCTCGTCTCGACAAAAACGTTTCTCATGTTATGCTCCCTCATCTTCCCAGTGAAGTTCGTCAGGCAACGGCGCGGAGGAGGTTTCGCAGCGCCTCCAAGTCGATGCCTGACATTCGAAACAGCTCCCGCGCGGTCGAGCTGTTAAGGCAGCCCCGCAAAACGGCGATCTGGTTAGGTTTCAGTTCTTCCGGATGCTCCAGCGCCCAGGCGGCGAGCGCCTCGTCAGAGGCGAAGGTCAGACGCTTCGCAGCCGGTGCAGATGCCGCTTCGGCGGGCGCAATGCTGACGGTGCTCGGCGCGGCGATCGTCACCATCTCGGCCGCCGGTGCATCGAACATTCCTGCAGGGATGTTCTGAGCCCGCAGATCGACCAGCTGCTGCCCCGCGCGCTCGGCTTCAACGGCCGCGACCTTGCGTTCCAGCCGCTTCAGCTGACCCTTGGCGCGGTTTTCGATGGCCTGCTGCTCATAGCTGACCGGGAAATAGCGCTCGGCATTCGCCATGAACCGGGCGACGCAGATCAGCTTTCCGGGCTGCCCGGTTTCCTTGTCGAACTCGCGCACCCAGACCCGATCCGCTTGATGATAGTCGTAACCGACCATCACTTTCGTCTCGTGATAGGGGGCAAGCGCATGGTCGAAATAGTTGTTTTTGTTCCAGAGCACCTCGCCGCGCCGGGTGGTGCGGATCTCGTAGGGACGGAACAGATCGTCAGCCTCGGCCGGATCGACCGTCACCGGCTCGAAGCCGCGCACCACATGGGCCTCCCAGCACTCGTCGGGCGACATGTGGCGCATCTTGCCCGTCTCCGGGTCGCGGATCTGCGGCAGGCTGGTATGCTCTTTGGCGTTGTATTCGGCGACCATGTCTTCGCACAGCTTCACGAATTCCGCCCAGGTGGGCAGATTGCGCGACCGGCCGTATTCGCGGATCTCGCGACGGGTCAGCTTGTGGATCTTGTCGCCCGCCTCCTTGTCCATGTCGGTGCCGATGTAGGTCGGCAGGCGCTTCGCAAGCCGGTCCCAGATCGTGTGCTGAATGCGCTCGATGCGACCCTTGGCCTGTGACCCATAGGGCGCGGCATGGGCCTTGGTGATGCCAAGCCGCCCCATCAGGCCTGACACATCGGCATCCATCGCCTCGTTGCGATAGCCGGGGCCGCGGTCCACGTAGAAGATCGCGCAGATCCCGTGCGAGACGCAGGACCGCCGCAGCGCCTCGGCCACGGACTTCTGGTTTTCCGACCGGCCAAGCGAGATGCCGACAACCTTGCGCGTCACGAGATCCATGACGGTGGTGATTTCCGGTCGGATCGCGTTATGGCTGACCGGGTCTTCGATCTCGGCGTCGAAAGTCTTGCCGTCGGCGGTGTAAACGGTTGTCGGCCACATGTCGTCGGTGGTCCGCGTGACATAGGGCAGGCGCGAGCGCAGCGTCAGCATGCCTTCGCGTCCGACGTGCTTCTCGATGTTGTTCATCCGCACCCTCAGGATGTATTCCACCTGCGACTGCGTCAGCGTCATCAGCTGCACACCGTCCTTCGCCGCGGCTTCCTTGAGATATTCGCCATAAGCATCGGCGATCGAGGGCTTGGTCGGCTTCGCATAATGCCGCAGGAAGTCGGCGAAGGCGGGCGGGATCGGCATTTCCTCTTTCGTCGCCGCGGGGGCCAACGCCACGACGCCCTTTTCGTCGCGGGTCTTGAACCAGTCATAGATCGCGCTGCGCCCGACCGAAGGCTTGCCGCGGCGGTCATTCGCCACCACGATCCGCTCCGGGTCGATCATGAACCCGGTCTTCAGCAGCAGCGGACGCGCCAGGCTGGCGATCTCGCGATCTGTCAGGATTTCCCCGCAATCCCGCCGCGCCTCGATTTCCTGACGCGCAACCATCGCGGCCTGCGCATCCAGAAACTGCGCCACGCCCCAGGCGCGGCTCATCCCCTGCGAAATCGCATAGCCCTCGATCGCTTTCAGGATCTCGGCACGGGCTTCCATCACCTTACGGGCGCGGGCGGGCAGCGTGCTGACCTTCAGGGCTGCGATACGACGATCATCCGCCGAGTGCTCGGCTTCCAGACGGGCTTTGAGGCCAGCAGTGATCAGACTGCCCTCATAGGCCAGCCGCAGCGGCTCCGGCATCAGGCTGATGTGATATTCCATCCCGCCGCCCACCTTGCCGATGCGCTTCCGGGCAAGCTTTGAACCAAGGGCATCCCAGCCGACGCGCGAAACATAGTCGCAAACGCCACGCTTCGTTTGCGGGAAGCACGTCAGCCCCCTATTTTTGGCGATCTCCGCCAGCTCGCGCGCGGTGAAGAAGGTCTGAGGTGCGGAAGTCGTCACAAGGTCTTTCATCTCCGGACCTTCCACTTCGCCATGATGGCCTGCTCCTGCGCATCCAGCTCCTGCCGCTTCTCGCGGATCAGGTGCAGCTTGATCATCTCGGCGTATTCCGACTCGATCACCGTCAGCCCGAACTCTCCTGGCGCGAAGCCAAGCAGCGCCTTGGCCCCGGTCGCTTCGACCAGCGCGATAAATGCATCCATCGGAATGCGGTGGTCCTCGGACCCCTCCGAGGTCCATTTGTTCAGTATCGACTCGGATACCGGGCGGTGCAGATACTCGCTCATCCGCGCCGCCACCTTCGCGCGGGTCAGCCCATCGTCCCGCGCATCCCGCAGCGCCTGCCCGATCAGCCGGGAAATCCGGCTGTCGAGCGGCCCGCGCCCCGTGACCTCGGCGCTGTAGCCAACCGATATTTGCGGCGGCTCCCAGGCGAACAGGTCTTTTGTCAAAGGATCACGGTGACGGGGGGGCATGTCAGATCTTCCCCTGACGCCGCAGCGAGGCGATCATGCGCTCCTCATGGGCCAGAACCACCCGATCAAGCGTGTGATCATCCAGCGCCTCAATCGCGCGATGCACCGCCTGATAGCGCTTCTCGACCTCACTCGGCCGCACCCCGGCCTCGATCAGCATCAGCGCATCGGCCACGCTCGCCGCAATCGGCGGATCGCTCAGCAGCATGTCCATGATCCGCTCCTGCCGGACCGGGCTTTGCTCGGACAGCGCCTTGATTTCCGACTGGTTCGAGGCGGCCTTGGTGCCCACCAGACGGCGGCGGCTGTCCGGCGTCAGCCCGGTCCAGATCTTGACGGCGATGTTGATCGAGCGCTTCGACATGCCGATTTTTTCGGCCACTTCCGTCGCAAATCCGAAGATTTGTGCCTTCTCATCACCGGTGGGAAAAGTTTTCCCACCGCCATTTGCGAAGTCAGGGTGCATCCGGTCCCAGACCACCTTCAGCTCGTAAAGGTGCTGCGCGCGATCCAGCGCCGTCAGCTCGTTGCGGCCGAGGTTCTCCATAACCTCCTCGAGCCGCGCCTCTTCATCAGTGCGCGCGTTCGAGATGGTGCCCGGGATCTCAGCCATACCGTTGATCTCGAAGGCACGCAGCCTGTGCAACCCGGCGACGAGGCGGAACCGATCACCATCCGCTCGAACCCGGATCGGGTGCATGATCCCTTGAACTTTGAGGATGGCCGCCAGAGCACTTGCAGCCATTGGGTCAAAGTTGCGCGCCCGATCTTCGGGAACATCAATGCGATCCAGCGGGATCTCGAAGTAATTTCCGGTCGTCATGCCTGTATCCATCTGAGTTTCTCAGCACACGGCGGCTGCGCGCCGCTTCGTGCGTGCCATGCCTGCAGCCAGCTGCAGCTGCAGGCCGATGTCTTTGGTTTCCGGCTTGGCCGCCGCCTCGGCGGCGATCGCATCGACGGCGCTGATGAGCCGAAGATGCATCGCCACCAGATCGGCGACATCATGGGCATTCATCGCCACGGGGGCAGCCACGATCCCCACCATCACCGCCCCCGGCCTTTCGGCAGCTGCGGGCGCACCTCGTCGCTCAGCGCGCCGCCAGCCCCGCGGCACCGGTCGCACAGCCGATTGTGGAACCCCAGCGACAGGAATTCCTTGCCGCAACACATGCAGGCACGGCTTTGCGGCCGTTTCTTTTCGGGGATGGTCTCGAAGTGACCCTCAAGCCAAGCCTCGGCCTCCTTCCGGCTGTCAAACTTCGGGGCCTTGCCTCCGACACCGGCGACAGAAAACCCAGCCGAGGTGGTCACGATATGCGGGCGATGCTGGGTCATTGCTGCACCACCACCGCATAGATGCCCAACCCCCACAGCGCCGTTCCGATCGGCAGGGCCACGATGACGATCAGCACCGTCAGCAGCTGCAGGATGTCATCCAGACGCTTGCGGCGCGACATCACGGCGCCACCCCGGCGATGCCGCCGAGCCCCCCGGCCAGAAAGCACCCGGCCCAGATCATCAGAAGGATCGAGGCCGCGCCGATCACATCCTCGATCATCTCGACAAGCCCGAAGCGATCCTCACCGCCCATGACCGGCCTCCGTCACCAGCGCCACCGGCATCGCCACGCTCACCGGATGCGTCATCATCGACGCCACCGCCGCCCGCAGCAGCACATCTTCACTGATCGCCGCGCGGCCATCCTGCGCATGCGCTTCCGCCACCAGGAACGACTGGATCTCGCGCAGCGCCTGGGCAAGGCGCGACCGCGTCCACTGATCGGGCGGCAAACCGCCAGACAGAACGGCGATCGCCTCGCCAAGATCACCGGCCGCACGCCGAAAACCGGCCGCGGACCCGTCAAGAACGGGCATGAGTTTGGACGAAGTCGGGCTCATGCTGCGACTCCCTTGTCAGGATCGAGACCCGCTTTTTTCCTTGCGATCAGGGCTTCATTCTCGGCAGAAAGAAGCGAGGATTTCCGCATGGGATAACGAGTCGGGAAAAGCTCCGCGGGCGCCACGCCAAGAAATTCGGCGAGGACCTTCTCGGCGGGGCGGACGGGGCGGCTCCAAACGGACCGCATCTGGCTCGGGTTCATGTCGTTGAGGATGGCAAGGCCCGTCAGGGTCATGCCTTTCTCCTCAAGGGCGCACTTGATCTGGGCTTTCGTCCAGATTTTGCTCATCTGGGACCTCCTGGGGAAAGTCGATGTTGGCGCATCGGCTTTTTTCGGTTTCGTTCGTTGCAATCGTCTGCGGCCCACGCCGCCGACACAGGTAAGGGATAACAGCGCTTCTCTGTTTAGTAAACAGAGAAAGTGAACTTATAGATGGGTAGAAAACCAGTATCAAAAACAGAGTTTTCCCAGAGGCTTACGGCGGTCCGTGAGGCGTTAGGGCACGAAAGCAGGAAAGCTTTCGCAGGTGTTCTTGGGATGAACCCGGAGACATTGGGGGGCTACGAGAGGGGAGACTCCTCCCCTGACATGCAGTTCCTTGCTCGCTATAAACAGGATTTCGCTGTTAACTTGGATTGGCTCATCACCGGTGATGGAGACATGTTTCAGTCTTCAGCCGGGAGCGCCCAAGGGCTCCCGGCGCCGATCATGGACTTCAACCAACCGGATTTCGTCAGATTGCCCGTTTACAACGATGTGCATGCCTCGGCCGGGCCGGGCATGGTGCCCGCCTCAGAACAGGCCGACGGCGTCGTGGCATTTACCCGCCGCTTCCTTGCAAACCAGGGCGCAAGGCCGGATCACTGCTCGGTCATCTGGGCGCGCGGAACCTCGATGAAGCCGACGATCCCGGACGGCGCGCTCCTCGTCGTCGATCACAGCCAGCGCGAGGTCGAACACGGCTGCATCTACGTCTTCAACGTCTCAGACCGGCTCCTGGTCAAACGCGCCCGCTGGCGCCTCGACGGGCGCCTCGAACTCGTCTCGGACAATGCCGACGAGGGCTATCCGGTCGAGACCTTCGGCGCCGAATCCGTCGATCAACTGCGCGTCGTCGGCCGGGTTGTGTACTTTGGGAGGACACCGTGAGCGAGCAGAGCAGCTACTTTGCCGACATCATTGGCTTCGGCGAAAGCGTCGATATCATGCCCTTGGTCCGAGAGGCTTTGGCTAAGTGCGAGTTAAGGCACGATTTTTCGGCGCAGGAAGTCGCTGAACTTGTCGAGGTGGCAGCACGTGGAAAACGCATCCCTGCAGCAACGCTGGATCGCATCGAGGGGCAGATGCTTTGGGTGCTGACGCGCTATGTGATCTTTCGGGTGCAGTCCGAGTATCGCATCGCGCAGATTCGCGAGGTAATGTCGGATGGCATTCGCACGCATGTCACGCTCCAGAGCTTGGGGCCAGATCCGCTTTGCGATGGCGCCCTGAAGCTGTTCGGGCGATGGTTGGGCGCCGACGAGTTACTGCCATTCCCTTTGGATGGCTGCAAGTGCGATAGGTGCGGGTGCTACTATCGCACCTTTTCGCGACGTGAGGCCTTGCGCGAGCACCCAGATTGGCCGAATGCCCGTTCTTTATTGCAATCGTTCTAACGTTGCTCGCAGATCGACAAAATCGATTTTGCGTCATCAATCGTCTGGACAATTTCAGTGTTTTGGTAGGCGGTCAACTTGTCGACAAATCCCAGCAGCTCGTCTCTTCGCGACTGCGGAACGTCAAACCACAAGCTTACCGCAATCCTCAGATTGTTGACCTGAAGCGCCTGCTCTACCGTTGCGTCTACAGAGCTCTTCGCCATTTTTCCGGCAGTAGTGCAGAGCGCCCTGCCGTCCTGTCCATGCACCAGCGTCGGCGCCAACGCCAGGAGTGCCGCACCCGCTAAGTATCTCATGATCGCACCATTGATTGGACATATGCCAGACGACGGTAACCTTCAGGCATAACTATCGCAATCGGCATGAACGATCGTCAGGATCTGCCGCGGAAGCCCTCATCCTGACGGCTTTCAGAGCAAAACACGGTTCCCACTTGCCACCGGTTCCTCAAATGCATCTTCAGAAGTCTTTTATTATTATAAACCAACGCCTTGCGTTCCGCTTTCAGCGTTTTTTTGGAAGTGGGAACCGATTTCCCACTTCGTCTCATTGCTGCGACTGTCCGATCATGCATCTTGGCGCTGCCACGTCAGCTTTCACCTTCCGAACGTCTTTATTTGTCAAAGTGATAGCTGTTGCTCGCTGGTGATGCCTTCGCGTCCGACATTCGACAGGATTTGCTGGTCTAATGTCGATTTTTCCCGCCACTTTCGACACCAACTTGCAATCGTCTGCACCGCCTCGGTGCACCCTGAAACGCGATATGCATCAACGTTTTCAGTGTGTTCCCTGTCACGCCGCGGGGTCCTCGCTCCTGTCCGGAAGGTAGTCCCCCCCTACACGTCTGCGGCTTTGCCTCGCATGCCCATATGAGCGCGCAGTTTCGTTCCAGACTGGGTTTCGCGCCAAGCGATCTGCGATGAGCGCGGGATTGCCCCCCCGCAGACTCTGCCCTCACCCCCCGTTTCTGCAGCCTCGGTCACCAGCGGTGCCCGGGTGGCGATGGCGCGTTTGCGGCGGCGACGCCGACGCACCGAAAGCGTCGTCAGGAAAACAGTCCCCCGGACTGTTTTCCGGTTCTCCTCCATCCTCCGATACCCGAACCTTCGACCGATCTGCCCCGATCACGGAACACGCCCGCCGCGCGCTCATCGTAAGCGGTGCATATACCCCATGTTCCAATGAATAAGGGGTTTGCGATGACCTCCCTCTCTCTGGTCGAAAGAGGTCGAGATGTTGGACGAGGGTGAGGGCGGCGATGGGGCGGTCTGGGGTTGCCCGGTGATCACCGCCGCCAACGGGCGTCGGATCTGGCCCGATGCGCTCAAGGCGATGGCGGTGAAGAAGATCGAGGCCGGCAGCAAGATCGTTACCGTGGCGAAGGACACCGGCGCCAATGAGTCGCTGGTCGCAAAAGGAGCGCACGCCAAGCTGCCCGAGCTGCCGCCCCGGGGCGGCCGCAGGGCAACGCTCCGCAGTTCGTCGAGGTGAGGACGCCCTCGGAACCGGTGCGCCCGACGCGACCGAAAGGCGCCGCTGACGCGGCAGCCTGTCAGATCAGGATCGGCGACGCCGAGATATCGCTGCGCGGTGATTTTCCGACCGAGCAGCTGGCCGAGATCCTGCGTCGGGTCGAGGGCCTCGCAATGAGCTACCACACCCCGAGCGACCGCATCCACCTCGCCACCGGGCCGATCGCGCGCCATCGGGCTTGAATCCATGGCGCCCAAGGCGCGCTCCGCAAGGGCATGGACGGGCTGGTGGCGCCTGTCGCGAGCCAGGTCCAGCTTGACCCGTTCGAGGGCGCGATCCCTCGCCATGGGTCTTGAACCCGTGGCGAACCATGGCTCGATGTTCCGCTCGCGGCGCGGCCCGCAAGCTGAAGATGATCGTCTGGGATGATCGATCACGATCCCCATCTATTCCCGGATGGCCCCCGGGGCCGGAAACGACTGAGGGGCTGACCAACTCCGTCGGACTTGCTCACCGTGCCCCCGCATGACCGGTTCGTGCCAAAGCGCCCGGGCTGGGCCGCGCCCCCGCTGCAGCGGCATTGGTGCGCTCCCAGCCCGTTGCGAAGGCGCCAGGATGGGCGCCGCGCCATGCCTGAACGGGTGCTTCGAACAAAGGCACGTCGAGGCGCGGCCGATGCGGTCGGCGCCCAGCGGCCTGTCACGGGCGCCGAACTCGGGCGGTGCAGCAGCGCCAGACCGAACAGTCGCGAGACTTCTTGCGGCAAGGGCGGTTCAGCCGTCTGCGGGCGCCCGAACGGGTTTGTGCCATGCCGCCGGAGACCGGTTGCGGTCCTGGACGAAGGGATCGTGACGCTGCGGGCTGCGGATGCTACGGAAGGGCCTTGCGCGTTGCCTTTGTGGGGCGGAGGCCCGAACCCGATGCAGTGGATCCTGCAGCCCTTCGAAGACATGGAGAAACTGGCCCACGCGCTTGACCGGTTGGGGATCGCCTATTCCTGGCACAAGGTCGTCCCTTTCGTCGGCGATCTGATCCCCGAACCCGAGGTGCGCGACCCGAAGGCGGTGGTGCTGTTCGGCGCCTATACGCTCTGGCGGTATGCCCGGGCCAAGGGGCTCTCTCCGGGCGTCTTCACGATCCGCCCCTTCGTCGAAGAAGCCCCTTGGGGCGCGTATCTGCTCAATGGGCCGGGCGCCAAATTCTGCACCTTGCGCGAGATCGCGGAAGGTTTGGCAGACGACGGGCGGCTCTGGTTCCTCCGCCCTGTCGCGGATGGCAAGGAACAGGCGGGCAAGGTCCGCCCCGCGTCCGAGATCCTCGAGATTGCCCGCAAAGTGATGACGCTCGACCCCGAGGAGATCCCGCAGGGGTCGCTGCGCCCTGAAACGCGGATGATGCTGACGCAACCGGCGCGCATCCTGAAAGAATGGCGGATCTGGATCGTGCGGGATGAGGTCGTCACCGCCTCGCTTTACAAGGAAGGCGCGCGGGTGACCTATCGGCCCGAAATCGACGCGGATGCCCTTGCCTTTGCGCAGGATCTTGCCCGTCTCAATCCCGGCTACGCGCCCGCCTATGTGATGGATATCTGCCGCACCGAAAGCGGCTTGAAACTGCTGGAGACCAATTGCATCAATGCGGCCGGGTTCTATGCCGCCGATCTGATGAAGCTGGCGGCGGCGATCGACGCGCTTGGCTGAGCCGCCCGGGGGGCAAGATGGGCTTTGTCTTTCGACATCTGCTGATGTTCTTCCTGCCGATCACGCTTGCGATTGGCCTCGACCTTGCCACCGCCCCGCTGCGGAGAGAGCTCTATCGGCAATCGGGCGTGTTTCTGCACGACCTGTTTTCCAACGACCCGGACCTTGTTCGGACCACGCTGGAGAACGTGGGCCAGGGCGGCATCAGCCTGTCGGAGGGGCTCGACTGGGGCTTGCGCGCGGCTGTGGTGATCGGGTTCACGGGATTTTCGCTGCTGATCCCGAAATCGGCCTCGCAACAGAGCGCCGTCAATTTTCTGACCACGCTCTGCGTCGGGTTCGGCTTTGCGAAACTCAATGGCGGTTTTGCCGCGTTGGACTGGGGTGAATTGGGTCTTTGCCTGATCACCGGGCTGGGTCTTGCGATCGTGGGTCTGAGCCGACGGCTGACATCGCTGGCCAGACCCGTCAGCTGAGCGCAAGCGGGAAGCGGGCCTCACAGCTGGATATGGATGTGATCGTCATGCCGGGCGGCGGCGCAGCCCTGAAAGCGGATCTTGGACGTGCCCGCGCCGAACTTCGCCGCCAGATGCGGTGCAAGGAAAATCTTGCCGATCCGCGGATCGTGCGACAAAAGCCCGAGCGCAAGGCTCATGCGCCCTTCAGCCCGTTCGGCACAAGGGCCGCGTGCATCCAGTGCGTCTCGCTTTGCACATGGCCCGCGCGGACATATTTGCCCATCCGGCGCGGCATCTCGGCCTCCGGGAAGGCCGCGGCCACGCGCGCGACGAAGCCCTCCTGCCGGTCGGGGTCAAGCCCCGCCGCGATGGTTTCAAAGAGCCCAGGGCGCCAAGGCCCGCGCCAGAGCACCGGCACCGGCGTGATGCCCAGTTCCTCGAACCGCAAGAGCGTCAGATCCCAGGGCTGCACCTCGTCGCCCAATATCCAGGCAAAGCCCAAAAACCACGCGGGCAGCGCGTCGTAGCCCACCGAATGGCGCGCATAGAGGTTCTCGCCGACGATCCGCTCGCCCCCGGCCAGCTGCGGCGTGATACCCGCGGCAAAGGCCTTGAGCCAATCGCGCGAGGGGTGGTTGCGGCTGTCGGGGCTGCGCGCGTGGCAGCCGCCGCGGTGCAGCGTCGTGTTCTCGCCGTCCATCTTTTCGGTGATCACCAGATCGTCGCAGATCAACCCCTCTAGCGAGGTCATGATCTTGTCGTCGCTGCTGGCACCGGGCGAGATCGGCAAATGAAAGGTGCGGGGATATTTCTTGGTCATGCGGCCAGACTACCCGGATGCGGCAAGGGCGGAAAGAGGCGTCAGACCGGCGCGAGTGTGGAAAGGAAGCCGGGTTCCGGCGTGCAAAGCCACAGGCGGCGCAGGGGCGGCGGATGCGGCCGCCGCACCAGAGCCCGACCGCCGCGGGCAGGATGAGAAGCACCAAGCGGTGGAACACCACGAAGGCCGCCATCGCCGGGAAGATCAGGAAGAGATGCGGGATCAGGCGGCGCAGCTCCGCGTCGGACAGTTTGCCGAAGGGCCGGTAAAGGCGCGGAAATCCGCCCAAGAGCTGGAGGGACAGGATCAGGACCATCATCCCGAACATCAGGGCCGTGAGGAACATTGTGCAACGTCCTACCGGCTGTGGTCCTTGTTCCCTTTCATGCCCCGCGCCAAGGTGCAATGCGGCCGATGCGATCGCGGATGGGCTTGCGCCCGACCCTGCGCAGGGTCGAACCGCCGGGACGTTTCACAGGCCAATTTGCGGCGGAACCCTGCGATGACACCTTACGCCGCATGCCTGCTGTCAACGCTTTTCGACCCCTGCGGCGGGGGGTCTTTCCTGATCGGCTTGGCCCTGGGTGTCGGATTGGCAAGACGCGGCAGATGGACCCTTGCGCTTGTCGCGGTTCTTTCCGGGGCCGTCATCGGGGCGGTGTTTGCGGCGTTTCATCACAATCTCAACTGCGTGGAACTGCATCCCGGTTAGGGGCAAGCCCGGCTTCGGTCGCTTTGCACGCAGGTCCGTTCGTGCAGCCAACGGCAGCGCGCGGTTTGGAAACTGCTTGTCGCGCAGGCAAGATCGGGTGATCCTCGTGTCCATCAGAACGCCCTGTGCGGCACGTGATTTCAAAAGGTCTTTTTACGATGTCCCCCGCGCCCCTGTTCTGGATCGCCGTCCTCGGCCTGCTGTCGGGCCTGCTCGGCCTCTCTGTGTCGGGTTGGCGCCATGCAAAGCCGGTGCAACAGATCGTGCTTGGCAGCACAGGCCTTCTGGGCGTGTTGCTGACCCTGACGTTCTTCCTTGCACCGCTTGGCCTGCCGATGGCAGCCTGTGCGCCGGTCACCTATGTCGCCTGTCGTCTCGTCGCGGGGCTGGCCTCGCTTCCCACGCGGCTTGTGGCGGCACTGGTTGCCTTTGGCCTGATCACCGCCCCCTTCGCCGACCGGATCGGCTTCGAGATCCGCAGCGCAAGCGCGCGCGTGGCCCATGCGCGGGGCTGGGCGGAGCTTGCGCGCGCGCCGCTCGCGGCGCAGATCGGCACGCTTCGGCTGCAACTGCCCTTTACCCCCCAGATCCGCGTGAAGACATCTTGCCCGCGCGGCGCCGCTGCCGCGCCCGGGGTCTGCGTGATCACCGCGCTCGACGCCCGGCCGCAGGCCCATGATCTGCTGCAGGGCGGTCCGCCCCCGGCCGCGCCGGGACAACCGGCGATGCTTGAGTGGATCACACTCGAGGCCACGGACCCGGCGGGACGATTCGGGGTTGTCCCGGTTTCGTCGCTTGAGACAGCTCCGCCTGAAAGCAGGGCGCACTGGTGCGCGCGCCTCCCCGAGGCCGCCGCAAGCCCATGGTGCGCCGCGCCGCTTTCGCGCAGCGTGACCCTGCGCCCGGTGCCCCATGAACCAGACATCGAAGAGATCCTGCTGCGCGACCATCTCCCCCTCGAGGGGATCACCCTGCCGCCCGATGCCACCGGCACCCCGGCGCGGTTCACCTGTTCCGCCACGCGCGACGCGGCACGGCGCAACGACCCGGAGCGGATCCGTTTCCGCCTGTGCCGGCTGAGCTACCACCCCCTCGCGGGGCTTGAGGCCGTCGCGGAATTCGACGGGATCGCCGATGCAGACCTGGCAACGGCAGCGCAGAGGCTGATCGTGGAGTTGCAGCCTTTTATCGCCGCGATGAAGGCTCATCCCCGACACGATGTCGATCGACTTCGTCGAAACGAAATCCGTCGGCGCTTCAATTAACCTTTACGAAAAGTGCATCGCCCACCTCGATCAGCAGATCTCGAAGGCGGTACTGGGCCAGACCGCGACCACCGACGCCATTGCGGGCGGGCATGCGGTCGGCCAGGAACACCGGCTTGTCCAGGAGGACATCGAGACCGCCGACGCGATGGCTCTGGCGGCGATCCTCAACCGCGACCTTATCCGACCGTGGATCCAGCTCGAATATGGGCCGCAGAAACGCTACCCTCGCCTGAAGATCGCCCGCCCGAAGGCCGAGGATCTGAAGCTGATCGCCGACTCGCTCGATGTGCTCGTGCGCAACGGCGTCGAGATCGAGGAGGCCGAGGCCCGGGCGCGGTTCGGATGGGCGCAGCCGAAACCCGGCGCGCGCATCCTGCGGCCGGTTTCCGGCGGCAACCAGCCGTCAACCACCGACCCGACCGACCCCACGGGGCGCAAAGGGGTCATTGAAGCGATCTCCGGGAAAATTAAAGGGGGTGCGGGGCGGTCTGGGGGTGACGTGGCCCTGCAGCAAGAAGGGGCCTCCACGGGCGAAATTTCGGGGGGTGACCAGATCGGTGCCTTGGCCGAGCGTCTGGGGGTCGAAGCGCAGCCGGTCGTCGTGGCGATGATCGAGCGGATCGAGGCCATGCTGACCGCCGCCAGCACGATCGAGGAATTCCGGGCGATGCTCGAAGAAGGCTTCGGCCAGGCCGAAACGCAGCGCCTGGCAAACCGTCTCGCGGCCGCGATGCTTGCGGCCGAATTCGCCGGGCGCGAGGACGCGCTCGATGGCTGACGATCCGCTCGCGCTCCTGTTGCGCCGCCCCTTCGACGAACAGGTGGCGGCGTTCAGGCTGCGCCTGCGCAACCTTGTGGGTACCACGCGATGGGACGATATCTCGGGTCCGGCGCATGATCGAGCGGGCATGGTGGCGGGCGCGATCAAGCAGGATCTGATTGCCGACATCCTGGGCGCCGTCGATCGCTCGCTGACCGAGGGCACCGGGCTGGAGGTGTTCCGGCGCGATTTCCGAGCGATCGTCGAAAAGCACGGCTGGCACGGCTGGACCGGCGAAGGCACTGCCAAGGGCGAGGCCTGGCGCACCAAGGTGATCTGGAAGACGAACATCTCGACCTCCTACGCCGCGGGCCGCTGGGCCCAGCTGAAGGCTAAGGGCTTCAGTTTCCTCGTCTATCGGCACAGCAATGCCGAGCATCCGCGCCTGCAGCACTTGGCGTGGGATGGCCTGATCTTGCCGATCGACCACCCGTTCTGGCAAAGCCACTTCCCGCCCAACGGCTGGGGCTGCGGCTGTTCTGTGCGCGGCGCAATGTCCATCGCGATGGCGATCCGTCTCGGTGGCGATCCGGCGAAGAAGCTGCCGACGGACTGGGCGATGCCGGATCCGCGCACCGGCGCCCCGAAGGGCATCGACCGCGGCTGGGATCACGCGCCTGGCGCCACCATTGCCAACACCATCACGGCGCTGGCCGAAAAAGCCGGGAAATGGCCGACCAGCCTGGCGACGAACTTCATGCACGAGGTTCCGGCCGCGACCCGAGATGCCATCGCCACCGGCTATCGCGATGCGCCGTCGACAGCCGACACCATCCGACGCTGGGTCGAGCGTGTTCAGGGCGAGCGCGGCGGGGCGCCGATCTCGCCCGATGTCCTGGTCGAGCCGCAGCGCACGCTCGGGCTGGTTACGACCCACGATGCCACGCGCATCGAGGGGGCTCTGGGGCAACTGCTCAAGCCTGCTCTCTATGACTATCTAGTAGAGGAGAGCGCCGTTCGGCATGCGATCGCCGAGCACGGCACCCCCGAGCTGGAGCGGACCCGGGGGCAGCGCGCCGTGACGGCCTATGATTTCGGCCGCCTCGGCGCTCTCTTGAACGCGCCCGACAGCCTTGAACCGGCCGACCAGAAACCCGGGCGCGGGCCTCGGATCCTTCTGACGAAACGCTTCGGCGAAGAAACCCTCGTCGCGGTCTTCGAGCTGCTGGCCGGACGCCGCAGGCTTTCTCTCGTCACGATGTGGGTGAAGACTGGCGCGTCCCCGACCTTTACGCCCTGAGCGCACCCACGGCCAATCCGCAGCGGTCGATGTCCCGCGCCAGCCAAAGAAGTATAGCAGTGATTTCCGTTGAAGTGAACGACAAGCAGATCACCGCCACGCTGGCCGGGATCGAGGGCAAGCTTGCCAACCAGGGCGATCTCATGGCGCAGATCGCCGAGCTGCTGCTCGACAGTACCGTCGAACGGTTTCAGACGGGCACAGCGCCCGACGGCACGCCCTGGGCGCCAAAGAGCTCGACCACAATCGCCGCCTACGAGGCGCGCAAGGAGCCGGTGTCCCTCAAACCGCTGATCGGGCCGACGAAGAGCCTGAGCTCGATCACCAACTTCGCCACCGCCTCGGGCGATGACTGGGCCCGGATCAGCTCGCGCGCCATCCAGTCGGCCGTGATGCAATTCGGCGCCGAGCAAGGCGCATTCGGGGCCTTCATGGGCATCGACAAGCGCGGGCGGCGCCATTTCCATTCGATCCCCTGGGGAGACATCCCGGCCCGGCCGTTCCTCGGCATCTCCGCCGATGACGAGGAGGCCGTGATCGCGGCGATCAAGGATTGGGTGGCGCTTTGACTCGTCAACCAGCTTTTGAAATTGGTTCAGGCATGATCCTCGTTTCCGAAAACAGCGGCAATTGCTTTGCGCTGGTCGCTTGACTGGTGATCGAGAATAGGAATTGCCGCTGTCGCGCCAACTCTCGCGGGTCGAGGTAAAGCGATTTCTGTCCAAGCTTCTTACGCCCCGCCGCCGCCGCGCTGACGACGTCATATAGGAACGGAACTCGGATACCATTTCCGGAAAAAATGTCCTCCACCGAGAGGATTTGCAAGGCGGGGTAGTCACCGAAGTCCATGGTAATGACACCAGCCGAACGCGCCTCATCAAGCATTCCCTTTGTAGGACGCTCCGCACAGATGAACACGGCAATAGCATTGGGGCCATCAGTAAACTTTCGCTCTCGATGAAGCGTTCCAGCCAAGTCCCGGATCATCCCTGGGTTCAAGTGCTTGCCAGCCTTCACGGAGATGATTCCGCGGCTGTTGGTGTCGTTTTTCCCTGTCAGGAAATAGAAGGAGCCGTCGACGCCGCCGTCCGAACGATACTTCCCGGAATGCATACCGCCAATTATGTTTACTGCCCACTCCTCGAACTTGAATGGGTCGTTCTCCGCCAACCAACGTGCACCGCTCTCACTCGTCGGGATACCGAAGACATCATAGCTGATCCCGGGGAAGGAGTTCTTGAGGCGGTCTTCAACCACGCGCATCGCTTGAAACGCCACATCAATGCCGATCCAGTGGCGTCCCATCGCTTCCGCAGCATGGATCGAAGTTCCGCAACCGCAAAAAGGATCGAGGATGACATCTCCTTCCGAAGACGCGCACGCCAGAATTCTTTGCAGCAAAGATATGGGTTTTTGAGTTGGGTATCCAAGAGATTCGCGTGCACTACCTTGAAGTGGTCGAATATCTGTCCACACGTCACCCAGCATCGGACCAGGCGCATCTGAGAGGTAGAGTTTACGCCTGATCCGCTGATCATGGCGTTCGGGAAACATCAATAGTCCGTCCGCGTCAAGCCGTTGCATTTCTTCGAACCAGACACGCCAGCCTTTTGCTGGGGGCTCGTAGTTCTTGTACTTGTAGATCAGGTTGGGCCTGAGGCTTGGACTATCTAGGGGAGCGGAGTGGTAAGCGCCCCGGCCATCGCCATCATCCTTGTTGAAGCGCGAAGCATATTCCTCGTCCGTTTCCATGAAGACCGGATGGAAATCATATCCATCTCCATTGCCATACATCAATATGACGTCATGGTTGCGACCGAACCTTCGCCTACTGTCGCCCTTCGCCTGAGACCTCTGCCAGATGATCTCATTCACAAAGCACTGTGGGCAGAAGATAATGTCGAGAACCATTTTTAGGTAATGGGACGCAGTTGGATCGCAGTGCAAAAATATGCAGCCATCACGCTTGAGAACCCGTTTCATTTCCGCGAGCCGAGCGGTCATCATCGTTAGATACGCAAGCTTGTCGTTCTCGCCGAGAACTTTTCGAAGTGCCTGCATGTTTCCTGAAGGTTTTTCGACGTGGACCGCGGCGCTGCGGTGGCCGCCGGATGGTGGCGGTCCACGTCGAAAAACCTTCAGGAAAGCGGAACTTTCCTTCGGTCGTCATGGCGCGCAGGGCAGCCCAGAGAGCGGCACCGACCAAGGGAACCGATCTCGCAGAGAGTCCCGTCTTCAGGCCGCGAACCTCGGTCACGCGAAGCCTGACATGGGGGACCGGATCGTTCAGCCGAACGTCCTCTTTCATGATCTGCTGCAATTCGGCCAAGCGGGTCATCGTGTCCGAGAGCATCGCAATCAGCCACCGCCGTTCGTCGTCCTTTTCGCGGCAAGCAGCCTGAATCGCCATCAACTCTTCGATTGTGAAGGTGTCTCGGGGCTTGCGTGGCCCCTCGTCACGGTTGGGAATCGTCAGCTTTTCGAAGGGATTGACCTTGCTCATCTCGAACTCAAGCAGACCTGTTTGGATCACGGGGCGCACCTGAGCCAAGTAGCGCTTCCCCGTTTCAGCACTGAGCCCCCTTTTGATCAGCCTCTGCACGAATTCGTTGGCATGGTCGCGGCTGAGATGGTCGAGGGGAATGTCCCCGGTGATCTCAAGAAGATGGCCCCAAGCCCGCTCGAACTGGGCCACGGCCACCTTGCCCTTTGGCCCCTTGCCAAGATCGAAATGCTTCGCCCTGGCATCGCTCAGCAGCTTCGGCACAGATGGGCTGTTTCACGTAAACGCGTCTGCTGCAAATTCGGGTGTCACGCACTGCAAAAATTCGTGGCGCGCTACAAACCAGTACGCCAGCGCCGATTCGACGTTCAAACCAAGTCGCATCTGCAGATCGCCTGTGTGGAAAACATGTGTGGAAAACATGTGTGGGAACGCCAAGGCGGATCGGCCTATGCCTTTGATTCTTAATGATTATATTGAAACACTAGGAATTGGCGGAAGCGGTGGGATTCGAACCCACGGAGGGGTCTCCCCCTCGCTGGTTTTCAAGACCAGAGCCTTAAACCACTCGGCCACACTTCCTTCGCCCCTGCCCTAACCGCTCTCACGCGATTCTGAAAGCATCCGGCCGATGAAATCCGCAGCCGCCGCCCGCACGCGCTTTTCTTGCCGCGACGAACCCGCTACAGTCGGTGCGAAACGCCGGGGCGGCGGCGCCTGACCCCGGTTTGGGACGGTCCCGCCAAGGGGCTGCGGCAACAACGGCCGAGGCCGGACGACGGGCCGAGACGGCCTGCGGTCGGGACTGGCGGAACGAACGGGCAGGGGCAGACGGGCATGACAGGATCGATGCGGTGGGTCTTGGCGCTGGGAGCGGCGCTGACGATGGCAGGATGCCAATTGACGGGGGACGGCGCCGACCCGGCCGAAGCCCCGAAAGACGGCGCGACACCCGCCGCCACCTCGGCCCGCATCGTCGAGCGCGATGTCGAAGCCCCCGAGGTGTTTTCCGCCAATGATGCGGGGCTTTGGGACGGGCGTCCCTCGCTTGGCGGGGTCTGGGTTGCGCATCCGACGGTGAAAGACCCCGAACGGGTGATCATCCGCAACCCGGCCAATGGCAAGTTCGTCATCGGCGCGCTGTTCCGCCGCGAGCGCGAAAACCCGGGGCCGAAGCTGCAGGTCTCCTCGGATGCCGCCGCGGCGCTGGACATGCTGGCGGGGGCGCCGACGAAGCTCTCGGTCGTGGCGCTGCGTCGCGAGGAACAGGCCGATCCGGCCGCCACCGCCGCCCCGGTCAAGGACGCCCTGCCCCCGGCCGAGGATATCGCCGCGACGCCGCTGGCCAGCGCGCCGCCGCGACCGGGCGCGAAACCCGCGGCCACGCCGCCGAAGGGCGCGGGCAAACCGGGTGCCGAGATCGCCGCCGCGGCAGGCGCTGCCATCGCCGCGACCGCGCCCGCGCCGCAAAAACCCGCCGCAACCCCGGCCAAGCCCGCCGCGGCGGGCAAGGGCTTCGTGCAGATCGGCATCTTCTCGCAGGAGGCGAATGCCAAACGCGCCGCCGACCAGCTGAAGAAATCGGGCATCGCCAGCACGATCCGCACCGAGACCGCCAAGGGCAAGACCTTCTGGCGCGTGGTCGCCGGAACGACCGGATCGGCCGCCGACAAGGCCGCGCTGCTTGCCAAGATCAAGGGCCTCGGCTTCCCCGACGCCTATGCCGTCTCAAGATAAGGACGCAACCGCCATGTCGCCCCTTCGACTGCTTGCCCTTGCCGCGCTTGCGGCGCTGACCGCCCTGCCCGCCGCGGCCTTCGACACCCGCGCCCGCACCGCCTGGGTCTATGATCTGACGACACAGACGGTGCTTTTGGAGAAGGACGCCGGTATCGCGGTGCCGCCCGCCTCGATGTCGAAGCTGATGACGCTGAACATGCTGTTCGAGGCGCTGTCCGAGGGGCGGGTGACGCTGGACACCACCTTTGCCGTCTCGACCAAGGCCAAGCAGATGGGCGGCTCGACGATGTTCCTCAACGAGATGGACCGGCCGAGCGTGCGCGAGCTGATGCAGGGCGTGGTGATCAATTCGGGCAATGACGCCTGCGTCGTCGTGGCCGAGGGGCTGGCGGGCTCGGAAGGCGCCTTTGCCGCGGCGATGACCGAACGGGCGAAGATGCTGGGCATGACGCGCTCGACCTTTGCCAATGCTTCGGGCTGGCCGCATCCCGATCAGCGCATGTCGATGCATGATCTGGGCATTCTGGCGGTGCGGCTGATCACGCAATTCCCGCAATATTACCCGCTGTTTTCGGAAACCCAGTTCAACTACAAGAACCGCGCCCCGGCCAATGCCCACAACCGCAACCCGCTGTTGAAGATCGCCGCCGCCGACTGGCATGCCGACGGGCTGAAGACCGGCCACACCGAAGAGGCGGGCTATGGCCTTGTCGGCTCGGCGGTGATGGGCGATCGGCGCATCGTCTTCGTGATCTCGGGGCTGGCGTCGGAGGCCGACCGGGCGTCCGAAGCCGAAGCGGTGGCGAACTGGGCGTTTCGGCAATTCGTGATGAAGACGGTGGCGCAAAAGGGCACGCGGCTGGCCGAGGCGCCGGTCTGGCTGGGCACCGACGACCGCGTCGGGCTGGTCCCTGCGGCCGATGTCGCGATGCTGATCCCGGCGGGCGCGGCCGAGGGGGTGAAGGCCGAGGCGGTCTTTGACGGCCCGGTCACCGCGCCGGTGACGGCGGGGACCGAGCTTGGGCGGCTGGAAATCACCGTGCCGGGGCTGGGCCTGCGCACGGTGCCGCTGGTGGCGGAAGCCGACGTGGCCGAGGGCGGTTTCTTCGTCCGCTTCGCCGCGGCGGCCAGCCGGTTGTTGACGCAGACCCGCCAGATGGTGGCCGGCTGAGCCGATGTTCATCACCTTCGAGGGCATCGACGGCTCGGGCAAATCCACCCAGGCGCGGCTTTTGGCCGAGGCGCTGACCGGGCTTGGCCGCGATGTCCTTTGCACACGCGAGCCGGGCGGCAGCCCGGGGGCCGAGGAAATCCGCGCCCTCGTGCTGCAGGGCGATCCCGACCGGTGGTCGGCGAAGACCGAGATCCTGCTCTTTACCGCGGCGCGGCGCGACCATCTGGAACGCACGATCACCCCGGCGCTGGCTGCGGGCAAGGTGGTCATTTGCGACCGTTTCGCCGACAGCACGCGGATGTATCAGGGGCTGTCGCGCGGCGATCTGCGCGGGCTCGTCGATGATCTGCACCGGCTGATGATCGGGCGCGAGCCGGACCTGACCTTCCTGATCGACATCGATCCCGAAGTGGGCCTTGCCCGCGCCAAGGGGCGGCGCGGCCATGAGGAACGTTTCGAGGATATGGGGCTGGCGATGCAGGCCCGGATGCGCGACGGTTTTCTGACCCTTGCGCAGGAATTTTCCAGCCGTTTCAAGGTGATCGAAGGCGATCATGCGCCCGGTGCCGTCGCCGCCGAGGTTCTGGCCCTTACCCTTGCCGCGCTTCGGGCCCGCGCATGAGCCGCGACGAGCTTCCCGATCCGACCCAGGTCGAGGGCGCCCCCCATCCGCGCCAGACCCTGCATCTTTACGGCCAGGACAAGGCCGAGGCGGATTTCCTGAGCGCTTTCACCTCGCATCGGCTGCATCACGCCTGGATGATGACCGGCCCGCGCGGCGTCGGCAAGGCGACGCTGGCCTGGCGCCTTGCGCGGTTCTTGCTGAGCCAGCCGCTCGACGATGGCGGCGGGCTCTTCGGCGCCCCCGAGCCGGCGCGCAGTCTGGAGTCTGACCCCGATCACCCGGTCTGCCGCCGGATTCTGGCGGGGGCAGAGCCGCGGCTGTTCCACCTCAAACGTGGGCCGAATGACAAGGAAACCGCGCTCTCCGAAGACATCCGCGTGGTCGAGGTGCGCAAGCTGACCTCGTTCCTGCATCTGTCTGCGGCGGACGGCGGGCGGCGCGTGGTGATCGTGGATGCGGCCGACGAACTCGCCACGGCCGGGGCGAATGCGCTGTTGAAACTGCTCGAAGAGCCGCCGCCCTTGGTCACCTTCCTTCTGGTCACGCATCAACCGGCGCGGCTTTTGCCCACCATCCGCTCGCGCTGCCGCGAATTGCGGCTGGCGGCACTTGCCCCCGAGGATCTGGCGCAGGCCTTGGCGGGGGCCGGTGCGGAAACCGAAGACACCCTCGCCCTCTCGGCCCTTGCCGGCGGCTCGGTCGGCGAGGCGATCCGGCTGATCAATCTCGACGGGCTCGACGCCTATCGCGCGCTCGTCGGGCTGATGAGTGGCCTGCCGCGGATCGACCGGCAAAAGGCCTGGGCCCTGGCCGAGGGGATGACCGGGCGTGGCAACGAGGCGCGGTTTGATCTGATGCTCGGCCTGATGGACCTGTTTCTGGCCCGCCTTGCCCGTGCGGGCCTGACCGGGGCGCCGCAACCCGAGGCCGCCCCGGGCGAGGCGGCGTTGCTCACCCGGCTCTGCCCCGATGGCGCGGCGGCGCAGAAATGGGCCGGGCTGCATCAGGATCTGGGCGCGCGGGCGCGGCATGGCAAGGCGGTCAACCTTGACCCGGCGACGCTGGTCATGGATATGGTTCTTGCCATCAACGCCGCGCCCTAGGCGGCAGGAGAGTCCCTTGACCGCGCCGCTTCCGCTTCTTGTCGACAGCCATTGTCACCTCGATTTCCCCGACTTTGCCGAGGAACTGCCCGAGGTCGTCGCCCGCGCCCGTGCCGCCGGGGTGACGCGGATGGTGACGATCTGTACCCGCCTGCGCAGCGTGCCGCAGGTGCGCGCGATTGCCGAGGCGCATGAGGGCGTGTTCTGGGCCGCGGGCACCCATCCGATGAGCGCCGCCGAGGAACCCCTCGCCACGCTCGAGGAGCTGGTCGCGCTTGCCGCGCATCCGAAATTTGTGGGGATCGGCGAGACCGGGCTCGACTATCACTACACCGCCGAAAGCGCTGAAATTCAAAAGGTTTCGCTGCGGCTGCATATCGAGGCGGCGCAGGAAACCGGCCTGCCGCTGATCATCCATTCCCGCGCCGCCGATGACGACATGGCCGCGATCCTGACCGAGGCGATGGCGCGCCAGCCTTTTGGCTGCGTGATGCATTGCTTTTCCTCCGGGCCGGAGCTGGCGCGGGTGACGCTCGAACTCGGCTGCTATCTTTCCATGTCCGGCGTCGCCACCTTCCCGAAATCGCAAGAGATCCGCGACATCTTCAAGACCGCGCCCTTGGACCGGATCCTCTTGGAAACCGACGCGCCCTATCTTGCCCCGCCGCCCTTCCGGGGCCGCCGCAACGAGCCCGCCTATACCGCCCATACCGCGAGGATCGGCGCCGAGGTCTTCGGGCTGAGCCTGCCCGATTTCGCCGCCGCCACGACCGCGAATTTCGACCGTCTTTTCGCAAAGGCCCGCCATGGCTGACCGGCTGCGCTTCACCATCCTTGGCTGCGGCTCCTCGGGCGGCGTGCCGCGCATCGGCGGCCATTGGGGCGAATGCGATCCGGCGAACCCGAAAAACCGCCGCACCCGCTGCTCGATGCTGATCGAGCGGATCGGTGCCGCGGGCATCACCCGCGTCCTCATCGACACCTCGCCCGACCTGCGCGAGCAACTGCTGCGCGCCGAGGTGGCGACGCTGGATGCCGTGGCCTTCACCCATCCGCATGCCGATCACATGCACGGGCTCGATGACATCCGGCAGATCACCTTCAACATGCATGCGCGGCTGCCGGTCTGGGCCGATGCACCGACGACCGAGGCGCTGATCAACCGCTTCGGCTATGCGTTCGTGCAGCCCGCGGGCAGCGATTATCCGCCGATTTGCGATCTGCAGACGATCGACGGCCCCTTCAGCGTGACGGGGGCGGGCGGGCCGGTGCGGCTGACCCCCTTCCGCGTCGCGCATGGCAATATCCCGGCGCTGGGCTTTCGCATCGGCGGGCTGGCTTATCTGCCCGATGTCTCGGCCATCCCCGAGGCGGCCTGGCCGGTGCTGCAGGGCCTCGACATCTGGGTACTCGATGCGCTGCGCCGCAAGCCGCATCCGAGCCACGCGCATCTGGCGCTGTCGCTCGACTGGATCGCCCGGGCGGCGCCAAGGGAAGCGGTGCTGACCAACATGCATATCGACCTTGATCATTCGGATGTGGAGCGCGAGACCCCCGCCCATGTCCGCGCCGCCTATGACGGGATGGTGCTGGACCTTCCCGCCGCATGAGCACGCTGATCGACGTCATCCTGCCGGTCTTTCTGGTGATCGGCTTTGGCTATGTGGTTGCGTGGAAAGGGCTTTTCAACGCCGCCGCGGTCGAGGGGCTGATGCGCTTCGCACAGAATTTCGCCGTGCCGGTGCTGTTGGCGCGCTCGATCGCGACGCTCGATCTCTCCGCCAGCTACGACCCCGGGCCGATGATCTCGTTCTACACGGGCGCGCTGGCCTGCTTTGCGATCGGCAGCCTTGCGGCGCGGCTCTGGCTGGGCCGCACCGGCCCCGATGCGGTGGCGATCGGCTTTGCGGCGATGTTTTCGAATTCGCTGCTTCTGGGCGTGCCGATCACCGAACGCGCCTATGGCCCCGACGCGCTGGCGGGCAATTTCGCGATCATCTCGTTTCACTCGCCCTTCTTCTACACGGTGGGCATCGTGGCGATGGAATGGGTGCGCAGCCACGGCACCGGCGCGGGGCTCTCGCGCGTGGGGTGGAACGCGCTGACGGGCATCCTGCGCACGCCGCTGGTGATCGGGATCCTTTGCGGCTTCGCGCTGCAGGCCTTTTCGGCGCTGAGCGGTCAGCCGGTGCCCGGGCCCCTGATGGCGGCGATGGACATGATCGCCAAGGCCGCGCTGCCCGCGGCGCTCTTCGGTCTGGGCGGGGTGCTGCTGCGCTACCGCCCCGAGGGCGACGGCCGCGCCATCGCCATGGTCACGGGGCTTTCGCTGATCGTTCATCCGGGCATCGCCTACAGCCTCGCGCATTTCGTCTTCGACGTGCCGACGGCGGGCCTGCGCTCGGCGGTGCTGACGGCGGCGATGGCGCCGGGCGTCAACGCCTATCTGTTCGCCAACCTTTACGGCACGGCGCAGCGGGTGGCGGCCTCAAGCGTGCTGATTGCCACCGCGCTCTCGATCCTGTCGATCTGGGTCTGGCTCGCGATCCTGCCGTAAGCCGCCGCAAACCAAGGGGGGGGCGCTGCCCCCCGTCCCTGCGGGACTCCCCCCGGGATATTTGCACCAAGGTGAAAGGGGAGGCGCGGCCCCTTGCCCTTCTGGTTTCACCTTGGCGCAAATATCCTCGGGGGGTGAATTTTGCGCAGCAAAAGAGGGGGGCAGACAGCCCCCCTTTTCTGCGGTTCGGATCTGGCAGGCCGTGTCAGGCCGGGCTCACGCCGCGCAGCCGTTCCGAGCGGCGGCGCAGCAGTTCCACCACCGTCAGAAGCGCCACCGAGATGATCACCAGCAGCGTCGCCACCGCCAGGATCGCCGGGCTGATCTGTTCGCGGATGCCGTTCCACATCTGCCGCGGGATCGTCTGCTGATCGTTCGCCGCGATGAAGAGCACCGCCACCACCTCGTCGAACGAGGTGACGAAGGCGAAAAGCCCGCCCGAAACCACGCCCGGCATGATCAGCGGCATCTGCACCCGAAAGAAGGCCGTGCGCGGATTGGCGCCCAGCGAGGCCGCCGCCCGCACCAGCGACTGATCGAAGCCCGAGA
Organism: Rhodobacter capsulatus; assembly: GCF_005144475.1. GTDB lineage: Bacteria > Pseudomonadota > Alphaproteobacteria > Rhodobacterales > Rhodobacteraceae > Rhodobacter > Rhodobacter capsulatus_C. The sequence continues at coordinate 49,363 of NZ_SWJZ01000050.1, read as the reverse complement.
GCGTCGCCGTCACCGTGATGATCACGAAGGGAATGCCCAGCGCCGCATGGGCGAGGATGATGCCCGGATAGGTGCCCGCCAGACGGCCCCATTCGAACCGGCCCTGCGCATCGATCCCCGGCACCCATTGCCCGGAGTAGAAGAAGAACATGCCGGTGGCCGAGATGATTATCGGCACGATCATCGGCGAGATCAGGACGGCGGTGATCTGCTTGCGCCAGGGCATTTCGGGCCGCGTCAGGCCCAGCGCCGCGATGGTGCCAAGCCCGGCCGAGATCAGCGTGGCGAACACCCCGATGATCACCGAATGTTTCGTCACCTGCACCCAGGTCGCATTCTGCCAGAAATCCCACCAGAAGGCCATGTCGCGCGGCGCCTCGGGGTTCTGCATCCCGAAGGTGATCAGGCTGTCATACCAGCGCAGCGAATAGCCCGCGGGGTCGAGCGTCATCATCTTCTCGGTGAAGGTGAAATAGGGCTCGGCGTTGAACGACAGCGGGATCACGATGATGATCGGCGCGATCAGGAACAGAAGGATCAGCGCGCAAAGCACCAGATAGGTGTAGTGCCACAGCTTTTCGAGCGGGCTTGCGTAGACGGGAAGGGCCATGGGTGCGTCCTCTCAGCCGAGCTTCATCTTGTCGATGCCGACGATGCGGTCGTAGATCCAGAAGAAGATCAGCACGACGATCAGCAGCTGCGCGGCCAAGGCGGCGGCCAGCGACCAGTTCAGCGATTTCTGCATGTGGAAGGCGATCAGGTTCGAGATCATCTGACCGTCCGCCCCGCCGACCAGCGCCGGGGTGATGTAATAGCCCATCGCCAGGATGAAGACCAAAAGCCCCCCTGCCCCCACGCCCGGCAGCGTCTGCGGCAGATAGACCCGGCGGAAGGCGGTCCACGAGGTCGCCCCCAGCGACCGGGCGGCGCGGACATAGCTGGGCGGGATCGTCTTCATCACCGAATAAAGCGGCAGGATGGTGAAGGGCAACAGGATATGGGTCATCGCGATGATCGTCCCCATCTCGTTGTAGATCATCTGGATGCGGCCCTTGTCATCGATCACGCCCAGCCAGACCAGCAGATCGTTCAGCACGCCCTGTTGCTGCAACAGCACCATCCAGGCGGTCGTGCGCACCAGAAGCGAGGTCCAGAACGGCAAGAGCACGAAGATCATCAACAGCATCGCCTTGCGCATCGGCAGGGTGGCCAGCAGATGGGCGATCGGAAAGCCGATCAAAAGGCAGATCGCGGTGATTTCCAAAGACAGCGTCAGCGTGCGCAGCATCAGCTTCTTGTAGACCGCCTGCCCCTCGGGGACCGCGACGATCGCGCCCGCCTCGTCGCGCTTGAGATCGTTCGCGGCCAGATAGAAATCCATCGTGAAGGGCGAGGCGGCCGAGCGCATCGCGCGCCAGACATTCGGATCGGCCCATTTCTTGTCCAGCTTGAGGAAGGCCTCCTTGTAGGGCGGCTTCATCTTGTCGGCGCCGCGCGCCCCCGCGGTGAAGAGCGAGCGCGTCCCGGCGACGTCGTAATTGATCCGGGTGCCCGCGACGCCCGCGGTCTTGGTGCGCTTCATCTCGACCAGATCGGCCTGCAGCGCGGCATAGGCGGTCTCGTCGATGGCGCTGCCGGGCGGATGGGCGTCGAACCAGGCGCTCAGCGCGGGGACATTGGCGGAAAAGCCGTCATTGTAGACGGATTTGAACAGCATCTGTCCGATCGGCACGATGAAGCTGATCAGGATGAACAGAAAGAGCGGCGCAACGAGCAGGAAGGCACGGCGGCGGCGCACGGCCAGGGATTCGGCCAGCGCCGCCTTGAGCGGGCGGCCGTCGGCGGTGGTCAGAGGCGCATGGGAAAGGTCAGCGGTTGCGTCGGTCATTCGGTTCCCCGGTCATGGAACGATGCCCCGCCGCAGCGGACTGCGGTCGGCGGCAGGACAGGACGGGGTTGCCCCCGTCCTGAAACACTGAGATCAGGCGATCAGCCGGCGAGCCAGGCGTTGAACTTTTCGTTCAGCTCGGTGTCGTGGTCGGCCCAGAAGGTCGGGTCGGTCCAGATCGGCGCCTTCATGTTTTCCGGGCTGGTCGGCATGTAGGGCGCCATTTCGGTCTTGCCGTCCTGGTAAAGCCCGACGAGCGCGTTCGAGGATTTCCGCGCCGGACCGTAGGAGATCCATTTCGCCTGATCGGCCAGACGCTGGGTGTCGGTCGAGAAGGCGAGGAATTTCTTCGCATCTTCCAGGTTCGGCGCGCCCTTCGGGATCACCCAGAGGTCGTAATCCATGTAGGAGCCGTCCCAGACCGTGCCGAAGGGCTTGCCCTCGGCGACTTCGGCGGCGAAGAAGCGGCCGTTGTAGCCGTTCGTCATCACCACTTCGCCATCGGCCAGAAGTTGCGGCGGCTGCGCCCCGGCTTCCCACCAGACGATGTCCTTCTTGATCGTGTCGAGCTTCGCCAGAGCGCGTTTCACGCCCTCGTCGGTGCCCAGCACTTCATAGATCTGGTCGGGGGCGACGCCATCGGCGTAAAGCGCCAGTTCCAGCGTGCGCTTGGCCGCTTTCAGCATGCCGCGCTTGCCCGGGTATTTCGTGGTGTCGAAGAAATCCGCCACCGTCGTCGGCATGACATCGCCGACCTTGGTCTTGTCATAGGCGATGACGGTCGCCCAGACGATGCTGGCCACGGCGCAATCCTGGATCGCGCCCGGCACGAAGTCCTCGGTGGCCGGGGTGCCATCGGGGGCGGCGGGCAGCGTCGCCGGGTCGATCGGCTCGAGCAGGCCCTCGTCGCACATCTTGATCGCATCCGACAGTTCGACATCGGCCAGATCGATGGTGACGTTGCCGGCTTCGGCCTGCGCCTTCAGCGGCGTCGCCGGGTTGTCGGCGTCGATCGAGTTGATCTTGACGCCGGTCATCGCGGTGAAGGGCTTGTGATAGGCCTCGACCTGCGAAACCGTGTAGGCGCCGCCCCAGGAGACGACGTTGAGTTCCCCCGCCTGCGCGGCGGCGGAAACGCCGGCCAGCGCGGTGGTCACGATCAGAAGTTTCTTCATGAGGTTACTCCCTTGTTGGTTGCTCTGTTGGTGGTTCCGCCTGCGGATGTTTCCCCGCTTTGCGGTGATGCGGCGGGGCCGCCGCATCGAAATCTGTCCCCCGGCCCGGTCTTACATCGGATCCAGCGCCCGGGCATCGGCCGGATGCCAGCCGATCTTCACGTGCTGACCGGGATGCAGCTTGGTCTGGCCGATCGTGTTGCGCGATTTCATCACGAAATCGGTGCTGCCCGCAACCTTCATCCGGGTGCGGAAGATGTCGCCCATGTAGATCACTTCCAGCACTTCGGCACCGATCATATGGGCGCCCGGCGGCATCATCTCGGGCTTGAATTCCACCCGTTCGGGGCGGATCGAGACCAGTGTCTGCTGCCCCTTGTGGCGGATGTTGACCGGCGTCGCGTCGATGATCTCGCCCGTCGCCAGCCGCACCAGACATTTCTCGCCGTCCAGCTCCTCGACGATGCCGGGCAGCTTGTTGTTCTCGCCGATGAAGCCCGCAACGAAGCTGTTCTTCGGCCGTTCGTAAAGTTCATCCGGCGGGGCGAGCTGCTGGATCCGGCCATCGTTGAACACCGCGACGCGGTCCGACATCGTCAGCGCCTCGCCCTGGTCATGCGTCACGTAAACGACGGTCAGGCCCAGGCTGTCATGCAGGTGCTTGATTTCGAACTGCATGTGTTCGCGCAGCTGCTTGTCGAGCGCGCCCAGCGGTTCGTCCATCAAGACCAGCGCCGGATCGAACACCAGCGCGCGGGCCAGCGCCACACGCTGCTGCTGCCCGCCCGACATCTGCGCCGGACGGCGGTGGGCGAACTTGCCCATCTGCACCATGTCGAGCGCGCGCATCACTTTGGCCTCGCGCTCGGCCTTGCCCATGCCCCGCACTTCCAGTGGAAAGGACAGGTTTTCCGCCACCGTCATATGCGGGAACAGCGCATAGTTCTGGAACACCATCCCGATGCCGCGCTTGTGCGGCGGCAGGTCGTTGATGTTCGTGCCATCGAGCAGGATGCGCCCGTTCGTCGCCGTCTCGAAGCCCGCAAGCATCATCAGGCAGGTGGTTTTGCCCGAACCCGAAGGCCCGAGCATGGTCAGAAATTCGCCCTTCGCAATCGACAGGTTCAGGTCTTTGACGACGAGCGTCTCGCCGTCATAGCTTTTCTGCACATGGTCGAAGACGACGAATCCCTCGTCGGTCGTTGTCGCAGTCAATGCGGGCTCCCCGTGGTTTTTCTGGTTCGTTAGCTCCCGTGGGGCTGACTAAAACAGTGCCGCCCCCGGATTTCAACCGCGATTTCCCATTCCCGTGAAAGCCGTGCGCGTCGCCGCCGCTTCGGTCACAAAACCGTCAGAATGCGTCAAATCGCGGGTGATGTGCGACCAGTTCGCACAGAGCGCACGATCAATTTGGCAGCGCCGCAAAAACTTGCCCGCGGGGGGGCCATAGGCCTTTTGGACAGGCTCCCCGGCCCAGACCACCCCGGCCAGGGCCGGAAGCGCCCGAATCAGGGTCGCTTTCGCCGCCAGATCCAGGGCGGCGAGTCCGATGGGGCCAGGCCAGAAACTCTCGACCCAGAGCCCCTCGACCGAGAGCAGCGCATGCCGGGGCAGCAGCAGATGCAGATAAAGCACCCCGCCCTGCGCGCGCGACCGGCCGTGGCGCACCCGCGCGCCGCCCCAGCCCGTCGCCGCCAGATGCCCCGCCCGCGCCAGAAAACCGCCCGGCACCGCGATGCCGTGCAGCGCCGAAAGCCGCACCGGCCCGGCATTGCCAAGCCGCCCGGCCCCGATCTCGACCGGGCGCAGCTGCGGATCGGCGGCCAGCTGCGCCGCGCCGACCCGGCGCGTGCCGATCCAGAGCACCGGCAGCGGCGGGCCGTCGCGCACCGTGACCAGATCGCCCGGGCGCAGATCCTCGACCGGCACCGGGCCGCGCGGCGTGGCGACGCGACTGCCCGCGACCAGACAGGGCACGCCCATCGCATGCAGCATCCCGGGCGCCTGCACCGTGGCGGGCGCGATCCCCACAAGCGTGACCGAGGTGCCGTCGGGGAAGGTCAGCCGCGCATTGCCCAGCCCGTCATCGGTGACCGTCACATCGCGGACCGTGACCGGGCTGTCCGACCCGTCGTGCAGCTCCGTGACATCGAGCTGGTCGGCGGTCAGCGCGCCGTTCAGCGACAGGTTGAAATCGGTGATGAAATCGTTGCCCGCGCCATCGGCCATGACGATCGTGTCGGCGCCAAGCCCGGCCGAAAGACTGTCATTCCCGGCGCCGCCGGTCAGCCGGTCGTCTCCCGCGCCGCCGATCAGGCTGTCGCCAAAGGCCGAGCCGAGGATCGTGTCGGCCCCTCCCCCGCCATCCAGCGTGACCTCTGTCAGCGCTTCGGCGGCGTTGAACTCATCGGCGGCGTCGGTCCCGTTGACCCGCTCGATCTCGGTGAAATACATCGAGGCGGTGTCGCCCGCATAGGTCGCCGAAGCCGCCCCCCAGTCCAGCCAGGTGATCTGCGCCCCCGGCCCGGACAGCTGCAAGACATCGACATCGGACCCGCTTTCGCCGCCAAAGATCAGCCCGCTGCCATCGCCGTGGGAATAAAGAAACGTGTCGGACCCGCCCTCGCCGTGAAGCTCGTTGCCGCCGGTCCCGCCCGACAGCGTGTCATCGCCCGCCCCGCCCGACAGGGTGTCGTCCCCTGCCCCGCCCGACAGCACATCCGCGCCGGAACCGCCGGTCAGGCTGTCATTGCCCCCCGCCCCGTCGATCATCAGCCCCGAGGCGTCGGCGGCCGCATCCACCGTGTCGGCGAAGCCGGTGCCGTAAATCCCCTCGATATTGTCGAAGCTGACGGAATTGTTGCCCTGGGTGGCCGTGCCGTCCTCGGAGCCGGTGAAGGTGACGCGCACCCCGCCCAGCGTGTCAGAGCTGAAGTCGAGCACGTCGAAATCGGTCCCGCCCGCAGTGGTGGTCCCACCGCCAAAGACGGTGTCGCTGCCCCAGTCGGTTTCGAAATAGATCCGGTCGGCATCGGCCTCGCCGTAGATCAGATCGTTGCCGCCGTTGCCCGCCAGCAGATCGGCGCCGTCCCCGCCATGCAGCGTGTCCTGACCGGTCCCGCCCGACAGCACGTCGACACCCGCGCCGCCATCGAGGCTGTCATCCCCGGCGCAGCCCTGGATCGTGTCGGCGCCCGTGCCGCCAAGCAGCGTGTCATTTCCGCCCTCGCCGAGGATCGAGTCGTTGTCGGCGCCGCCATCCACCAGATCATTGCCCGATCCGGCCCAGATCGTGTCATTGCCCGCATCGCCGAAAAGCTTGTCATTCCAGACATATCCGGCCGCGCCGACATAATCGTCGATGTAATCGTCGCCAAGGCCGCCCCGCACGCTGTCGCCGCCGGCGCCGAAGGTGATCGAATCATTGCCCGCGCCGCCATCGATCGTGTCGGCCCCGTCGCCCGTGGCGATCGTGTCATTGCCCGCCCCGGCCGCGATGCTGTCGTTGTAGGCGCCGCCCTGGATCACGTTGACCAGATCGGGATCGAAGGTCATCGAGGCCAGCGCATCGTACAGCGGCCCGCTCGACACGTCGGCGCCGTTCATCCCGTCGTTGACGCCCGAGACGTGGTAGGTCACGCCCGGCGTCAGCGGCCGTGTCGCCACCTCGCCGATGATCGTGCCGCCGATCTCCAGCGTGAACATGTGCACCACCGTGCCCGAGGGGTCGGTGAAGGTCGAAGACCATTCGACATAGACTTGCCCGGAATAAAGCAGCGTGCCGCCCGCGTCATAGACCGCGACGCTCTGGGTCGAATCGTTGCCGTGCTCGTCGGCCATGTAATTGCTGTCGCCGGAGAGCGAGCTGTCGTCATCGGAAAAGACGAACGTCCGCCGCGAGGTCGAATAATCCCAGGCGGGATCGACCTTGAACTGCGCCCCCGGCCAGAGCGTCGAGCCTCCGCCCTCGACCTGGAACTGGGCCCCATACAATCCCTGAACAGTCCAGGTCGTCATCTTCCGCCGCCTCACCCGACCCGACGTCGCCGCCGGGCATCCGCGCGAGCGTGCCGCAATTTCCTCAATGCAGGCTTAACGCTGACGGGAAATCACCCTGTTCTCAGGCCGATGCCCGGGGGCCGAAAATCCGGGGGCGGAAAATGACGAAGCCCGGGGGTGTGCCCCGGGCTTGCGGCCATCCGGCCATTGGTGCGGTTGAAAAGACTCGAACTTTCACGGGAGTTACCCCACAGCGACCTCAACGCTGCGCGTCTACCAATTCCGCCACAACCGCATGTTCTGGCTTGGTGAGGGGCGATTTAGCCGAGCCTGCGGGGAATGAAAAGCCCCAATTTGCGGGTTTCGAAAAATCTCTTGCGCGACCCCGGGCAGGACCGCCCCGCAACCGCCCCGCCCCGCAACCGGCCCGAAATCCGGCTTGAGCCGCGGGCGCGATTGTTTTACCCCCAAGGCAGGAGAGCTGCGCATGCCTGAATGGATCACCTCGGACCGTCCCGTGCCCTACCCCGAGGCGCTGGCCTTCATGGAGGCGCGGGTGGCCGCGATCGCCGCGGGCACCGCGCCCGAGGCGATCTGGCTGCTCGAACATCCCGCCCTTTACACCGCGGGCACCTCGGCGCGGGCCGCCGACCTGACCGATCCGGACCGCTTCCCGGTCTACGCGGCCGGACGCGGCGGCCAATACACCTATCACGGCCCCGGCCAGCGCGTCGTCTATGTCATGCTTGATCTGAACACGCGCGGCCGCGACGTGCGCTGCTTCGTGCAGGCGCTGGAAACCTGGGTGATCGGCGCGCTGGCCGAATTCAACGTCAAGGGCGAGATCCGCGACGGCCGCGTCGGCGTCTGGGTCGCGCGCCCGGAAAAGCCGCCGATGCCCGACGGATCGCTGCGCGAGGACAAGATCGCCGCGATCGGGGTGAAGCTGCGGCGCTGGATCAGCTTTCACGGCCTGTCGATCAACGTCGATCCGGATCTGAGCCATTTTTCCGGCATCGTGCCCTGCGGCATCCGCGAGCATGGCGTGACCTCGCTTGTCGATCTGGGACTGCCGGTGACGATGGCCGATCTGGACCTGGCGCTGCGGGCGCGGTTCGAGACCGATTTCACCCCGCGCTGCGGCGGCTGAGCCCGCCCCCGCCCCGGACCGCCGCAAGGGCCGCATTTCATCTGGCATTCACTTTGCGTCCGGATTCTTGCCCTGCGGGTCATGGAATTGAAACAAAGGGATATGCGCGACCTTTTGCCTTGTGGTAAAGCGTGGACCGGGTAAGGAATCTGCCCCTTGGCCCCGGCCTGAGACCGGGCAAGCAAACAGACCAAGGATACAGCGATGAAGATCAGCCTCACTGCCGCCACTGTCGCCGCGCTCGTGCTCGCCGCCCCCGCTTTCGCGGGCGACGCCGCGAAGGGCGAAAAAGAATTCAACAAGTGCAAGACCTGCCACTCGATCATCGCCCCCGACGGGACCGAGATCGTGAAAGGCGCGAAGACCGGCCCGAACCTCTACGGCGTCGTCGGCCGCACCGCCGGCACCTACCCGGAGTTCAAATACAAGGACTCGATCGTCGCGCTCGGCGCCTCGGGCTTCGCCTGGACCGAGGAAGACATCGCGACCTATGTGAAAGACCCGGGCGCCTTCCTGAAGGAAAAGCTTGACGACAAGAAAGCCAAGTCGGGCATGGCGTTCAAACTCGCCAAGGGCGGCGAAGACGTCGCGGCCTATCTGGCTTCGGTGGTGAAATAAGCCTTCCGCAGCTGCGGACCCGGGCCCGGTCGGTACCCCCGACCGGGCCTTTTCATTTGGCCAAGGCGGCAAAGAGGCGTAGCCTGCACGGATCAACCGGAGGTTTCCGATGCAGCTGCGCTATGTCATCCTTTATGTCCCCGATGTCGCCGCCACGATGGCCTTCTATGCCGAAGCCTTCGGGCTCGAGCGCGGCTTCCTGCACGACAGCGGCACCTTCGGCGAAATGGTCACCGGGGCGACGAAGCTCTGTTTCACCGCGATCACGCTGATGGAACAGATCGGCAAACAGGTCGCCACCACGCCCCCCGCCCTGCCCTCTTTCGAACTCGCCTTCGAAACCGGGGATGTCGCCGCCGCCCTTGCCCGGGCGCTGGCCGCGGGCGCAACCCTCGTGCAGGGGGTCGAGCGGATGGACTGGGGCCAGACCACGGCCTATGTCCGCAGCCCCGAAGGCACGCTGGTCGAGATCTGCACCCCGGTCGCGGCCTAGGCCCGCCGCGGCTGACCCCGGTCGCCCTTTCACCTTGGACCAAATATCCCGGGGGGAGTCCGCAGGACGGGGGGCAGCGCCCCCCTCCCGGCCAGACAGTGCGCAACCTTTTGATTTACAACAATATCTTATTCCACCCCGCAGGCCTTGACCAATTCCGCCCCTCCCCGTAGGTTCGGCCGGATTTTGCCCCGGAGAGTCGCGCCATGCCCATGAGCCCCCAGTCGTCGGAAAAACCCACCGCGCTCATCGCCACCGCTGACGGACAACTCTTTTACGGGCGCGGCTTTGGCGCCACCGGCGAGACGGTGGCCGAACTGGTCTTCAACACCGCGATGACCGGCTATCAGGAAATCATGACCGATCCCTCCTACGCCGGGCAGGTTGTCACCTTCACCTTCCCCCATATCGGCAATGTCGGCGTCACCCCCGAGGATGACGAGACCGCCGAGCCCGTTGCCGCGGGTCTGGTGGTGAAATGGGACCCGACCGAGCCCTCGAACTGGCGCGCGGTGGAAGATCTGGTCGGCTGGCTGGAAAAACGCGGCCGCATCGGCGTCGGCGGCATCGACACCCGCCGCCTGACCCGGGCGATCCGGCAACAGGGCGCGCCGCATGTGGCGATCGCCCACAATCCCGACGGTGTCTTCGACATCGAAGCGCTGGTGAAAAAGGCCCGCGACTGGAAGGGGCTTGTCGGCCTTGATCTGGCCAAGGACGTCACCTGCGCGCAAAGCTACACTTGGGACGAACAGCGCTGGGCCTGGCCCGAGGGCTACACCCGCCGCACCGGCCCCGGCTTCAAGGTCGTCGCCATCGATTATGGCGCGAAACGCAACATCCTGCGCTGCCTCGCCTCGGCGGGGTGCGACGTCACCGTGCTGCCCGCCACCGCCACCGCCGAAGAGGTGCTGGCGCTGAACCCCGAGGGCGTGTTCCTGTCGAACGGTCCGGGGGATCCGGCCGCGACCGGCACCTATGCCGTGCCGATGATCCAGGGCGTGCTGAAAACCGATCTGCCGCTCTTCGGGATCTGCCTTGGCCATCAGATGCTGGCGCTGGCGCTGGGCGCGAAGACGATCAAGATGAACCACGGCCATCACGGCGCGAACCATCCGGTCAAGGATCTCACCACCGGCAAGGTCGAGATCACCTCGATGAACCACGGCTTCGCCGTCGATGCCCAGACCCTGCCCAAGGGCGTGACCGAAACGCATGTCAGCCTGTTCGACGGCTCGAACTGCGGCATCGCGGTCGAGAATCGCCCCGTCTTCTCGGTGCAATATCACCCCGAAGCCAGCCCGGGGCCGCAAGACAGCCTTTATCTTTTCGAGCGGTTCGCCGCCGCAATGGCCGCCCGCCGCGCCGCCTGAGCGCTTTATCCACAGATGTTCGCGCTGTGTTCCGGCCGCCTCAGGGCGGCCGAAAAAAATGAATCCTGGAATCCGCTTCAACAGGCGTTTTGGTTAACCCAAGATTAACCAAAAAGGCGAAACTGTGACCCCGTACTCTACCAGGGGGCGAAATGCGCGGTTCCAGTCACCTCAAGACAAGGCTCGTCGAGGCTGTGGCCCCCTGGCCGAAAGCCTGCATCACCGGCGCGGCGCCCCCGCAGGAGGGCGCCCCCGAGACGACGGAGGATCAGGTGACGATCGGGCGGCCGCAGCGACCGCAGCCGGATCGTCGGCAACTGGGACAGATCCTGCTGGAGATGGGCGCGGTGCGGCCGGGCGATCTGCTCAAGGCGGTGGCGCTGCGCCGCCGGCAGGACGTGCGGCTGGGCGACATCCTGCTGACGCATGGCTGGGTGTCCGAGGCCGATCTGATGGCGGCGCTGGCGAAGCAGTCGAACGCAGGGGTGATCGACCTTCTGGCAGAGCCCCCCGACCCCCGGCTGATCGACACGCTCGGCCCCGAGCTTTGCCTCAAGGAGGCGATGGTGCCCTGGCGGCGGATCGGCGGTGTCACCCTGATCGCCACCGCCCGGCCCGAGCATTTCACCCGTCTTGCCGCCGAATTGCCCGCCGAATTCGGCCCCTACCGGATGGCGCTGGCGCCCGAACGCGACGTGCATGCGGCGCTGCTGGCGCGGCGCCAGACCGCCCTGATCCGCCGCGCCGAGGTGAAGGTCGATCCCGACCGCTCCTGCCGCACCCATAACGAGAAACTGGCGGCGCGGCTGGTCCTTGCGGTCACCGCCGTCTCGGTCGCGGGGCTGATCCTCGTGCCGGTCGCGGTCTTCGCGGTGCTGTTCCTTTGGGCCATGATCACGCTTTACGCGACGATGGGGCTCAAGCTGGCGGCCTGGATCGCCGAGATGCGGGCGCAACGCCGCGCCCGGGCCGCGGCCGCGCTGCGGGCGTTGCGCCCCGCGCCGATGCAGCGGTTGCCGATCATCTCGATCATGGTGCCGCTTTACAAGGAACGCGACATCGCCACGCGGCTGGTCGAGCGGCTGTCGCGGCTGAACTGGCCGCGCGAATTGCTCGATATCCTGCTGGTGGTGGAACAGACCGACCTGACCACGCGCGAGGCGCTGTCGGGGGCCACGCTGCCGCGCTGGATGCGCGTCGTCACCGTGCCCGCGGGGCCGATCCAGACCAAGCCGCGGGCGCTGAATTACGCGCTGAACTTCTGCCGCGGCTCGGTGATCGGGGTCTATGACGCCGAGGACATGCCCGAGCCCGAGCAGCTGCACATCGTTGCCCGCCGCTTCGCCGAAAGCCCGCCCGAGGTCGCCTGCCTGCAGGGCATCCTGGATTATTACAACCCGCGCACGAACTGGCTCGCGCGTTGTTTCACCTTCGAATATGCGGCCTGGTTCCGCGCCATGCTGCCGGGCCTGGCGCGGCTGGGCCTTGTGGTGCCGCTGGGGGGGACCACGCTGTTCTTCCGCCGCGGCCCGCTGGAAGAGCTGGGCGGCTGGGATGCCCACAACGTCACCGAAGACGCCGATCTGGGCATCCGTCTGGCGCGGGCGGGCTATCGGACCGAGCTGATCCCGGCGGTGACGCACGAGGAAGCCAATTGCCGCGCCGTGCCCTGGGTCAAGCAGCGCTCGCGCTGGCTCAAGGGCTATGCGATGACCTGGGCCGTGCACATGCGTGACCCGGCGCGGCTCTGGCGCGACCTTGGCCCGAAGCGGTTCTTCGGCGTGCAGATCCTGATCCTGGGGGCGCTATCACAATATCTGCTGGCACCGCTTCTGTGGACCTGCTGGCTGATCCTGTTCGGGATCTGGCATCCGATCTCGGCGATCATGTCGGAAAGCCTTGAAAACCTGCTGCTGTTCACCTTCGTTCTGACCGAAATCGTCAATATCACCGTCGGCGCCTGGGCGGTGCGCGGCAAGGATCACCGCCATCTGATCCCCTGGGTGCCGACGCTGAACCTGTATTTTCCCCTGGGCGCGCTGGCGGGCTGGAAGGCGATCTACGAGGTGATCACCAAGCCTTTCTACTGGGACAAGACCGTGCATGGCGTCTTTGACGGCGTGCATCACATGTCCGCCCCGGCGCTGCGCTCGGATCTGGTGACGGCGATCAGCGACGCCGCGCCCGGTCCCGCCGCGCCGATCCGCACCCCCCGGGCACCGCTGATCGACTGAACCGGCTCAGGGATGTTCCGTCCGCGCCTCGGCATCCAGCTTCAGCCGGGTCTCGAAAGCCTGCGAAATATGATGGCGCAGCGCCCCCGCCGCCGCATCGGCATCGCCCGCGCCGATCGCATCGACAATCGCCTGATGTTCGTCGAGCGCCTTTTCCCCCCGCCCCTCGGCCGCCAGCGACGTCGTCGCCAGAAGCGCCATCGAGCGGTGCACAAGGTCAAGCTGCTGCACCAGATAGCGGTTGTGCGAGGCCAGATGCAGCTGCCGGTGAAAGCGCTTGTTCGCCCGCGCCAGCGCGATCGGGTCATCCTGTTGCGCGCGGTCCAGATCGATCATCTCCTGCAGCACCCGGATTTCTTCGGGCGCGGCATGTTTCGCCGCCAGCCGCGCCGCCAGCGCCTCGAGTTCCGCGCGCACCACGTAAAGCTCGGCCAGCTGGTTGTGATCCAGCGAGGCGACGATCAGCGAGCGCCCGTCGCGCGCCAGCATCGCCTGGGTCTCCAGCCGCTGCATCGCCTCGCGCACCGGCGTGCGCGACACCCCGAAGCGCTCTGCCAGCTCCGATTCGACCAGCCGGTCCCCCGGTCGGTAAAGCCCGGCATCGATCGCTTCGAGAATGAGCGTATAGGCGTCCTTCTGCATCGAAATCCCGACCTTTCCAATTCCGCGCTCCCATTGTATGCCGCAGTATGCGGACTCGGAGCGGGGGGCAGATTAGGCGCAGCCTTGCGCCGTGACAAGCCGCCACAGTTGCAAATCCGACGCTTTGCCCTACCTGCCCGACGCTTCCTGGTGAGATCATGCCCGCATCCGAGTTTTCCCACGTCTGTCACTGGGTCTTCGACCTCGATCACACGCTCTATCCGCCCTCGGCGCGGCTCTTCGATCAGATCGAGGTGCGGATGACCGCCTATGTGATGCGCGCGCTTGGGGTCGGGCAGCAGGAAGCCGACCGGCTGCGCGATCAGTATTGGCGCAGCCACGGCACCACGCTGGCCGGGCTGATGCAGGTGCATGGGGTCGATCCGACGCCCTATCTGCACGAGGTGCATGACATCGACTTTTCGGCGCTGACGCCCGATCCGGACCTGCGCGCGGCGATCGCCGCGCTGCCGGGGCAGAAGATCGTCTTCACCAACGGCTCGGCGCCCTATGCGCAAAAAGTGCTGGCGGTGCGGGGGCTTGACGGGCTTTTCGACGGCATTTTCGGGGTCGAACATGCCGGGTATCACCCCAAACCCGCCGCCCGCGCCTTTGCCACCGTCTTTGACCGCGCCGGGGTCGATCCCGCCCGCGCCGCGATGTTCGAAGACGATCCGCGCAATCTGGCCGTGCCGCATGCGCTGGGCATGCGGACCATACATGTGGCAGAGCATCCCGCGCCCGCCCCCCATATCCAGCATCACACCGCCGACCTGCCCCGCTTCCTGCGCAGCCTGCGCGCCGCGCGCCATCACTGAGGGCCTGCTGTCTCGTTCTCGGGACAGGTCGGGTTAAAATAATTCTAACCTTCTTGCGCGCGACAACTTGACGCGAATCCGGGCGCCCGTATACAAGCGTATGCAGATTTGGCCGTCCGGGGGGATGGCCCTGGGAGACAGCAGCATGACCATGACCACCGCCGCCGGCGCTTTCTCGGGTTCCGACCACGGCCACGCCGAGAAAAAGGACTACACCCTTGCGATGTATCTGATCGCGGCCGTGGTGATCGGGATTGTCGCCGTTGCGGTGGCGACGATGGGTCTGGGCGGGCTGATCCTGTGTGGCGTCGGCGCGACCTGGTTCATGCTGGCGCTTCTTGTCGTGATGACCGCGGGCGGCTGAGCCCCTCCACCTCGCACCGCACCAAGGCCCGGGTCGCAGCCCGGGCCTTTTGTCTCAGCGACCATTTGCTGGCTCGTTTTTTGCTTGCAGTGCGCAGATTTTCCCGGGGTTCGACTCGCAACCGCCCTTCCCCGGCGAAAGGAACCCCCATGAGCACCACGCAACCCTCCAATGACACCGGCGCCGCCCTCACCCTGTATCTGATCGCCGTCGCGATCTTTGCGGTGATCGTCGCCTCCTATCTGATCGGCGGCCTTGGCGGGCTGATCACCTGCGGCGTCGGCCTGACCGCCGTCGTGATGGTGGCCATGGCGATCGGCGCCCGGACCTGACGCCCCCCGGGGCCGGGTGATCCCGGGCCCCGGCCCGATCCCGGCTGCGGCGAAATGCGATCTGGCCGCCCTGCCCGCCGCATGGCCTGCTTGGCCGGACGCGCCCGTCGCGACAGCCCCATCGGAAGGGATCGACCATGAGCACTGCGCAGCCGACGTCCAACACCGGGGCGACGCTTTTTCTGTTTCTGATCGCGGCGCTGTTTCTCGGCGGGGCGGCTGCGGGCTTTGTGCTTGCCGGGCTTGGCGGGGTGATCCTCTGGTTCGTCCTGATGAGCTTCGTGATGCTCGGGCTGCTGGTGGTCCTCTCGATCGCATAAAAGGATGTGCGGCGGCGGTTGAAACCGGCCCCGGTTGTGCCATCTTGAGATCTGACCTCAGGGGAGAGCGCCATGACCGAGACCGCACCGCGTCTTTCGACAGATATCCTGATTTCCGGCGGCGGCGTCGCGGGCCTGGTGGCGGCGGCGGCCTTCGGCTCGGCCGGGTTCACCACGATCTGCGTCGATCCCGACCCGCCGGTGACCGCCGAAACCGATGCGGGCGCCGACATGCGGACGACCGCCTTCCTGCATCCCTCGCGCGCGATGCTGGAGCGTGCGGGGCTTTGGGCGCGGCTGGCGCCGCATGCGGCCCCGCTGCAGGTGATGCGGATCATCGACGCGGGCGGCGCCCGGCCCGAGGCGCGGATCGTGCGCGATTTCGATGCCGCCGACATCTCGGACGAACCCTTCGGCTGGAACTTCCCGAACTGGCTTTTGCGCCGGGAAATGGTCGCGCGTCTGGCCGAAATCCCGCAGGTCGATTTCCGCCCCGGCGTGGCGACAGTGGGGCTTTTGACCCGCGAAAGCGGCGCCGAGGTGCGGCTCTCGGATGGCACGCTGGTCACGGCGAAACTGGTGATCGGCGCGGACGGGCGCAATTCCTTTGTCCGCGAGGCGGCGGGGATCGGCACGAAAACAACGCATTACGGACAAAAGGCGCTGGTCTGCGCGGTCACCCACCCCAGCCCGCATGGCAATGTCTCGACCGAGGTGCACCGCACCGGCGGCCCCTTCACGCTGGTGCCCCTGCCCGACCGCGACGGCAAGCCCTCCTCGGCGATCGTCTGGATGGAACGCGGCCCGGAAGCCGAGCGTCTGGCGGCGCTCGCCCCGGCCGACTTCGAACGCGAGATGACGGAGCGCTCGACCGGGGTGCTGGGCCCGCTGACGCTGGTCACCCGCCGCGCGCTTTGGCCGATGATCACGCAGATCGCCTGCAGCTTCTCGGCCGAGCGCGTCGCGCTGATCGCCGAGGCCGCGCATGTGATCCCGCCGATCGGCGCGCAGGGGCTGAACATGAGCCTGGCCGATCTGCGCTGCCTGCTGGATCTGGCCGAGAAGGACCCGGCGCATCTGGGCGGCCCGGCGATGCTGGCGACCTACAACCGCCGCCGCTGGCCCGAGGTGAAGGCGCGCGAGGTGGGGATCGATTTCCTCAACCGCGCCTCGATGGTGGCACCGCGGCCGCTGCGCGATCTGCGCGCCGCGGCGCTCGGCGCGCTTTATGCGTTCAAGCCGGTGCGCAAGACCCTGATGCGGGCGGGCTTGGGGATGCGCTAAGGGGCTTGCGGGCCTGCGGCCCGCCCCGAAAAGGGGGGCGCTGCCCCCCTCTTGGCCTCTCGGCCAATTCACCCCCCGGGATATTTGAGCCAAGGTGAAACGAAACCCGGATCGGCTTTCACCTTGGCTCAAATATCCCGGGGGTGAGGCGAAGCCGAGGGGGCAGAGCCCCCCCTTTCAGACGCTGACCACGGCGCGCAAGGCGTCACGCGAGAGGCTGTCTTTCGTGCCTTCCATCGCCACCGCGCCGCGCTTGAGCACATAGAAGCGGTCGCCCAGATCATGCGCGAAGTCGAAATACTGCTCGACCAGAATGATCGCCATCCCCTTGGTATCGCGCAGATATTTGATCACCCGGCCGATCTGGGCAATGATGTTGGGCTGAATCCCCTCGGTCGGTTCGTCGAGCAGCAGCAGTTTCGGCTTCATCAGCATCGCCCGCGCGATGGCGAGTTGCTGTTGCTGCCCGCCCGACAGATCGCCGCCGCGGCGGTTCAGAAACTCTTTCAGGATCGGAAACAGCTCGTAGATCTCGTCGGGGATGAAACGCTCCGCCCGCGGCAGCACGGCAAAGGCCGTTTCCATGTTTTCCCGCACCGTCAGCAGCGGAAAGATCATCCGTCCCTGCGGCACATAGGCCAATCCGCGCCGCGCCATCGCCTGCGGCGCGACGCGCCCGACCGCTTCGCCATCGAGCGTCAGACCGCCGCCCGAACGCGGATGCGTGCCCGCAATCGCCTTGAGAAGCGAGGTCTTGCCGACCCCGTTCGTGCCCATGATGCAGGTCACCTCGCCCGCCCGCGCCGCGATGCTGACCCCATGCAGGATCTGCGAGCCGCCGTAATGCAGCGTAAGTCCTTCGGTTTTCAGCATTTCAGCGCCCCAGATAAACGTCGATGACCTGCTGGTTCGCCGTCACGTGATCCAGCGAGCCTTCGGCCAGAACCGCGCCTTCATGCAGCACGGTGACCTTGCAATTCAGCCGCCGCACGAAGTCCATGTCATGCTCGACCACCACGACAGCATGGGTTTTCGCCAGCTCGACCAGCAGCGCGGTGGTCTGTTCGCGCTCGGCCAGCGTCATCCCCGCCGCCGGTTCATCGACCAGCAAAAGCCGCGGCTCCTGCGCCAGCAACATGCCGATTTCCAGCCATTGTTTCTGCCCATGCGACAATTCCCCGGATTTGCGCGCGAGGCTGTCGCCCAGCCCCACCTGCGCCGCCAGCGCCTCGACCCGCGCATGATCGGTAGCCGCGGGGCGCCAGACCAGCACACGCCAGGGGCTGCGCTGGGCTTTCAAGGCCATCATCAGGTTTTCCGCCACGGTCTGATCCTCGAACACCGTCGGGCGCTGGAACTTGCGCCCCACGCCCTGCCGGGCGATCTGCGCCTCGTCGAGTTTCAAGAGGTCGATCGAGCGCTCGCCCCAGAGCACCCGGCCTTCGTCGGGGCGGGTCTTGCCGGTGACGATGTCCATGAAGGTGGTTTTCCCCGCCCCGTTCGGGCCGATCACCGCGCGCATCTCGGCCGGGCCGATGGAGAAGGACAGGTTGTTGATCGCGCGAAAGCCGTCAAAACTGACGGAAATGCCCGAGACTTCCAGCAGTTCCCTCATTCGCGGGCCTCCTTTTCCAGCAAGGCGCCCGCATCCGGGCCAAGCGCCGCGCCGCGCCGTTGTGGCGGGCGCAGACCGGCGAGCCCGTCGACCAGCCCCGACAGACCCTTCGGCGCGAAGAGCGTGACGAGAACGAAGGAGAGGCCCAAAAGCACCTGCCACCAATCGACCCATTTCACCGTGTAAAAGCCGAGCGGCAGATCGGGCGCGCGCCCGCCGGTGAACCAGGTCGAGACCAGCGAGACGAAGGCCGCGCCGATCACCGCGCCCCAAAGCCGCCCCCGGCCGCCGATCGCCACCCAGACCGCAAGATAGATCGAGGCGATGGGCGCGACCTCGGCCGGGTTGATGATGCCCGCCTGCGGATAGTACAGCGCCCCGGCCACAGCGGCGATCAGCGCGGTCAGGGTGAAGACGAAAAGCTTGTAGCCCTCGACCGGGTAACCAAGGAAACGCACCCGGGCCTCGTCATCACGGATCGCGCGCATCACCGAGCCGAACTTGCCCGAAACGGTGAAGGCGCAGGCGAGATAGCCAAGGCCAAGCGCGAGGGCCGAGGCCCAGAGGAACCAGACCGAGAGCCGGTCCTGTCCGGCCCAATCGAGCCCGGGGATGTTCTGCAGCCCCGAAAGGCCGTTGTTGCCACGCAGGCCGGAGTCGTTCTGATAAAGATAAAGCGCCAGCGCGAGGGTCATCGCCTGGGTCAGGATCGAGAGGTAAACTCCGGTGACGCGGGACCGGAAGGCGAGCCAGCCGAAGCCGAGCGCCAGAAGGCCGGGCACCAGCACGACCAGCGCCAGCTGCGCCGGAAGCGACCCGGCAAAGGCCCAGATCGCGGGCATCTCGGAGGCGCCGACGACGCCGAAGATCTGCGCCGCGATGGCGTCGTTCAGCTCTTGCGGGGTCATCGGCAAGCCATGGGCCGAGGCCAGAACGATCTCGCGGCTGCGCGCCACCATCAGCCACATGCCGATCATGTAGCCGCCCAGCCCGAAGAAGGCGAAATGGCCGAGGCTGAGGATCCCCATATAGCCCCAGACCAGATCCATGGCGAGGGCGATCAGGCACAGGCAAAGCGTCTTGCCGAGCGTCTTCACCATCGAGGTGGAGACGAGGTCGAGCCCGTAGGCAGTCGAGAGTACTGTCACGGTCAGGGTGAAAAGGGCCAGAAGGCCGAGGAAGATCAGCGCCGATGGGTTTTTGACAAGGAACCCTTGGGTCATTGGGGTCTCCGGGATCTGGCGGCGCCGGGGGCTTCGCGCCCCCGGACCCCCGCGGGATATTTCGGCCAAGGTGAAAGGGCGGCGGGGGGCATGGGGTCAATCTCCGGCGGCGCGGCCGCGCAAGGCGATGATGCCGCGCGGGCGGAACTGGATGAAGACGATGATGAAGAGGATCATCCAGGTCTGTGCGGCGAGCGTGTTGGCGGGGTTGAGCGCCTCGATCCCCTTTTGCAGCCCGCCGACGAGGGAGGCGCCCGCCAGCGTGCCCCAGATATTGCCGACGCCGCCGACGACCACGGTCATGAAGCTTTGCACGATGTAATCGGCGCCCAGTTCGGAGGTGACCTTCGCAAAAAGCCCGATGGCGACGCCCGCAATCCCCGCGATGCCCGAGCCAAGCCCGAAGGTCAGCATGTTGATGCGGTCGGGGTTGATCCCCATCGAGGCGGCCATCGCGGGGTTTTGCGTCACGGCGCGGACTTCAAGGCCAAGGCGGGTGCGTTTCATCACGATAAGGAAGAGGCCGAGGAACGTCAAGGCAAGCCCGAAGATCGCGATGCGGATATAGCTGATCGACACGATGTCGTTGAGCACGAAGGCGCCATCGAGCCATTCGGGCGCGGTCAGCGGCCGGGCCTGGGTGCCGAAGATGTTCTTGAACAGCTGCTGCAGCGCGATCGAGATCCCGAAGGTGGCGAGCAGGGTTTCGAGCGGGCGGCGGGCGAGGTGGCGGATCACCAGCCGCTCCATCGCCACACCGGCGGCGAAGGTGACGGCAAAGGCGAGCGGCAGTGCGACAACAATCGAGATCGTGTAGTCCGAGATGAATTGCTGCACCACATAGCCGGTATAGGCGCCCATGGTGATGAATTCGCCATGCGCCATGTTGATCACCCGCATTACCCCGAAGGTGATCGCAAGGCCGATGGCCGCAAGGAAATAGATCGAGGCGAGCGAGAGCGCATCCAGTGTCAGATCGGCGCCCTGCATCGCGCCGACCTTGAGCGAGACCGATTTCAGCGCGGCTTTCGCGGCATCGGTGACGTTGGCCTCGGGCTCGGCGTAAACGTCGGCAAAGCGATGCGCGGCGACGGCGGCGGTCACCTCGGCCGGGGTGGCGGCGGCGGGCACCTGGCCCGCGGCTTCCAGCGCCGCATAGGCGGTTTCGCGTTTGGCCGGGTCGGAGAGATCGGCCAGCGGCACGCCGCCGACGGCGCCGTTTTCAAGATGGGCCTCAAGCGTCGCGCGCAGATCGGCACGTGCCAGCCGCTTCGGCGCAAGCCCCTGATCCACCAGCAGATCATAGGCCTCGGTCTCGGTGAACCCGGGTTTTCCGGGGGTAAGGATCGCGGCGAGATTTCCGCTGGGCGCCGCGTCAAAGACCTGGCGCGAGGTGGTCAGGATCGGGTTCAGGCTCGCGCGGAAATCCAGCCCCAGATCGGCGCCGAAGCTCTTGATCGCGGCGACGCGGGCCGCGGGCGTGGCACCGAAACGGATCGTCAGCAGGCCCAGCAGCCGTTCCTTTTGCGCCTTGATCGCCGGGTCGGGCTCAGCGTCGAGCGAGGCCGCCAAGGGCGCCAGATGCTCGGCCGCGCCATCGCGGGCAAGTGCCGTCAGCGCGGCCAGACGCTGCGTCGGATCGGGGTCCGACAGTTGAAACTGGATCAGCGCCGAGGCGATCAGGCCGCGGACCCCGGCATTCGGCTTGATCTCGGCAATTTCGGCTTTCGCGGCCGTGCCCCGGTCGGCCCCCGTCGCGGGATCGGCCAGCGCATAACCGCCCGCCGCTTTCGTCACCCGAAAGATCGCGCCATCCGCCTTGCGCGCGCCCAGTTTCTTCTCGGCCCAGGCCTGCAGGAACGCGGGCGCGCCCGCGCCCGCCTGCCCCAGCGCGGCAATCACCGGACCGATGCTCTGGCGCGAGGGTTTGGCGATGGCGGCGGCGTTTTGCGCGATGACGGCGGCAAGGCCGGTCTGCACGCTGGCGACGGCAACGGGTGGTGCGGCGTCTTGGGCGGCGGCGGGCAGGGCAAGCGCAAGGCTGATTGCCAGCACCAGAAAAAGGCTGCGCATGGGAAAATCCGGGCTGCGGGAGGGGGCGTCTCGCCCCCTCGGTTTTCGTTTGAAATCAGCTCAGTAGTTCGATTTCAGCTGCACGCAGGTCTTCGTTTCGGTGTTGTACATGCCGCAGTTCAGATCCTTCCAATCCGAGGTCAGCACGGCGGATTCGGGCAGGAAATCGGTCCAGGCATCGCCCGGCACCGGCTCGGTCTGGCTGATGATGTCGAACTGGCCGTCTTCCTTGATCTCGCCGATCAGCACCGGTTTCGTCAGATGGTGGTTGGGCAGCATTTCCGACATCGTCCCGGTCAGGTTCGGGAATTTCTGCCCGATCATCGCGGCACTGACCTTGTCCACCTCGGTCGTGCCCGCGGCCGTCACCGCATTCACCCACATGTTGAAGCCGATATAGGTGGCCTCCATCGGGTCGTTGGTGGTGCGCTTGTCATTGCCGATGAAGCTGTGCCAGGCCTCGATGAAGGCCTTGTTTTCGGCCGTGTCGGCGCTTTGGAAATAGTTCCAGGCGGCCAGTTGCCCGACGAGGTTCTTCAGATCCCCGGCGCCGAGGCCCGAAAGCTCTTCCTCGCCGACCGAGAAGGCGACAACCGGGATGTCATCGGCGGTGATGCCCGAGGCCGCCAGTTCCTTGTAAAAGCCGATATTCGCATCGCCGTTGATCGTCGAGATCACGCCGACCTTCTTGCCGTCCGCCCCCAGCGCCTTGACGTCGGCGACGATCTTCGACCAGTCCGACTGCCCGAACGGCGTGTAGTTGACGAAAATATCCTCGGCCGGGATGCCCTTCGACTTCAGGTAAGCTTCCAGAATGTTGTTCGTGGTGCGCGGATAGACGTAATCGGTGCCCAGAAGCGCGAATTTCTGCACGCCCAACTCGTTGAGGAAGTAATCCGTCGCCGGGATCGCCTGCTGGTTCGGCGCCGCGCCGGTGTAAAAGACGTTCTTCGAGCTTTCCTCGCCCTCGTATTGCACCGGGTAGAACAGCAGCCCGTTCAGCTCCTCGATCACCGGCAGCACCGATTTGCGCGAAACCGAGGTCCAGCAGCCGAACATCACGTCAACCTTGTCGACGGTCAGCAACTCGCGCGCCTTTTCGGCAAAGAGCGGCCAGTCCGAGGCCGGATCGACCACCACGGCCTCAAGCTGCTTGCCCAGCACCCCGCCCTTCTTGTTCTGCGCGTCGATCAGCATCAGGACCGTGTCCTTCAGCGTCGTTTCCGAAATCGCCATCGTGCCCGAGAGCGAATGCAGCACCCCCACCTTGATCGTCTCGCCCGCGGCAAAGGCGATGCGCCCCGTCATCGACATGGCACCGGCCGCCGCAGCGGTCATCAGCAGATTGCGCCGAGTAATCATGTGTTCCCCTGTTCCTTGATCGCGCGGCCCGGGAGGTGGGCGCGGGTTGCTTCGTGGCGGGCGCGGCCCGCGGGATCAGCAAAACCGGGGCGCCGCGATGCGGCAAGAAGGGCGCAAGCAGGAAAGGGGCCAAGACGCAGAATTGTGCATCACACAGGCAAACGCCCGGTCTCTGCGCAAGAACCGGGCGTTATTGAATCAAATCTGGCGCGACTCTTGCGCGTCAGGCCGGAAGGGCCGCTTGTTCAAGACCGCCCTCCCGGATCAGAAACGCGACGATCTCGTCGATGCCGACGCCATGGCGCAGCCGCGCCATCACATAGGGCCGGGTGCCACGGGCGCGTTGCGTGTCCGCTTCCAGCAGCACCGGATCCACCCCCACATGCGGCGCAAGGTCGGTCTTGTTCACCACCAGAAGGTCGGATCGCGTCACCCCCGGGCCGCGCTTGCGCGGAATGTCCTGCCCGGCGGCCGTGTCGATGACGTAAATCGTCAGATCCGCCAGTTCCGGGCTGAAGGTGGCGGCCAGATTGTCGCCCCCCGACTCGATCAGGATCAGATCGAGGTCGGGATGGGCCCGCGTCAGATCGGCGATGGCGGCAAGGTTGATAGAGGCATCCTCGCGGATGGCGGTATGCGGGCAGCCGCCGGTCTCGACGCCGCGGATCCGGTCGGCGGGCAGCACCTGCGCGCGCATCAGCGCCTCGGCATCCTCGCGGGTGTAGATGTCATTCGTCACCACCGCCATCGAGAGCCGGGGGGCAAGGGCGCGGCAGAGTTGCTCGGTCAGCGTCGTCTTGCCCGCGCCGACCGGGCCGCCGATGCCGACCCGCAAAGGTCCGTGAGAACTGGGGCTGGTCATGTCTTGAAAATCCTCACCTCAAGCGTTTCATGCGCGGCCGAGGCGATCTCGGCGCGAAAGGCGGATTGCGCCAGATCGGCGGTGGTGGCGGTGGCGGCGCGGGCGGAAAGCTCGACGATCTTCGGATGCAGCGCCGCCAGCACCCGCTGCCCCGCCGCCTGTCCGAGCGGGATGAAACGCACCCCGGCCGAGACAAGGCTTGACGCAAAGGCATGTTGGAAAAGGGCAATCACCTGCTCAGGCGCAAGCCTTAAATCCTTGGCCGTTTTCGCCAAGGCCAAGGGCAAAGGCATCGCATTCGTGCAAGTTCCAGTCATTTCCGCCCGGGCCCGCGCAAAGGCGGCGCCCTGCTCCTCGGTCTCTTTCAAGCGCTCGGCCGTGCCCGCCAGCGCCCGCGCCAGATCGGCAAGTGCGCCCAGATCCTCGCCCCGCAAACCGCAAGCCAGAAGCACCGCATCGTTCCACCCCGCGCCATGGTCCAGAATGTCGGAAAGCCACGCGCGCAGGTCCGCCTCGCTCCGCACCTCCCCCGCCACCACCGCCTGTTCCAGCCCGTGGGAATAGGCATAGGCCCCGGTCGGAAAGGCGGGCGACAGCCATTGCACAAGGCGGAGCAGATCCAGTTCAGGCGTGGACATGATAAGGGCCGTGGTCATGCCCCATCGTGCGGCCGCTGCCATAGGCACCGCTTTCAGGGCGGAACGGGGCCATCTGCCGCTCGACCCGCGCGCCAAGGCCGCGCAACATCGCCTCCAGCACGTGATCCTCGCGGATCAAGAGCCGGTCGGGCTCGATCTGGCAGGGCGTGTGGCGGTTGCCGATATGCCAGGCGAGCCGGGTCAGATCGCCCGTCACCACCAGCACCGGTTCCAGCCCGCAGCGCACCTCGATCAGCCGCCCGTCGTCGAGCGCAAAAGCCTCGCCGCCGCGCAGGTTCGTCACCTCTGGCAGATCGACCAGAAATTCCGCGCCCGAGGCCGCGACCAGACGCTTGCGGCGCAGAAACCGCGCCTCGTAATCCAGCGCGATGTGATCGGCGGCGCCGCTCCAGCCGCCCGCAGGCAGAACCTGGCTGGCCCGGTGCATCAGCGACATGATTTTCCTCCGCTATTTAGAGCTTTCTTAAACATGACTTGGCAGCATGGCGAGGACGAAACCCGGAACGGGAGTAACGGATGCAGCTCAAACCCCCTGCCGATGAAGTGGCCGAAATCCGTGCCGAAATCGCCCGGCTGCGCGCCCGCGAGGGCGCGCTGCGCGAGATCTTGTTGCGCGATGCGGAGATGCCGAAGATCGGCCGGTTTCACACCGTCGATCTGGTGACAAGCCGCCAGCGTATCTTCGATCCGCGGCTTCTGCCCGAAGCGATCCGGCTTGATCCGGCCTATACGCGCGAAAAGGTGACCCGCGTGTTGCGCGCCACGCGCAAGGGTCCCGTCCAACCGGCCGAAAGCGCCGATCGGCTGGCGCTCCCCCCGCGCAACGCCCCGCAGGCAAGGCTTTTTGCCGGTCAGCAACCGCATTGACGCATCAATACAGGAAGTAGCGCTGCGCCAGCGGCAGGGTTTCCGCCGGTTCGCAGGTCAGGATCTCGCCATCGGCCCGCACCTCATAGGTTTCCGGGTCCACCTCGATCTGCGGCGTCGCGGTGTTCAGCTGCATCGAGGCCTTGCCGATCGTCCGCGTGCCCTTGACCGCCAGAACCTGCTTCGACAGGCCCAGTTTCCCGGCCACGCCTTCGGCCTCGGCGGCCGCCGAGACGAAGGTGACGGCGCTGTTCGACACCGCCTTGCCGAAGGCGCCGAACATCGGCCGGGTATAGAAGGGCTGCGCCGGGATCGAGCCGTTCGGATCGCCCATCTGCGCCGCGACGATCATCCCGCCCATCAGCACCATCTCGGGCTTGGCGCCAAAAAACGCCGGATGCCAGAGCACCAGATCGGCGCGTTTGCCGACCTCGACCGAGCCGACATGCGCGGACAGCCCATGCGTGATCGCCGGGTTGATCGTGTATTTCGCGATGTAGCGGCGCACCCGGAAATTGTCGTTCGCGCCCGTCTCCTCGGCCAGCCGCCCGCGCTGTTTGCGCATCTTGTCAGCGGTTTGCCAGCACCGGATGATGACTTCGCCCACCCGCCCCATCGCCTGACTGTCGGACGAAATCACCGCCATCGCGCCGATGTCGTGCAAGATGTCCTCGGCCGCGATCGTCTCCTTGCGGATCCGGCTTTCGGCAAAGGCCACGTCCTCGGGCACCTTGTTGTCAAGGTGGTGGCAGACCATCAGCATGTCGAGATGTTCCTCGACCGTGTTCTTCGTATAGGGCCGCGTCGGGTTCGTCGAAGACGGGATAACGTTCTGGGAAGAAACGACTTTCAGGATGTCGGGCGCATGCCCGCCCCCCGCCCCCTCGGTGTGGAAGGCATGGATCGTGCGCCCCTTGAAGGCCGCCAGCGTGTTTTCGACAAAGCCCGATTCATTCAGCGTGTCGGTGTGGATCATCACCTGCACGTCCATGTCGTCCGCCACCGTCAGACAGCAGTCGATCGCGGCCGGGGTCGTGCCCCAATCCTCGTGCAATTTCAACGCGCAAGCGCCCGCCTTGACCTGCTCGACCAGGCCTTCGGGCAGGCTTGCGTTGCCCTTGCCCGCAAGGGCGAGGTTCATCGGGAAGGCCTCGAAGCTTTGCAGCATGCGCGAAATGTGCCAGGGCCCCGGGGTGCAGGTGGTGGCGAGCGTGCCATGCGCCGGGCCGGTGCCGCCCCCCAGCATCGTGGTGATGCCGGAGGCGAGGGCATCCTCGATCTGCTGCGGGCAGATGAAATGGATATGCGTGTCGATCCCACCCGCGGTCAGGATTTTTCCTTCGCCCGCAATGATTTCCGTGCCGGGCCCGATGATCAGCGTCACCCCCGGCTGGGTGTCGGGGTTGCCCGCCTTGCCGATCCCCGCAATGCGCCCGTCGCGCAGACCGACATCCGCCTTGAAGATGCCGGTGTGATCGACGATCAGCGCATTGGTGATGACGGTGTCCATCGCCCCGCCCGACCGCGGGATTTGCGATTGCCCCATGCCGTCGCGGATCACCTTGCCGCCGCCGAATTTCACCTCTTCTCCGTAGGTTGTAAGGTCTTGTTCAACCTCGATGATCAGATCGGTATCGGCCAGACGCAGCTTGTCGCCGGTCGTCGGGCCGAACATGTCGGCATAGGTGGCGCGGGAAATGAGACGCGGCATCAGAGGTCTCCCATCACTTTGGCATTGAAGCCGAAGACGCGGCGGGCACCCGCAAACGGCACAAGCTGCACTTCGCGGCTCTGGCCGGGTTCGAAACGGACGGCGGTTCCGGCTGCGATATCAAGGCGATAGCCACGGGCAGCGGCGCGATCAAAGGCAAGCCCCGGGTTCGTTTCGGCAAAATGGTAATGCGAGCCCACCTGCACCGGCCGATCACCGGTATTGGCGACCATCAGCGTGATCGCGACGGCACCGGCATTCAGCTCGATGTCCCCATCAGCAGGGAAGATTTCACCAGGAATCATCTTGGGAATCATGGGCTTACCTCAGCGGATCGGGTGGTGGACGGTGACAAGCTTGGTGCCGTCGGGGAAGGTCGCCTCGACCTGGATCGAATGGATCATCTCGGCGATCCCCTCCATGCACTGCGCGCGGGTGATGACCTCGGCGCCCGCCTCCATCAGATCGGCGACCGTGCGCCCCTCGCGCGCCCCTTCGACGACGAAATCGGAAATGATCGCAATGGCTTCCGGGTGGTTCAGCTTCACCCCCCGCGCCAGCCGGTTGCGCGCCACCATGGCGGCCAGGCTGACGAGCAGCTTTTCCTTTTCACGCGGGCTCAGGTTCATCTTGTCCCCTCAGGTTTGCCAGACGCGCGGCGGGGGCGCGCCCCGCCGCAATGCGCCCATCAGTTGCAGGATCTGTTTGCGCAAGGGCCAGCCGTCCTCGGCCAGCAGGCGCACCACGCATTTGCCGTCAAAGCCCGAGGCCGCAGCCTGAACGCCGGGCACGGTCAGCGCGGCGCGGGCCGGGCCGACCGCATCTTCGGCGCCCTGCGCGCACAGAACCAGCGTTGCAAAAGCGCGCGCAGGCCCGAGCAGCGCGACCCGCGGCCCCTTGGCGATAATGTTCGAATTGTGCAGGAATGGCTCCAGAAAGATTGATTTTCCCGCCTTGTTGATCCTGCGAATGTCGCAAAAGTGCAGGTCTTGCACGGTCTCGCCCATGGCGGCACGGCCCAGGACCACCGCCTCGAGCAGAAGGCATCCGGCATCTTCGGCCAGATCCACCGTGGTCTCGCGGCTCAGGCGCGCGTGGTCGAACAGGATGGTTTCCTGCGGCAGCCAGTCAAGCCAACCGCCCTGCCCCACCCGATGCGCCACCGTCACCCGGGCGGCGTCGCCTTCGGCGCGATAAGCACGTTCGGCCGCCTGCGTCGTCGCCACGACCTTGGCGCCTCCGTCCAGATCAAGCCCATACTGCAGCGTATCGCCCGCCGTCAGCCCGCCCGAGGTGTTCAGAAACACCACCTCCGGCACGCCGCGGACATGCGGCAGCAGCGCCTTGGCCGAGCCGCGCTGCGCAAGCCCTGTCAGACGCGCGCCTTCGAAGGCCACGGCCGCATGGCCATGGCTGCGCTGAAAGCGGGGCGTGGTCGCAGAATCGAACATGATCGCAGCAAACGCCCGGCGCGGCCGCGCGTCCATGTCGGGGCAGGCACGCGGGCGCAGCAAGATCGCGGCCAGCGCGGAGACGCACAAATCCGCGCCACCTTGCCCGCAAATTCATCATCGCGATAATCAGCCCAGCGGCCCCGGACGGCGTTCCTCGGACAGCATCACATTCGCCTCGATCTGCCCGACCCCGGGCAGGGTCATGATCCGGCGGCGCAGCACACGTTCGAAATCGGCGATGTCGCGGGCCCCGACCCGCAGCCGGTAGTCGAAGCGGCCAAGAACGTGCTGCACCACCTGCACCTCGGGGATCGCCTGCACGGCGCGCTCGAAATCCTCGAACGAAATCCGGCCCTTGGTGGCCAGCTTGATGCCCAGAAACACGGTGACGCCAAAGCCGAGCGCCTGCCGGTCGAGCACCAGCCGCCGCCCGGCAATCACCCCGGCCTCCTCGAGCCGCTTCACCCGCCGCCAGGCCGCAGGCTGCGACAGCCCGAAGCGGCGGCCAAGCTCGCCCGCGCCCAGCGTCGCGTCCTGCGCCAAAGCCCGCAAAATCGCCCGGTCGAGATCATCCAGCGCGATCACAGCGGCAGCTCCGCCGTGTCCTTCAGCGTCGAAATCAGCATCAAGGCATCGGTGTCGGCAATATGCGGCAGCGCCAGGATGCGTTCGCGGTAGATCTCCTGATAATGCGCCATGTCGCGGGCGATGACGTTCAGCCGCACATCGACCTGCCCCAAAAAGGTCTGGATTTCCGTGACTTCCGGCACTTTCCGTGCGGCGTCGAGGAATTCGTCGAAGAACCCCGGCTGCGTCTTGTCCAGCGTGAAGCGCACCGAGACCTCGATCTCCCAACCCAGTTTGCGCCAATCGATCACCGCTTCCTCGGCGCGGATGATGCCCGCCTCGCGCATGCGTTCGATCCGCCGCCAGAGACTTGCGGCCGTCACCCCGGCCCGCTCGGCCAATGCAGCGCGCGCCAGCCCGGGGTCGGCCTGCATCTGCCGCAGGATGCGTCGGTCGATATCATCCACCTGCATGATTTTTTCCGTTTTCCACCCTGTGACGCATGATCTTTATTCATCTGATGCATATTCCATGAAGTTTGAATGCGCAATCGCCGCAAATCCCCTATCCTGCCTCCATCACAACTGGAGGAACGCCATGCGCGTGTTTTATGATCGCGATTGCGATGTGAACCTGATCAAGGACAAGAAAGTCGCCATTCTGGGCTACGGCTCGCAAGGCCACGCCCATGCGCTGAACCTGCGCGATTCGGGGGCGAAAAACGTCGTCGTCGCGCTGCGCGAGGGCTCGCCCTCGGCGAAGAAAGCTGAAGGCGAAGGGCTGAAGGTGATGGGGATCGCCGAAGCCGCCGCCTGGTGCGACGTGATCATGTTCACCATGCCCGACGAGCTGCAGGCCGAGACCTACAAGAAATACGTGCATGACAACCTGCGCGAGGGTGCTGCGATCGCCTTTGCCCACGGCCTGAACGTGCATTTCGGCCTGATCGAGCCGAAGCCGGGCATCGACGTGATCATGATGGCGCCGAAAGGCCCGGGCCACACCGTGCGCGGCGAATACACCAAGGGCGGCGGCGTGCCCTGCCTGTTCGCCGTCCACAATGACGCGACCGGCAAGGCGCAGGACATCGCGCTGTCCTATTGCTCGGCCATCGGCGGCGGCCGCTCGGGCATCATCGAGACCAACTTCCGTCAGGAATGCGAAACCGACCTGTTCGGCGAACAAGCGGTTCTGTGTGGTGGTCTGGTCGAGCTGATCCGCATGGGCTTCGAGACCCTGGTCGAAGCCGGTTACGAGCCGGAAATGGCCTATTTCGAATGCCTGCACGAAGTGAAGCTGATCGTGGACCTGATCTACGAAGGCGGCATCGCGAACATGAACTACTCGATCTCGAACACCGCCGAATATGGCGAATACGTTTCGGGCCCGCGCATCCTGCCCTATGACGAGACGAAAGCCCGGATGAAAGCCGTGCTGACCGACATCCAGACCGGCAAATTCGTGCGGGATTTCATGCAGGAAAACGCCGTCGGCCAGCCGTTCTTCAAGGCCACCCGTCGCATCAACGACGAGCATCAGATCGAGCAAGTCGGCGCGAAGCTGCGCGCGATGATGCCCTGGATCGCCAAGGGCAAGATGGTCGATCGCTCGCGCAACTGACCCGCGCGACAGAGTTCGGGGGGCGCCTTGCGGGGCGCCCCTTTTTCGGTCAGGGTCGGGACAAAGGAGAGCCCGATGAGCGAATTGAACGAAAAGCAGCTTGCGGCGCTGGCGCGCGAGCGCGCCAAGATCTTCACACCCGGCTGGTTTGCCGATCTTGTCAGTGCAAGGCTTGGATTTGGCGACACATTCTGGCTTGGCCTGTTTGGCGTGATGCTGTTTGTCGTGCCCGCCGTGGTGCTGATCGGGGGCTTGCTTTACGCGCAGGCGCCCGGGGCCCTGCGGCCGTTCTTCCGCCTTGTCGCCGGGCTTTACGGGCTTTGGACGCTGGGCGTGTTGCAGGCGCTTTTGCGGATCGGCCCCCGCGGCGGCTATCCGATCGCGGGGCTGCTGCTGACGGCCGGACTGGCGCTTTCCGGGCTCGGCACGGCCGTCATGCTGTGATCCTCAGGCGGTGGCCTGTTCCACCGCCGCCACGATCCCCTCGACCGTTTCGGCCAGAAGCCCGGCATCCTCGCATTCGGCCATCACCCGGATCAGCGGCTCGGTTCCCGATTTCCGGATCAGGATACGGCCCTGACCGGCGATCCGGCCTTCGGCATCCGCGATCACTTTTCGAACATTCTCGTTCTCAAGCGGCGCCTGATCGGCCTTGAACTTTACGTTTTTCAACATCTGCGGCACGGTCTCGAATTGCCGCGTCAGCTCCGAGGCGGGCTTTCCGGTCTCGGCCATCGCGGCCAGAAACTGCAGCCCGGCCATCAGACCATCGCCGGTGGTGGCGTAATCGGTCATCACGATATGTCCCGATTGCTCGCCGCCCAGGTTGAAGCCCCCCGCGCGCATCCGCTCGACGACGTAGCGATCGCCCACCGCCGTGCGCTCCAGCTGCAGCCCCCGCCCGGTCAGGAAACGTTCCAGACCCAGGTTCGACATCACCGTGGCCACCAGCGCGCCGCCGCGCAAAAGCCCGGCCTCGGCCCAACGCGCGGCAAACAGCGCCATGATCTGATCGCCATCGGCCACCATGCCGTTTTCGTCGAGGATCATCACCCGGTCGGCGTCGCCATCCAGCGAAATCCCCAGATCCGCGCCATGCGCCACCACCGCCTCGGCCGCGGTGCGGGTATGGGTCGAGCCGCATTTCTCGTTGATGTTCAGACCGTTGGGCTTGGTGCCGACCTCGATCACCTCGCAGCCCAGCTCCCACAGCACCTGCGGCGCGGCCTTGTAGGCGGCGCCATTCGCGCAATCGATCACCACCTTCAGCCCGGCCAGCCGATCGCGCGCCGGAAAGGTGGTCTTGGCATATTCGACATAGCGGCCAAGCCCGTCGTCGATCCGCTTCGCCCGGCCAATGTTCATCGGCTGCGCCAGACGGATTTCCCCCGCGACAAGCGCCTCGATTTCCAGTTCGGCCTCGTCGGACAGCTTGAAGCCATCGGGACCGAAGAACTTGATTCCATTGTCCTTTGCCGGGTTGTGGCTGGCCGAGATCATGATCCCCAGATCCGCCCGCATCGAGCGGGTCAGATAGCCCACCGCCGGCGTCGGCACCGGACCCAGCAGCAGCACGTTCATCCCCGTCGAGGTCAGCCCCGCGGTCAGCGCGTTTTCCAGCATGTAGCCCGAGAGCCGGGTGTCCTTGCCGATCACCACCCGATGCCCGTTGCGACCGTCGCGGCGGAAATACCGCCCCGCCGCGGCGCCAAGTTTCAGCGCCATCTCGGCCGTCATCGGCCAGCAGTTGGCTTCGCCGCGCACCCCGTCGGTGCCGAAAAGTTTCCGCGTCATGGCGTATAACCCCTTGTGATGGCATCAAAAAGCCGGATGCCCTGGGCGATCTCGGCGACATCGTGAACCCGGTGCATCTGCACCCCCTGCGTCAGCCCCGCCAGCGTCACCGCCAGCGTGCCCGGCGCGCGGGCATCGGCCTGATCGACCCCGGCGATGGTGCCGATGAAGCGCTTGCGCGAGACGCCCAAAAGGATCGGGCAGCCCAGACCATGAAACAGCGACAGCCCGCGCAGCAGCGTCAGATTATGCGCGACGGTCTTGCCAAAGCCGATGCCCGGATCCAGCAGCACTCGGGCACGGGCGATCCCCGCCGCCTCGGCGGCCAGCAACCGCGCCTCCAGATGGTCGTAAACATCCAGCAAAACATCGTCATAGCGTGGCTCGGCCTGCATCGTCGTGGGCGTGCCCTGCGCGTGCATCAGGCACAAAGCCGCGTCCGAGCCCGCGACCGTCGCCGCCATCGCCGGATCGAACAGCATCGCCGAGACGTCATTCACCAGCCCCGCCCCCGCCGCCACCGCGGCCGCAGCCACCGGGGCCTTGCGGGTATCGATGGAAACGGGCAGCGCGAAGCCTTGCGCCCGCAGCGCGGCAATCACCGGGGCGGTGCGGGAAATCTCTGCCGCAACAGCCACTTCCGCGGCGCCGGGGCGGGTCGACTCGCCGCCGATATCCAGAATGTCGGCCCCCGCGGCCGCCAAAGCCTGCGCCTGGGCGAGCGCCGCCTCGGGCGCGTCGAACCGGCCGCCGTCGGAGAAACTGTCGGGCGTCACGTTCAGGATGCCCATGACCGAGGGGCGCTCAAAACCCACCCCGGCCAAGGCCGGGCGCGGCGCGGTCAGGCGCTCCAGCAGCGCGGGCGGGATGTCAGAGGCCGCAACCAGCCCCTGCGAGCCGGTCCGCGTCAGCGCCTCGGCATGGGTGAACCAGCACCAGCCCCCCGCCAGCGGCTGCGCCGCTTCGGGCCGGACGGCATCGGTCTGGGCAATCGGGCGATAATAGATCTTCATGCGTCTCTCTTCGCGAAAGAGCCGCCGCTTGGCAAGGTGAAGCGATGCTTAACGGTCGATCGCAACAACCGGCACGCGACTTCCCGCCGGGGCTGAAACATCGCCGTGAAGTTCGAGCCGGGTCGCGGCCATCTGCTCGGCCAGCCACAGGATCAGCGTGCCGGTGTCGCGCACCGCGCCCTTCGGGCCATCGACCGCGTCCAGAACGATCTTCGAGGGCGCCCAGACCAGCATCTGGCCCCGCCGCATCGCCCAGTCGATCTCGGTCCGGGTCGCGACGACGACACAGCGCACATCGCGCGCCGCCAGCACCCAGGCGTTCTGCTCGATCGCCAGAAGATCGATGCGCCGCTGCGTCGGCCGGTGCCCGGTCTCGGGCGGGGCGTTCGCGGGCATCCCCACCGCCAGAATCACCGGCGCCCCCGAAGCCGCCAGCCGGTCAAGCCGCGCCGAGAGATCCGGCGCCGCGATGACATCATTCGACAGATAGGCGACGACCGGATGCAGCGTCGCATCCTCGTCGAGCGCCGTCACCGGCACCGCGGCGCGCGCGCGCACGATCTCTACCCCCAGCGCGCCGGGGCCACGGTCAAGCTTCTCGATCCGCACGAAAACCCGCATCGCGCGGGGCTGCGCCAGGATCCGCTCCGCCACCCGTTCGGCCAGCGTTTCCAGAAGGTTGAGCCGCTCGGCCGCAAGTTCCGCGGCAATCGCCTCGGTGATGCGGTCATAAGACAGGATCCGGTCCACATCGTCTTCGAGCGGTCCGGTTTCCGGCGTCACCTCGACCACGACGTTGAAATTCAGCCGCTGGCCATGGCCGCGTTCCTGCTGAAAGGCGCCGATATCGGCCAGCACGACATGGTCGCGCAGGCTGATCCGGTCGCGCGGATCGGCGGGCGCCGAGGCCAGCGCGCGCTCTTCGGGATGGGCAAAGGCAAGAGACGTGTCGGAGTGCATGAAGGCCACCTTTCGCCCCCAGATATAGAAACGGGGCACACCGAAGCCCACCCCGAAACGTCATGCGCGCACGCGGTTGCGACCTTACTGGATCGCCGCGGTCTGCAGCGGACGCCGGTAGAACGTGTGCGCGCCGATCTGCGCGGTGCGCTGATAGCTGCGCGTCCAGGTCGGGCGCACGCCGATCGTGTGGAAAAAGGTGGCGCCATCGGTCAGCCGCCGCGGGGCGCCGTCGATCATCGCCCGGGCGATTTTCGCCGCCTGATCCCAGGCCTCGCGGTCGCCCGCCTGATCGGGGCGCCCGTCACAGGTCCAGCTGAAGGCGCAGCCGCCACGCCCGCCCTGCCCGACCACGCCGCAGATCGTCTTCGGAAACCGCGGATCGTCGAGCCGGTTCAGCACCACCTCGGCCACCGCGACCTGGCCTTGCAGGGTCTCGCCGCGGGCCTCGTGATAGATCGTCTGGGCCAGACATTCGAATTGCGCATCGCCGCGGGCGCGGGGTTGCAGCGCCAGCCAGCTTGCGTTGATCACCGTGGGGGCCACCACGGTCTTTTCGCGCTGCCACGGCCAGCTGCGCGGCACCGGCGCGGCGGCGATGGCGGCGACCCGGTCGGGCGGAACCGACTGCAGACCGACCCGTTCCTGAAACAGAAGCTGCATCAGCCCCTGCTCGGCGACCGCCGTGGGATCGTTCGACTGGCTTACCGTCGTTTCGGCACGCGAGCCTCCGGCGAGGGCCAGGAGGATAAGCATCCCCCCCGTCCAGCTTTTCAGCACTGACATGATCTTCTTTCGATAAGGACAATCGCCCCGGCCCAGGGCCGCGACGGCACGGGCATAGCCCAGCCGGGCAGGATTTGTCCACCACACGAAAGCACGCGGACCATTTCCACCGCGAAAGCGGCGGAAATCCGCGCAAGAGAGGGGCACGACTCACCCCTCGGGTTACTGAATGCGACTAAAGGTAACGCAAAGAAAACGCCAGAGCTTTTGTTCTGTTAACCCTAAATTCACGCAACATTTTGCGTCAGAATCGATTCCGTGGCGCCAGAAGCGCGAAATGTGCGCCTGCCAACCGGGCGACCGGCACCCTGAAAGGTGAACAGGACACGTAATCGAATCCGGCGGCCCGGCAGAAGGCGATTGATTCGGGGTTGCCGCCATGTTCGCCGCAGACCGAGATCGTCACATCCTGCCGCGCCGCCTTGCCCCGCGACGCCCCCATCAGCAGCAATTCCCCCACCCCTTCGACGTCCAGGATGTGGAACGGGTCTTCGGCATAGACATGCTGGTTGACATAGGTCGACATGAACCGGCCCGCATCGTCGCGCGACAGGCCATAGGTCATCTGCGTCAGGTCATTCGTCCCGAAGGACAGGAAATTCGCATGTTGCGCGATCTCGCCCGCCCGCAGCGCGGCCCGCGGCGTCTCCACCATCACCCCCAGACGATAGGCAAAATCGGCCTTCATCTCGGTGCGCACGGCGCTGGCGACGGCATCGATCCGGGTCTTGACGATCTCGACCTCGCGCGCGGCGGACACCAGCGGGATCATCACCTCGGGCACCACCGGGGCGCCGCGACGGCTGGCCTCGACCGTCGCCTCAAAGATCGCGCGGGCCTGCATGTCGTAGATTTCCGGCACCGTGATGCCCAGCCGCACGCCGCGCATCCCCAGCATCGGGTTGAATTCCGAAAGTGCCTCGACCCGGCGGGTGACTTCGGACAGCGGCCGGTCGAGCGCCTCGGCCAGCTCGCGCATCCCCTCGCGGTCATGCGGCAGGAATTCGTGCAGCGGCGGGTCGAACAGCCGGATGCAGACGGGCAGCCCCGCCATGATGTCGAAAAGCGCGATGAAATCCGCGCGTTGCATCGGCAGCAGACGATCAAGCGCCACCCGCCGGTCATTCGGCGTGTCGGCAAAGATCATCTCGCGCATCACCGTCAGGCGGTCTTCGTCAAAGAACATGTGCTCGGTCCGGCACAGCCCGATGCCGTCGGCGTTGAACATCCGCGCGGTGCGGGCGTCGTCGGGCGTGTCGGCGTTCGCCCGGATGCCGATGTCGCAGACCGTCTCGGCCCAGCGCAAAAGCGTGCGGAACCCGTCATCCAGCGCCGGTTCCAGCATTTCCGCCGTGCCCGCCAGAACCTCGCCATTGCTGCCGTCCAGCGTGATCAGCTCGCCTTCCAGAAAGGTCCGCCCGTCCGGGCCGCGCAAGGACCGGTCGCGGGAATTGATCTGCACCTCGGTGCAGCCGACGATGCAGGGCAGCCCGAGACCGCGGGCGATCACCGCGGCGTGCGAGGTCATGCCGCCGCGTTCCGTCAAGACGGCGACGGCCGCATGCATGCCGCGGATGTCCTCGGGCCCGGTTTCGCGCCGCACGAGGATACAGGGCTCGCCGCGGGCGGCACTGGCCTGCGCGGCGGCAGCGGTGAAGACGATCCGGCCCACGGCGGCGCCCGGACTTGCCGCGATGCCACGCGCAAAGCGGTCGCGCGGCGCGCGCGGATCCACTTGATAATGCAGAAGTTCCGTCAGCGCCCGCGGTTCCACCCGCAACAGCGCATCTTCGCGGGTGATGATCCCGTTCTCGGCCAGCGCCACCGCGATCTTCACCGTCGCCCGGGCCGAGCGCGCCACCCGCACCGCATCGATCACCGAAATCCGCCCACCCTCGACGGCGAATTCCAGCTGCATCTCCTCGCGCAGCCGCGCCCGGCAGCTGGCGCCATAGCCGCACAGCACCGCGAACAGCTCGGGCGCCAGTTCCTCAAGCGACAGCCCGCGCGGATCGCGGGTCAGAAACAGCGTGTCATCAGAGCGCGCGCGCCCCTGCGACTGGCCGCGAAACCGCCCCATGATCCGCGGCGCCCCGGTCACGCTGTCGACGAATTGCATCGTGCCCGAACCGGAAATGCCGGGCCCGATCCCCAGCGCCATGCGCTGCACCAAAAGCCCCAGCACCGCATCGGGCGGCGCCCCCTTGGCCTGACGCAGCAGCCGCGCCGTCGTGCCCTCCCAGGCGCGCGCCATCGAGCGCAGCACCTCGGCCAGTTGCCGGGCGGGGTCTTGCGGGAAGGGCTCGTCGGTTTCGGCGTGATAGGCGGACAGGGCGGCGGCCAGCGCGCCTTCGCCGGGGCCGGCGTGGAACATGTCGGGATCAAGCCGCGCGACATGGGTGGCGTAGCTTTGCACGAAGCGCAGGTAGAGCGCATCGGCGGCCTCGCGCCCGTGGCTGTCGGAGAGCCGCGC
This sequence comes from Rhodobacter capsulatus, assembly GCF_005144475.1. GTDB lineage: Bacteria > Pseudomonadota > Alphaproteobacteria > Rhodobacterales > Rhodobacteraceae > Rhodobacter > Rhodobacter capsulatus_C. Next base: position 11,634 of record NZ_SWJZ01000050.1, on the reverse strand, counting down.
ATGCATCGCGTCGTTCATGCCGACATTCAAGACCGTGCCCGGCCCGCCCCATTCGGGGTTTTCCGGGGAAGACCGCACCGAAACAAGGAAATCATTGCCGAAAACGGCGGCGATGCGGGCGGTGTCGGGCATCTGCCCGGCGGCGATGGCGCGCACGGTTTCGACCGGCAGGGCGACGGTGGTCGGCACCGGCAGGTCAAGCCGGATCAGCCGTTGCAGACATTTCGCCCGCCAACCGTGCCGGGTGGCCTGCACCGGCGCGGCGGGAGAGAGTTTCACGAACTCGGAGAAGTCGGCGATTTTCTGCATTGCGGCAATTCCCTGACGTCAGCAGGATAGGCCGAATTGTGACGGGCGCAAGCGTGACCTTGGGGCGCGACCGTCAGACCTTCGTGCGGGGGGCCGCCGGAGGAGCCTCCGGCGGGGATATTTGCGGCAAGATAAAGCTCAACCGTCGAGTTTCGTCAGATCGGCGACGCTTTGGCAGATCTGCCGGATGCGCGAGAGCAGGTTGAGCCGGTTGCGCCGCACGATCGGGTTTTCGGCGTTGATCTGCACCGCGGTGAAAAAGGCGTCGATGGGCGCGCGCAGCTTCGCCATTTCGGCCATGGCCGCGGCGAAATCCTCCGCGGCCATCGCCGGGGCGAGCGCCGCTTCGGCGGCATCGAGCGCGGCGAAAAGGGCGCGTTCCTCGTCGACCTCGGCGAATTTCACATCGGCGCCGAAGGAATATTCGACGCCATCCTTGGCCTCGGCCTGGGTCAGGATGTTGTTGGCACGCTTGAAGCCCTGAATGAGGTTGGTGCCATCTTCGGTCTTGAGGAAGGCGCTCAGCGCTTCCGCCCGTTTCACCACCAGCGTCAGGTCGTCATTGCCGGGCATGGCGAGAACGGCGTCGATGACATCGTGACGGATGCCCTCGTCCTTCAGGAAGACCTTGAGGCGGTCGTGGAAGAAGGAGAGGAGGTCAAGCTGAACACTGAAAGCTGATGCAAAAGCAGAATGCGATTGCGCGTCACCCGCCATTTCCGCGTCGCCTCTCCTGACAGCAAATACATCAGTCGGGTAAATCTCTTTATGCGATCGCACGAAATCGCCGATCATATCCTTTGGATCGCCAAGCCGCTTGAAAACACGGCCCTGATCAATGAAGTAATTAAGGTAGGGTACTGGGTAATGCTTCAACATCAACTCACCCAGCCCCAATCTCACCCCATTCCCTAGGACCAGCCGGATCACGCCCAAGGCGGCGCGGCGCAGCGCGAAGGGGTCTTTCGAGCCCGTGGGTTTCTCGTCGATGGCCCAGAAGCCCGTCAGCGTGTCGATCTTATCCGCGAGGGCCACCGCCACCGTCACCGGCTCGGACGGCACGGCATCGGACGGACCCAGCGGCGAGTAATGGCGCTTGCAGGCACTGGCGATCTCCTCGGAAAGCCCCTGCGCACGGGCGTAATAGCTGCCCATCAGCCCCTGCAGTTCCGGGAATTCGCCGACCATGGCCGAGCGCAGATCGGATTTCACCACCAGCGCGGCTTTTTCCGCCTGATCGGGGTCGGCCTTCACAAGCGGCGCAATCTCGCGCGCCAGCGCGGCGATGCGGTCGATCCGGGCCTTTTGCGAGCCGAGCTTGTTGTGGAAGGTCACATTCGCCAGCCCGCCACCCATGCCCTGCAGCCCCTCGGTCTTCACCACCCGCAGGTCATGTTCCCAGAAGAAACGCGCGTCCGACAGACGCGCCGACAGCACCTTGAGGTTGCCCTTGAGGATCGTCGCGCCGTGATCCGCGGTTTCGCGGTTCGCCACGGTCACAAAGCCCTCGATCCGGCCGGTTTTCGGGTTCTTCACCGAGAAGAACTTCTGATGTTCCCGCATCGAGGTTTGCAGCACCTCGGGCGGCAGATGCAGGAAATCTTCCGCAATCGCCCCCATCAGCGCGACGGGGAATTCGACCAGCCCCGCCACCTCGGTCAACAGGCCCTTGTCCTCGACCAGCTCCAGCCCCTGTGCGAAGGCAAGCTGGGTCGCGTCGTGCCAGATCATCGCCTCGCGCTCAGACGAGTCCAGCACCACCTTGGCGGCTTTCAGCTTCGCGGCGTAATCGGCAAAGCCGGTGACGGCAAAGCGATCCGGCGCCATGAAGCGATGCCCGGCACTGGTATTGCCCGACTGGATGCCGTCGATGTCCAGATCGACCACCGAAGCCCCGGTGTCATCGGACAGAAGGCACAGGATCGAATGCAGCGGGCGCACCCATTTCAGCGTGCCATTGCCCCAGCGCATCGACTTCGGCCAGGGGAAGCTGCGGATCGTCTTTTCCAGCACCTCGGCGACGATTTCGGGCGCGGCGCGGCCGGGCTTTTCGATCACCGCAAACCAGACCTGGCCCTTCTTGTCGTCGCGCTTTTCGAGCTGTTCAAGCGTGAGGCCCGTGGAGCGCAAAAAGCCCTGCACCGCGGCCTCGGGCGCGGTGACGGCCGGGCCCTTGCGTTCCTCGCGCAAAGTCGGGCTTTCGGTCGACAGCCCGTCCAGCACCAGCACCAGACGGCGCGGCGTCGAAAACGCCTGCGCATGGCCATAGGTCAGACCGGCCTCGACCAGACCGTCGGTGACCATCTTGCGCAGGGTATCGCGGGCAAAGCCCTGCATGCGCGCCGGGATTTCTTCCGAGAAAAGTTCGATCAGCAGTTCGGGCATGTCAGTTTTTCCCCGCAAGGTCATTCGGTTGCTGCCAGACATAGGCCCGGCCATCGGGATAGACGGCGACGACGCGATCGACGCCGGGGGTGATGTTGCGCGCGCCAAGGAAGGCTATCGCCGTGCCCGCGGCCAGATCGGCGCCGATCCGCGCGGCGTCGAAACAGGCGGGCGCCTGCGGTGCGGGCCGGGGCGCGGCGGCGTCGTAAAGCGCGAAGGTCTCGGTCAGCAACGCGAGCGACAGCGGCGTGCGGAAACAGCCCAGCGCCCCCGGCCCCGCCTGCCAGTCCTCGGTCAGGATCGGCTCGGGCTGGCCGGTTTCGATCGCCGTCAGCGCGACCTCGGCAGGAACCGCGCCCGTCACCAGCGCCAGCACCGTCGCGGCAGGCAGAAGCGGTGTCACGCCTGCGCCTCCGGGCGCCAGCCGCCCGCGGTGGTGGTGACGAAGGCATCGGCGCATTTCTTCGCCAGCGCGCGGACACGGCCGATATAGGCCTGCCGCTCGGTCACCGAAATCACGCCGCGCGCATCGAGCAGGTTGAACAGATGGCTGGCCTTGATGCACTGGTCATAGGCCGGATGCGCCATGACGATGCGCTTGCCGGAATTCGGATCCTCGGCCGGGAAGGAGAGCAGCCGTTCGCATTCCGCCTCGGCATCGAGGAAATGTTGCAAGAGCACCTCTGTATTCGCGCCGTCGAAATTGTGGCGGGAATATTCCTCTTCGGTCTGCCGGAAAATATCGCCATATTTCAGCGGGATCGGCGATGCGGGATCGTTGAAGGGCAGGTCCATCACGTGATCGATGCCCAGCACATACATCGCCAGACGTTCCAGCCCATAGGTCAGCTCGCCCGAAACCGGCTTGCAATCATGCCCGCCGACCTGCTGGAAATAGGTGAATTGCGACACTTCCATGCCGTCGCACCAGACCTCCCAGCCCAGACCCCAGGCGCCCAAGGTCGGGCTTTCCCAGTCATCCTCGACAAAGCGGATGTCATGCAGGCCCAGATCGATGCCGATCGCCTCGAGCGAACCCAGATACAGCGCCTGCAGATCCGGCGGGCTCGGTTTGATCAGCACCTGATATTGATAATAATGCTGCAGCCGGTTCGGGTTCTCGCCGTAGCGGCCATCGGTCGGGCGGCGCGAGGGCTGGACATAGGCCGCGGCCCAGGGCTGGCTGCCCAGACTGCGCAAGGTGGTGGCCGGGTGGAAGGTGCCCGCGCCGACCTCCATGTCATAGGGCTGCAGGACCGCGCAGCCCTTCGAGGACCAATAGGTCATCAGCCGCAGGATGATCTCCTGAAACGAACGGGGCGCAGCAGGTTTTTCCATGTCACCGACCTTGAGAGCGAAACGCCCCCTCTCTAGGCAAGGGGCGGCACAGGGTCAACCGGATGCGGCCCTGCGGGGCGGAAAATGCGGCGATTGGGGGGTGACGCGGACGCGCATCCTGTTAGTTTGCGCCAAAGCCGTGACGGAAAGAATGCAGGGGGCAGCATGGGGGCGGGGAAACGGTCGGCGCTACGCGCGGGCGTGCTGGGGATGACGCTGACGGTCTGGGCCAGTCTGGCGGCCAGTCTGGCGCCCGGTCTGGCGGCGGCGGAGACCGCCTGGGTGCAGATCGAGGCGCTGCCGACGCTGGATCAGGCGCAGACGCGGCTGCGCGATCTGGCGACAAGCTTCCCCGATGCCGCGGGCTTCACCCTGCCGGGCGGCTGGTATGGCGTGGCGCTTGGTCCCTATGACACGCCCGAAATCGCCGCCGAGGCGCTGCGGCAGATGCGCAACGCGGGCACGATCCCGGCCGACAGCTATGTCGCCGACGGCAGCCGGTACCGGGCGCAGTTCTGGCCCGCGGCCACCATCGGCGCCGCCCCTGCCCCCGAAGCCGCCGCCGAACCCACCGCAGAACCCGCCCCGGTTCCAGCCGCCGAACCCACCGCCGAACCGGCGGCCGAACCGGCGCCGCCGCCGGTCGAGACGCTGGCCGATGCGCGCCGCGCCGAGGAGGCGATGGGCCGCGAGGGGCGGATGCGCGTTCAGGACGCCCTTGAATGGGTGGGGGTCTATTCCGGTGGCGTCGATGGCGCTTTCGGACGCGGCACCCGCGCCTCGATCGCCGCCTGGCAGGACAGCCACGGTTTCGAGCCGACGGGCGTGCTGAAATCGGCCGAGCTGCGGCAATTGCTGGATACGGTGACGGCCGAGAAATCCGCGCTCGGCATCACCCCGGTCGAGGAAACCAAGGCCGGGATCGGGATCGACCTGCCGCTGGGGCTGATCGAGTTCGACCATTACGACCCGCCCTTCGTGCATTACCGCGCCAAGGATGCGTCCGGCGTGCGGGTGCTGCTGATTTCCGAACCGGGCGATCAGAACACGCTTTACGGGCTTTACGACGCGATGGCGTCTTTGGAAATCGTGCCGACGACCGGCCCGCGCAGCCGCGACAAATCCGGCTTTTCGCTGGTGGGCGAGGATGCGCAGATCCATTCCGTGACCGAGGTCCGGCTCTCCAAGGGCCTGATCAAGGGCTTCACGCTGGTCTATCCGGCCGCCGACGCCCCGCGGATGGCCCGCGTGCTGGCGGCGATGAAGGCCAGCTTCACGCCGCTGGGCGAGACCGCGCTCGACCCGACCTTGGGCCAGCCGATGGCGGTCGGACGCGCCGATCTGATCGCCGGGCTTGACGTGCGCCACCCGGAATTTGCCCGTTCGGGGCTGTTCATCGATACGCAAGGCACGGTGCTGACCGCCGCCGAGGGGCTGGGCAGCTGCGGCCGGGTCACGATCGAGGATGCGCCCGCGAAGATCGCCTTTGCCGATCCCCGCCTTGGCATTGCCGTTCTGCAGCCGCTCGAACCCCTCGCCCCGCCCGCCGTGGCGCGGTTCGAGACCGTCACCGCGGGGCGCGGCGCGGCGCTGGCGGTGGCCGGGTTTTCCTATCCCGAGGCGCTGTCGGCGCCGGTGCTCAGCTTCGGCACGCTCTCGGACCTGACCGGCCTTGCGGGCGAGACCGAGCGGGCGCGGCTGGCGGTGAAGACGCTGCCGGGCGATGTCGGCGGCCCGGTGCTGGATGGCGCGGGGGCGGTTCTGGGCGTGGTCCTGCCGCGGGACGGCGAGACGGCGAAACTGCTGCCGCCCGAGATGACGGTGGCGGTGCAGACCTCGGCGCTGGTGCCGGTTCTGACGGCGCAGGGCTTTGCGCCGCTGGCGGCCGAAACGGGGGGCACGCTGGCGGCCGAGGACATCTCGGCGCTCGCGCAGGGCTTCACCGTGCAGATCGCCTGCTGGAAGTAAGGCCCCTTTGCAAACATCGCGAAATTGGCCAGTTAATTTGCCCGATTTCGCAAGTTTTGCCTTGCGCCGCGTTGCGGCGCCGTTAGGTTTCGCCCTGACCTCCCGCTGTGCGGGCTGCGTTTTCGGGGAGACCTCACATGTTCGAAAAGATTCTGGTCGCAAACCGCGGCGAGATTGCCATCCGCGTGCTGCGTGCTGCGAACGAACTCGGCAAGAAGACCGTCGCCGTCTATGCCGAGGAAGACAAGCTGTCGCTGCACCGGTTCAAATCCGACGAGGCCTACCGCATCGGCGCGGGGCTTTCGCCCGTCGGCGCCTATCTGTCGATCGACGAGATCATCCGCGTGGCGCAGGATTCGGGCGCCGACGCGATCCACCCGGGCTATGGGCTTTTGTCGGAAAACCCCGAATTCGTCGAGGCTTGCGACAAGGCGGGCATCACCTTCATCGGCCCGAAAGCGGCCACGATGCGGGCGCTTGGCGACAAGGCCTCGGCGCGCAAGGTGGCGATGGCGGCGGGCGTGCCGGTCATTCCCGCGACCGAGGTTCTGGGCGAGGATTTCGACGCGATCAAGCGCGAGGCGGCCGAGATCGGCTATCCGCTGATGCTCAAGGCCAGCTGGGGCGGCGGCGGGCGCGGCATGCGGCCGATCCTTGGCCCCGACGAGCTGGTTGAAAAGGTGCGCGAGGGCCGGCGCGAGGCCGAGGCCGCCTTTGGCAATGGCGAGGGCTATCTGGAAAAGATGATCCTGCGCGCCCGGCATGTGGAAGTGCAGCTGCTTGGCGACAGCCACGGCGGGCTTTATCACCTGTTTGAGCGTGACTGCACCGTGCAGCGGCGCAACCAGAAGGTCGTCGAACGCGCCCCCGCCCCCTATCTGACCGAAGCCCAACGCGCCGAGGTCTGCGCGCTGGCGCTGAAGATCGGCAATGCGGTCGGCTATCAGAACGCGGGCACGGTCGAATTCCTGATGGATATGGACAGCCAGAAGTTCTACTTCATCGAGGTCAATCCGCGCGTGCAGGTCGAACATACGGTCACCGAACAGGTCACCGGCATCGACATCGTGCAAAGCCAGATCCGCATCGCCGAGGGCGCGACCCTCGCCGAGGCGACCGGGGTCGCCTGTCAGGCGGACATCAAGCTTAATGGCCATGCGCTGCAATGCCGGGTGACGACCGAGGACCCGCAAAACAACTTCATCCCCGATTATGGCCGTCTGACCGCCTATCGCTCGGCCACCGGCATGGGCATTCGTCTGGATGGCGGCACGGCCTATGCGGGCGGCGTGATCACCCGTTACTACGACTCGCTTCTGGTGAAGGTCACCGCCTGGGCGCAGACCCCGGATCAGACGATCAAGCGGATGGACCGGGCGTTGCGCGAATTCCGCATCCGCGGCGTCAGCACGAACATCGATTTCGTCATCAACCTGCTCAAGCATCCGACCTTCCTCGACATGAGCTACACGACGAAGTTCATCGACACGACGCCGGATCTGTTCGCCTTCAAGAAGCGCCGCGACCGGGCGACGAAGATCCTGACCTATATCGCCGACATCTCGGTGAACGGTCACCCCGAGACCGCGGGCCGTCCGAAACCCCATGCCGAGGCGAAGCCGCCGCGCCTGCCCGCCCTGCGCGGCCCGGTCACGCCGGGCACCCGCGACAGGCTCGACCGCGACGGCCCGAAGGCGGTGGCGGACTGGATGCGCGATCAGAAGAAGCTTTTGATCACCGACACGACGATGCGCGACGGCCATCAGTCGCTTCTGGCGACCCGGATGCGCTCGATCGACATGATCAAGGCGGCGCCGGTCTATGCGGCGAACCTGCCCGGGCTCTTCTCGGTCGAATGCTGGGGCGGCGCGACCTTTGACGTGGCTTACCGCTTCTTGCAGGAATGCCCCTGGCAGCGGCTGCGCGACATCCGCACCCGGATGCCCAATATTCTCACGCAGATGCTTTTGCGCGCCTCGAACGGGGTCGGCTACACGAATTACCCCGACAACGTGGTGCAGTTCTTCGTGCGTCAGGCCGCGAGTTCGGGCGTCGATGTCTTCCGCGTCTTCGACAGCCTGAACTGGGTCGAGAACATGCGCGTGGCGATGGATGCGGTGGTGGAAGCGAACAAGATCTGCGAAGGCACGATCTGCTACACCGGCGACATCCTGAACCCGGATCGGGCGAAATACGACCTGAAGTATTACGTCGGCATGGCGAAGGAGCTGGAGGCCGCGGGGGCGCATGTGCTGGGCCTCAAGGACATGGCGGGGCTTTTGAAACCCGCCGCCGCCCGGGCGCTGATCACCGCGCTGAAGGAAGAAGTCGGCCTGCCGATCCACTTCCACACCCATGACACCAGCGGCATTGCGGGCGCCACCGTGCTGGCCGCGGCCGATGCCGGGGTGGATGCGATCGACGCGGCGATGGATGCGTTCTCGGGGGGCACCTCGCAGCCCTGCCTTGGCTCGATCGTCGAGGCGATGGCCCATACCGAGCGCGACACCGGCCTTGATATCGCCGCGATCCGCGCGCTGTCGAACTACTGGGAAGGCGTGCGGCATCAATACGCCGCCTTTGAAAGCGGTCTCGAAGCCCCGGCCTCGGAAGTCTATCTGCACGAAATGCCCGGCGGGCAGTTCACCAACCTGAAGGCGCAGGCGCGCAGCCTTGGCCTTGAGGAACGCTGGCACGAGGTGGCGCAGGCCTATGCCGATGCGAACCAGATCTTCGGCGATATCGTCAAGGTCACGCCGTCGTCGAAAGTCGTGGGCGACATGGCGCTGATGATGGTGGCGCAGAACCTGACGAAAGACGACGTGCTGAACCCGGCCAAGGACATGGCCTTCCCCGACTCGGTGGTGGACATGCTGCGCGGCAACCTTGGCCAACCGCCCGGCGGCTGGCCCGAGGCGATCGTGGCCAAGGTGCTCAAGGGCGAGACCGCCAGCACGGAACGGCCGGGCAAGCATCTGCCGCCGGTCGATCTGGAAGCGGTGCGGGCGAAGCTCTCGGCGGACATGGAGGGCCGCGCCGTCGATGACGAGGATCTGGCGGGCTATCTGATGTATCCCAAGGTCTTCCTCGATTACATGGGGCGGCATCGGAGCTATGGCCCGGTGCGGACCCTGCCCACCCCGGTCTTTTTCTACGGCATGGCGCCCGGCTCGGAAATCACCGCCGAGATCGACCCCGGCAAGACGCTGGAAATCCGGCTGCAGACCGTGGGCGAGACCGACGAGACCGGCGATGCCAAGGTGTTCTTTGAACTGAACGGCCAGCCCCGCGCGGTGCGGGTGCCGAACCGGCAGGTCAAGGCCGCGACCAAGGCGAAACCGAAGGCCGATCCGGCGAATGCGGGCCATGTCGGCGCGCCGATGCCGGGCTCGATCGCCGCGGTGGCGGTGACCGTGGGGCAAAAGCTGCGTCCGGGCGATCTGATGCTGACGATCGAGGCGATGAAGATGGAAACCGGCCTGCATGCCGAGCGCGAGGCCACGGTGAAGGCGCTGCATGTCACCCCGGGCAGCCAGATCGACGCGAAAGACCTGCTGATCGAGCTGGAATAGGCCGCTCCGCGCCAGAACAGGCAGCGGGCGCCCCAAGGGGCGCCCGTTTTCTCAACCGACGCGGCGCCCGCGCACCCAGACCCCGCGCAGCGCCGCCGTGCGCTCCACCCGATGCGCCCGGATCAGATCGGCGCGCAGCCCCGGCGCGATCCGGCCGCGATCGGCCAGCCCCACCGCCTGCGCCGGCGCCGCCGTCACCGTGGAGAGCCCGCGCGCCACATCCCCCCAGATGTCGCCCAGAAGCAGCGCCGCCGACAAAAGCGCCCCCGGCACGTAATCCGACGACAGGATGTCCAGCAGATCCGCCTCGGCCAGCGCCTGCGCCGCGACATTGCCCGAATGCGAGCCGCCGCGGATCAGGTTCGGCGCCCCCATCATCACCGCGATGCCATGATCGCGACAGGCCTGCGCCGCCTCGAAGGTGGTCGGAAACTCGGCAAACCGCACCCCATGGCCGTGCGAGACGGCGACATGCTCGGGCGTGGTGTCGTCATGGCTGGCCAGCGCCGCGCCCAGACGGCGCGCGGCGGCCACCGCCCCCGCCTCATGCGCCGCGCCGTGCCGCGCCTTCAGCGCCTTTTCCTGCTCGACATGGGTCAGAAACTCCGCCTCGCTCAGCCCGTGTTTCTTGCGCACATAATCGCGCAGCTTCGAGAGGTCGCGAAACTGCCGCGCGCCGGGGGTGTGATCCATCAGGCTGACGATGCCCACCCGATCTTCGGGGCCGAATTTCGCCAGCTCGTCGAGCAGCGTTTCCGAACAGATCTCGGCGCGCAGATGCAGGTAATGCGAGATCCGGACCCCGTCCCGCGCCCGCATCTGCAAGATCTCGTCGGCCAGCGCGCGCGCATATTCGCGGTAGTCCGAACGCCCCCCCGACGCCCCGATCGAGCCCACCCGCAGCGCGTCGAAAACCGTGGTGATGCCCACCGAACACAGTTCCGCATCATGGGCGATGATCGCATCGGCATGCGGCCAGGCCACTTTCGGACGCGGCTCGATATGGCGCTCCAGATTGTCGGTGTGCAGCTCGATCAGCCCCGGCGCCAGCAGATCGCCGTCGCAATCGAGCGCGCCTTTCGGCACCGCGCGCCCCGCGCCGATCTCGGCGATCAGCCCGTCGCGCAGCACCAGATGCCCGGGCATCACGCCCTCGGGCAGCACAAGCATGGCATTGGCCAAAATCGTCTCGGTCATCCGTTTCTCCGGGGGTTTTGTTTGCAAACAGGGGTTTGGCAGGCGATTGTCACATTGCGGTGACGCTTCGGTGCGACAGGGGGGCCATGATGATCAAACGCCATGCACTCTATTTCGCCCCCGCCGATGCGGGATTGTGGCAGGCCGGGTCGGGCTGGCTGGGCCGGGATGCCGCGACCGGCCGCCCGGTCGGTCAGCCCGCCATCGCCGGGCTTGCCGCGGCCACCGCGGCGCCGCGCGCCTACGGCTTTCATGCCACGCTGAAAGCGCCGTTCCGGCTGGCCGCCGGAACCACGCCCGGGGCGCTGCACGCCGCGCTCGCAGAGACCGCCGCCCGGCTTGCCCCGGCGCCCCTGCCCGGCCTTGCGGTGACGCGGCTTGGCCGGTTCCTCGCGCTCTGCCCGCAGCCCCAGCCCGCGGCGCTGACCCGCCTCGCCGCCGAGATCGTGACCCGGTTCGAGCCCTTCCGCGCGCCGTTGAGCGCGGCGGAAACCGCCCGCCGCCGCCCCGAGCATCTCAGCGCGCGACAGCGCGAGCTGCTCGCCACCTACGGCTATCCCTTTGTTTTCGAGGAATTCCGCTTTCACATGTCGCTGACCGGCGATCTTGACGCCGAAACGCTCGACCGGCTGGCGCCGCTGGCGCAGGATTTCTTCGCGCCGCATCTGGCACAGCCGCGCTGGCTTGATCGGCTGTGCCTGTTTGGCGAGGATGAGACGGGACGGTTTCATCTGCTGGCGGCTCATGCGCTGTCGGGCTGAAGCGCCGCGATCAGCGCGGCGATCCCGGCCGCGGGCGGGCCGTCGTTCAGCACCCGCACCGCGCCCAGCCCCGGCGGCAGCGCCAGCGCCGCCCGGGCCAGCCG
>NZ_SWJZ01000004.1 GCF_005144475.1 Rhodobacter capsulatus | reverse complement strand
GGACGCCTGCGGCGTTCTGCGGCTCGATCCAGATGTGATGGGGGCCCTGCTCCAGGCAGGCGTCTGTTTCGAGGTAGGCGCGGACGGTGTCGATCGTCGCGGCGGCACCGGCCTCGGCGCTGATCGCGATGCCGGTGCCGCCGCTGACCGCCTGGATCCGGTCCCGCTTCGGCCCTGTCGTGGCGACCGAGGTGCCGGGGCGCAGCGTCGCGCCGATCAGAGCCGCCTGAACGGCCGATCCGGAGATCGAGACCACGTCGTAGCTGATCCGGTAATATTTGCCGCCGGTCAGCGCGACCGCCTGCGAGATCCGGCCGGTCGTCCCCGCGGCATGGGTGGCGACACCGCCCGAGATCGTCCACCCGGCGTCCAGTGTCCAGGAGCCCGCCGCCTCCAGCCCGCCGCCGACGATCAGGTCGGTGCGGGTCGTGTCACCGAGCGTCGTGGCATAAGTCTGCCCGGGCTCGACTGCGATCGGCGCCCCTACGGCATCGGTCTCGCGGTCCAGCAGACTGGTGATCGAGCGGTAGATCTGCACCCGTGCCGTCGCCGTGTCATCGCCGGTGGCGAACTGGATCCGGGCCCCGCCCAGCAGCGTCGTAATCGAGATCGAGGCCGCATCAAGCGCGGCGGGCAGTGCCGCGTCGGCCGACCCGACCACGATTGTGATCGTCGCAGACCATGGCCCCGCGACGCCCGTCGCCCCGATGCCGCGGGCGCGCAGATCGACCGACTGCCCGGGCGTGTAGCTGTCGAGAGCCCCGCCGCCATTGGCCACCGGAATCGTGGTGCTGCTCCAGCTCTCGGCGCCGGAAATCCGGTGATCCAGACCGATCTCGATCGTCGGCACGGCCCCGGTGCCAGGCGCGACCGCATAGCTGATCCTGGCGGCCAGGCCCGTCGCGGCAAGGCCAGAGGTCAGCGCCACAAACCGCGGGGCCGAGGGCTGCAGCAGGGCGTCGTCGATCTCGTCCCCGACGCGGCTCGACCAGGCGGGGATAGGCGTGGCCGCCAGGATCGTGTCAATCTGCGGCGCGGCATCGACCGTGCGCACGATCGCGCACATGTCCTGCGTCGCCTCGATCCGCGTCACGATCTGGGTGTAGCTCTCGACGCGGGCCGGGCCGACATGCACGAGATCACCGACGATCGGCATCGGACCGGACCCGGTCAGCGTCAGGATCTGCGTCTCGCCCGGCAGAGTCCTGACGGGGCGCACGACCGAGATGCCAACCGTGTCATCCTCGGCCTCGAAGAAGCGGAACCGCACGGCGTAGGTCTCGCCCGCGGTCATCGCGAAGACGTCATCAATCTCGACCGCCGCGCCCTCCACCGACTTGACCCGGGCGGCGAGCTGCACGCGGCTGAGCACGTCATGGCTGAGCGCGATGGCGTCGCCCCGGGTGGCGGTGCGCACGGCGCCGTCCTGGGTGACCTCGTAGGTGTCGGGGCGATGGATCGTCTCCAGCTGGCGCCGCCGCGCCTCGCGCCAGACCTCGGCCGCATGGACCTTGCCGGGCAGGTTCAGGCGCTCGGTCAGGGTGATCTCGCCCTCGTAGCCGGGCCAGCGGACGACGCGCTCGGTTTCCTTGAAGTCGTTGCCCGCGTCCTTGAATTTGACCACGAAGGCATGCGGCGGATTGCGATAGGCGCGGCTCCACTTGAACCCCCACGAATTGCGCGGGTTGATGTGATCGACGATCAGCGTATTGACCAGCGGTCGATC
>NZ_SWJZ01000049.1 GCF_005144475.1 Rhodobacter capsulatus | reverse complement strand
TAATGATCGCAATGGCCGCGAGCATCGTCACGCTGACATGGATCAAACCCCTGGATAGGTCAAAGTCGCCCTGACCGGACGCTTACACTGAGAGGGGCGGCATTGCATCCGTAAAAACCTAAGATTGCCGCTGTTCGCTGGCCCCATGGTTGACCGCTCAATGCACAGTAAGCTGGTTCCGAGAGCAGGGAGGTGCATTTGCATTGACACCATTCGAACCAATAGACTTGATGGTGTCGCGGAAGATTCAAGTGCAATGGCGAGGCGACTAGTTGCCGGTGTGTTCCCGATGTCTAAGCCTGATCAACTTCGGAAAATATTATGATAGGTCAAAATACATCCAGGCAGGGTCGCTACGGAGAAGCGCTTTTCTCTGAACTGTGTCAGAAATCCTCCGCTATGGTTGATGCGGTCGTTAACAAGGCAGCAGATGATGAACATGGATGGGATCATGTTATTGATTTGACCCCACCGCATTCGCGGGCGCTCCCCGCAGATCTCAATACTCATCTGATTCAGTGCTTCGCTCAGATCAAAACAACTACCGGCAAGAAGCCGAGGACGCGAATTAAGCTCAGCAATGCGATAAAGGCTGCAAAATCCCCTAATCCTACCTTTGTGTTTTTATTTCATCATCAGCGGGATGACGACGCTCCGACGCTATACGGACGACATTTCTGGCGGGACGATATCGAGCGGATACTTCGGCGCGCACGAGAGATTTCTGTGAGCGGCTCGGATAAGGAGCTTCATCATATATGCCTGCCCCTCACGTTTTCCGATGCCGATCGGATCGGAGATCTTCCCAGCGACTGGATGTTTGACGTGGTCCAAAAGCACGGGGGCGGAATATACTCCAACGAAAAGCTGAAGCTTGTGCAGACCGTAGGTTATGAGGAATTTTCCCATAATGGCACGTTTTCGATTCCTTCATCGGCCTCGATTGAAGAAATAGTTTTGCATGAATTGGGATTGCGCGAAGATCTACCTTTTATAGATTTTCAAGTCTTTGATCAGCGTTTTGGGTTGGACGTTGCGATTCCCGATCAATCCTTCAAAGAAGGAAGGATTTCAATTTCCTGTGAGCCCAAGCCGGTAACGCTAAAAATAATTTCAGAGGATGGGCCTGAATTCGAGATTCAGGCAAATGGTAGAATTCCTAGGCTAATATCTCCAAATGACCCGAATTTCAAGATTCGTATAGATGCAGGTTGCATCGACATCTTGACCTCGTTTGGTCAGAGTGATCAGAAAATTAAGTTTTCGCTGGACTTAGATGAGTTGGGAAACTTTAGCCAAAAAATTGGACTTATGTGTATTTTGTCTTGGGGGCGAAGCCAAAGATTGCGCTTTGAAGTGCATCTGGAGCAAGGCAAAGTTTTCGGCGGAGAGATGAATAAAGTTTCTATCGCGGGTGATTGGTTCAAGCAGCATGCGGATGTCGGAATTCATCTTGCCAATTTACTTGGGCCTCAAAGAATGAAAGATATCCAGATTAGCCATTCTGGTTTCCAAAGATGTGTTTCGGACATGTACATTGCCGCGACACTGGTAGCATCAGGGGCTTTGCGTTTCGATGGCGAGTTCGACGGGGAGATCGACCAGTTCGGTCATTTGATCGGTTATGCCTGCACCGTCGTTGAGGATTGGTGCGTAGGAGCGATCTATCAGGTTGAACACAATGCGCGCGCAAGTGAGGGAGGGCGTCAGAAATTCTATTTCAGTCGGCCGAAGGTCGTGCGCAGGTTTGCGTATAAGCAGCAGTATGAGCATTTTAAGGAGTTCGTTGCCGCTGAATTTATAGACTTCAGATCACGCTTTGATGGCCCAACCGCCGTGTTGATGGGGGGCAACATCGCGGAATGGTCAACGGCATTCAGCGGAAATGGGGCACTTTCAATTGATGTTGAATGATACGCTTTCTAAGCTATTGCCCATATTCTAGGCGGTAATTCATCGTCAGCATCGTCAGCATCGTCAGCATCGTCAGCATCGTCAGCATCGTCAGCCGCGCGGCGCTCCGTGCTTGGCCTTTGGCTGACGATCTGACGATGGCTGACGATCATTGCACCAGATCCAGCGTGATCACCCGCAGCCCCAGCTTGCCCTCGCGGTCGAAGCCGGTCTTCACGCCGCGACGGCGCAGCAAAGGCGAGACGCGGCGCAGCGTGCTGGTGAGGTGGTTGGGTTGCCGGGGCAGGTCACTGTCCTCCGACAGCAACGGGAAGCGTTGCCGCAGCAGCTTCAGAAGCTCGGTCGCCGTGCCGCGCCAGGACGGGTGATCCTGCATCATCGTCAGCACCGCCTCGGCCAGGGGGTTGCCCTCGATGGCGGCGCTTTCCGTGTTCGCCCGGTTGGCGCGATAGATCCGCAAGAAGCTGCCGTCCTCCCAGCCAAGCGCGGGCTCTGCGGCGGTGATCCATTTCGCGAAGTCCGCCATCCGCGGGCGTTCCGCCAGGCTCACGGCGCCGATGCGCGACAGCGCGCAACTGGTGGCGTCGAGAAGGGCGGCCAGAATCCCCGGGGCGGCGCGCTCAAAACCCTTCCAGAACTCGGCCTCGAACTGCCGCGCGCCTGCTTCGATCACCGGCAGATGCACCACAATCGCCCGGTCGGCCAGATCCGGGCGGCTGGCCAGATCCGGGATGCCGTTCAACAAAATGGGCCGGGTCGCGGTGAACAGCACCTCGTCGCTGTCCGATTGCAGCTTGCGCGTGCCAAAGCCGCCCCCGGTCGCGATGCGGCACAAAGCATCCGCCAGCACCGGCTTGACGCCCGAGAGGTTGTCAAAGGCCAGGACGTGGTTGTGCTTCGCCGCAATCACCAGATCCTGTTCTGACTGCGGCGCGCTCCGCGCCATCGGGTTCGCGGGGTCGATCAGGCTGCGCAGCACCTTCGCCGTCGTGCTTTTCGCGCTGCCCTGTTCGCCGGTCAGGATCAGGATGGGGTAGGGGCCGCGCGGATGGAAACAGCCCAGAAGCCAGGCCACCAACATGCGAAAGTCGTCTTCGCTGCCCAGGTTCAGGAACGGGCGCAGCGCGGCGATGCCCTGCGGCTGGCGGACCGGCACCGGCAGCGCCGCCATCGAGCGCGCCCGCAAGAACCGCACCGGGGGCCGCGCGATCACCTGCCAGCCCTGCGCATCAATCGCCACGCCGCGCCAACCGGCGTCCCCAAGGTTGAGATAAAGACAGCGCCCCGCCTCGCCGATGCGCAGGAAGTTGCGGTGACAGGCGCCATCAAAGAGCGCTTCGCCGGTCAGCGCGCGGCAGTGATCCTCCAGCGCCGCGGCGGACAGCATTTTGCCGTGTTCCTGGCGATGACGATAAGACAGCAGATCGCGGAAGCTGCGCGAGGCAATCGGCCAATGCTCAATATGCCCGTTGACGCAGACCGAGGCGAAGGCCTCGCGGTCGGGGCTGTGCCAGAGGTCGAGGTAATCCGCGGAATTTAGCGGGTCCGGTGTAAATTCAGCGGAATTAGCGGAATTGGCGCTGATTTTAGCGGTTTCAGCGCTCATTTTATCGCCGCGAGGGCTAATTTTAGTATCGGCTACGCTAAATTTGGCGTCTTCGTCGCTAAAATAGCCGTCCAAAATCCGCTGCAACTGACGGAATGTGAGGCCCTGCGCCACCGCATCCGCCGCATCCCAACCGGGTTCCAGCGCGGCAGGGGCCGGTTGATCCAGCATCGCGCCGACAAAGGCCGGATCAATCCGCAAGACCGCAACGCGACACCCAAGCGCGGTCAAGGCTGCCTCGGCTTGTGCTGCATAGGCACGCCCCGGCGCGTCGTGATCGGGCCAGATCACCACGCGGCGCCCCGCCAGCGCGGCAAGGTCGGTCTTCGACAAGGCCTTGGCGCCGCCAAAGCTCGTCGTTGCCAGAAAGCCCAGGGCGCCAAGCGCATCGGCGCATTTCTCGCCCTCGACAAAAACAACAAGTTCCGCAGGCGCCGCCAGGATCCGGTCGAGATTGTAAAGCGGGCGGAACTCCGGCGCTTTCCATTCGCCCCGCACCACATCGAAGGGCAGAAAGAACTTCCGCCGCCCGGGCGGGTCATAGCGATGGGCGATCAGCACCGCCCCCCCGGTCGCATCGCGATAAACATGGCTGTGCGCAGCCTTTCCCGCTTTCGGGTGCACAAGTGCCCGCGTCAGATCCTCGGCCATCAGTTCAGCCCCAGGTCTTTCGCCAGGCTGCGCGCCGCCTCGCCCATGCTCAGGTAATGCAGATAGGCGTAAAGGCTGACCGGATCGCGGCCCTTGTCGCCGGTCGCAAAATCCGCCCAGACGCCGCAATCGACATTGATGCAAAAGGAGCCGCGGTGCCGGTCGGGCCGCGTCGGGTTCAACGCCACCCATTCCCGCCCGCACAGCCGACCATCGGGCAGCCAACGCGCCAGAAGGGCAGGGTACTGCGCCAGGCACGCGCGGTTGATCTCGGCAAAGCTGACCTGCGGGCGATAATGATACATCATTTGCCCCCGTGCAGCCGCGACGCCACGAAGGCCTCGACATCGGTGCGGCGATACCGCACCAGGCGGCCCGCTTTCACATAGGGCAGGTTGTAGCGCTTGGTGCAGCGCCAGACATTCAGGGTTTCCACCGAAACGCCAAGGCATTCGGCCACCTGTTCGGGCGTCATCAGAATTTGCGGAAAGGGCGAGGTCATTGGAACAATCTCCGGTGTTGCTGTGTCACAGCCGGAAATTGCCCGTCGCCTCGATTACTTTCCAATCGTTCCGGTCGTGGTTTTCAGCCCCCGATTTCACGCATGGAAATCACGACAGTTTCCGATTGACCCGCCTCCTGCGGCAGCACTTCCCGCGCATCGCGCAGCTTTTGCGCAATCAGGCTGCGCCGGTAATCTGCGCCGAACGCCTTCAGACAGGTTTCGGCAAAGTCGAGCGTGGCGGAGTTGTTGCCAATCCCCTTGCCCTCATACCGTCCCTCGGTAAAAGGCCGGGCGGAATATTTCGGCCACATGTCCCAAAGCTGCGCCGCAAAATGCGCCAGCGCCGAATTTGCCACCAGACCGTGACGCGCCAGCCGCGTCCGATAGCGCCTCTCGGGGTCGTCGTCTTGCGCCGCCACCCGCACGCGCTGCGCATCTTGGACCTTGGCGCTGGCGCCCATCCCGTCAAGGCGCGTCGGCAGCGCCCGCGGCTTTTCGATCTTGGCCCGCTGCAGCGCCACCCGCAGATCAAAGAGCAATGCCTGCAGCGGCACATAAAGGCTTTGGTCCTGCGCGCTCCGCATCAGATCGCTCAGGCGCACACCGTCCTGTTCAAAACGCGGATCGGGCAGCGCGCCGCTCTCCTCAATCAGCCGCTGGCCCGCTTCGCCGGTGTCGCGCACCGCGCGCAGCGCTTGCGTCAGCGCAAAGGCCGCCTCCTGTGCCTTCGACAAGGCCCGCGTTTCTTCCGTGATACTGGGCAAGCGTTCCTCGATCTTGCGCGCCTGCAAAAAGCCAAAGAGCAGATTGAAGTGATCGCGCGCAAAGGCGTTCAGATCGACTTCGGCCCGGTCACGGCCCAGATAGCCCAACAGCCTGTCGAGATAGGCGTCATCAAAGGGGAAGGCGTCGAGGTCATAGCCATGCCCCGCAAGCGTCGCGCGGAAACTGAAGGTCTTCAGCGTCATTCCTCGCCCCGTCCCGCCGCCATGTAACCGAACATCGCTTCCGTCGCCTTGTTCACCGAGGCCCGCACCGGGTCGAGGTTCAACCGCGCATAAATCGCCGTGCTTTGCTGGCTGCGATGCCCCAGCGACTTGCCGATGATGTAACCATTCGCCCCGGTCGCGGCCTGATAGCTGCCCAGCGTCCGCCGCAGGTCGTGAATCCGCAGGTTTTCGATCCCGGCTTCCTTCAAAATCCGCGCCCAGGCCTTCTTCGGGTCCGCCAGATGCCCCGAGGCGCTGTCCGCCGGAAACACCCAGGGGCTGTCCGAAGCCAGCTTGCGCGCCTTCAGCAGATCCACCGCCTGCCGCGGCAGGTGCACCGTCAGCGGATCGGCGTTCTTGGTTTCCTCGATCCGCCAGGTTTCCGTGGTGAAGTTGATATCCTTCCACCGCATCGCCAGCGTGTTCGACTTGCGCGCCCCCGTCAGCAGCGACAGCAAAAAGAAGTCCCGCGCCGCCTCATTGGGTTCATGTGACAAAGCCTCGAAAAAGCGCGGCAGCTCGTCGGGCTGAAGGAAGCGGTCACGGCTTTTCTCGCGGAATTTCTGGATCCCCACTGCCGGATTGACCCCGGCCCAGCCCCAATCAATCGCCTTGTTGAAGATCGAGCGAATGCGTTCCAAAAGCCGGTTGGCCTGATAGGGGCCGTTTTCCTTGCCGATCCGCGCATGCAGCCGCTCGACCTCAGCCTTGTCGAGGCTCGATATCTTGCGCTTGAACCAATGCGACAGGAACTTGTTCACTTCCCGCTCGTCATAGGCCCAGGAGCGCTTGTGCACCTTGGAATATTTTTCCAGATATTCGCCAAAGAGCGCCCCGAAGGTCATTTCATCGCGCACCGCGCGGCGTTCCTTCTGCGGGTTGATGCCCTGGGCAATCTGCCCCTTGGCTTCTTGTGCGGCCTTGCGGGCATTCTCGATCGACAGATCGGGAAACCGCCCCAAAAGCAGCCGTTCCGGGCGCCCCTCGATCCGCTTGTAAAGGTAAAACGACTTCGCCCCGCCCGCGGTCACCGCCAGCACAAGCCCGGCTTCCCGCTCGTCGTAATAGTAAAGCTTCGCGCCCTTCGGCGCAGGCGGCAGCTTCGCCAGGGCCGCCTTGGTGAAGTTCAATGTCTCGCTTGCCATCCCGCCCATCCGACCGTCAGGTGTCGCCGCCAAAAAAAACAGCGGTGCTACGCTGGTGCTACACCAGAGCGCAAAAATCGGCAATCTGCGGAAGTCTCATGATGTGGGTGAGTTCGCGCAACATACTGACAAATAACGATAGAAAATCCTGTGGCTATCACCGTCAATCCTAAGGTCATGTGGCTCATAACCTGAAGGCCGCAGGTTCAAATCCTGCCCCCGCAACCAAAATCATCTAGCTAGATCAATGCCTTACGCCTCGCCGAACCGCGGGGCTTTTTGCTTTCCCGGCGCAGGATCCCCCAAGCCCCCGTCGCAAAACGATAAAATCGACCGAAGCTCCCCAAAAATCTCAATCAAATGCCCGCCAGGTTGGTCCGGCTGAGGGATCATCACAATCCTCTCGATCAGGCCGCGCAGAATGGCCACCGCTTCCGGAAGACTCTCCGGA
>NZ_SWJZ01000048.1 GCF_005144475.1 Rhodobacter capsulatus | reverse complement strand
CCCCCCCCCCCCCCCCCCCCCCCCCCCCCCCCCCCCCCCCCCCCCCCCCCCCCCCCCCCCCCCCCCCCCCCCCCCCCGGGTCGCCCGGGGCGCAAGCCCCGGGCGAAATCCCTACTCCTTCAGCAGGTCTTTCAGCCGCGCCTCTTCCTCGGCCGAAAGCACCGGCGCCAGATCCTCGTCGCGCCGCCGCCCGCGCAGCCACAGGAAGATCCCGCCCAAAGCCACCACCAGCACCGCGGGCCCGATCCAGTAAAGGATCAGATTGGCGCCGCTGTGCTCTGGCTCGAACAGCACATATTCCCCGAAGCGGTCCTTGACGTAGTCGATCACCTGCGCGTCGGTATCGCCCGCCACCAGCCGCTCGCGCACCGCAAGCCGCAGATCGCGCGACACCCCGGCATTCGATTCGTCGATGTTCTCGCCCTGACAGACCGGGCAGCGCAGCACCTGCGAAATCTGCCGTGCCCGGGATTCAAGTCCCGGATCCGACAGAACTTCGTCGGGCTGCACCGCATGAACGGGGGTGGCCAGAACCAGCAACAGCAGAAGTCGTTTCAGCATCATTCACTCCGCCGCAACAGCCGTGCCCGCCACCGCCCGCCGCGCCCCCGCGGCGCTGCGATAGCGCCGGTCGGACAGGCTCAGACCGCCGCCGAAGGCCATCAGAAGACAGCCCGCCCAGATCCAGTTCGCGAAGGGCTTGATATAGGTCCGCACCGCCCAGCCGCCGCCCTCCTGCGGGTCGCCGATCACCAGATAGACGTCGCGCCAGAAGCCGTTGTCGATATCGGCCTCGGTCGTCGGCATCGCCTGCACCGGATAGATGCGCTTTTCGGGATGCAGCACCGCCACCAGCTTGTCGCCCTGCCGCACCTCCATCGTCGCGGTCTTGGCGGTGAAGTTCGGCCCCGGCACGTCCTCGACGGACACCAGCGTGATCGTGTAGCCGCCGACGGGGAAACTCTCGCCCGCCTTCGCCACCCGGATATCCTCGATCTGCCCGGCCATCAGCAGGCCCACGCCCGCAAAGACGATCCCAAGCCCGCCATGCGCGAAAGCCTTGCCCCAGTCCGCGCGCGGCAGCCGCAAGATCCGCCCCGGCGTCCGGCCGGCGCGTTGCCACAGCTCGGCCAGGGCGCCAAAGACGATCCAGGCGCCCAGCCCCGCCGCGCCGAGCGCCAGCATCGGCCGCCCCGTCGCCATCACCCAGACCAGCGCCAGCACGGCCAGCGTCAACACAAGCGCCGGAACCAGCGGCCGCACCAGCTTGCCCAGGCTTGCGCGTTTCCACGGCATCATCGCGCCCAGCGGCAGAAGCACCGCCAGCCCGATCATGAACGGCGTGAAGGCCTTTTCAAAGAACGGCGCCCCCACCGAGAGCTTGCGATCCCAGAACAGCTCCGCGATCAGCGGCCAGACCGTGCCGGTGAACACGACCAGCGCCGCCACCGCCAGAAGCACGTTGTTCACCACCAGCGCCGATTCGCGGCTGACCATGGCAAACAGCCCCTTCGCCTGCATGTCCGAGGCCCGCGCCGCATAAAGCGTCAGCGCGCCGCCGGTGAAGAAGGCCAGGATGAACAGGATGAACACCCCGCGCTCGGGGTCGTTGGCGAAACTGTGCACCGAGGAAATCACGCCCGAGCGCACCAGGAACGTCCCGATCAGCGAAAAGCCGAAGGCCATGATCGCCAGCAGGATCGTCCAGCTTTTCAGCGCCTCGCGCTTTTCGACGACGATGGCCGAATGCAAAAGCGCCGCCGCCAGAAGCCAGGGCATCAGCGAGGCGTTCTCGACCGGGTCCCAGAACCAGAAGCCGCCCCAGCCCAGTTCGTAATAGGCCCACCACGACCCCAGCGCGATGCCGATGGTCAGGAAGATCCAGGCCGCCAAGGTCCAGGGCCGGACCCAGCGCGCCCAGGCGGCATCGACCCGCCCCTCGATCAGCGCGGCGACGGCGAAGCTGAAGGCCATCGAAAGCCCGACATAGCCCAAGTAAAGGAACGGCGGATGGAAGGCCAAGCCGGGGTCCTGCAAGAGCGGGTTCATGTCGCGGCCGTTGAAGGGCGCGTCCTCCAGCCGCAGGAACGGGTTCGAGGTGAAGAGCACGAAGACAAGGAACGCCAGCCCGATCGTGCCCTGCACCGCCAGCACCCGCGCCCGAAGCCGCTCCGGCAGCGCACCGCCAAAGGCCGCCGCCGCTGCGCCGAACATGGCGAGGATCAGCACCCAAAGCAGCATCGAGCCCTCGTGGTTGCCCCAGACGCCGGTGACCTTGTACAGCATCGGCTTGTCGGTATGCGAGTTTTCGTAGACGAGCTTCAGCGAAAAGTCAGACGTCACAAAGGCATAGGTCAGCGCGGCAAAGGCGATGGCGATCAGCCCGAACTGCGCCAGCGCCGCGGGGGTGGCAACGGCCATCCAGCCCGACCAGCCCTTTTGCGCGCCCACCAGGGGAATGACCGCCTGCACCAGCGCCACGCACAGGGCCAGGATCAGGGCGAAATGGCCGGTCTCGACGATCATGCGGGGTCCTCCTCAAGTCGCGGGGATCATAGGGGCAAGACCCCTCGGGGCCAAGGCAGATGCGTATCTGCCGCGCATCTTTCGCAAAAGCGTGAAGCGGTCATTTCCTTTGACTTTGCCCCCGGCCCTGCGCTAAGGGGCAGGCATGATCACCCGGACCGCCCTCTTTGCCCGTCCCCGACGTCGCGCCCTTCGCGCCTGACGTCCGATCTGCCGTGGCTTCTCGCCACACCCTTTCCACAAAACCGCCCCCGAAGGTCCCGGACCGTTGACAGCCGCCCCGCGCCTGTTGCACGCCTTGGCCTTCCTTTTTCAGGAGCCGCAAATGATCGCTTCCGTGCTGCCGACCTACACCCGTGCCCCCCTCGCCTTCGTGCGCGGCGAGGGCTCCTGGCTTTGGACCGCGGATGGCAGCCGATACCTTGATCTGGGCGCCGGGATCGCGGTCAATGCGCTTGGCCATGCGGCGCCCGAACTGGTCGCGACGCTGACCGAACAGGCGGGCAAGCTTTGGCATGTGTCGAACCTGTACCGGATCCCGGAACAGGAACGGCTGGCCGACATGCTGGTGGCCAACACCTTCGCCGATACCGTCTTCTTCACCAATTCGGGGACCGAGGCCTGCGAATTGGCGGTGAAGATGGTGCGCAAGCATTTTTACGAAAAGGGCCAGCCGGAGCGGACTGAGATCCTGACCTTCTCGGGCGCCTTCCATGGCCGCTCCTCCGCCGCGATCGCCGCCGTCGGCACGGAAAAGATGGTCAAGGGCTTCGGCCCGCTGCTGCCCGGCTTCGTCCATCTGCCCTGGGGCGACCTTGACGCGGTGAAAGCCGCCGTCACCGAAACTACGGCGGCGATCCTGATCGAACCGATTCAGGGCGAAGGCGGCATCCGCCCCGCGCCCGAGGGCTTCCTCAAAGCCCTGCGCGAGATCTGCGATGCCACCGGCACGCTTCTGGTCTTTGACGAGGTGCAATGCGGCGTCGCCCGCACCGGCAAACTGTTCGCGCATGAATGGGCGGGCGTCGCCCCCGACGTGATGATGGTGGCCAAGGGCATCGGCGGCGGCTTCCCGCTGGGCGCGGTGCTGGCCACCGAAGACGCCGCCTCGGGGATGATCGCGGGCACGCATGGCTCGACCTATGGCGGCAACCCGCTGGGCTGCGCCATCGGCGCGAAGATGATCGAGATCGTCACCGCGCCGGGTTTTCTGGATGAAGTCAGCCGCAAGGCGGGCTTCCTGCGCCAGCGGCTCGAAGGGCTGGTCGCCGCCCATCCCGACCTTTTCGAAGAGGTGCGCGGTCAGGGCCTGATGCTCGGCCTGCGCTGCAAGCTGCCGCCCGGAGATGTGGTCAAGGCGGCCTATGCGCAGAACCTGCTGACCGTGCCCGCGGCGGATAACGTGCTGCGGCTTCTGCCCGCGCTGACCATCACCGAAGACGACATGGCCGAGGCCGTCCGCCGTCTGGACGCCGCCGCCACCGCGCTCGAAAACCAACCGGCCTGATTTCACCTTGGCCCAAATATCCCGGGGGTCCGGGGGCAGAGCCCCCGGCCTGACGGGAAGGAAACCGACATGACCCATTTTCTTGACATCCACACCACCAGCCCGGCCGATCTGCGCTCGATGATCGACAGCGCCCGGGCGATGAAGACCGCGCGCATGGGCCGCCCGAAAGGCGCGCTCGATGACGATCAGCCGCTGGCGGGCTGCATGGTGGCGCTGATTTTCGAAAAACCCTCGACCCGGACCCGCGTCAGCTTCGATGTCGGCGTGCGGCAGATGGGCGGGCAGACGATGGTGCTTTCGGGCAAGGAGATGCAACTGGGCCATGGCGAGACCATCGCCGACACCGCCCGGGTGCTCTCGCGCTATGTGGATCTGATCATGATCCGCACCTTCGAGGAGGCGACGCTGCTGGAAATGGCGGAATATGCCTCGGTGCCGGTGATCAACGGGCTGACGAACCGCACCCATCCCTGCCAGATCATGGCCGACATCATGACCTATGAAGAACACCGCGGGCCCATTGCCGGGCGCAAGGTGGTCTGGTCGGGCGACGGCAACAACGTCTGCGCGTCCTTCCTGCAGGCGGCGGGGCAGTTCGGCTTCGACCTGACCTTCACCGGGCCGCAGACGCTCGACCCGGAACGGGACTGGATCGAGTTTGCCCGCGGCAAGGGCGTGAATGTGGCGATCGAGCGCGATCCCGCCAAGGCGGTCGAGGGCGCCGATCTGGTCGTCACCGACACCTGGGTCAGCATGCATGACCCGGAATCGGCCAAGGAACGCCGTCACAACCAGCTGCGCCCCTATCAGGTGAACGAGGCGCTGATGGCCAAGGCGAAACCCGATGCCTTGTTCATGCATTGCCTGCCCGCGCACAGGAACGACGAGGCGACCTCGGCCGTGATGGACGGGCCGCATTCGGTGATCTTCGACGAGGCGGAAAACCGGCTGCATGCGCAAAAGGCGATCATGCGCTGGGCTTTGGGCAAGTGAGGCGAGGCCGGGGGCGCTGCCCCCGGACC
>NZ_SWJZ01000047.1 GCF_005144475.1 Rhodobacter capsulatus | reverse complement strand
GTGGCTCGCCCCCCGCGCCGGGGCGGGTCCATCATTCCGACCGCGGATCGCAATACGGCTCGGTCGACGATCACGCGTTGCTCCGCCGGATCTCGATGAGCGGGCGCGGGAACGGCCACGACACCTGGAGGGTGGCAACCTTCGTCAAGACCATCAAATCGGAGCGGATCTGGCCGGTCGCCTGGCAATCCCGCCAGCAGGCCGAAACGCCGTC
>NZ_SWJZ01000046.1 GCF_005144475.1 Rhodobacter capsulatus | reverse complement strand
GGATACAGTCCACCCGCCGGAATCGCGCCGCTCAACGCTTTGAACGGAAACATCGCTCCCGGGCGACCAGTGCTTCCTTGAAATCATCACTATCCCTCCTGAATCTTCCCGTTCTCAGGATAGTGCGCCACACAGATTGAGGCAGAGCCTATTTAATGGCAAAGCAGCCCCATTGATTTCGTTGACTTTCGTATGCCGCATCTCAGGGCTACGCGACAGCAGGCCAGGTCAGTGACTATACCGGAGCCGCCGCCCTGCTGGGCAGTCTGCCTGATGCCGAGTGGATGATCGCGGACCGGGGTTATGACGCCGACTGGTTCCGAGATGCGTTGAAAGACAAGGGGATACGCCCCTGCATCCCCGGTCGGAAGTCACGCGGCAAAGCTGTCCGCTACGACAAGCGGCGCTATCGCCGCCGCAACCGCATCGAGATCATGTTCGGTCGGCTGAAAGACTGGCGCAGGGTCGCAACCCGCTATGACAGATCCGCCAAGACCTTCCTATCCGCCGTCGCCCTCGCCGCAACAGTCATGTTCTGGCTGTGAAGATCAATGAGTCTGGAGCCTAGGCAATGTTGACAAATGGCAACGTCTGAAGCTGAAGCAGGCGATGTCGATTAAGCCGAAGAAATTATTACGGTTCTGTCGCATCCGGATCATAGGCAGCGCATGACAGCTCTCGATGTCTTCTTGGGCTTTATCAGTGGCATAGCCGATGTTGCGACCAAAACGGGATGTATCGTCAGGTTATCGGTGCGGGCCTGCTGCATGTCTTTAGCCGTTGCAGGCAGAATGATCGCCTCTGGCATCTCTCATACGCGACATGCGTTTGCCCACGAACGCAGGCTACCATCCTTGTCAGTGTCGACAAGGATGGTAGCTGAGTTACTGGCGTGGGGCACCATCAGCTCACAGGCCTAAATGCGACAGCAACCAGAAAGACATGTCAGACCTTGTCCAATTGGGTGGCTGAGCGTCACCGCAGTTCACGGCCTCAGCAGCACTTTGCCCTTCTTGCCCGGCGCAAGGGAGGCCTTGACGGCATCGGTGATTTGCTCAAACGCAAACACCGCCTCGACCGGCAGGTCCAGTTCGCCTGTGGCGACAAGGCGTAGCAGCTCGCCGATCAGACGGATTTTCGTGTCGGTCGGCATGGCCTCGCTGACCTTGGAGCCCCAAAATCCCTTCACCACAGCCTGCTTGAAGATCAGGTCGCCCGAGGCGATCTGCATCGGTTCCCCGTTCATCGTGCCGAAGGACACCAGCAGCCCGTTTTCACCAAGAAGCGACAGCAGGTCTTTGCTGGCCGTGCCGCCGATGGAATCCACCGCCGCGCGAATGGATGCACCGCCGGTGATCGCCCGCACGCGGTCCTGCCAGCCCTCGGTCGCTGTTGAGACAGCATTGCCGATTCCAACTGCGGAAAGTTCGTCGACCCCGGCATCGCGGCGCACAAGGTTGACGACATGCACACCGCGCGCCGTGGCCAACCTTGCCAGAATCTTGCCAACCGCGCCATTTGCGGTGTTCTGGATCACCCAGTCCCCGCTTTTGACGTCAAGAAATTCCAGCAACGAGATTGCGCTGAACGGCATGGCGATAAGCTGCGCAGCCGCTTCGTCTGAAATGGCGTCCGGGACAGGAACCAGTGCGGTGGCAGGTGCCACAAAATACTCCGCCCAAGCGCCATGAACGCCCGCGACCGCGACCCGCTGCCCAACTGTCACGCCCGTCACATCCGCGCCCAGGGCGTCGATGGTGCCGACCGCTTCCGAGCCGCCGATGGCAGGCAGCTCGGGCTTGTAGCCATAGCTGCCACGCACCGTCCAGAGGTCGTGATTGTGGATCGGCGACAGGATGGTCCTGATGCGTACCTGACCGGGACCGGGCTGCGGGATGGCGCTGTCCGACACGATCAGGACGTCGGCCGGTTCGCCAAACGTGGTGTGAATGTTGCCGCGCATGATGTTTCATTACACAGTGGTGACGTGCAGGCGCACATCGATGTTATTACGTGTCGCATTGGAATAGGGGCAGACCTGATGCGTCGCCTCGACCAGGTCGCGCGCCGTGGCCTCATCCAGACCGGAGAGTTTAACATGGATGTCGATGTCCAGCTTGAACCCGCCATCCGGCAGTTGGCCGATACCGACTTCGGCTGATGTTTTGCTGCCGCTCAGTGCCAGTTTTCGAACCTGGGCGACATGGTGCAATGCGCTGTCAAAACAGGCAGCATACCCCATGGCGAAGAGCTGTTCCGGGTTCGCGCCCGGCTTGCCGGAGTTCGGCGCCGTCAGGTCGAGCGCAAGGCTGCCGTCATCCAGCGCCGTGTGGCCCGAGCGGCCACCGATGGCCGTGGCGCGTGTTTTGTAGAAAATCTTCATTATGCCGTTCCTTTCGTCTGCAAAGTAGGATCTGCCGGACAAGCCAGAAGCTGTTTCGTGGCGACCATGGCCCGCTGCATCGGCATGTGGCTACGGGTCAGCTTGGCAAGCAGCGCGGCACCAAGCCACATCTGGTAAAGAACCTGCGCCAAAGCCTCTGGTTCCGGTCCAGGTGGAAGCGAACCATCGTCCCGCGCCTCGACGATCAGAGTGGTGATGCGATGCAACACTCGTTCGATGCCATCGCTGAGGGCCATCCGCATGGCTTCAGACAGGTCGGCAACCTCGGCCGACAGCTTGACGGCAAGGCAGTCTTCCGCCCATCCGCGCCCTGCGGTCTCTCCCGCATCTGGATCGAGCCACGCTTGCCAGTAGCGTAGCAGCCGCTGACGTCCATTTTCGGCTTCAATGGCAAGCAACTGGTCAAGCCGGTCGCCGTACTCTGTAACGTAGTCGTCCAAAAGCGCGCAACCGAACGCCTCCTTGGACGCGAAGTAGTGATAGAACGAGCCTTTTGGCACACCAGACCCCTTCAGGATTTCCTGAAGACCGAGTGCGGAAAAGCCCTTGCTCAGGACAAGCCTGTAGCCGGTGTCGAGAAGATTCTGCCGTGTGGCTTCAGCTTTGGATGTCAGTGTCATACAAGGGATATAGGCGTTAATAGACCAGTCGTCTAGTTTCCCTTAATCTTTTTTCAGGCCAGTGTTGAGCGAATTGGCAGCAGGCTGATCGGCTTGCAGTTACCCATAAGTGGTGCGGCGAATTGATTCACCCACCCACTTGGCCTTGCCTGAGCACAAGCGATCATGATTCGTCATGTGGCACCGAATAATCGAGGTGCAGGCATGGGGCAGAGTTGGGTGGAAACGGAAACGTCAGGATGCGATCTGGGCGATGCCCGGTTGAACCGGCGCCTGGGAGCAATGCGTGAGGCTCTCGGGGACCGCCCTGGCAAATCTCTGCCCACGGCGTTTCAGGACTGGTCGAACACTAAGGCCGCCTACCGCTTCTTCTCCAACGGAAATGTCAGTGAAGACAAGATCCTTGAGGGCCATTTTGCCGCCTCTGCCCTGCGTATCAAGGCAACCGACGGTCCTGTCCTGATCCTGCAGGACACCACAGAATTTTCGTTCAAACGCGCCTCGCCGGAGAAGATCGGGTTTACGAAAGTGTCGACCGGCCGCAAGCTCAAGGAAGGCCGCTACCAGAAGCACGCGATCTGTGGGCTCCTGATGCATGCAAGTCTGGCGATCACACCAGATGGCTTGCCGCTCGGGCTGACAGCGGCCAAGTTCTGGTCGCGTTCAAAATTTAAGGGGGCCGCAGCGCTCAAACGCAAGATCAACCCGACCCGCGTCCTGAATAGCCCCATGTTTCGTGGACGCCTTCTTTGCTAACTGTGAGGCAAGGAGGCCATGATGGGCACAGGCAACTTCAGCGACGATTTCAAGCGTGATGCGGTCGCGCAGATCACCGAACGGGGCTACCCGATCAAAGAGGTGTCGGAACGGTTGGGGGTGAGTTTGCACTCGCTCTATGCCTGGAAGCGCAAGTTTGCGAAGGCGACCTCGGGCGATGCCGATAAAGATGCTGAGATCCGGCGGCTGAAGCGGGAACTGGCGCGGGTGTCCGAGGAGCGTGACATCCTAAAAAAGGCCACCGCGTATTTCGCCAGGGATGCAAAGTGAGATACGCGTTCGTGGCCGAGCATCGGGGGCAGTTTTCGGTGCGGGCCATGTGCCGGTGCCTGCGCATCCAACCGAGCGGGTTCTATGCTTGGCTACAGGCACCGCTGAGCAAGAGGGCATACGAAGACAAGCGCCAGACAGAATTGCTGCAGAAAGCTTGGGCTGAGAGCGGCAAGGTCTATGGTTACCGCAAGCTGCACGATGATCTGGTCGAACAGGGCGAAAACATCTGTCCGAACCGGGTCGCCCGATTGACCCAGATTGCAGGGATCAAGGCACAGATCGGCTACAAGCGCCGCCCCGGCAGCTATGGCGGCAAGCCCTCGGTCATCGTCGACAACACCCTTGATCGGCAGTTCGATGTCGAGACGGCGGACAGGGTTTGGGTGACCGACATTACCTACATCCGGACGCAAGAGGGCTTCGCCTATCTGGCGGTGGTCATCGACCTCTATTCCCGGCGTGTGATCGGCTGGTCAATGCAAAGCAGGCAAACGACAGATCTCGTCTTGCAGGCCTTGCTCATGGCGGTCTGGCGTCGCAAGCCAAAGAGAAAGGTGCTGATCCACTCCGATAGGGCAGCCAGTTCACAAGCATGGACTGGACGGCCTTCCTGCGTAGCCACAATCTTGAGCATTCGATGAGCCGCCGCGGGAATTGCCATGACAACGCTGTCGCCGAGAGCTTCTTCAACCTGCTCAAGCGCGAACGGATCAGGCGCAGAACCTACCGGACACGCGAAGAGGCAAGGCAGGATGTGTTCGATTACATCGAAATGTTCTACAATCCCAAGCGCAAGCATGCGAGGAACGGGATGCTGTCGCCTGCGGAGTTCGAACGGCGGCAGGTGATGAAACACGAAAGTGTCTAGAAAACCCGGGGCTATTCATTGTCCCCGGCGCGGGCCGGGCGTAGTCTGGCCCTCAGTCGAATGTCAGGGACCGAACCGATGAAACCTGCCCAAGCGCCCCGCCGATCCCTTCTGCCGCTGCTGGTCCTGGCCGTTCTGGCCGGGCTGGTCATCGGTGCCGTCTGGTGGGCGACGCGCCCCGGCCCCCTGCTGATCCAGGGCGAGGTCGCGGCCCCGCGGGTCGATGTCTCGGCCCGCACCTCGGGCCGGGTCACGCGGATCGAGGCCGATCTGGGCCAGCGGGTCGAGGGCGGCCAGCTGCTGGCCGAACTGTCGAACCCGCAGCTGGTCACCGCCCATGCCGCCGCAGCATCAGGGCTGGAGGTCGCCCGCGCCTCGGAGGCCGCGGCCGGCGCCACCCGCCCCGAGGTGATCCGCGCCCGCGAGGCCGAGCTGGCCGCGGCCCAGGCCGATCTGCGCCTGGCCGAGGAGCAGCTGGGCCGCGACACGGGCCTGTCGCAGCAGGGCCTGCGCCCGCAGGCGGCGCTGGACCAGTCGACGCGCAACCTCGACGCCGCCGCAGGCCGGGTCGAGGCCGCCGAGGCGCAGCTGGACCTGGCCCGGGCCGGGGCCTCGCCCGAGGAACGCGAGGTCGCCGCGGCCCAGGTCGCCCAGGCCGAGGCCGCGCTGGCCCAACGCCAGGCCGATCTGGACGAATTGCGGATCTTCGCGCCCATGTCGGGCGAGATCTCTGGCCGCACGATCGAGCTGGGCGAGAATGTCGGCCCGGGCGCGCCGCTGTTCACCATCGTCGATCTGGACCAGGCCTGGTTCACCTTCAACCTGCGCGAGGACCTGCTGGCGGGGCTGGCGATGGGCGACCGGCTGACCATCCGCATCCCCGCGCTGGACACGGAGACCGAGGCCGAGATCACCCTGATCAACGTGCAGGGCCAGTTCGCCAGCTGGCGCGCCACCCGCGCGACGGGCGATTTCGACCTGCGCAGCTTTGAGCTGCGGGCCCGCCCCGTCGCGCCGCTGGAGGGCCTGCGCCCCGGCATGTCCGCGCTGATCCAGCTGGACCGCTAGGGCCATGCTGGCCGTCATGGCGCGCGAGATCCGCCTGCTGCCGCGCCGCCCGGCGCTGGCGGGGCTGGTGATCGTGCTGCCGCTGATCATGCTGCTGGTCCTGGGCGGCATCTTTCGCGCAGGCATTCCCACGGGCATGGCGGTGGCGGTGATCGACCTGGACCGGTCGGACCTGTCGCGGGCGGTCACGCGGATGCTGGACGCGGCGCCCGAACTGACCGTGACCCATCGCGCATCAGACCTGTCCGAGGCGCGGTCGCTGATCGTGTCCGGTGCGGTGCGCGGCGCGGTGCTGATGCCCCAGAACCTGGAACGCGACATCACCCGGGGCGCGCGCCCCGAGATCGTCACCTTCTACGACAACCAGCACATGAGCGCCGGATCGCTGGTCGCCCGCGGCGCCCGCAATGCCATCGACACGGCGCTGGCGGGCCTGCGCCTGTCGGTGCGCCAGGGTCAGGGAGAGGCGCCCGTGCAGGCCATGGTCGCGCTGCAGCCCATCCCGATGCAGGCCCATGCGCTGTTCAACCCGGCCTTTGATTATGTGCATTTCCTGCTGGCCGCGCTGATCCCCACGGTCCTGCAGATCATCGCCGCCGCCGCGACCGCCTATGCCGTGTCGCTGGATTTCGGCCCGGGGCGGCATCCGCGCGTGCTGATGCGGATGGCGGGCGGCATCCTGCCCGCGATGCTGGGCAAGATCCTGCCCTATACGGTCGTCTTCCTGCTGCTCCTGGGCCTGTCGGATGTGGCGCTGTATGGCTGGCTGGCGGTGCCGCTGCGCGGGTCGCTGTGGCTGATGGCCCTGGGCGCGGTGCTGTTCGTGCTGGCGTCGCAGATGATCGGGGCGCTGGCCTTTGTGCTGACCCGCGACATGGGCCGGGCGGCCAGCATGATCGCGCTGATCACCGCGCCGGCCTTCGGATTCATGGGCCTGGGTTTCCAGCGTGAGGCGATGTCGACCCTGGCCCAGGCCTGGGGCGCGGCCATTCCCGGCACCTGGTATGTGCAGCTGCGCATCGACCAGTCGCTGCGCGCGACGCCCCTGGACATATCCGCCATGTCGGTCCTGTGGCTGGCGGTGATCGCGGGCGTTCTGGCGGCGCTGATCCTGGCGCAGCTGTCGCGCCTGGCCCGTCAGGAGGCCGCGCCATGAGCGCGCTTGCCACCGCCTTTCGGGCGGAACTGGCCGCCGTGCTGGGCGACAAACAGGTGCGGATGATCGTGCTGCTGGCGCTGATCCTTTATGCGGTGATCTATCCGCTGCCCTATCGGGCCGAACTGCTGCGTGACGTGCCGGTGGTGCTGGTCGATCAGGACGGCTCGACCGCATCGGCCGATCTGGCGCGGCGAGTGGACGCGTCGGAGGCGGTCGCCCTGACCCACCACGCCCCCGACATGGCCGAGGCCACGCGGCTGGTCCATGAACGCCGCGCCTATGGCGTCATGCTGATCCCCGACGGGTTCGAACGCGCCCTGCTGCGCGGCGATCAGAGCCCCGTCGCGCTTTATGCCGATGCCAGCTATTTCCTGATGTATCAGCGCGTGATGCAGGGCGCCGCCGTCCCCCTGCGCCAGATGGGCGCCGAGGTCGAGGCCGGGCGCCTGATCGCCCAAGGCACGCCCCGCGCCGTGGCCACCGCCCAGGTCAGCCCCGCGAACCAGATCGAGGTGCCGCTGTTCAACCCCGCGGCGGGCTACGCGACCTATGTGCTGCCCGCGGCCTTCGTGCTGATCCTGCAGCAGACGATGATGATGGGGCTGGCCTTGGCTGCGACCCGGCGCGGGCCGCTGCCCGGCCATCCGGTCTGGCGGCTGCTGGGCCGGGCGGGGGCGTGGCTGGCCATCTGGGCGGGGCTGCTGCCGGTCTATCTGATCGTGCTGCCGGTGCTCTATGGCCTGCCGATCCTGGGCGGGCCGGGGGCGCTGATGATGCTGGGCCTGCCCTTCCTGCTGGCGGCCGGGTTTCTGGCGCAGCTGGTCGCGGCGCTGTTCCGGCGGGGCGAGGTCGTGCAGGTCGTGCTGCTGGCGCTCGGGATGCCGTTCTTCTTCCTGTCGGGCTTCGCTTGGCCGGTCGAGGCGATCCCGGCCCATCTCAACGCGCTGGCGCAGCTGATCCCGTCGACGGCGGCCATCGACGGGCTGGTGCGGGTCACGCAGATGGGCGCGACCCTGCCCGAGATCGCGCCCATCCTGTGGCATCTGTGGGCCTTGGTCGCGGGGCTGGGCCTCGTGGTGCTGGCGGTCGAGACGGTCAGCCCGTCACGGCCAGCAGCGCCAGATAGAGGACCGACGGCCCCATCAGACAGCCCAGCCCGGTGAAGAAGGTCGCCGTCATCGCGCCATAGGGCACCAGCCGCTTGTCGGTCGCGGCCAGCCCCCCGGCCACGCCGCTGGTCGTGCCCATCAGCCCGCCATAGGCCATGGCCGATTTCGGGTTGTTCAGCCCGATCAGCGGCGCGACCAGCGGCGTGCCGATCATCACCAGCACCGCCTTCAGCAGCCCCGCAGCGACCGACAGGGCGATGACCTCGGAACTGGCGCCCAAGGCGGTGCCGGTCACCGGACCCACGATATAGGTCGCCGCACCCCCGCCGATCGTCGCCATGCTGACCGCATCGGTATAGCCGAAGGCCGCCGCGATCGCCGCGCCCACCGCGAAGGACACCACGATCCCCAAGGCCAGCGCGCTGACCCCCGCCGCGCCGGCCTTGCGGATCTCGCGCATGTCGACGCCGTAAGCGGTCGAGACGATGGCCAGGTCGCGCAGCATCGCGCCCCCCATCAGCCCGATCCCGGTGAACAGCGGCACATCCGCCAGCCCGCGGCTGCCCCCGGTCATCATGCCGCCGATCCAGGCCAGGATCAGACCGATGATGATGGCCACTGCCGATCCGTGCAGCCGACCCGCCGTCAGCCGGTCGGACAGCTGATAGGACAAGCCGCGTACGATGCGCGCATTGCCGCTGTGATCCGGCAGTTCGGTTGCCCGAGATTCACTGCGACTCTCGCAGTCCACGGGCGTGCAGTCCTGGCAGGCGAAATTTCGCGGTGACGAGGGATCGGGTGCCGCAACTCTGGCCAGAACGTATTCAGTCAGGGCAGTTCTAGGGTCAAAGCAGGTCAGCGAATTGCTCCAGGTCGGCAACAGTAGCGACCAGCCCTTGCTGCGTCAGGATCGCGAGATACTCGTCTACGCTTTTGGGAGGATTCTTGAGGCGCGCGCGAACTTTCCGCAGCGCAGAACAGACTAGACCGGGTGCGAGAGACAGTTGGTTCCGGAAGAAGTCGTCGGGGTGCTGGGTCTCGATACCGAAAGGCGCAAGTGCCTCTGTTGGGAAGTCCTTAAGGTTCTGAGTTACGATGGCGTCACAGCGCCCAACGATTGCCGCCGCCAGAACGTGCCGGTCGTCAGGGTCCGGCAGTGTCAGGGCCGGCACCAATGCCTCGTAGCCGGTGATCAGACAGTCGCGTGTGGCCCTGTCCATCAAATCGCGGGTTCGCTCCAGCGCGGCGCGGTCCCGATGAGGTTCATTGCGCAGAAGCGCATCAATCCATTCCCGATGGATGTCGGCCGTCCACTTGGCCTTGAAAAGGTCTGTGACCGCCAACTGCATCAGTGCATCGCGCATCGGCGCGGGATAAAGGACGTTCGCATCGAACAGGACCGTGTACTGGCTCATTTCGAGCGGTAGCCCATGTCCTGCTCTTGAGCGTCGGCGGCCAGTTGATCGAGCACAGCTTCACGCTCGGTATCGATCGCGGCCTTGTAGGACATCACGTCTTCCATACGGACGCGGCGATGCTTGCCGACCTTTCGATGCGGTATGGCACCATCCTCGAGCAGCTTGATCAGGAACGGACGCGAGACGTTCAGAACCTCAGCGGCCTGTACGGTCGAGAGTTCGGCGTTCTCGGGGATGATGGTGACACCCCGCCCCGCTGCCATCGCTTCGAGGATCTCCATAAGCAGCGATACGGCGCCCGCAGGAAGCTCGATCGGCTCCATCTGCTCGGAGTCCGTCACACGAAGCTTCAACGGCGCGCGCGCCTGGGCGAAGCGTGACAATGCCTGGCCAGAAACGCGCGCGATCGCTGAGTCCTGCGGCGTGGGTGGAAGATGTCGGTGTGCCAGCATGTTCATGGTGGTCTCCTCTCCGGTTTCTGTTCTCTACCACCATATATGAAATAAGTGCAACAAATGCATTTAGTGTTGGCGAGTTTCTGCGCGCCCTGCCGCGCGCTCGCGGTCATCGCTACTGCCAATTGGGCCGTCAACACCCGCTCTAACCTTCAGTTCGCAATGCACCACATTCTGAATCGCCCCTGTCCTGTCACCTCGCGGATCAGACCCCGCGCTTCCATCAATGCGAGGTTGCGCTGGACCGCGGCGCGGCCGCCGCCGGTAATGGCCGCGGCCATCGAAGCGGATAAAAGCGGCAACTCGGACAGTGCGGCGCGAAAGACCGGGGGCGTCCTGCCCGAAGCCGGCGTCTTCTTGGCCTCTGCCCGAGCGGTCCGGCCGTGCAGACCCTATTGCAAGCCGTTCACGCATCCTTGCTTGAAACCAAGATCGCAATGCACCTTGAGGCGCGCGGTGTCCTCCTCTGACCACCCTGTCGGCGCTGTGACCTGAACCCATGGCCCGATGTAATCCTGCGCATAATACGCATGCCCGTGGCCGGTCGGGGCACCGAAAGACAGCGCCAGGTCGAGCGCCAGCTGAAACTGCGTCACGACAGGCATGAACATGAAATGCTCTGACATGTCCTCTGCTGGCGGGTCCCGCACCCAGGGCGGTGCGCGCCACAGCGAACGCGGATCGTAAAAGACAACCGGGTCACTGGAATATTGCAGAAAAACGATGCGCATTCTCCCCCACGCAGCCTCGGCCTGCGACGCATCGGCGGTGTGTGAGGCATAACGGACCAGCGACCCGTTTCCGACATCCGGCAGGACCCAGGGCGTACCCGGGTTGCGATGGTTCTGGAAATAATTCCATAGGGTCGAGGGGAACGGCGGTCCGGCCCAGAACGCGCCGTTGATCGGATCGTCCAGCAAGCGGAACATGTTCGTAGCATGCATCGACGACCAGGCACCAAGGCTCAACCCGTGGACGTAAAAGCGGGGACGCGCGTCATCGGGCAGCGTACTCCAGTACCCGTGCACCACCTCCTGAAGAGCTGTCGCCTGTTCAAGGCCTGTATTCGTTTCAAGGATGAGCGCCAGCGGCGATTGCAGGTAGGAATACTGGGCCGCGACCGTGGCGATGTTTCCCCCATGCATATACTCGACGGGATCCTGCGAGCCCGGATCCATCCAGCCGGTGCCCGTGGGGCTGGCGACAATCAGAACCTCGCGTTCGAACGCTCCCTGCCGGATCAACTCGGCCAGGGCCAGTTCGGCTCTTTCCTGAGGCGTCTCGCCATTAGCGCGCCCGACATAGACCCGGATCGGATGGAGCGCAGGCCGACCGGTGAAGGCTGCGATATCATCGGCAGTCGGGCCAGATGTAATGAAATCCCGACCATATCTGCCTATGGCCGCCCAATCGATCAGCGATTCCGCACTTCCGGTCATGCGCGGATCGTCAGGACGGGGCGGAGCGTTCTGGAACAACTCCTGCGCTTTCTCGTAGCTTTCATCAAGCCCCGTCACCACATGATCCACGATACCCTCTCGGGTTACCACGAGCAGGATCACCGCGACCACGACAACACCCAGCACATTTGCGCGCCGTGCAGGCATCACGCGCAAAAGCCGGGAGCGGATCAGGCGGAAAAGTGAAGCGATGAGGCGGCCTGCTGCGTAGGCCATTGCGAAGGTCGCGAAAGCAAGGAACAGGATTGTTGCGAGATTGAGCGCGTCGACCTCCCCCATTCCCATCTTCATGCGGATGTCGTTCTGCCAGACCAGACTTGATCCGAGCACCCAGAGAAAAAACGCGATCAGCGGGACCGAGAGCAACGCGGTCAGCGCCTTTGCGGGTCGTCCTGAAAGAACGGGGAAATCCGCAGCCCGCCAGATCAGCCCGGCGATCTGCCCGATCAAGTATCCGATTGCCATGACAAGCCCGCCAAGGATGCCTTGCACCGTCGGACCACGCGGGATGAGCGAGGGAGTCAGGGAGGCAGCAAAAAACAACAGGCCGAGCAAAAGGCAGGGTATGGAGAACGGACCAATGATATTTGCGATATGCCGCCTGGCCATTCTTCCCTCGATCTGGCGTTGCCCCATGGGCTTCACAGCAGTTTTGCGACGCGGTCCGGGCAATCGCAAATGGCTCGTCTGAGCCGTCCGCCGCACAGGCTTCAGATAAAGGCCACGCGACGCATCGGCAACGACCTTTGCAGCGCCCAGGACATGTTGACAAAAGGGAATCACAGTCCGCTTTGTGAGTTCCTCTTGCCAGCGCGCCCCAGCGGCACCGGGACATCTGGCATGACCGGGAGAGTCCGGACGCTGGCGCGTCAGAAACTGCCGAATGCCGTGCCCGCAGCCACCAGCGCGACCAGAGCAATGACCGGGATCGCCACCGCGACCATGAAGATGTCCCGATAGGCTTCCCGGTGTGTAAGGCCACAGATCGTCAGCAAGGTGATCACTGCGCCATTGTGCGGCAGCGCGTCCAGCCCACCTGTCGCAACAGCGGTCACCCGGTGCAGAAGGTCGGGCGAAACTCCCGCAGCCTGGCCCATGGCCAGATAGGTCTCGCCCAAGGTCGATAGCGCGATCGACATGCCGCCCGAGGCCGATCCCGTCATCCCGGCCAGAAGACTGGTGCCGACCGCCAGCGAGATCAGAGGGTTATCCCCGCCCACCGTCACGACCCAATCGCGGATCAGTCCAAAGGCCGATAGCGAGGCGATCACGGCACCGAAGCCCACAAGGCTTGCGGTGTTGAAGATCGGCTTCAAAGCATCCCTGGCGCCGTCGTCCAGCGTCGCGGACAGTCCCGTCGCCAGACGCCGCCAGTTCATGGTGACCAGCGCCAGAGAGGCCAGGGTCAGAGCGGCGATGATCGACCACACTCCACGCAGCGCACCAGCGTCGGTTGCGCCGTATTCGGGCAGCGCCAGATAGCGGGTGTCCATTGCCGGGATCACAAGGAAGGTGAAGGCAAGGTTCAACGCAAGCACAAGCACCAGCGGCAAAGCCGCCACCGATAGACTGGGGGCTGCACCGGAGCTGCGCCCGATGTCGTTGCGGCCCGGTTCCCCATACCCCGGACCGAGCACGCGCGCGCGGTATTGCAGCCAGCCCCAGCCCAGTCCCAGCATCAGCGCCCCAGTGATCAACCCCAACCCCGGCGCGGCAAAGGGCGTGGTGCCGAAATAGGGCATCGGGATCGCGTTCTGGATGGCGGGCGTGCCCGGCAGTGCCGTCATGGTAAAGGTGAACGCCCCCAGGGCAATGGTCGCCGGGATCAGGACCTTGGGGAGATCAGCCTCACGAAACAGTGCCGATGCGATGGGCCAGACGGCGAAGGCCACGACAAACAGCGACACCCCGCCATAGGTCATCGCCGCACAGGACAGGATCACCGCAAGGATTGCCCGGGCCGGCCCCAGCCCGCGAATGATGCCATTGGCCAGAACCTGCGCCGAGCCGGACGCCTCCATCAGTTTGCCGAACACCGCACCCAGCAGGAACAGCGGGAAATACTGGATGATGAAGCCGCCGGTGGCCTGCATGAACACCTGCGTATAGCTGGCCAGCAACGGGCCACCTTCGGCCAAAAGCACCGCCAGCATCGCCATCGCCGGAGCCAGCAACAGCAAGCTCAGCCCGCGATAGGCGAGAAACATCAGGCATCCGAGGGCCAGAAGGATGACAAGGATGCCCATCATCGCCTAGAACCCCCGGCTCGCCGTGGTCTGCGGGTCATCGAAGAATGCCGCCAGGTCGAACGAGGACTCCTTGCCGATCTTGTCGAAATGGGCGGCCAGCCATGTGTCGGCCCAGCTGCGCCCGCGTTCGAAAAGCAGCTTCAGATAGGACCATTCCGCGTTCATCTTGCTGGAGGCGGCCAGATCCTGCACCTCGGCGTCTGTGTGGATCAGGTGGATATGGGTCTGCCCCGCCGCGCCAAGGTCGATCCCTTTGGCCCGCACGATCTCTTGCATCAGCGCGATGGCACGCAACTCCTTGATCAGCGCGGTATTGAAGCTGATCTCGTTGACACGGTTGATGATCTCGCGGGCCGAGGTCGGGGTGTCGTGGCGCACGATCGGGTTGATCTGGACGATCACGATGTCGGGGCTTGCGGGGCTGACCACCAGCGGCATCAGCGCGGGATTGGCGCTGTAACCCCCATCCCAATAGGGTTCGCCGTCGATCACAACCGCCGGATAGATCTGCGGCAGGCAGGCCGAGGCCATCACCGCGTCCAGCGTCACGTCCCCGCGCGAAAAGATGCGCGAACGCCCGGAGCGGACATGCGTGGAGGTGACATGCACCGAAATCGCCTTGCATCGGTTCACGTTGCCGAAGTCCACCTGTCGGTCCACAAGGTCGCGCAGCGGATTCAGGTTCAGCGGGTTCAGCTGATAAGGCGACATCACGCGGCTCAGGCTTTCAAAGAACAGATAGCCCGGAGACGCATCCAGGCTGAAACGCCCCAGCATCCGGTCAAGCGGGCTGCGCTGCAAAGGCGAGGCCAGCGCCGCCTGGCTGATTGCCCGCCAGAAACCTTCAAGGGCTGCGCGCGCGCCCTCGCGCCCGCCGCGCTCGAATCCATCCGCCAGCACAACGGCATTCATCGCCCCGGCACTTGTGCCACTGATTTCGGCGATCTCAAGCCTGTCGTCCTCCAGAAGCCGATCCAGAACCCCCCAGGTCAAGGCGCCATGCGATCCGCCGCCCTGAAGTGCCAGGTTGATCTTCTTGCAAGTGTTGACGTTGCCCATGCCATCTCCATGCTGCATTGCAGCAACATACTTGGAAAGGCGTGGCCCGGCAACGCTGACCCCAAGACAGGCGCACTTTGACGCAAGAATGTTGATTGCCACTGAGATTTGACCCGGCAACCGCCAAAATTGTCACTGAGATTTGACCCATGTGCAACCTGTTCCCGGCTTGAACCAGCTGGGGGCAAATGGAGTGATCGACATGGGATTTTTGAAGGTTATCAGGACATGGGCGCTGCGAGACAAGATGCCCATTCGCGAGATTGCGCGGCGCACAGGCATGGCGCGCAACACAATCAAGAAGTATTTGCGGGAGGGGATTGTTGAACCTACGTTTCAGACGCTGGATCGCCCTAGCAAGCTGGATTCATATGCCACTCAACTGACAGCATGGCTGGTGTCGGATCAGCACAAATCACGCAAAGAACGCCGGACGGCGAAGCTGATGCACGCCGATCTGGTGAAGTTGGGATATGACGGCTCCTATGAACGGGTTGCGGCCTTCGTTCGGGAATGGAAGGGCGAACGTCAGCGCGCTTATCAGACGACGGATCGTGGAACTTTCGTGCCGCTGGTGTTCGCACCGGGCGAAGCGTTCCAGTTCGACTGGAGCGAAGATTGGGCCTATGTCGGTGGCGAACGGATCAAGCTGCAGGTCGCGCATATCAAGCTGTCGCACAGCCGCGCCTTCCTGGTTCGGGCCTATCTGCTGCAAACGCATGAGATGCTGTTTGATGCCCATTGGCATGCCTTCCGCGTCTTCGAAGGCGTGCCCGGTCGCGGTATCTACGACAACATGAAGACGGCCGTCGACAAGGTCGGAATAGGCAAGAAGCGCGATGTGAATGCGCGGTTCACGGCGATGACCAGCCATTATGTATTTGACCCCGAGTTCTGCAATCCGGCGGCGGGCTGGGAGAAGGGACAGGTCGAGAAGAATGTCCGCGACGCGCGCCATCGCATGTGGCAGCTGATGCCAGCCTTTCCAGATCTGGATGCGCTGAATGCTTGGTTGGAAGACCGCTGCAAGCTGCTGTGGGCTGAGACGGCGCATGGCACGTTGTCTGGAAGCATTGCCGATGTTTGGGAGGCCGAGAAGCCTGCGCTGATGGCGCTCCCCACAATGTTCGATGGCTTTGTCGAGGAAAGAAAACGCGTCGCGCCGACATGCCTGATCAACTTTGATCGCACCCGTTATTCTGTGCCCGCCAGCTTTGCGAACCGGCCAGTGAGCCTGCGCATTTACCCCGAGCGGCTGGTGGTTGTCGCCGAGGGGCACGTGATTTGCACGCATGAGCGCATCATCGACCGGTCGCACCGCCAACCGGGGCGCGTTGTCTATGACTGGCGCCACTATCTGGCGGTGGTTCAGCGCAAACCTGGGGCGCTGCGCAATGGCGCCCCCTTCGTGGAAATGCCCGAACCCTTCCGCATGTTACAGGCGAAGATGCTGCGCCAGCCCGGCGGGGACCGAGAAATGGTCGATATCCTGTCCCTTGTGCTGCACCACGATGAACAGGCAGTGCTGTGCGCAGTGGAATTAGCCCTAGGGGCGGGCGTGCCGACAAAAACCCATGTGCTGAACCTGCTCCACAGGCTGCTCGATGGCAAACCAACCGACCAGCCAGACGTGAACCCTCCTGCAGCCTTGTCTTTGAGCAAGGAGCCCGAGGCCAATGTCGCGCGCTATGATGGGCTGCGCACCTGGAAAGGAACCCGTCATGCGT
The DNA here is from genome assembly GCF_005144475.1 of Rhodobacter capsulatus. Taxonomy (GTDB): domain Bacteria; phylum Pseudomonadota; class Alphaproteobacteria; order Rhodobacterales; family Rhodobacteraceae; genus Rhodobacter; species Rhodobacter capsulatus_C. The sequence goes on along the minus strand of NZ_SWJZ01000046.1, from coordinate 7,155 downwards.
CATGATCCCGCGGGCGCTGCGCTGATCATTATGTTGCGCAGCCTGAAGATGCCGGGCATGGCGCTGGCTGTGCAGGATCTGCATGAGCAAGGTTCACCCGCATTTGAAGCCGCCATGCCGATCCTGTCGCAGCTTCTCAAGGCGGAAATGGCCGAGCGTGAGGTGCGTTCGACCGCCTACCACATGAAAGCCGCCCGCTTCCCGGCCTACAAGGACTTGTCCGCCTTCGACTTCAGCGCAAGCGAGATCCGTGAAGCTCTGGTCCGTCAGCTCCATCGTTGCGAGTTCCTCGATGCTGCTGAGAATGTGGTCCTGATCGGAGGGCCCGGCACTGGGAAAAGCCATGTTGCCACAGCCCTTGGCATCCAGGCCATCGAGCATCACCGCAAGCGCGTGCGCTTCTTCTCGACGGTCGAGCTGGTCAACGCGCTGGAGCAGGAAAAAGCCCAGGGCAAGGCCGGAAAGGTCGCCGAGGCACTGGTCAAAACCGACTTGGTGATCTTGGACGAGCTGGGATACCTGCCGTTCAGTGCCTCCGGCGGTGCATTACTCTTCCACCTTCTGAGCAAACTCTACGAACGCACCAGCGTCGTCATCACCACGAACCTGAGCTTCAGCGAATGGGCCAGCGTGTTCGGAGACGCCAAGATGACCACCGCCTTGCTCGATCGCCTCACCCATCGCTGCCACATTCTGGAGACCGGCAATGACAGCTATCGATTCAGAGCAAGTTCCGAAACGGCGAAAAAGAAACGAAAGGAGACAGCGGCATTGACCCCAACATGACGCGCAGAACATAACAACTGGATGGGTCAGATCTCGGCGACAATGCCGGGTCAAATCTCATTGGCAATCAACAACTTACAGCCCGCCGGAGCATGAACCAGGCACCGAGCACGCCACCAAGGCAGAGGCCGAAGACTGAGCATGCATCTGCGAGAGGCGTGAAAGGTTCTGACGCGAGCTTTGCACTGAGACCTTGTCAAAAAAGGGAAACGATAATGACCAACACCCAGAACACCCCCCCTGCCGGCGCCGAAGAGAGCCGCGCCCTTGATGCCGATGAACTGCAGATGGCGGATATGGCCCGCCACCCCGCGCTGGGGCAGCTCTCGGACCGGGAGCTTTCCGACCTGATCAGCCGCCTGCGCAGCCGCCGCAACCGGGCGCGCGACATTGCCGACCGGCAGGCGCGCGAAGCCCGCGCCAAAAGCGCCCCCGCCGGGGCCACGCCTGCCACCGGCAATGCCGGAACGCTCAGCAAGCATGACTATCTGGGCGCCGCACTGGAGCGCGCGATGGCCGAGCGTGCTGCGCGCGGTGGCGCGGCCGATGACAGCGCCGAGGGCGAAGGCGGCGACGCGCCCACCCAGCACGATCTGGCGCTGAAAGCGATGGCATTGAAAAAGGCAGGCGAGGACGGGCCGAACCCGATGATGGAAGATGGCAGCTCCTTGCACCCGAATGACCCGGATGCCGACGAAGGCAAAGGCCCGCTTTCGGACCGGGCCCGCCGCAAGGCCCCCTCGGGCGCGCTGGATCATGCCGGAGAGCTTCCGTCGCGTGAGCGGTCGCGCACGCGCTACTGAGCTCGAAACGCGGCGCGGCTCCTCATCGCGTGGACCGGGTGAGCAAATGACGGTCGATACGCTCATCATTGGGGAGGCGACGGCTGGTCTGCCTACCCTAGCCGTTGTGAATTGCTGGATAACGTTGGCCGGGCTTGCAAGAACCTTGGTGGTTTGGCGGACTGAGCAGGAAAGGGCTGATGACCATGGCACTACCCGAGGCACACAAAGGCATGAAGTCGGCCGGTCGCTATATCCTGATCGGCACGATCACGGCGGCGCCCCTGATCATTACCTGGATCATTCTGTCCCTTCTGTTCAATCAACTGGCGCGGGCCGGATTGCCGTGGGTCACGGGCATTGCCCGACGAATAGCGCCGGATCACCCGGTTCTGGCTGCATGGCTCCAGGACGACCGCCTGCTATCCGTCGTCGCGGCGCTTGTCGTCCTGGGGTTCCTGTGGCTTCTCGGCTGGGGTGCCAGCCGCGTCGTTGGCCAGAGGATGATCCTGATCTTCGAATGGTTCATTGGCCGTATTCCGTTCGTCGAGCGGGTTTACTGGGCGACGAAAAGGTTCCTGACCGTTGCGGGAAGCGCGAACGAAGGTGGAGACCAGCGCGTCGTCCTGATCGATTTTCCCTCACCCGAAATGAAGACCATCGGTTTGGTCACCCGCATCATGAAGGACGAAAGCACCGAGGAGGAACTGGCAGTGGTCTATGTGCCGACCTCGCCGAATCCAACGTCGGGCTATATCGAGATCGTTCCCGTCAACAAACTGACCTTCACCGACTGGACCTTTGATCAGGCGATGAGTTTTGTCATCACCGGCGGGTCCAATGCGCCAGACCGCATCGCCTACCATCGAAAGCCTACCGAAGCGGGAAAGGGATGAGGCAATCGGCAATCCTGCCTGGTCGGAAGGCCGATGGCGGCATACTTGATCGGAAATACGGGCGCAGATGTGACCAGCGTCTGGCTTCTGGCGGGCGCGACAAGTATCAAGAACAATCGGCAAGTGTTGTTTGGGATCTTCGAATTGAACAGCGGATCGGCATCGGTCACGACAGATCGCGACGACGGAGTGGTCTTTGTGCGTCTTGCTGGGCATTTCTCCCTCGTCGATCTGACTTCTCTGCATGGCACGTTGATGCAGGCTGCCGCGGCAGGACCGCTTACCGTTGATCTTTCCGGCGTGGAGCGGCTTGACACTGCTGCCGCATGGGCGATTGCCGATACCGGAAAGGTGGCGGAGTCCGCCGGGCATACCCTGCAGATTTCCGGTGCCGCCGAGCACGCCGCTGCGCTTGTCGAAACGGTCCGCAAGGCCTTGCCGAAGGTAGAATCCGCGAAAAGGCGGAAGTTCTCGCTGGCCGCCTGGCTGGATGATTTCGGCCGCTCTGTTGCCGCAGGCTGGACGTTTCTGACCCAGCTTCTGGGCTTTCTCGGGTTATTCCTCGCAAGACTTGGCAGGTCGCTTTTCCATCCGACCGAATTCCGCCTGACCGCGCTTGTTCATCATTGCCAGGAAGTCGGCGTCAAGGCCGTGCCGATCGTCGCCCTGATGGCATTTCTGATCGGCGTGGTGCTTGCGTTTCAGGGCTCGACACAGCTCAGGCAATTCGGGGCCGAGGTCTTTGTCGTCGATCTCATCGCTGTTTCGATCTTGCGCGAACTTGGCATCCTTCTCACCGCGATCATCGTGGCTGGCCGTACCGCTTCGGCCTTCACCGCAGCAATCGGGTCGATGAAGATGCGCGAAGAGATCGACGCGATGCGGACGCTGGGAATCGATCCCGCTGCTGCGCTGATCGTACCGCGTGTGCTGGCGCTGCTGCTGATGCTGCCGATCCTTGGCATGATTGCCAATGCAGCGGGCCTGTTGGGCGGCGGGTTGATGAGCTGGGTGGAGCTAGGCATATCGCCCGCCATGTTCCAGTCGAGGCTGATCGAAGGCACCGACGTGTCTCACCTGATGGTTGGCATGATCAAGGCCCCGTTCTTTGCGATCGTGATCGGCATCGTGGGGTGCCATGCCGGCATGCAGGTCGGCAACAACGCGGAATCTCTCGGCCAGAAGACCTCTGCCGCAGTCGTGACGGCAATCTTCTCCGTCATCGTGATTGACGCGTTGTTTTCCATCTTTTTCGCAGAGGTGGGGATATGACTGTACCCACGGACCGGGAGCCGGTGATCCGCCTGCGTGGGATCCGCAATCAGTTCGGCAGTCATGTGGTGCATGACGGGCTGGATCTGGATGTCTACCGAGGCGAAATCCTGGGGGTTGTCGGTGGGTCTGGAACCGGCAAGTCGGTGCTCTTGCGGTCCATCGCCGGATTGCAACGGCCAGCGGCCGGTGAGATCGAGGTGCTGGGAACCAATGTCCGCACGGCGACCGAGGCCGAGCGGGCCGCGCTGGAGCGGCGCTGGGGCGTGATGTTTCAGGATGGAGCCCTTTTTTCGTCGCTCAATGTTCGAGAAAATGTCGAGGTGCCGATGCGCTCGGTCGAAGGTCTGGATCCGGCCTTGCGCCAAGCCATGGCCGACCTCAAGATATCGATGTCGGGCCTGCCCTATCTGGCCGGAGACAAATACCCGTCGGAACTGTCAGGCGGGATGCGAAAGCGGGCCGGATTGGCGCGTGCCCTGGCATTGGACCCCGAAATCGTGTTTCTGGACGAACCTACCGCCGGGTTGGACCCGATTGGCGCGGCTGATTTCGATACGCTTATCCGCCAACTTAGCGATACGATGGGTTTGACCGTCTTTCTGGTGACGCATGATCTGGACACACTCCACGCAATCTGCGACCGGATCGCGGTGCTGGCGGAAAAGAAGGTCCTGGTAACCGGGACCATGGACGAGATGCTGAATATCGATCACCCATGGGTTCACGATTATTTCCATGGGCCACGCGCCCGGGCGGCACTGGCTGAAAAAAGTGAACGGAAGGGCAATTGAGCGAGTGGAAACCAAGGCAAACTATATTCTGATCGGTGCCTTCACGCTTGCTGGGATTTTGGGAATCCTTGGATTTTTCCTTTGGTTTGCGCAGTTCCAGCTTGATCGTCAGTTCAGCTATTATGACGTTGAATTCACGTCGGTTGCCGGGCTTGCTCAGGCCTCGGACGTGCGATTTGCAGGCTTGCCTGTCGGGCAGGTCGTTGATGTCCGCCTGTCGCCGAACGGCGATGGGACAGTGCGTGTCCAGCTGGAAATCGCCGCCGATGTTCCAATCCGCACAAGCTCTGTGGCGACCATCGAGTCGCAGGGCGTGACCGGCGTCTCGTTTGTTGGTATCAGCCCCGGAGAGCCTTCTGATCCCCTGTTGCGGGACGTCAGCCCGGACGACGTGCCCAAGATCGAAGCCGGTCGTTCAGTGCTGCAAAGCCTGACCGAGGATGCGCCGCAACTGGTCGAAGAAGCGCTACGGGTGATGCAGGATCTGTCAAACCTTGCCAGCGCTGAGAACATTCAGCGCATCAATAACATCCTGGCCAACGCGGAAACGGCCTCGGCAGGCCTTTCAAAGGCACTTGAGGATTTTTCAGTTGTCACGGAGTCGGTTGCAGCCTTTGCGGATGACATTTCAGCCTTCAACGGCATGCTGGAAGGCCTCACCGGGCGTGCCGAAAGCCTGTTCGAGACAGCTGAGGGCACTCTGAAGAACGTCGATGTCCTGATCGCGGATTCGGGGACGACGCTTGCCAGCGGAACCGCTGCATTGGACCAGGCTACGAGCACCCTTTCTTCGGCTGAACGTTACATGAATGATGAGCTGCTCCGAACGACAGACGAGGTGCGTCTTGGCATCGCCGAACTGCGGGTGCAGGTCGAACAGATCGGGACCGAAGCGCGCGGTCTTGTCGCCGAGTTCCGCAAAACCGGCGAAGCCGCCACCGCGCGACTGACCGAAGCCGAAGCCACCATCAAGGTCACCGATGCGATGATCGCCGACCTTACGGCGACGCTGGAGACGATCAACAAGGCCGCAGTCAATTTTGACTCTCTGGTGACCATCGACGGCGCCGCGCTGGTAGCCGAGGCCCGGACGGCACTGAAGCCAATTTCCGAAGCCGCCAATGCCGACCTTCCGGCACTGATGGCTGATATCCGGTCGGCCATGGAAACGGCCAACCAGACGATTGCCGACGTCAGCCAAAGCCTGACCGATGCCAGTGGCAAGGTCGATGGGCTGATGGACGACGCCAGTCTGGCCGTGACCGCGGTGACCGATACGTTCACGCGCGCAAATGATACACTGACCTCGATCAATTCGGCACTCGAGGTGGGCGAGCGCACACTTTCTGCCGCCGAGCGCACATTTGACGGTGCGGACAAGGTCATCAATACCGAAGTGGCCGCCATCACCGCTGATCTTCGCCAGACGATTGCCAATCTTGATCAGGCCATAGCGCAGGTCTCGGCCGATATCCCCGGCGTGACGGCCGATCTCAAGGCGGCAAGCGAGGCAGCGCGGCTGGCCTTTGACGAAGTGGCCCGCACCGCGACAGCATCTGGCGCGCCGATCACCGAATTCACCACGAGCGCACTTCCGCAATACACCCGTCTTGCAGGGGAAATGCGTGACCTGATCAATAACCTCGATCAGTTGACCAACCAGATCAGGCGCGATCCAGCCCGGTTCTTTATCGGCGGAACCAATACGCCCGCCTTCCGCCAGTAACGAAAGAGCACTGCCATGCCCCGCCTGACCTTGACCGTCCTGCTTGCATCTGCCTTCCTCTCTGGCTGCTCTGCGATTTCTGCGCTGAACAGCTCGGCGACGCCGCTGGAGAGCTATGACCTGCAAGCACCGCCCGAAGCGCCAGTCGCGCGCAGCAGTCTGACACGGCAGCTTGTGATCGAGGTTCCATCTGCCCCCGGCACCCTGATGACGGATCGGATCATGATCCGTCCGCGCCCCCTTCAGGCGCAATACCTGACCGACGGGCAATGGGCCTCGGAAACGCCCTTGATGATCCAGACCCTGATCGTCCGCACGATCGAGGACAGCAATGCCTTTCGCTACGTCGGGCGGCGGCCGCTTGGTGGCTCTGGCGACTATGCGCTGATTTCCGAACTGACCGACTTTCAGGCCGAAGCTGCACCAGACGGCAAAGGGGCCACTATCCGTGTGCGCCTGACGGCAAGGCTTGTTCAGGAAAGCGATGCATCCGTGATTTCCGTTCGCACATTCAATGCTGCGTTCCCGGTTGACACGACAGATACGATCGATGTGGTTGAAGGCTTCAGCAGTGCCACGCAAGTGATGCTGAAGGACTTGTCCGGTTGGGTTCTTGCATCTCTGGGCGTCAAGGCGCGTTGATCTGCCGAAAGACAGGACGGTAAGGTTGGATGCCGTCGCGTGGGGCCGTTCGACTGCCTGGGGTCATACAGCGCGCTAAAAGAGCGGCTGTCGCGTTGCCCTTAATTCGGCTCTGCCTCAATCTGTGTGGCGCACTATCCTGAGAACGGGAAGATTCAGGAGGGATAGTGGTGATTTCAAGGAAGCACTGGTCGCCCGGGAGCGATGTTTCCGTTCAAAGCGTTGAGCGGCGCGATTCCGGCGGGTGGACTGTATCC
>NZ_SWJZ01000045.1 GCF_005144475.1 Rhodobacter capsulatus | reverse complement strand
GGGGGGGGGGCTGCCGCCCCCCGCACCCCCCGCCTGGGGGAGATCCGATCTCCCCCGGACCCCCGCGAAATCTGGAGCAAGATGAGATGGCGTTGAGAGATGAGCGGGTGACGCTGGCGCATGGCGGCGGCGGCAAGGCGATGCGGGATCTGATCGAGGAGGTCTTTACCTCGGTCTTTCGGCCGCCCGGCATGGAGGATCAGGCGCGTCTGACCGAGGCGGCGCTGGCCGAACCCGGTGCGCGACTGGCCTTCACCACCGACAGCTATGTGGTGACACCGGTCGAATTTCCGGGCGGCGACATCGGCAAGATCGCGGTCTGCGGCACGGTGAACGATCTGGCCGTGGGCGGTGCGCGGCCCTTGTGGCTCTCGGCCGCCTTCATCATCGAGGAGGGGACCGAGGTGGCGCTGTTGCGCCGGATCGTCGCCACGATGGCGCGCGAGGCGGAAGCGGCCGGGGTGCGGATCGTCACCGGCGATACCAAGGTCGTCGGGCGCGGCGCCTGTGACGGGGTTTTCGTCACCACCGCGGGCGTTGGCGTGATCCCGGCGGGGCGCGAGATCGCGGCGGCGCGGGTGCGGCCGGGCGATGTGGCGATCGTCAATGGCGTGCTGGGCGATCACGGGGCCACCATCCTGGCGGCGCGGGGCGATCTGGCGCTGACATCGGACATCGAAAGCGATTGCGCCGCGCTCGGCCATCTGATGGCCGATGTGATCGCCGCCGCGCCGGGGATCCGCGGGGCCCGCGATCTGACCCGGGGCGGGCTTGCCTCGGCGCTGAATGAAATCGCCCAGACGGCGGGTTGCGGCATCATGATCGAGGAGACCGCGTTGCCGCTGCGCCCCGAGGTGGTGGGGCTGTGCGAGATCCTGGGGCTTGACCCGCTTTACCTTGCGAACGAGGGGCGGCTGGTCGTTTTCGTGCCCGAAGCCGAGGCGGCGGCGGCGCTCTCGGCGATGCGGGCGCGGCCCGAGGGCGCGGGGGCTTGCGTCGTCGGGCGGGCGGTGGCAGACCACGCGGGACAGGTGCGGATGCGCACGGCCTTTGGCGGGGCAAGGATCGTCGACATGCTGGTGGGTGAGCAGTTGCCGCGGATTTGTTGAGCGGCGGGCCGGGGCGGCGGGGACCGGTTCGGCCCAGATCGAAAGACGTTGACAGCGGGGGGCCGAAGGCCTCTCATTTGGGGAAAATTCGTTGGTTTCGCAGGGGCTTCGCAGAAGGCTGGGGCAAGCGGGACGGGCGAAGACGCAAGGGCAGGGCCCGGAAAGGAGCGATCATGACGGACGTTCCTGCGCCAGAGACGGAGATGCAGAGCACAGAGGGGGCCGCGGTCTCGGCGGCGCCGGAGCCGCGGGCGGTGGTGGCCATCGGCGCCTCGGCCGGGGGGCTTGATGCGCTCGAGCGGCTGTTTGACGGGCTGCCCGCCGATACCGGCGCGGCCTATGTGGTGATCCAGCACCTGTCGCCCGACCACAAGTCGATCATGGCCTCGCTGCTGGCGCGGCACACCCGGATGCCCGTCGTCACCGTCGAGGACGAGATGGAACTGGCCGCCGACACGGTGTTTCTGATCCCGCCCGCGGCGATCATGACGCTGGAGGGGCGGCACCTGCGGCTGGCGCCGAAGGATCGCCGCGTGCTGTCCCTGCCGATCGACGCGTTTTTCACCTCGATGGCCTCGGGCTATGGCAGCCGCGGCGTGGCGGTGGTGCTGTCGGGCACCGGCTCGGACGGCACCCGCGGCGTCGGCGCGGTGCATGCGGCGGGCGGCGTTGCCATCGCGCAAGACCCGCGCGACGCGCGCTTTGACGGCATGCCGCGTTCGGCCATCGCGACGGGCTTCATCGATTCCGCGCTGGGCATCGAGCGGATCGGGCCCTGGATCGCCGATTACCTGATCCGCCGGCCACGGCTGGGGCAGCTGACCGGGGCCGAGCGTCCCGATGCCGCGACGGGCGTGGCGGTGGATGACGACCGCATCGCCGTGGGCCAGTTCGACGGGCTGGAACCGGCCGAGGCGCTGGGCCGGATCGTCGAGATCCTGTCGCTCTCGGGCGAGGTGAATTTCCTTGATTACAAGCCCGGCACGGTGCAGCGCCGGATCGAGCGGCGGATGGGCGTGCGGCAGGTGCCGGACCTGACCTCCTATCTGGAGCTGCTCACGCATGACCGCACCGAACTGGCCTGCCTGCGCCGGGAAATGCTGATCCCGGTCACCTCGTTCTTCCGCGATCCCGAATCCTTTGCCGAACTGGCCGAGAAGGTGATCGATCCGCTGGTGGCGCAGGCCGCGGTGGGCTCGACGCTGCGGGTCTGGACGGCGGGCTGCGCGACGGGCGAGGAAGCCTATACGCTGGCGATGCTGTTCTTTGACGCTTTCGAGCGGGCGGGGCGCTGGCCGACGCTGAAGATCTTTGCCACCGATGTCGAGCCGGTGAACATCGAGACCGCGGCGGCCGGGTTCTTCCCCGAGACCATCGCCGCCGATCTGCCGACGACCTTCCTGGAACGTTTCTTCACCACCCGCGGCGGCCAATACACGATCCGCCCCGAGATCCGGCAGACCATCGTTTTCGCGCGCCACAACCTGCTGTCGGACCCGCCCTTTACCCGGATGGATCTGGTCACCTGCCGCAACACGCTGATCTATTTCCGCCCCGAGGCGCAGGAACGCGCGTTGCGGCGGATGCATTACGCGCTGCGCACCGGGGGCTATCTGTTCCTTGGCGGCTCCGAGGCGCTGGTGCAGGTGCAGGACGATTTTTCCGTGATGTCGGCGCGGCACCGGATCTGGCAGGCGCTGCGCCCGGGCGCCGCGCCGCTGACCGACCGCCGCGCCGGGCTTTACGTCACGCCGCGCCCGCCGCGCCTGCGCGCCGACAATGCGCCGCTCACCGCGGTCGAGCGCGGCTTTGCCACGCTGTCGCGCAGCTATGCGCCGCCGCCCGCGCTTCTGGTCAACAGCCACCACGAGATCCTGCATTCCTACGGCGAGGTCAGCCGCTTCATGCAGATGCGCGAAGGCGCCGCCTCGCTGGAGATCGGCCGGATGCTGGTCGAGCCGCTTCTGCCCGTCGCCTCGGCGCTTCTGTTCAAATCGGCGCGGCTGGGCGAAGAGGCGGCCTCGGATTCGATCCCGATCGCCGAGGGCGTCCTTGGCCCCGATCCGACCCGGCTGCGGCTGCGGGTCGTGCCGGTGAAACAGGGCACCGACAGCGACGAGGGGCGGCTTTACATCCTTGCCTTCGAGCCCGACGAGGGCGTCGATGACGGCATTTCCGGCATCGACATCGACCGCGAGGTCGGCGCCCGCATCGAGATGCTGGAAGCGGAACTGGCGATGACCCGCGAAAGCCTGCAGGCGATGATCGAGGAGCTGGAAACCTCGAACGAGGAATTGCAGGCGACGAACGAGGAGATGATGGCCTCGAACGAGGAGCTGCAGTCCGCCAACGAGGAATTGCAGTCGGTCAACGAGGAGCTGAACTCGCTCAATGCGGAATATCAGGAAAAGATCGACCTGCTGAACCGCTCGAATGCCGATCTGGACAGCCTGACCGAGATCATGGCGATGAGCACGATCTTTGTCGACAGCGAGCTGACGGTGACGCGGTTCAGCCCGGATGCGGCCGAGCTGTTCCGCATCCGCGATGTCGATGTCGGCCGTCCGCTCGGCGATCTGACGCATCGGCTGGATTATCCGGCGCTGCTCGACGATCTGCGCCGCACGCTGCAGGGCCAGTCGCGCACCGAGCGCGAGGTCTCGGGGCTGAACGGGCGGCATTATCTGGTGCGGATGCTGCCTTACCGGGTGCCGTCCTCCTCGGCGCAGGGTGCGGTGGTGACCTTTGTCGACATCACCCAGACCCGCAATCTGCAGCTTTTGCAGGCGGTGATCGACGGGCTGGCGGAACATGTGGCGGTGCTCGACGGGCATGGCGACATTCTGCTGGTGAACGCCGCCTGGACCCGGTTTGCGGCGGACAATGGCGATCCGGCGCTGGCCCATACCGGGGTCGGCACGAATTATGTGGGCCGCTGTGACATCGGCGAGGCGGCGGTGGATTCGACCTATGCGAAACGCGCGGTCGAGGGGATCCGCGGCGTGCTGACCGGCAAGCAGCGGCATTTCACCATGGAATATCCCTGCGATGCGCCGGGTCTGCCGCGTTGGTTCGTGATGCATGCGCGCCCGCTCGATGGCGCCCGCGGCGGCGCCGTGGTCAGCCATATCGAGATCACCCGCTGGCACAGCCATGCCGAGGCCCAGGGCGCGGCCGGATCTGCTGGACCCGAACCGGATGCGCCCGAAGCGGATGGGGGGGCGCCGCGCGCATGAGGCCCTCGGCCGGAATGATCGATGCCGATCTGGCGGGGGGCTTCGGCCACGATCTGGTGACGCTGACCGAACTGCAGTTCCGTCAGGTCGCGGCGGCGCTGACGGCGGCCGGTCTTGATGACACGGTGCTTCTGGTCTTCAACCGGCTGCGTCTGGGCGTCGTGGAACAGGCCGCCGCGCTGGGCCAGCTGATCGAAGAGGGCGCGCGCCAGCAGGCCGATCTGGAGGCGGTGCACAAGCTCCTGCGCGACGCCCCGGTGCCGATCCTGAGCCTCGATGTGACGCTGCGGCTGCATTATTCGAACGAGGCGGCGCGGCGGTTTCTGGGCGAGAGCTTCGAGCAGAACGGCGGCGCGGCGCTGCATCGGGCGCTGACGCGGCCGCAGATCAGCCGATTGTCGGCGGCGCTGGTGCGGGCGTGCGACCCGACGACGGCCGGACGCGATCTGACCCTGGTCTTCAATCCGGCGCCCGGGCAGCCGCGGACGGCGCGGGCCGCGCTGTTGCGGGCACGCAGGCCGCAGTCCGACACGGCGGGCCTGTGGTGGCTGCTGCTGCTGCCCGAGCCCGGACCCGAAGCCGCGATGGCGCATGCGGGCGCCGATCTGATGCGGCTTTTGCTTGACGCCATCCCCGATCCGGTCAGCGTCACCGATGCCGATGGCCGGATCAGCCTGGCGAACCGGGCCTTCCTGCGCGCCAACGGCCGCAGCGAGGCCGAGGTGATCGGCCAGATGCCGCAGGATTTCCTGCCGCTGATCGAGGCCTTGCACGCGGCGCAGCTGGATGCCCGGGTGCGCAAGACGCAAAGCGGGATCACGCTGGAACAGACGCGGCTGCGCCCGGCCGAGGGTCTCGCGCGGCAGGCCGAGGCGGCGCCCGCGGGGGGCTGGGAACGGCTGCGCACGGAAAAGACGCCGCTTTTTGACGATTTCGGCCAGGTCATCGGCGTCGTGACGCGCAGCCATGACGTGACCGAGGAGGTCCGGGCCCGCGAGCTGGCCGAGATGGTCTTCGACCAGTCCTCGGAGGCGATCGTGCTGACCGATCCCGATCTGCGGATCCTGCGCGCCAATGCCGCTTTCGAACAGGTGGCGGGCTTTGGCCAGGCGCGGCTGGTCGGGCGGCTGCTGGAGGGGCTTTTGATGGCGATGGCCGCCCCCGGTCCGGGGGCCGTGCCCGAGGCGGCCGGGCCGCAGGAGGCCTGGCTGGCCGAGTTGCAGGCGCGGGGGATCTGGCGCGGCGAGGCGGTTCTGCGCTCCTCCGAGGGCAAGTCGGTGATCTGCTGGAGCCGGATCACCCGTCTGGCCGATGCCTCGGGGCGGGTGCTGGGCCATGTGGCGATGTTCTCCGACCTGACGCCCTTGCGGCAGGCCCAGGCGGACAACCTGCGGCTGGCGAATTACGACCTGCTGACCGGCCTGCCGAACCGCACCCTGCTGGGCGAGCGGATCGACGGCTGGATCGAGCTGGCGGCGCGCAGCGGGCGCGGCTTTGCGGTGCTGTTCATCGATCTCGACCAGTTCAAGTCGGTCAATGACACGCTGGGCCATGAGACCGGCGACATGCTGCTGTCGGCGGTGGCGCAAAGGCTGCGGATCGGCACCGGGGCGGATCATTTCATCGCCCGGATCGGCGGCGACGAATTCGTGCTGCTTTTGGGCGACACCGGCGCCGAGGCGGCGCAGCGGCAGGCGCTGGCGCTGCTCGAGGCGCTGGCGGTGCCGATCGACCTGCCGGGGCTGCATCAGTATCGCCCGGCGGCGACGGTGGGGATCGCCTGTTTCGGCGCCCATGGCGAAAGCCGCGACGCGCTGTTGCGCAATGCCGATCTGGCGATGTACGCGGGCAAGATGAGCCGCCGCACGGTGATGATGTACGAGCCGCAGATGGGCGTCGAGGCGGCGCGGGAGCTAGATCTGCGCAATGCTCTGGCGGGCGCGGTCGAACGCGGCGAGATGGTGCTGCAGTTCCAGCCGCTCTTCGCGCTGGCCGACCGGGGTCTGCGCGGCTGCGAGGCGCTGATCCGCTGGAACCGGCCCGGCCGCGGCCTGATCCCCCCGGGCGATTTCCTGCCCGTCGCGCAGCGGGCGGGGCTGATGCCGGCGCTCGATCGCTGGGTCTTCGGCGAGGCGACGCGGACCTTGTGCCGCTGGCGCAAGTCCGGGCTGGTGGGGGCGGACTGGCTGATGTCGATCAACCAGACCGCCGCCGATCTGGCCGCGCCCGACTGGGCCGAGGCGCTGACGGGCTGTGCGGGCTGCGCCTGCGCCTGCACCGGGTTGCAGATCGAACTGACCGAGGATCAGCTGGCCGACCGGGTTCCGGGCGCGGTCGAGGCGCTGGGGCGGCTGCGCGCGCGCGGGCTGCGGCTGGCGATCGACGATTTCGGCACCGGCTATTCCTGTCTGGCCTATCTGGCGCGGCTGCCGGTCTCGATGCTGAAGATCGACGCGCATTTCGTGCGCGGCATCGAGGCGGACCGCAACGCCCGGCTGATCGTCGAGGCGATCACCGGGCTGGCGCGGCGCTTCGGCTATGTGACGCTGGCCGAGGGGATCGAGACCGAGGCCGAGGCGGCGACGCTGGCGGCGATGGGCTGCGACATGGGGCAGGGGTTCCTTCTGTCGCCGCCGCTGGCCCGTGCCGCCTTCGAGGCGCGGTTCCTGCATCCGGCGGCCTAGCCCCCCTTTCGCCCCCTGTCCTTTCGCCCCCTGTCCTTTCGTTGCGGGCGCCCTATCCTTGGGAAAGCTGCAAATCCCGGCCCGAAAGGAGCAAGATCATGTCGAACCTGCCGCCCTCGCCGCTTGGCACCTCGAAGAATTACCTGATCGCGATCGGGGTGGCCCTGCTTCTGGGCGGGTTCGAATTCTTCGGGATCTGGCGCCACGAGGAACGCGCCAAGGCCCAGGCCGCCGCCGCCGCCACTGCCGCCGCGACGGCGAAACCGGCGCCCGCCAGCTCCGCTCCTGCCAGTTCGGCCCCTGCGAACTGACGGCAAGCAAACAGGCGCGGTGTCCCGCGCCTGCCTGCCGCCCGGGGCAACGGGGGCGGTTACCCCTTCTTCACGGCCTTGAGCTTGTCGATGCCCAGAATCTTCATCGCCGCCTTTTCGTAAAAGGTCTCCGAGGTGCCGCGGCGCAGCTTGTGCATGAAATAGCGCTCGAAGCCCTCCTTGGCCCAATGCACCCATTTGCCCTGGCTCGACCAGTTCACGTTGCGCGGCGGGATCTGCGGCTGCGCCACGAAGGCGATGCCCTGATCGCCGAAATCCGCCAGACAGACGGCGTTCCAGCTGCCGACCTCGTCGGGCTCAAGGCCGCGGACGATCCGGCCGATGTTGTGGGCGGTGGCGGTGACCATGCTTTCGATCATGAAGCCGGTCTTCGGCACGCCGCAGGGCACCGGCGTCGGCCCGATCGGCGGGATCGCCACGCAGACCCCCACCGCGAAGACATTCTTGAAGGTCGGGTTCTGCTGGTGCTGATCGACGATGACGAAGCCGCGCGGGTTCACCAGCCCCTCGATCCCCATCAGCGCCTTGATGCCGCGAAAGGCGGGCAGCATCATCGCATAGCCGAAGGGCAGCTCTTTCTCGGGCTTCACCGTGCCGTCCTCGGTCACCTCCTCGACCACCATCTTGCCTTTCTCGACGCGCTTGATCCGGGTCGAGGTCATCCATTTGATGTGCTTGTCGCGCAGGTTGCCTTCCAGCAGGCCCTTGGTGTCGCCCACCCCGTCCAGCCCCAGATGCCCGACATAGGGCTCCGAGGTGACGAAGGTCATCGGCACCTTGTCGCGGATCTTGCGCTTGCGCAGCGCGGTATCGAGGATGAAGGTGAATTCGTAAGCCGGGCCGAAGCAACTTGCGCCCTGCGCCGCGCCGATGAGGATCGGGCCGGGGTTTTCGCAAAACCGGTCAAAGGCGAGACGCGCCTCCTCGGCATGGTCGATGTGGCAGATCGACTGCGTGTGGCCCTCGGGGCCGAAGCCCTCGATCTCGTCGAAGGCCAGTTCCGGGCCGGTGGCGATGACGATCTGGTCGTAGCTGACCGACTGGCCGTTTTCCAGCTCGACCCGGTTTTCGGCCGGATGCAGGCGCTTCGCCGCCACCGGGATGAAGTCGATGTTCTTCCGGGCCATCGTCGGCGCCAGATCGACGGTGATCTCCTTGCGCGAGCGCCAGCCCACCGCCACCCAGGGGTTCGAGGGCACGAAGTGATACATCGGATCCTTGGTGATGACGGTGACCTTGTCCTCCTTGCGCACCTGTTCGCGCAACTCGTACGCCATGATGGCACCACCCAAACCGGCGCCCAGAACCACGATATGAGCCATATGTCCCTCCCCGAACTGGCTGTCGGGCCGAAACCCTCAGATGCATATATGGGAATATGATTGTGCGACCTGTCAAGCGGGAAGATCGGCCCCGCGGATCCGGCGAAAAAGAAAGGGGCGGACAAGCGTCCGCCCCACAACCCTAGCATGAAATCGGCTCAGGTCACTTCGGCATTTCGGCCGAGATGCCTTCGACGAAGAAGTTCAGACCGGCGAGCTCGCCATCTTCCGGGGTCTTGCCCTCGGCCAGCCAGTCCGAGCCGTCCTGTTTCTTCAGCGGGCCGGTGAACGGGTGGTAGGAGCCGTCGGCGATCTTCGCGATCAGCGCCTCGGCCTCGGCCTTCACTTCGGCCGGCACGGCCGAGGTGATCTCGCCGATGCCCACCATGCCGGTGCCGATGCCGCCCCAGGTGCCTTCCGATTTCCAGCTGCCATCGACCAGCGCCTGCGCGCGCTTGATGTAATAGGGCGCCCAGTTGTCGATCGTCGAGGAGACGCGCGGGCTGGGCTTGAAGGCTTCCATGTCCGAGGCCTGCCCGAAGGTGAAGACCGTGCCCGCTTCCTGCGCCTTCGCCTGCGGCGCGGTCGAATCGGTGTGCTGCAGGATGAAGTCGCAGCCCTCGGCGATCAGCGCGGCGGCGGCATCGGCCTCTTTCGCCGGGTCGAACCAGGTGTAGGCCCAGACCACCTTGATCTCGACATCCGGGTTCACCTTTTTGGCGTGGATATAGGCGGCGTTGATGCCCTGGATCACCTCGGGGATCGGGAAGGAGCCGATGTAGCCGATCTTGTTCGTCTTCGTCATCCGGCCCGCGATCGTGCCCTGCACGGCGCGGCCTTCGTAGAAGCGCGCGTCATAGGTGGCCAGGTTCTCGGCCCGCTTGTAGCCCGTGGCGTGTTCGAATTTCACGTTCGGGAATTTCGCGGCCACGTTCACCGTCGCATCCATGAAACCGAAGGAGGTCGCGAAGATCAGCTGGTTGCCTTCCAGCGCCAGCTGGGTCAGGGCGCGTTCGGCATCCGGGCCTTCGGGCACGTTCTCGATGAAGGAGGTGACGACCTTGCCGCCCAGCGCCGTTTCCATTTCGCGGCGGGCGACGTCATGCTGATACGACCAGCCCATGTCGCCCACCGGGCCGACATAGATGAAGCCGATCTTCAGCGGATCGGCGGCGGCCACCGGCAGGCCGACGGCGGCAAGCGTCGCGGTGGCGGCGGTGGTCTTCAGGAAGGATCTGCGGTCCATTTGAGCTTCCTTGTGTGCTGGGCGGATGCCCGGGTTTGGCCTCAGCTCGAGGCGTGGAACGACCGCCCCAGCGCCGCCGGCGCGGCCGGTGCCCCGTGGCGGTGGGTGGCAGAGAGGATCACCAGCACCAGCACGGTGATCACATAGGGCGCCATCGTCAGGAAATGCACCGGGATCGCATAGCCCGCCGCCTGCAGCTGCAGCTGCAGCGCGGTGATGCCGCCGAACATATAGGCGCCAATGAGCACGCGTTCGGCCCGCCAGGACGCGAAGACGACGATGGCCAGCGCGATCCAGCCCGCCCCCGCGGTCATCCCCTCGGTCCATTGCGGCACGCGCACCAGCGACAGATAGGCCCCGCCCAGCCCCGCCAGCGCGCCGCCAAAGGCCAGCGCGGCGCAGCGCAGGGCGATGACCCGATAGCCCAGCGCATGCGCGGCATCGTGGTTCTCGCCCACCGCGCGCAGGATCAGCCCAAGGCGGGCGTATTTCAGAAACGCCCAGACCCCGGCCACCAGCACGAGCGAGACATAGACCATCCAGTCATGGCCAAAAAGGATGGGGCCGATCACCGGCAGATCGGCCAGCGGGCCGAAGGGCATCTTGCCGGTGGGGGGCGGGCGCACGCCCTCGAAGCCCTTGCCGACAAGGGCCGACAGGCCGAGGCCGAACAGCGTCAGGGCAAGGCCGGTGGCGGTCTGGTTCGACAGGAAGACCTGCGTCAGAACGGCGAACAGGCTGGCCAGAAGCGCCCCCGCCAGCGCCCCGCCCGCAAAGCCCAGCACCGGGCTGCCGGTGCCGACGGCGGTGGCAAAGCCCGCGACGGCGCCGACGATCATCATCCCCTCGACGCCAAGGTTCAGCACGCCCGCCTTTTCGGCCACAAGCTCGCCCGTCGCCGCCAGCAGAACCGGCGTCGAGGCCGCCATCAGCGCCGCGATCAGGGTGACGATATCGATGCCGCCGATCATTTCGAGCCCTTTCCAAGGCGCAGACGGTACTGCGTGAGCAGGTCGAATCCCAAGAGGAAAAACAAAAGCATGCCCTGGAACACCTGAATCGCCGCGGTGGGCAGGCCCAGCATCAGCTGCGCCATGTCGCCGCCGATATAGGTCAGCGCCATCAAAAGCCCGGCCAGCAGGATGCCGATCGCGTTCAGCCGCCCCAGAAAGGCGACGATGATCGCGGTGAAGCCATAGCCCGCGTTGAAACTGTCGGTGATCTGACCCGAGGGGCCCGCCACCTCGAACATCCCCGCCAGCCCCGCCAGTGCGCCCGAAAGCCCCAGACAGAACATCACCAGCTTCGCCGGCAGCACGCCTGCGAACCGGGCCGCCCGCGGCGCCTCGCCCGCGACGCGGATGCGGAAGCCCGCGATGTGGCGGCTCATCAGCACATAGGTGGCGATGACCGCGACAAAGGCCGCGACGACGCCCCAATGCATGCCGGTGCCCGCGATGAGCTCGGGGTTATGCGCCGAAGGGTATTGCTGCAGGTTGCGCGAGCCCGGAAAGCCGTAGCCCTCGGGGTTCTTCAGTGGGCCAAAGGCCGCCCAGGCCAGAAAGCTCTGCGCCACATAGACGAGCATCAAGGACACAAGGATTTCCGAGGTGCCGAAAAGCACCTTCAGCACCGCGGGGATCATCCCCCAGATCCAGCCGCCCAGCGCGCCCGCCACCACCATCGCCGGGAAAAGCCAATGACTTTCCGCAGGATAGGCCGCCAGCGCGACCGAGGCGCCCGCCAGCGCCCCCATGATGTATTGCCCCTCGGCGCCGATGTTCCAGATCCCGGCGCGGAACCCCACGGCAAGCCCCGCCGCGATCAGGATCAGCGGCCCGGCCTTCACCAGCAGCTGGCCGCGGAAATAGGCGGCGTTCGGGCCGAAGAGCGGGTCGTAAAAGATCACCTTGATCGCCGCGACCGGATCCTTGCCGAGGATCGCGAACAGCACGCCGCCCGCGATCATCGTCGCGATGACCGCCAGAACCGGCGTGGTGAAGGACCAGAACCGCGAGGGCGTCGGGCGTTTGATCAGCGTAATCACAGCGCCGCCTCCTGCATGCCATGGGCGCCGCCCAGCATCAGCCCGATCTCTTCCATCGTCAGCCCCTCGGTCGGGCGCGGTTCCGACAGCCGCCCCTCGTTCAGTGCGCAGAAGCGATCGGCGATTTCCATAAGTTCGTCAAGGTCTTGGCTGATCACGATCACCGCCGCGCCCTTCGCGGCCAGATCCAGAAGCGATTGCCGGATCGCGGCGGCGGCGGCGGCATCGACGCCCCAGGTCGGCTGGTTCACCACCAGAACCTCGGGCGCCTGCAAGACCTCGCGGCCGATGACGAATTTCTGCAGATTGCCGCCCGACAGCGCGCGCGCGGCCACCTGCGGGCCGGGGGTGCGGACGTCAAAGCCCTTGATGATTTCCTCGGCAAAGCGCCGTGCCGCGCCCATGTTCAAAAACCCGTTCCGCGTCAGGGGCCTGCGCACGGTGCCCGTCAGGATCGCGTTTTCCATCAGGCTCAGGTTCGGCACGGCGGCATGGCCAAGCCGCTCCTCGGGCGCCGCCAGAAGCCCCAGACGGCGGCGGTCGTTCGGCCCAAGGTCGGAAATGTCCTGCCCGTGCAGGCTGACCGTGCCCGCGCCCGAGGGCCGTTCGCCCGAAAGCGTGGCCAGAAGTTCCTCCTGCCCGTTGCCCGCGACGCCGCCGATGCCCAGCACCTCGCCCGCCGCAAGGGTGAAACAGACGTCTTTCAGCGCCGGGCCGAATTGCGTCATCGGCGGCAGGTTCAGGTGATCGACTTCAAGGATCACCGCGCCGCTTTTCCGCCCGGCCCGGTCGGTCGCGGCGAATTCGCCGCCCACCATCAGCTCGGCCAGCTCGCGCGCCGATTTTTCCCGCGGGATGCAGCTGGCCACCACCTTGCCGCCGCGCAGGATCGTCGCGCCGTCGCACAGGCTGCGGATTTCCTCAAGCTTATGAGAAATATAAAGAATCGCCGTGCCCTCGGCGGCCAGCTTGCGCAGGGTGTGAAACAGGATCTCCACCTCTTGCGGCGTCAGGACCGAGGTCGGCTCGTCCATGATCAGAAGCTTCGGGTCCTGCAACAGACAGCGGATGATCTCGACCCGCTGGCGTTCCCCCGCTGACAGATCGCCAACGATCCGCCCGGGATCAAGCGGCAGCCCGTAAGCCGCGGAAATCGCGCGGATCCGCTCGGCCAGATCGCGCATCGGCGGCGGATTTTCCATGCCCAGCGCGACGTTTTCCGCGACGTTCAGCGCCTCGAACAGCGAGAAATGCTGAAACACCATCGCCACGCCCGCGGCCCGCGCGGCGCGCGGCTCGGCGGGCGCATAGGGGCGGCCCGAAAGTTCCATCCGCCCGGCATCGGGCTTCACCAGCCCGTAAATCATCTTCACCAGCGTCGATTTGCCGGCGCCGTTTTCGCCCAAAAGCGCATGCACCTTGCCCGGCGCGACCTCGAAGCCCACCCCGTCGTTCGCCACGACCCCGGGATAGGCCTTGGTCAGGCCCTCGATCTTGAGCAGCGACCCTGTCACCCGGTCTGTCCTTCCGTGTTGACGGCCAGCAAGGCTCGGCTGACCCGCTCCCTCAGTAGCGCGGCGGCGACGGAAATCGCAATGGCCTGCGGCTCCTTTCCCAATGCCGGATCGCCTATCGGGCAGGCAATGCGCGAAATTTGCGCGTGGTCGTGCCCCAGATCGCGCAGCCTGTGCTGAAATCTTGACCATTTGGTCGCAGAACCGATCACCCCGCAGGCGGCAAAGCCGTGGCGCAGAACCCGGTGGCACAACTCGAGGTCGAGCGCATGCGAATAGGTCAGGATCAGGTGGTGTGCTGACGCTGCGGCAAGCGGCACCAGATCGGCGGGATTTTCGGCAATGACCGGGGTGACGGCTTCGGGAATCGTCGCGGGGAATCGGCTCCGGTCGAAATCGGCCCAGCGGATCGACCAATGGGGCAGGGGGGCCAGCGTCGCGACCAGCGCCCGCCCGACATGGCCCGCGCCCCAGATCCACAGCTCCTGCGCCGGGGGGGCCAGCGGCTCGATCAGCCAGCCGTCGAGCAGCCGCGGCGGGGCTTCGCCGCTGTTGCGCGCCCGGCTCAGCGCGCGCTGCACCGAAAGCGGCATTTCCGAGCCGGTCAACGGCCGGGCATGGATCGGCCCGGTGATCCGCGCAAGGCTCTCGGCATCCAGCGGCTCGAAGGCCAGCGTCACCGCGCCGCCGCAGCATTGCCCCAGCGCCGGGCCCAGCGGAAAGCGGCGCAGGGCGGGGGCGCGCAGGCCGCGGGCGATCGCGGTGGCCTCGGCTTCCAGCGTGCCGCCGCCGATCGTGCCTTGCGTGTGATCGTGCCAGACCAGCATCTCGGCGCCGACCTCGCGCGGGGTCGAGCCCCTGGTTTCGACCACCAGCACCCGGACAAAGGGCCCCTTCGCCGCCGCCTGCGCAAGGGCTTGAAGATGCAGGCTCATGCCCGCCCCTCGGCGCGGCGCACGGCGGCCAGGACCGCTTCGGGCGTCGCGGGCGCCTGCAGGTCGGGCCAATGCGGCCCGCAGGCGGCGCAGGCATCCGTCAGCGCCAGAAAGGCGGAAATCCCCAAAAGGAAAGGCGGCTCGCCCACGGCTTTGGAGCGAAAGATCGTGTCCTCGCGGTTCGGCTGGTCCCACAGCGCGACATTGAAGATGCGCGGCCGGTCGGAAAAGGCGGGGATCTTGTAGGTCGAGGGCGCATGGGTCAGCAGCCGCCCGCGGTGATCCCAGACCAGTTCTTCGGTCGTCAGCCAGCCCGCGCCCTGCACATAGCCGCCCTCGACCTGCCCGATATCCAGCGCCGGGTTCAGGCTGGCCCCGGCATCGTGCAGGATATCGGTGCGCAAGATGCGGTTTTCGCCGGTGAGCCGGTCGATCACCACCTCGGTGATCGCGGCGCCATAGGCGAAATACAAAAACGGCCGCCCCTGACCGCGCAGCCGGTTCCACGAGATCTTGGGCGTGGCGTAAAACCCTGTTGCAGAAAGAGAAATCCGCGCCATATAGGCCGCCGCGACGGTCTCGGCAAAGCTCCAGCGCTTGCCCTTCGCCCGCACCTGCCCGGCTTCGAAAACCACATCTGCCGCAGTGCAGCCCTCGCGCGCGGCGACGAAGTCGGCCAGCCGCCCGCGCAGGATCTCGCAGGCGTCCTTCACCGCCATGCCGTTCATGTCGGCCCCCGAGGAGGCCGCGGTGGCCGAGGTATTGGGCACTTTCGAGGTATCGGTCGCGGTGATCCGCACCTGCGCCGGATCAATCCCCAGCACCGCCGCCGCCACCTGCACCATCTTCGCATGCAGGCCCTGACCCATCTCGGTGCCGCCATGGTTGAGCGCCACCGAACCGTCGGTATAGATCTGCACCAGCGCGCCCGCCTGATTGAGATGGGTCAGCGTGAAGGAAATCCCGAATTTCACCGGCGACAGCGCAATGCCACGCGCCAAGGTTCGATTTGTGCTATTCCATGCGGCAATTTCGGCCTTCCGCGCGGTGAAATTAGCAGATTTCTGCAGGCGTGCGACCAGCTCGGTCAGGACGCAATCCTCGACTTCCTGGCCGTAATGCGTCGTCTGCTTCTTCTTGGCGGCATTACGCCCGGGGGGGCTCGGGGGGGCAGACAGCCCCCCTGTCTCCGGCGGCTCATAGAAATTCAACGCCCGCAACTCGGCCGGATCCCGGCCCATCACTCGCGCCAGATGCTCGATGGCGCGTTCCATGCCCAGCGCGCCTTGCGGGCCGCCAAAGCCGCGAAAGGCGGTGTTCGATTGCGTATTCGTCCGCAGCCGGTGGCTTTCGACGCGCAGCGCGGGGACGAAATAGCAGCCATCGGCATGCAGCATCGCGCGGTCGCAAACCGGCAGGCTCAGATCGGCCGACCAGCCGCAGCGCGCCAGATGCACGAAATCCGCGCCCACAAGCTTGCCCGCGGCATCGGCGCCGATCCGATAGCGGATGCGGAAATCATGCCGTTTCCCGGTGATCCCCATATCGTCGTCGCGGTCGTAGCGCATCTTGCAGGGCCGCCCGGTCGCCATCGCCGCCACCGCGCAGGCAATCGCCAGATGATTGCCCTGGCTTTCTTTTCCGCCGAACCCCCCGCCCATCCGCCGCATCTCGACCCGCACATCGTGGAACGCCAGCCCCAGCGCATGGGCGACCTTGTGCTGGATTTCCGACGGATGCTGGCTGGAACACTGGATCACCACCCCGCCTTCCGCGGGCAGCGCCAGCGCGGCCTGGCCTTCGAGGTAGAAATGCTCCTGCCCGCCGATCTCGAACGTGCCTTCGGCCAGATGCGCCGCCCCGGCCAAGGCGGTCTCGACATCGCCGCGCGCCCAGATCACCGGCCCGGCCTCGAACCGGCTGTCGGCCGCAAGCGCCTGATCGAGCGTCAGAATCGCCGGGCGCGGCGCATAGGTGAGGCGCGCCCGACGTGCGGCGATCCGCGCCGCCCGGTGGCTGGTGGCGGCGACCAGAAAGATCGGCTGGCCGACATGATGCACTTCGCCCGTGGCCAGAACCGGCTCGGGGCTTGGCGCGGGCGAGGCATTGTTTTCATGCGGCAGATCGGCTGCCGTGAAGACGGCCACCACACCGGGGCTTTGCCGCACCGGATCAAGGTCAAGCGCGGTGATCGCGGCCGAGGCCTCGGTCGACAGGCCAAAGGCCAGATGCAGCGTGTTCGCGGGGCAGGGCAGGTCGTCCAGATAGCGCGCTTGCCCGGTCACATGCGCCCGCGCCGAGTCATGCGGCAGCGGTTTGCCGACGCTCATGGTGTCACCTCCAGCACCGCGACGGCTTCGCCCGAAAGCGCGCGGACATAACGCAGCGCCATTGCCTGCGCCGCATTCATCCGATAGGCCGCCGAGGCGCGCATGTCGGAAAGCGGCGTGAAATCGCGCGCCAGCAGCGGCAGCGCGGCGGCGACGGTGGCCTCGCTGAAAACCTGCCCGATCAGCGCCGCCTCGAAGGCGGCGGCCCGTTTCGGGATCCCCGCCATGCCGCCAAAGGCCACGCGCGCAGTTTCAATTATCGAACCTTTCAGGGTCAGATTGAAGCATCCGCAGACGGCAGAAATGTCCTGATCGAACCTTTTCGACAATTTGTAGCAGCGCAGCCCCGGCGCGGATGTCGGCAAGGTCACGCTTTCGACGAATTCGCCCGGCCGCCGGTCCTGTTTGCGGTAATCGAGGAAGAACTCCTCAAGGGGCATCGTGCGGCGTTCGGCGCCGCGCCGGAGTGTCAGACGCGCCCCCAGCGCGATCAACGCCGGCGGCCCGTCGCCGATCGGCGAGCCGTTGGCGATGTTGCCCCCGATCGTCGCCACCTGCCGCACCTGTTCCGAAGCGAAGCGGCGCAAGAGATCCGCCAGCGCCGGATGCGGCCCCTCGGCCCAGGCGCGCAGGGCCGCGATAGTGACCCCCGCGCCGATCACGACGCCATCAGCGGTCTCTCGGATCTGCGTCAAGTCCTTGCAATGGCTAAGAAACGCCACTTCGGGCAGGTCGCGCAGCGCTTTCGTCACCCACAGGCTGACATCGGTTCCGCCCGCGATCAGCGTTGCCTCGGGGTGTGCGAGATACCACGTTGCCAGCTCTTCCCCGGTTTCCGGCAGGAAGGCGGGGGCTGTCTGCCCCCGCACCCCCGAGGATATTTCCGCCAAGGTGAAAAGGGCATCGGCTTGCAGCCACTCGGCGGGCGGTTCCGTGGCGGCTGCCTCGGCGGCGCGCAGGATCGGCGCGTAGCCGGTGCAGCGGCAGAGGTTGCCCGCCAGAAGGTCGTCGTAATCCCGGCGGCCGTTGCCATGCGCCGTTGCCATCGAGACGATGAAACCGGGGGTGCAAAAGCCGCATTGGCTGCCGTGATGGTCGATCATCGCCTGTTGCACCGGGTGCAGGCGGCCGTCCGGCGCCGCGATCCCCTCGACGGTGCGCAGCGCCTTGCCCGCCAGTTGCGGCAGCATCATCAGGCAGGCATTGACCGCGCGGCTGCCCGCCGCGTCGGTCACCATCACCGTGCAGGCGCCGCAATCGCCCTCGTTGCAGCCCTCCTTGGTGCCGGTCAGCCCCTCGGCGCGCAGCCAGTCCAGCAGGCTTTGCGTCGGATCCCCGATCCGCACCTGCCGGGTTTCTCCATTGAGAAGAAACGCAATTTCCATGGCGTCTTCCGCCGCGATACCGGTTTCCGGCCTCCCCCGCCCGATGCGGCGTAGAGCGGGGGGCTCTCCCGCAATCAGCTTTGCGCAGGGGGGACGCTCTGGCAAGGATTTCGGGCGGCGGGGGACGGAAAATGCACCGCATGGTCAATTATTGGGCGGCTTGCCCCGCCCCTTCGCGGCCCGTAGTCTGCGGCAATGCGTGATCCCCGATTCATCCACCTGCGCGTGCACACCGAATATTCGCTGCTTGAGGGCGCGGTTCCGGTGAAGAAGCTGATCAAGCTTTGCGACGCGATGAACATGCCGGCCGTTGCGGTGACCGACACCAATGCGATGTTCGCGGCGCTGGAATTTTCCGTTCTGGCGCAAGGGGCTGGGCTGCAACCGATCGTCGGTTGCCAGGTCTCGGTCGCCTATGAGATCGCGGCGCCCGGCGAACGGCCGCGTCTGCCCGCGCCGGTCGTGCTGCTGGCGCAGAACGAAGCGGGTTACATGAACCTGATGAAGCTCTCGTCGTGCCTTTACGTCGACAAGGGCGGGCAGCTGCCGCAGGTGACGCTTGAGGATCTGGAGGCCCATGCCGAGGGGCTGATCTGCTTGAGCGGCGGGGCCGAGGGGCCGGTGGGCAAGCTCTTGCAGCATTCTCAGGCGGGCAAGGCGCGGCTGTTGATGGAGCGGCTGGCGGCCTGCTATCCGACCCGGCTTTATGTCGAGCTGCAGCGCCATCCGGGCGAGGGCGGGCAGCTGACCGAGGGCGAGCGGATGACCGAGCGGCCCTTTGTCGAAATGGCCTATGACCTTGGCCTGCCGCTGGTGGCGACGAATGACGTCTACTTTCCAAAATCCGACATGTACGAGGCGCATGATGCGATGATCTGCATCGCCGAGGGCGCCTATGTCGATCAGATCGAGCCGCGCCGCCGCCTGACGCCGCAGCATTATCTGAAGACCGAGGCGGAGATGGCCGCCCTCTTTGCCGATCTGCCCGAGGCGCTTGAAAACACGGTCGAAATCGCCAAGCGCTGTGCCTTTGCCGCGTTCAAGCGCAAGCCGATCCTGCCGCGCTTCGCCGATGACGAGGTGGAGGAATTGCGCCGTCAGGCCTGGGAGGGGCTGCGCGCAAGGCTGGCGGTGATCCCGCATGCGGTGCCGGTGGCCGAATACGAAGAAAGATTGAAATTCGAACTTTCGATCATCGAGCAGATGGGGTTTCCCGGCTACTTCCTGATCGTGGCCGACTTCATCAAATGGGGCAAGTCGCAGGGGATTCCGGTGGGGCCGGGGCGGGGGTCCGGGGCCGGTTCGCTGGTCGCCTATGCGCTGACGATCACCGACCTTGACCCGTTGCGCTACAGCTTGCTGTTCGAGCGGTTCCTGAACCCCGAGCGGGTCTCGATGCCCGACTTCGACATCGACTTCTGCATGGATCGCCGCGAGGAGGTGATCAAATACGTGCAGGGCAAATACGGCCGCGACAAGGTCGGGCAGATCATCACCTTCGGTGCGCTTCTGTCGAAAGCCGCCGTGCGCGACGTCGGCCGCGTCTTGCAGATGTCTTACGGACATGTCGACAAATTGTCGAAAATGATCCCGGTCGAGGGGGTGAAGCCGGTCTCGATCGAAAAGGCGCTGGCCGACGAGCCGCGCCTGCGCGAGGCGGCGAAATCCGAAGAGGTGGTGGCGCGGCTGCTGAATTATGCGCAGGCGATCGAGGGGCTGTTGCGCAACGCCTCGACCCATGCCGCCGGGGTGGTGATCGGCGACCGGCCGCTTGATGCGCTGGTGCCGCTTTATCAGGATCCGCGGTCCGACATGCCGGCGACCCAGTTCAACATGAAATGGGTCGAACAGGCGGGGCTGGTGAAGTTCGACTTTCTGGGGCTCAAGACGCTGACGGTGATTCAGAACGCCGTCAACCTGATCCTGAAATCCGGCCGTCCGCTGCATGTAAACCCTTTGGGGGAAACACTTTATACGCCCGCCGAGGGGGCCGCGAACGAGATCAACCTGATCCCGATCGACGATGCGAAGACCTACGAGCTTTATGCGGCGGCGAAGACGGTCGCGGTGTTCCAGGTCGAATCCACCGGCATGATGGACGCGCTGCGGCGGATGAAACCGACCTGCATCGAGGACATCGTGGCGCTGGTGGCGCTGTATCGCCCCGGCCCGATGGAGAACATTCCGACCTATTGCGAGGTGAAACACGGGCTGCGGCCGCTCGAATCGCTGCATGCGACCATCGATCCGATCCTGAAGGAGACGCAGGGCATCATCGTTTATCAGGAACAGGTGATGCAGATCGCGCAGGTCATGGGGGGCTACAGCCTTGGCGGTGCCGACCTTTTGCGTCGCGCGATGGGGAAAAAGATCGCCGAGGAAATGGCGAAGGAACGCCCGAAATTCATCGAGGGCGCCAAGGCCACGCATGGCATCGAGGCGAAAAAGGCGGGCGAAGTCTTTGACCTGCTGGAGAAATTCGCGAACTACGGCTTCAACAAATCGCACGCCGCCGCCTATGCGATCGTGTCTTACCAGACCGCCTGGCTGAAGGCGAACCATCCCGTCGAATTCATGGCGGGCGTGATGAACTGCGATATCCATCTGACCGACAAGCTCGCCATTTACACCGCCGAGGCGCGGCGGGGCTTGGGGATCGAGGTCGTTCCGCCTTGCGTGAACCGCTCGCTCGCCACCTTTGACGTCGTCGATCAGAAGCTGGTCTATGCGCTGGGCGCGTTGAAGAATGTCGGCGTCGAGGCCATGCGGCTGATCGAAAAAGCCCGTGAGGACAAGCCCTTCCGCGATCTGGTCGAGTTTGCGCGGCGCTGTGATCTGAAGCGGATCGGCAAGCGGCCGCTGGAGATGCTGGCGCGGGCAGGGGCCTTCGACAAGCTTGATCCGAACCGGAAACGGGTGTTCGAGAGCCTCGAATCGCTGATGGCCTGGTCCGCGGCGGTGACCGAGGCGAAAGCCTCGGCGCAGGTGTCGCTGTTTGGCGAGGCGGGCGACGATCTGCCGCCGCCGCGGCTGGCCGACACCGACGATTGGCTGCCGGGCGAGCGTCTGGCCGAGGAGCACAAGGCGATCGGCTTTTATCTCTCGGGCCATCCGCTCGATGACTATCTGCCTGCGTTGAAACGGAAAAAGGTGCTGACTTTGGCCGATGTCACGGCCAAGGCGCTGGGGCAGGGGCCCTTCATCGGCAAGATCGCCGGGCAGGTGGCGGCGCGGTCAGAACGCAAATCGGCCAAGGGCAACCGCTTTGCCTTCGTGTCGCTTTCGGACCCCACCGGCCCCTATGAGGTCACGGTCTTTTCCGACACGCTCGAAGCCTGCCGCGCGCATCTGGAACCCGGGTTGGCGGTGGTGCTGACGGTCAAGGTCGATGTCGAGGGCGAGACGGTGAAGATGCTGTGCCAGAATGCGGCGCCGATCGACACCGTGGCCAGCGATGCCGGGGCCGGATCGGGGCTGCTGATCCACCTTGAAACGCCCGAGGCGGTATCCTCGGTGGCTGCACTTTTCGAACGTATTGCCGCCGAAGGGCGGGTGAAATCGCGCGGACAAGTGACCTTTTCCGTCTTCGACCCGGAAAAGCGTCGCCGCTACCAGATCACCGCCGGACGCGAGCTGCCGGTGAACCCGCAGGTCAAGGGCGCGCTGCGCAGCCTGCGCGGCGTCGTGCAGGTGGAGGAGGTCTGAGCCCGCTCACCAATGCGGCGGCTTCTGATCCGCCAGCGGAATTCCCCCGCCTGCGGCAAATTCGCGCTCGGCCTCGCGCTCCATCAACAGCCCCAAAAGCCGCGACATCCGCGCGATATCGCGGCCTTGCGCCGTCAGAACGTCGCTCAACTCGTCCACGGTCTTGCGCAGATGCGCCAGTTCTTCTTCGGCGCGCTCGATCCTGTCGCTCATTTGCCCTCTCGTGCTTGCCGCGATGGCCCCCATCCGCTACACCCTCGCCCGAGAAACGATCGGGTGCAAGACCATGTCCAGCGAGAAGAAACCGCGCCGTCCGAAGGCCGAGACGCCCAAGGGGTTCCGCGACTATTTCGGCGCCGAGGTGACCGAGAGGGCCGCGATGCTGTCGACCATCGCCGAGGTCTACCGCGCGCATGGGTTTGATCCGCTGGAAACTTCGGCCGTGGAAACGGTCGAGGCGCTGGGCAAGTTCCTGCCCGATGTCGACCGCCCGAACGAAGGCGTCTTTGCCTGGCAGGACGAGGGCGGCGATTGGCTCGCGCTGCGCTATGACATGACGGCGCCGCTCGCCCGTGTTGCCGCGCAGTTCAGGAACGACCTGCCCAGCCCCTATCGGCGCTACACGATGGGCCCGGTCTGGCGCAACGAAAAGCCCGGTCCGGGGCGGTTTCGTCAATTCTATCAATGTGATGCGGATACGGTGGGGGCGGCCTCGGTTGCCGCCGATGCCGAGATCTGCGGCATGCTTTCGGACGCCTTGGAAGCGGTGGGCATTCCGCGCGGCGATTATATGGTGCGGGTCAACAACCGCAAGGTGCTGAACGGCGTGATGGAAGTGGCGGGGGTGCTTGACCCCTCCGACCCGGATCGCTTCGCCGAGGAACGCGGCATCGTGCTGCGCGCCATCGACAAATTCGACAAGTTCGGCGAGGCGGGCGTGCGCGCGCTGATGGGCAAAGGGCGGCTCGACGAGTCGGGCGATTTCACCAAGGGCGCCGGGCTTTCTGATGCTCAGGCCGATGTGGTGATGGGCTTCATGGAGGCCAAACGCGACAGCGGCGCCGCCACGGTCGCGCGTCTGCGCGAGCTGGTTTCGGGCTCGGCTCTCGGCGCGGCGGGTGTCGATGAACTTGAATTCATTGCGCAAATCCTGGACGGGCAAGGCTATGGCCCGGACCGGATCGTGATTGACCCCTCGGTCGTGCGCGGCCTTGGCTATTACACCGGGCCGGTGTTTGAAGCCGAACTGACCTTTGAAATCCTGGATGAAAAGGGGCGCAAACGCAGCTTCGGCTCGGTCGCGGGTGGCGGACGCTATGATGATCTGGTGAAACGGTTCACCGGGCAAGAGGTCCCCGCGACCGGCGTTTCGATCGGCGTCGACCGGCTCTTGGCCGCGCTGCGCGCCAAGGGGCGGATCGGTGGTGCGGCGCAAGGTCCGGTCGTCGTCACCGTGATGGATCGCGACCGGATGGGCGACTATCTCGCCATGGCCGCGACGCTGCGCCGGGCGGGGATCCGTGCCGAGGTTTATCTCGGCAACCCGAAAAACTTCGGCAACCAGCTCAAATATGCCGACAAGCGCGAAAGCCCGGTGGCGATCATCCAGGGCGCCGACGAGGCCGCCCGCGGTGTCGTGCAGATCAAGGACCTGATCCTGGGCGCGAAGATCGCCGCCTCGGCCAGTGTTGAAGAATGGAAAGCGCAACCGGCGCAATTCGAGGTTTCGACTGGGGAAATGGTTGCAAAAGTGCAAGAGGTTCTTGCGCGCTACGGGGTGAAGTGATGGCGTCGAAGGCCGAGGCGCGATCCGTCGGGCAGCGGCTTCTGGCCGCTTTCGAGGCTGCGGGGGCAGTGGAAGTCACCCCCGACATCCTGCAACCGGCCGAGGCTTTGCTCGATCTTTACGGCGAAGACATTCGGGCCCGCGCCTATGTCACCGCCGACCCCCTGCGCGGCGAGATGATGGCTCGCCCCGATTTCACCGTGCCCGTGGTGCAGGCGCATATGGCCGAGGGGGCGGAACCCGCCCGTTACGCCTATATGGGCGAGGTCTTCCGCAAGCAGGATCATCGCGGCACCGCCCGGGTGGCCGAGTATTTTCAGGCCGGCTACGAGATCTTTGACCGCGAAGACCCCGAGGCCGCCGATGCCGAGGTTTTCGCGCTTTTCGCCAAGCTTCTGAAACCGCTCGATCTTTCTGCCACCATCGGGGATATCGGCCTGTTGCGTGCGGCGGTCGAGGGGCTCGACACCCTGCCCGCGCGCAAGGCCGCGCTGGCCCGTCACATCTGGCGCCCGAAGCGCTTTCATCGGCTGATGGAGCGCTATGCCGGTCTTGTGCCCGTTCCCGACAGCCGCGCCGCGCTGCTTTCGGGGGCGACGCCCGACGCCCCCTGGATCGGCCTGCGCGCGCCCGAGGAAATGGCCGCCCGCATTGCCGTGCTGCAGGCCGATGCCGAAACCGCGCCGATCGCGGCCGAGGATGTCGCCCGGCTCGATGCGCTTTTTGCGCTGCGCTGCACCGCCGACCGGGCGCCGGCGCAGCTCACCGATCTGGGCATCGCGGCGCTGGCCCCGGCCATCACCCGGCTGGAACGGCGGCTTGCGGAGCTGGATGCGCGCGGCATCGACCTGACTCGGCTCGTCTTCGAGGCCAGCCACGGCCGCGCCACGATGGAATATTACGACGGCTTCGTCTTCAGCTTCGAGACCGCCGATCCGGGCTTTCCGCCGATCGCCTCGGGCGGGCGCTATGACGCGCTGACCCGGGTTCTGGGCGGCGGGCGCGAGATCCCGGCGGTGGGCGGCGTGATCCGTCCGGGCCTTGTCGCAGATCTCGGGGGGCTCGCATGAGCGCGATCAAACTCGGTGTGCCGTCCAAGGGGCGGCTGATGGAGCAGTGCTTCGACTGGTTCGCGGCGCGCGGTCTCACGCTCAAACGCACGGGGTCGGACCGCGAATATGCGGGCGCGGTCGAGGGGGCGGAAGCCGTTGAACTGGTTCTGCTTTCCGCCGGTGAAATCCCGCGGGAGCTGGCCGCGGGGCGGATCCATCTGGGCGTCACCGGCTCGGATCTGGTGCGCGAGAAACTGGCCGATTGGGAAACCCAGGTCGCGGATCTGGCGCCGATGGGCTTTGGCCATGCCGATCTGATCATCGCCGTGCCCGCCTGCTGGGCCGATGTCGACACGCTCGAAGACCTCGATGCCGCGGCGCATGCCTTCCGGGCCGCGCATGGTCACCGGCTGCGGATCGCGACGAAATATCATCGCCTGCTGCGCGAGTTTCTGGCGCGCGAGGGCGTGGCCGACTGGCAATCGGTCGACAGTCAGGGCGCGACCGAGGGCACGGTGAAGAACCTCACCGCCGAGGCGGTGGCCGATATCACCTCTTCGGGGGAAACGCTGCGCGCCAACCACCTGAAGATCCTGTCGGACGGGCTGATCCACCAAAGCCAGGCCACGCTTTTCGCGGCGCGGGCGGCGGATTGGGCCGGGCTCGAGACGCCCTTTGCGGCGCTGTGCGCGCAGCTTGGCGTGAACGCGCCGAAGCTCTGAAAAGACCCCGGCTTTCACCTTGGGACAAATATCCCGGGGGGAGAGGCCGCAGGCCGAGGGGGGCAGCGCCCCCCCCCCCCCCCCCCCCGAACCCCCGGGGGGGGGGGCCCCAAGACCCCGGCCCCCCCCCGGCCCAAAACCCCGGGGGT
>NZ_SWJZ01000044.1 GCF_005144475.1 Rhodobacter capsulatus | reverse complement strand
CCCCCCCCCCCCCCCCCCCCCCCCCCCCCCCCCCCCCCCCCCCCCCCCCCCCCCCCCCCCCCCCCCCCCCCCCGGGTCGCCTCGGCGGAGCCGAGGCGAAATCACTTGCCGAGCTTCTCCCACAGATCCGGCCGCCGGTCCCGCGTCAAAGCCTCGCTCTGTGCCCGGCGCCATTCGGCGATCTTCTTGTGATTGCCCGACATCAGCACCTCGGGGATGGCCCGGCCCTGCCAGTCCGCGGGGCGGGTGTATTGCGGATGCTCCAGAAGCCCGTTCGAATGGCTTTCCTCGGTCGCGCTTTCCGCATTGCCCAGGACCCCGTCGCGCAGCCGCACCGTGGCGTCGATCACCACCTGCGCCGCGATTTCGCCGCCGGTCAGCACGAAATCCCCGATCGAGACCTCCTCGACGCCATAGGCTTCCAGCACCCGCTCATCCACCCCCTCGAACCGCCCGCACAGGATCGTCACCCCCTGCGCCGCGGCCAGCCGCCGCGCGTCGGATTGGGTAAAGGGCTTGCCGCGCGGCGACATGTAAAGCACCGGCCAATGCGCGCGGTCCGCGGGCGTGCCCGCCGCCGCATGATCCAGCGCCGCCGCCACCACATCGGCGCGCAAGACCATCCCGGCGCCGCCGCCCGCGGGCGTGTCATCGACATTGCGATGCTTGCCGAGACCAAAGGGCCGCAGATCGATGGTTTCGAGCCGCCACAGCCCGGCGTCCTGCGCCTTGCCGGTCAGGCTCAGCCCCAGAACGCCCGGAAAAGCCTCGGGAAACAGCGTCACGATCTTCGCCGTCCAGACGCCCGCGATCGCATCGACCTCGGCCATCAGATCGCGCGGCGTCACCCTGCCCGAAAGCGCGGTCACCACCTGCCGCCGCCCGTGCGAGCGCGCGGGGGCGGCCTCGGGCGTCTCGGCCTCGATCAGCGCCGCCGTCGTCAGCTTCAGCGCGCCCTTGCGCGGCGGCGGCGGGATGTCTTCCGGATCGCTCATGCCTCGTCCTTTTCGCTTGTTTGCTCAAGGCCAGCCTCGGCCAGAAGCGCCCGTTTCGCCGCGGCCAGCTCCGCCTCGCCCAGGCCTTGCCGGTTCAACTGCAACAGCGCCTCGGTCACCGTGCGCGGCGGCGCGACGTTGCGGCGCATGACCGGCTGGAAGGCCGCGCGCTGCGCGGGCGTCAGGCCCAGAAAATCGAGAAACGGCTGCCCGGCGCCAAAGGGCAGCGCGTCGAAGTCCGCGACATCCTGCGTCACCAGCCCCTCCCCCGCCAGAGCGCGGCGCAGGATATCCAGCTGTTCCGCCTGCGAAACCCGGCTCATGCGGGCGCGGAAGCTTTCCAGATCCTCGATGAAGGGGATCGGCTGATCCTTGCGGACATGATGCGCCCAGAGGCTGTCGACCCAGGCAGCCTGGGCCCGGGTGGAGAGATAGGGCGTCACCTGCACCGGCCAGTCGAAGCGGTCGAACCCCGCGATCAGCGCGCGCAGGATCGCCGCCGCATCGGGATAGGGGGCGGGCGTCAGCCCCCGCGGCATCGGGCCCAGCAGGTTTTCCGACGACATCAGGATCCGTCGTTTCGGCCCCAGTGTCATCGTGCCCAGAAACGCCCGCATCGCCGCGGTGATCGCGGCCAGCGAGGCGTTGTCGCGGTCATAGTGATGCGCAAAGACCGCATGGGCGACCTCGCGGATCCGGCCGGGCAGGACCAGGGCCGCCCGCGGCCAGATCAGCTCGCGGTTTTCATGCAGGAAAAGCTGTGCCGAGGAGGTCCCGGTCTTGTGAAAGCCAAGATGCAGGAAGACCTGCATCAGTCCAGTTCCTCGGGCGGGTCGGCGATGAGGCGCCCCGCGGTCAGATCGACGGTGGGCACCACGGCGCGGGTGAAGGGCAGCATCAGCGTCGTCTTGCGCCCGGGCACATGCACTTCCAGAATGTCGCCCGCGCCGAAATCCAGCACGGCGCGGACCTTGCCGATCAGCACGCCGCCGGTGTCGTGCACCGGCAGGCCGATCAGATCGGCGTGGTAGAATTCGTCATCGGGCAGATGCGGCAGGCGGTCCCGATCCGCCCAGAGCGTCGCGCCTTTCAGCGCATCGGCCTCTTCCTTGGTGGCGATGCCCGAGAGCCGCGCCCCCAGACCGCCGGTGACCGGACGGGTGAGCTTGACGGTGAAGCTGCGGGCGCCGTCCTCGGAATAAAGCGGGCCATAGGCGGCGATATCGGTGGGCTCGGCGCAGAAGCTTTTCAGCCGCACCTCGCCCTTGACGCCGAAGCCGCCGGCGATGGCGCCGACGCAGACACGATCGGTTTTCGACATGATCCCTCCGGAAGACGACAGGCCGGACATCGCTGCCCGGCCCGCGTTGGAACCCGAAACCGGCAGATCGAAGATTATTCTTCGGTCTTGGCGGCTTTGGCGGCCTTTTCTTCGGCGCGTTTCTTGGCTTTCGCGCCCGGCTCGGCCTTTTTCAGGTTGGCGCGCTCGGTTTTCGGCATCGCGCCCGAGGCTTCGAGGAAGCGGGCGACGCGGTCGGTCGGCTGCGCGCCCTGGGCGAGCCAGTATTGCACGCGCTCCATGTTCATCTTGACGCGGTCTTCGCTGTCCTTGGCCAGCAGCGGGTTGTAGGTGCCCAGCTTTTCAAGGAAGCGGCCGTCGCGCGGCATGCGCGAGTCCGAGGCAACGATCGCATAATGCGGACGTTTTTTCGAGCCGCCACGGGCGAGACGGATTT
Organism: Rhodobacter capsulatus; assembly: GCF_005144475.1. Lineage (GTDB taxonomy): Bacteria > Pseudomonadota > Alphaproteobacteria > Rhodobacterales > Rhodobacteraceae > Rhodobacter > Rhodobacter capsulatus_C. Next base: position 47,784 of record NZ_SWJZ01000044.1, on the reverse strand, counting down.
TCATGGCCATGCTATTTCTCCTTCAGATGGCTGTGAGCGGGTCTTGCGGACCCATCATTTCTGGAACGACGTGTGATGCCGGATCACTTCCGAAATCACGAAAGACAGGAATTTGCGGGCGAATTCGGGGTCGAGATCGGCCTCGGTCGCCAGTTGTTGCAGACGGTCGATCTGCTGCGCCTCGCGCGCGGGGTCCGAGGGCGGCAGGTCATGTTCGGCCTTGAGCTTGCCCACCGCCTGCGTGCGCTTGAACCGTTCGGCCAGCGTGAAGACGATGATCGCATCCAGCCGGTCGATCGAGGCGCGGTGTTCGCGCAGCAATTCGGCGGCGCGGGCGGTGGCATCGCTCATGCCAGATCCTCCGGTTTGCGGTGGCGGTAAACCAGCACGGGCTTGTCCTCGACGCGCCGCGCCTCGGGGTCGAGGACGGCGCCCAGACGTTCGGCCAGCCGGATCGAGCGCAGGTTCTCGGGGTCGATGTAGCTGACCGCGGTCGACCATTTCAGCCTGCGGAAGGCATGCTCAAGCGTCGCCTGCGCCGCCTCGGTCATCAGGCCCTTGCCCTCGTGGTCCTCCGACCAGAGCGTCCAGCCGATTTCATATTCCGGCCAGTTGATCGGCGCCCAGGGGCCGGTCATGCCAAGGGCCGCATCGCTGTCATGCGTGGTGACGACGAAGCTGCCCCAGCCGCGCATCACCCAATGGCCGATCACCCCCGACCAGGCCCGCCAGGCCAGGGCCTCGTCGGCCGCGGCGGGGCGGATGAAGCGGCTGCGGTCGGACAGGAAGAAATTCCGCCAGGCAGCGAAATCCCGCCCGCCGGGCGCGCGCAGCACCAGACGCGAGGTCTCGATCACCGGCGTGGGGGAAAGGGCGACCATGTTACTTCTTCTTGCCCATGTTCAGGCCCGCCAGACCCGGCGGCAGTTTCAGCCCGCCCAGCCCCGGCATCGCCCCCGGCAGACCCTTCATCGAGGCCATCGCCTTGGCGGCTTCTTCCATCTTCGCCGGGTCGATCTCGTCCTTGCCGGGCAGGCCGCCGAACTTGCCCTGCATCGCGGCCATCGCCTGTTTCAGCATGCCGCCCTTCATCCCGCCGAGCTTCTTCATCGTGTCGGCCATCTGCCGATGCATCTTCAGAAGCTTGTTCAGATCGGCCACATCGACGCCCGCCCCCGCAGCGATGCGGCGCTTGCGGCTGGCCTGCAGCAGTTCCGGATGGGCGCGTTCCTTTTTCGTCATCGAATTGATCATCGCGACCTGACGGCGGATGGTGCGGTCGTCGAACCCGGCTTCCTCGGCCTGTTTCGCCATCTTGCCCATGCCGGGCATCATGCTCATCACGCCCTGCATGCCGCCCATCTTCTGCATCTGCTCGAGCTGGGATTTCATGTCGTTGAGGTTGAACAGGCCCTTCTGGAACCGGCGCATCATGCGCTCGGCCTGTTCCTTTTCAAAGACTTCCTGCGCCCGTTCGACCAGCGAGACGATGTCGCCCATGCCGAGGATGCGACCGGCGATCCGCGACGCCTCGAAGGTTTCGAGCGCGTCCATCTTTTCGCCAAGGCCGACGAAGCGAATCGGCTTGCCGGTGGTGGCGCGCATCGAAAGCGCCGCCCCGCCGCGGCCGTCGCCGTCCATCCGGGTCAGCACGACGCCGGTGATGCCGATCTTGTCGTCGAATTCCTGCGCCACCTCGACGGCGACCTGACCGGTCAGACCGTCGACGACCAGCAGCGTCTCGCGCGGGGAGACGGCGTCGCGGACCTGCTGCACCTCGCCCATCAGGGTTTCGTCGATATGCAGACGGCCCGCGGTATCGAGCAGGTAGACGTCATAGCCGCCCATCGCGGCCTGGGTCTTCGCGCGTTTGGCGATCTGCAGCGCGGTTTCGCCCGCCACGATCGGCAGCGTGTCGACGCCGATCTGCGTGCCGAGAATCGCCAGCTGCTCCATCGCGGCCGGGCGGTAAATGTCGAGCGACGCCATCAGAACGCGCTTCTTCTCGCGCTCCTTCAGACGGCGGGCGAGTTTCGCCGTGGTGGTGGTCTTGCCGCCGCCCTGCAGGCCGACCATCAGGATCGGCGCGGGCGGGTTGTCGATCTTCAGCGCGTCGGCGGCATCCTCGCCCGACAGCATCGCGACGATCTCGTCATGGACGATCTTGACGACCTGCTGACCCGGCGTGATCGATTTCGTCACCTGCGCGCCGGTGGCCTTGGCCTCGACCTTCTTCACGAAGTCCCGCACCACGGGCAGCGAGACGTCAGCTTCCAGAAGGGCGGTGCGGACTTCGCGCATCGCCACCTTGACGTCCTCGGCCGTCAGCGCGCCCTGTTTCGTCAGCCGCTCGAACACCCCGCCAAGGCGTTCGGAAAGAGACTCGAACATCGTGCCCTCCTGCGCCGCGGTTGCGGCCGATCAACGACAAGCGCACCAGTGGGCGCAACGCGCTGACTGGTGGCGATCCTTGCACCCGCAAGGACCGGAGGAACCGAACCTCCGGGGAATCTGGGGTGCACTACGCGATATGTCCGGGCGAGTCAACGTCAAGCAGGGATCTTGCCTGCCCGCGGCGAAGTGCGTAATTGCATATCCAAACAAAATACACATGCTTCAAGCATATTTGTTCATGGGTGCACAAATGCGCTTCGAGAACTGGGACGAGATCCGGACCGCCTATCAGGTCGCCCGGATGGGAACGGTGTCAGGGGCTGCGGAGGTTCTGGGGGTGCATCACGCCACCGTCATCCGCCATGTCGATGCGCTTGAAACGCGTCTTGGCACGAAACTTTTTCAACGCCATCCGCGGGGATACACGCCGACCGAGGCGGGGCAGCAATTGCTGGCCGTCGGTCAGGCGACCGAGGATCAGTTCGCGCAGCTGGCCGCGCGGATCGCCGGCGCGGGCGAGGAGATGCGGGGCGAGCTGATCATCACCTCGCTGCCCGCGCTGGCCGCGCTGGTGATGCCCGCGATGGCGGAGCTGATGCGGGCGCATCCGGCGCTGGTGCTGCGCTACATCACCGATCCGCGGGTGTTCCGGCTGGAATATGGCGAGGCGCATGTGGCGATCCGGGCGGGGGCACGGCCGACCGAGCCGGACAATGTGGTCAGCCAGCTGGGCGTGAACCGCACCGCGCTTTATGCGGCGCCGGAATATATCGAGCGGCACGGACGGCCGAAGGGGGCGCAGGATCTGGCGGGGCATCGCTTCGTCGGGCCTGACAGCCGCGAAAACCGGGCGCCGTACTTCCGCTGGCTGGCGGGGCAGGTGCCGCCCGAGGCGATGGTGTTCATGGCGAACGAGATGGCCTCGCAGCAGGCGGCGATCGAGGCGGGTCTGGGTCTTGGCTTCCTGCCGGTGCTGCAGGGCCGGGCGATTCCGCGGCTGGTCGAGGTGGTGGCGCCGATGACGGACTGGGACAGCCCGTTCTGGCTGGTGACCCATGTCGATCTGCACCGCACGCCGAAGGTGCAGGCGGCGCTCAAGGCCCTGCGCGCGGCGGCGGTGCGGCTGGACCCGGGGGTCTAAGCGCGGCTCGATCTGACCGAGGCCATTGCCGAGGTCACGCGCAGCATTTGCCCGTTGCCCCCCGGGGGCCCCAAGGCCCTCGGGCAGCGCCCGCCCCGCCCATGGCGGGCGCTTCTCGCCCGCCGGGGCTGGGCGCTGCCCTCTGTTCAGGCATGTGGAAACGGTCCTGTCCCCGCGGTCGCCCCAGCGGGCGGGGAAAAGCAGTGCTTTTCCCGATCCGCCCGTCCGCCGTCTCAGGCGGTCGCGGCCTTTGGCGCGGTCGGATGCGGCTTGATGTATTCGCGCACGGCGGCAAGGGCCCATTGCACCGTCAGACCGCCGAGGATCAGCACGGTATCCTGCCAGAACCCGCCCGGATGCGAGGCCTTCACCGCCTGCGAAAAGATCGCCAGCACGGTGCCAAGCGCAAAGACCTGCAGCCCCTGCTTGCCCATGGTGCGGATCGGCTTCATCACCCGCGAGGCGGCGATCGAGGGCACCAGCCAGGGCAGCGACAGGATATAAGCCACCGCCAGGAAATGCGTCAGCCGCGGGCCGGACACATAGGTCTTGTCGAAATCGACCAGAAACCGCGGCACGTCATATTGCAGGATCGTCCAGATCACATGGCCGAACTGCGCCTGCAGCTCCGGCGATTGCGCCCAGAACGCGCTGAACACCAGCCAGATCGTTGCGGGCACGATCAGCGCCTTCCAGATCGGCACGAAACGCTCGCCCCGGCGCAGGAACAGCCCGGTCAGGATGCCCAGCGAAAACAGCAGCTGCCACGAGAACGGGTTGAAAAACCAGCCGCCGTCAAAGGGATAATTCGGCAGATCAAGCCCGAACCAGCCCGCGAAGGCCCAAAGCCCGATGGTGAAGGCCAAAAGCCCCATCGGTTTTCTTTGTCCCAATCGGATCAGGAACGGCGCCCACAAGAGCAGCACCGCATACATCGGCAGGATGTTCACGTAGCCGAGCTGATGGCCGAGCGTCGCGATGCCGACAAGGAAGGCGAGGGGGGTCTCGGTCAGCGGGCCGAAGGCGTTGTGTTTCAGCATCTCGCCGCCGCCGAACCACAGCGTCGCCCCGGCAGCAATCGCGATCGCCCAGGCCGAGATGAAGATATGCACGAGATACAGAAGCCACGCCCGGCCCCAGCATTTGCGGATGCCGGGCCAGTTCAGCCCGTCCTTGATCTTCGGCCCGTAAGCCAGCGCCGCGGCACAGCCCGACATGAAGACGAAGCCCTCGGCCGCGTCGGACAGACCGTAATTGCGCGAGGTGAAGTTCTCGTAGATCGTCCCCGGCACGTGGTTCATGTAGATCATCACGAGGCTGACGCCCCGGAAGAAATCCAACCGGGGGTCGCGGGCGCCGCTGGCAAGCGGTGCGTGGGGGTGATCAGCCATGATGCGCGGACAACTCTTTCTTTGGTTGTCGCGCGTCTTGTTCCTGTTCGGTCTCGGCGTCAAGTGCCCAACGATTGAGCACTTCGTCATGCAGCTTCACCACCGCCGGTTTCGCATATTCGCTGGGAACCCCCATCAGCCGCGACCGCGAAGGCCGCGAGGACCAGGACAGGATCAGCGGCGCAAAGACCATCGGCAGGCCGACGGGCAAGAGCCACAACAGCAGGCCGGGGGCGAAAAACCACGTCGTCATAAGGCCGACAAGGCCGATGGTGACGATCCAATGCGAGGCGGCGAAGCTGTCCTTGAGGCTCAGCGTGCCGTCGCCGCGGTTGTTGGTGGGCCAGCCGCCATCGCGCCCCATCACCACCTGCAGCACCGAACGGGTCGAATACATCAGCAGCACCGGCGCGGTGATCGAGGACAGCGCCAGTTCCGACAGCGTCGAGGCGAAGCCAAGCACCGCGCCCCCGAAACCTTTTGCCGCACCCGTCAGCGCCATCCGCGTGGCGATCAGCACCTTGGGCAGGAACAGCAGACCGAAGATACCGATGGCAAGGCTGATCGCCTTGGAGGCTTCGGACGGCGGGAAATAGGGAATCGGCCAGTAGGGGGTCGGGAAGTAATCCGGCGGCGGCGCCAGCAGCGGCGCGGCGATCGACGCAAGGATGAAACCGACCCAGAACAAGGGCGCGATATAGGCCATGATGCCTTGCGAAAACACGAAGCGCGACCACAGCCGCAGGCCGGGGGCGCCGATGATCCGGCTGTGCTGCAGGTTGCCCTGACACCAGCGCCGGTCGCGTTTGGCGTGATCGACGATGTTTTCCGGGCCTTCCTCGTAGCTGCCGCCCAGATCGTCATCAAGCCGCACGATCCAGCCCGCACGCGCCAGCAGCGCGGCTTCGACGTAATCATGGCTCATGACGTGCCCGCCGAACGGCGGCTTGCCCTTCAGCGCGGGCAGGCCGCAGCTTTCGGCAAAGGCGCGGGTGCGGACGATGGCATTGTGGCCCCAGAACGGGCCGGTCTCGCCCTGCACCATGGCGAGACCCCGGGCGAAGACGGGCGAGAAGAAGGCGGCGGCGAATTGCATTGCCCGGCCAAAGCGGGACCGCGCGCGGATCACCTTGGGCAGGGTCTGCAACAGGCCCAGACGGGGTTCAGCCTCCATCCGGCGGATCATCTGCAAGATGGTCTCGCCTTCCATCAGACTGTCGGCATCCAGGATCACGGCGTAATCATAGGCCCCGCCCGAGCGGGTGATGAAATCCTCGATATTGCCCGCTTTCTTGCCGGTGTTCAGCTCGCGACGGCGATAGAAGAAGCGGCCGACCGCGTTGCGCTCCGCCACCAGCCGGGCAAAGATCAACTTCTCGCGCGCGGCGATCAGGTCATTGCGGGTGTCGGACAGAACGGCGAAATGCACCGAAGCCGCATCGCCCGTGGCGGCCAGCGAGGCATCCATCGCGGCGATCCGGGCAAAGGTCACCAGCGGATCTTCGTTGTAGACCGGGACGAGAACGACCGTGCGGCCCGCAATCGGCGCTTTCGGATCGTATTTCGGCGGCCGGGCGCGGCTGGGCAGGCCGATCATCGCGACGGTGGCGCCAAGCGCCAGCCATTGCGTCGAAATCAGGATCAGCACCGCGCGCGTCACATCGAGCGCGTCGATCCCGTCGACCGAGCCGAACTGCAGAAACAGGATGAAGGCGCCAATCCCCGCGATCAGGCTGAAGGCGATGGCAAGAAAACGCAGGGCATAGAGCCCTGCGAGCGATGCGAGCGAGCGCGCCATGATCTCAGTGGCCGGTGCCGACGGTGTGGGCCGCCTGCAGGTGCAGACCGGTCAGCAGACGCCGGATCAGCCCGCTTTGCGGTTCGATCACCTGATGCGGCATCGCCATCGGCGCCACCGGCAGGGCACAGGGCCCGGCAATCAGCGCATCGGGCGTCAGAACGGCTTCGGACGCGAGCGCAGTGAGAGAGGAGGTATGCGCGGTCATGCGTGGATCCATTGATAGAGCCAGGTTTCGGTCAGCTTGCGACCATATCCGGCGATATGGGCAGCCAGTTCGACAGTGTCACCCCCGGTCGGCTTCACATCCATGACAAGACGCCAGATTCCGTCGGTGGTGTTGCGGGACAGCACTTTCGTCACGATTTCGCCATTCCAGGCATTGGCGACGATGGTCAGGTTCTCGGCCTCGTCATGGCCAAGGCTGTCCATCAGCCCGCCGACGAAATCGATCACGAACTTGCGCGTGCCGTCGGTATTCTGCACGCCCGAAACCCCGCCCTCGCCGGTGCGGGTTTCCTTGACATGGGCGCGGTCGTCGAAATCGTCGAATTCCAGATCGCCCCAGCGCAGCCGATAGCTGAACTCGCGGCTTTCGCCCGCCTTCGCGGGCGCATCCGGGATCCAGAAGGCGACGATGTTGTCGTTCACTTCCAGATCCGACGGGATCTCGACCAGACGGATCACGCCCTTGCCCCAGTCGCCGATCGGTTCGACCACGCAGGAGGGGCGCTTTTCGTAATGCGCGGCATCGTCCTGATAATGGTCGAATTCGCGGTCGCGCTGGTAAAGCCCGAAGGACTTCGGCGCGGTTTCCGAGAAATACGACGACGCCAGCCGCGACGGGTTCGCCAGCGGCCGCCATAGGATGTCGCCATCGGCGCGCACGATGCCCAGCCCGTCGCTGTCATGCACCTTGGGCCGGTAATCGTCGAAATCCTTGCGGTTGCGTTCCGAGAACAGGAACATCGAGGTCAGGGGCGCGATGCCCAGCTGCTGCACGTCGGCGCGGAAGAAGAGCCGCGCGGTGACATCCACCACCGTCTCGAAGCCGGGGCGGATGACGAATTGATAGGCGCCGGTCAGCGAGGCGCTTTCCAGCGCCGCCCAGATCGTGATCGTCTCGCCGCCCGGTTCGGGGCGCTGGATCCAGAAGCGGGTGAAGCGCGGGAATTCCTCGGCCACCGACAGGCCGGTGTTCACCGCAAGGCCGCGCGCCGACAGACCATAGGCCGAGTTGCGGCCAAGGGCGCGGAAATACGACGCGCCCTGAAATGCCACCAGTTCATCGAAAACATCGGGACGGTTGAGCGGCGTGTGCAGGCGGAAGCCCGCAACGCCCGGCAACGCCACATGCAGCGGAACCTTGTCGCGGCTTTCGCGTTCATAGATGAAATCGTCGGTGTCGAAGCCCATCGGCAGGGTCTGCCCGCCGATCACCTCGTTCAGCAGCACCGGTTCCTTGAACAGCCAGCCCATGTGGAAGGCATGCAGCTGGAAATGCGTCCGCTCGACATCGGCGAAGCGCGCCTTGGCCGGATCGAAGCGGATCAGCCGGTACAGGTCATAGGTGAGCTGGTTGAGGAAGCTGTCGGGCAGCACCATCGGCGCATCGGGACCGGCACCGACCAGTGCGCGCATCTCTTCGGCGAGCGTGTCGAAGCTGAAGGGTTTTTGCGGCGGCGCAGCGGGCACGTCGATCGGTGCGGGCGGGGTGGTTTCCTGCGCATGGGCACTGCGCGGCACGGCCCCCGTCCCGGCAAGGATCGCAGCCGAGGAGAGCGTCACCAGAAGGTGGCGGCGGGTCATCATCATGGAGGCTTTGTTCCGGCTGGAGGGCATCTGTTTTCTATGCAAAGTCAGATAGTTCCAGAGGCCGCTCAGGGGCGCCCCCGTTTGCCGTTTCTATAGCCACAGTGCTTAAAAACTGGCAAGAGAGTTTGCGTAACAGATGTGTCAAATGGGCGCTGTCCCGCCTGTTTTGGCGCAAAGTTGCGCAAGTTTCCGCGCATCGGTCAGGAAGTTGCGCCTTCTGCGCGGGCAAAGCCGCTTTTCCCGATTTCGATACATGTTTTAACCGGTTTGAGCCGGTTTTTCCGCAGCTGCAAACAGCGGCATTCCCGCCCCGGACGGGGGGTGAGTCGCGGCCGCCCGGCCCGGGAATTGCGCCGCCTGCCGCAGTCCGCGTGCCAGCTGCCGCCCGGCGCCGCGGGCGCTCTTGTGACACCGGGGCAGGCTGGATAAACCGGTGCAAACAGCCGGAGGGACCATGGAACAACTCGATCTGACCGGAAGCATCTTCGGCATTTTGTCGGTGATGATCTTCCTTGGCGCCTATGCGCTGGTGGTGATGGAAGAGACCACCCACATGCGCAAGTCGAAGCCGGTGATGCTGGCCGCGGGGCTGATCTGGACGCTGATCGGCGTCGGCTATGCCAGCCACGGCCTGTCCGAGGTCGCGCATGAAAAGGCCGTCCATGTCGTCGAGGAATATGGCGAACTGCTGCTGTTCCTGCTCGTCGCCATCACCTACGTCAACACGATGGAGGAGCGCCGGGTCTTCGACGCGCTGCGCGCGAAGCTGGTGGGGCTTGGCCTGAGCTATCGCAAGCTGTTTTTCCTGACCGGCTTTCTGTCCTTCATCCTGTCGGGCGTGCTCGACAACCTGACGACGGCGCTGGTGATGGGGGCGGTGGTGATGGCCGTGGGCCGGACCTCGCCGAAATTCGTCACCCTCTCCTGCATCTCGACCGTGGTTGCGGCGAATGCGGGCGGCGCCTTCACCCCCTTTGGCGACATCACCACCCTGATGGTCTGGCAAAAGGGCAAGGTCGAGTTCTTCGAATTCTTCGTCCTGTTCATCCCGTCGCTGCTGAACTGGCTGGTTCCGGCGGTGATCATGTCCTTTGCGATCCCGACCGACTCCCCCGCCGCCACCGAGGACAGGGGCATGATGAAGCCGGGCGGCGCCGGGGTGGTCTGGCTCTTTGCCGCCACCATCGTCACCGCCGTCAGCTTCAAGAACTTCCTGGCGCTGCCGCCCGCGATGGGGATGATGCTCGGCCTCGGCTATCTGCAGATCTTCTCCTATTTCCTCACCATGACCGGCCACAAGCGGCAGGACGAGGAACTGGTTCTGGACAGCTTCAAGCAGTTCGAACGGGTGGAATGGGACACGCTCTTGTTCTTCTTCGGGATCATCTTCGCGGTCGGCGGTCTGGGCGTGCTTGGCTACCTCGACATGGTTTCTGTCGCGCTTTATCAAGGGCTTGGGGCGACGGCGGCGAATACGATCCTGGGCCTTCTGTCCGCGGTCGTCGACAATATTCCGCTGATGTTCGCGGTCTTGACGATGGATCCGCAGATGAGCCACGGGCAATGGCTCCTGATCACGCTGACCTGCGGCGTCGGCGGCTCGATCCTGTCGATCGGCTCGGCGGCGGGCGTCGCGCTGATGGGGCAGGCGCGCGGGCAATACACTTTCTCGGGGCATCTGAAATGGGCCTGGGCGATCGCGCTGGGCTATTTCGTGGCGATCGGCGCGCATCTGCTGATCAACGCGCATCACTTCTGATCCTGACCGACAGGCGAAAGGCCCGGGACCCGCGTCCCGGGTCTTTTTCTTTGCGCGCAGCGGTGGCAACATATGCGCTCCATGCATGGATGCGCGTCGAAATGGCTGCAGCCCGGGCGTTGCCTTGGCGCTTCGGGCATGGTCAGGTGAGGCCGGAGGGAGCCATGTCCGAAACCCAGATCGGCGGCGTTGCCGCAGCCCGCATCGCCGCCTTTGCGGCCAAGGAGGCCGAGGCCTATGCCGCGGCCCGTCCGCGCACGCGCGCGGCTTTGGCGGCGGGCGCCAGCCCCTGGCTGGCGGGCGTGCCGATGCACTGGATGCGCGACTGGCCGCAGCCCTTTCCGATGCTGGTCACGGCGGCGAAAGGCGCGCTGATCGAGGATCTCGACGGCCACCGGATCGACGATTTCTGTCTGGGCGACACCGGGTCCATGTTTGGCCATTCGCCTGCGCCCGTCGCGCGCGCCATCCGCGCGCAGGCGGGGGCGGGGCTCACTTACATGCTGCCCACGATGGCGGCGCTGCAGGCCGGTCAGCTGCTCTCGGATGTTTTCGGACCGATGCGCTGGCAGGTGGCGACGACCGCGACCGATGCGAACCGCTTTGCGCTGCGCGTCGCCCGCGCGGTGACCGGACGGCCGAAGGTGCTGGTCTTCGACGGCTGCTATCACGGCACCGTCGATGACGCGATGGTCTGCCTTGAGGGCGGGAAAACCGTGGCCCGCCCGGGGCTTGTGGGCCAGGTCGAGGATCTGCGGCGCGTCGCCGTCGCGGTGCCCTTCAACGATCTGGCGGCGGTGGAACGGGCGTTGGCGGCGGGTGATGTCGCCGCGATCCTCACCGAGCCGGTGATGACCAATTCCTGCATGGTCCTGCCCGCGCCGGGCTTTCACGACGGGCTGCGCGATCTTGCCACCCGCCACGGCGCGGTGCTGATCCTCGATGAAACCCACACGATTTCCTCGGGTCTTGGCGGCTATACCCGCGTGCATGGGCTGCGCCCCGATATCTTTGTCGTCGGCAAATGCGTCGCGGGGGGCGTGCCCACCGCGGTCTGGGGGCTGACCCCCGAGCTGGCCGCGCGTTTCGCCGCCTATGACGCCACCCGGCCTGCGGGGCACAGCGGCATGGGCACGACGCTTTCCGCCAATCCGCTGCAATTCGCGGCCCTTGTCGCCACGCTGCGCGAGGTGATGACGCCCGCAAATTACGCCCGGATGGAGGCGGGCGCAGCGCGGCTATGCGCTGGCCTGTCGAAGGTGGTGAAGCGCCGCAAAGCGCCGTGGCATGTCGTCCGCGTCGGCGCCCGGGTCGAGGTCATCTGCGCCCCCGGCCCGCTGCGCAATGGCTTTGACGCCGCCCGTGCCCATGCCCCCGCGCTGGAAGCCGCGCTGCACATCGGCCTTCTGAACCGCGGCTGCCTGATCGCGCCGTTCCACAACATGATGCTGATCTCGCCCGCCACGACGCGCGCGCAGATCGACCGCCTGATCGCCGCTTTCGACGCCGTGACGGCCCAATTGTTCGAGACCTGACATGACCCATTCGCCGACTGGCTCCACCTTGCAAGAAGCCGAAGATTTCCTTGCCGCCCATCCCGAAATCGAGGCTTTCGACATCGTGCTGCACGATGCGAACGGCATCGGTCGCGGCAAGATCATCCGCCGCCACGAGCTGATCGGGCTTTACAAGGGCGGGCGGCACCTGCCGATTTCCATCCTTGGCCTTGATATCGTGGGCGAAGACGTGCACGAAACCGGCCTCATCTGGGATCAGGGCGATGGCGATCTGCGTGCCTGGCCCATTCCCGGCACGCTGAAGGCGCTGCACGGCACCAACCCGCCGCGCGGCGAGGTCTTGATGAGCATGTATCATCTCGATGGCGCCGAAATGACCTCGGACCCGCGGCACGCGCTGGCCCGGCAGGTGCAGGCGATGGCGGACGAAGGGCTTCATCCCGCGGGCGCGTTCGAACTTGAATTCTTCCTTCTGGACCCCGACACCGCGCAGGGCGTGCGGCCTGCGGCGGCAGTTCTGGACGGGCGGCGCAGCGACTGGACCGAGGTCTATTCGGTCGATCACCTGCACGGGATGGAGCCCCTGTTCAGTGACATCTACCGCGCTGCCGAAGCGATGGGGATCAAGGCCGAAACGGTGATTTCCGAATATGCGCCCGGGCAATATGAACTCACGCTGCATTACCGGACCGATGTGATGCAGGCGGCCGATGATCTGGTGCGGCTCAAACGCATCGTCCGGCTTCAGGCGCGGCGGCATGGCGTCACCGCCTGTTTCATGGCGAAACCGATCGAGAAATACGCGGGCTCGGGGATGCATTTCCACGTCAGCCTGTGTGACGAAACCGGCCGGAACATCTTCGCCGAGGAGGTGGAGGGCCAATGGACCGACACGATCCGCCACGCCATCGGCGGCTTGCGGCAAACGATGGGCGAATCGATGCTGGTCTTTGCCCCGCATGGCAATTCCTGGCGCCGCTTCGTTGGTCAAAGCTATGCGCCGGTCTCGCCCAGCTGGGGGGTGAACAACCGCTCGGTGGCGCTGCGGATCCCGGCGGGCGACATCAAGGCGCGGCGGATCGAGCATCGGCCCTCGGGCGTTGACGCCAACCCCTATCTGGTCGCGGCGACGGTTCTGGCGGGCATCCGGCACGGGTTGAAGCATCGCATCGACCCGGGCCCGGAAACCACCGGCAACGGCTATGCGGGTGATGACAGCCTGAAAATCCCGCGCGACTGGCGCGAGGCGATCGAGGCGGCGACGGCGTCCCAGTTCCTGAAGGACGCGCTGGGTGAAGACATGCACCGCACCTTCACCGCGATCAAGGCGGCGGAACACGGCCGCGTCGCCCGCTGGATCGCGGATGTCGATTACGCGCTTTATCTGCACAACGTCTGAGGCGCTGGGGGCTCTGCCCCCAGACCCCCGGGATATTTGGAGCAAGATAAAGAGCATCCCTTTTATCTTGCTTCAAATATCCCGGGGGGAGGCTTGCTGAAAGCAAGACGGGGGGCAAAGCCCCCCGCACAGGTCGCCAAAAGGACCGACCTCAGATCAGCCCGGCGTGTTTCATTGCGGCGTCAAGCGCGGCCTTGGTCGCGTCGGTCAGTTCGGTCAGCGGCAGCCGCACCTCGGGGCTGCAGAGCCCAAGCTTCGACATCGCATATTTCGCCCCGGCCACGCCCGGCTCGAGGAAGATCGCGATATGCAGCGGCAGCAGAAGATCCTGATATTCGAGCGCCTTCGCATAATCGCCGCGCAGGGTGGCTTCCTGCATCTCGGCGCAAAGCTTCGGCGCGACATTCGCCGTCACCGAGATGCAGCCGACGCCGCCCATCGCGTTGAAGCCGACCGCCGTCGCATCTTCGCCCGAAAGCTGCAGGAAATCGGCGCCGCAGGTCATGCGCTGCTTCGCCACCCGGCTCAGATCGCCCGTCGCATCCTTCACGCCGACGATCCGCGGCAGCTGCGCCAGCTGGCCCATCGTCTCGGGCATCATGTCGACGACCGAGCGGCCGGGAATGTTGTAGATGATGATCGGCAGGGTGCAGGCGTCATGCATCGCGGTGAAATGCGCCACCATGCCCCGCTGCGTCGGCTTGTTGTAATAGGGCGTCACGACGAGCGCCGCATCGGCGCCGTTCGCCTCGGCGTGGCGGATCAGCTCGATCCCTTCGGCGGTGGCATTGGAGCCCGCGCCCGCGATCACCGGCACGCGTTTCGCCGCGGTTTCCACCACGACGCGCACGACTTCGTTATGTTCTTCATGGCTCAGCGTCGGGCTTTCGCCGGTGGTGCCGACCGGCACAAGACCGTGGCTGCCCTGGTCGATGTGCCAGTTCACCAGCTTCTTGAGCGTGTCCCAATCGACGGCGCCGTTTGAAAACGGCGTGACGAGTGCGGGGAAGGACCCTTTGAACATGACACGCTCCTGAGCTTGAGGCGGATTCGCCTGAGTGAAAGTCGCGCGGACCATAGGCGAGGCTTTCGGTCTTGCCAACTTGTGAATTGCAACGATCACGGCTTGCGCGCAGCCTGTTGAAAACGCATGCACAGGCCCATGATCAAACCTCTTTCCCTTGCCGTTCTGCTGGCGGCTTCCGCGGTGTTTCTGCCCCTTGCCGGGCGGGCCGACGACCCCGTTTCCCTGACGCGCGCGCTGGCGGCGGCGGCGAAAACCGACTGGGATCAGGCCGCGGCCGAGGCCCGGCTGGCCGGACCGCTCGCCTTCGATCTGATCGAATGGCAACGGCTGCGCGCGGGCAAGGGCAGTTTCGCCGATTACGCCGATTTCGCCGCCCGGCGGGCCGATTGGCCGGGGATGGAGCTTCTGCGCAAGCAGGGCGAGGCGCAGCTGGCGGGCGCCAATCCGGTCGAGACCGTGGCCTATTTCGGGGCGGCCGCGCCGCAGACCGGCACCGGCGCCTTGGCGCTGATCGCGGCGCGGCAGGCGATGGGCCAGCCCGACAAGGCCGCCGCCGTGGCCGAGGCGGCCTGGCGCCGTCTGGACCTGACGCCCGAAGAACAGGCGGCGTTTCTGGCCCGTCACGCCGATCTGGTCGCGCCCTTCCACGGCGGGCGGATGCAGGCGGCGCTGGATGGCGGCCGCCTTGCGCGGGCCCGCGCGATGCTGCCGTTGGTCACCCCGGGCACGCGGGCGGTGGCCGAGGCGCGGATCGCCCTGCAGGCGCGGGCCGAGGGGGTGGACAAGCTTTTGCAGGCGGTGCCGGAGCGGATGGCGGGATCAAGCGGGCTGGCCCGCGACCGGGCGGTCTGGCGTTGGCGCAACGATCTGGAAGCGGGCGCGGCCGAGATCGTGCTGGCGTTTTCGCAGACCGCGGAAAGCCTTGGCGATCCGAAGCTTTGGTCGGATCTGCGCGGGCAGCTGGCGCGGTTCTTCCTGCGGCAGGGTGATGCGCGGCTGGCCTACAAGATCGCGGCGCGGCATCGGTTGCCCTCGGACGATCCGGATTGGGCCGATCTGGAATGGCTGGCGGGCTTTGCGGCGTTGAAACTGGGCGATGCGCCCGCCGCGCTTGCGCATTTCGAGGCGCTGGAAGCCGCGGTCAGCGGGCCGATTTCGAAATCCCGCGCCGCCTATTGGCGCGGCCGGGCGCTGGAGGCGATCGGCCGGGTCGCCGAGGCCGATCAGGCCTGGGTCGAAGGCGCGCAGTGGCAGACCGCCTATTACGGGCTGCTCTGCGCCGAGCGGATCGGTGCGCCGCTGGACCCCGCCTTTGCCGCCCCGCCCGCGCTGCCCGACTGGCGGGCGGCGCCCTTCGTGCAGGATCCGGTGTTTCAGGCGGCGCAGCTGTTGCAGGCGGCGGGCGCGCGGGATCTGGCGGAACGCTTCCTGTTGCATCTGGAAGAAAGCCTGCCGCCCGAGCAGATCGCCCCGCTGGCCCGGTTGGCCGAGGAATGGCACGACGCGCATCTGATGCTGCTTCTGGCGAAACGGGCGGCGAACGAGGGGGTGGTGTTGACGCGGGCCTATTATCCGCTGCCCGATCTGAACCCCGCGGGGCTGGTCGTGCCCGAGGAACTGGCGCTGTCGATCGCGCGGCGGGAAAGCGAGTTTGATCCCGCCGTCGTCAGCCCGGTCGGCGCGCGGGGGATGATGCAGCTGATGCCCGAGACCGCGAAGATGATGGCGAAGAAGCTGGGCGAGCCTTACGAATTGCGGCGGCTGACCTCGGATCCGTCTTACAACGTGCGGCTGGGATCGGAATATCTGGCGAAGCTGCAGGAGGAATTCGGCACCTCGCCGGTGCTGGTGGCGGCGGGCTACAATGCCGGTCCCGGACGGCCGCGGCGCTGGATCGCCGAGCGCGGCGATCCGCGCGCGCCGTCGGTCGATGTCGTCGACTGGGTGGAGATGATCCCGTTCACCGAGACCCGGACCTATGTGATGCGGGTGGCGGAGAGCCTGCCCGTCTATCGCGCGCGGCTGGGTCGGCCCGATGCGGGGGCGGTGCGATTTACCGACGAATTGCGCGGGGCCTGGTGAGGCAGGGCGGGGGTTTCACACCCCCGCACCCCCGTGGGATATTTCCGGCAAGATAAAGGGCATCAGGGGTTTTCCGCCTTGGCCTGCGCGCGCCAGAGCGTGAAGAGGCCCGCGCAGACCACCACGGCGGCGCCAAGGGCGACGTTGGGGCGCAAGATGTCGCCAAAGGCCCAGATGCCGATGCCCGAGACCCAGACCAGTTGCAGATAGGCGAAGGGCTGGATCGCCGAGGCCTCGGCGATTTCATAGGCCTGAATGAGCAGGAAATGCGCGGTGACGGCGGTGAGGCAGAGCGCCGCCATCCAGAGCCAGTCACTGGCGATCATCGGTTGCCAGAAGATCAGGCCCAAGGGCGTCATCACCAGCGCGCCGACGAGCCCCGTCCAGTAGAAAGAGACCGAGGCCGGGTCCTTTTTCGCCGCGAAGCGGGTCAGCAGCGAATAAAGCGCAAACAGCAGGGCGCCGAACAGCGGGATCATCGCCTCGGGGCGGAAGACGCCATAGCCCGGTTGCAGGATGATCAGGATCCCCGCAAAGCCGATGCCGATCGCGGTCCAGCGCCGCCAGCCGACGGTCTCGCCCAGCACCGGACCCGACAGGGCGGCGACAAGCAGCGGATAGGCGGCAAAGACCGCATGGGTCTCGATCAGGCCCAGGTGGACGAAGGCCTGAATGACGATCACGATCTCAAGGACCAGAAGCAGGGCGCGGATCGTCTGCACGAGCGGTTGTTTCGTCGCGAGCGCCGCACGCAGCCCGCCCGAGGAGCGCGCGGCGAGGGTCAGGGTGAAGAGCGCGAAGAACCAGTAGCGGATCGTCACCACCATATAGACGTTGTAGGCGCCCGAGAGATGGCGCGAGATCCCGTCCTGAATGGCGAAGATGAGCGTGACCGCCACCATCAGCCAGATGCCGCGGCCGATGTTCTGGGTGGCTCTCATGGCCTCGCCCCGCGGCTCATGTGGCGTTTGCCGGCATGGCCCGGGGCGCGGGTGACGGTGAAGCCCGCCGCCGCAAGACCGCGGCGCACGAAGCCCGCGGCGGTGTAGGTGGCGAAGGTGCCGCCGGGCGCGGTGTGACGCCCGACCTCGGCCATCAGATCCTCGCCCCACATCTCGGGGTTTTTCGCAGGTGAAAAGCCGTCCAGGAACCAGGCGTCGGCGTGATCGGCCCAGTTCGGCAGGGTTTCGCGGACATCGCCAAGGATCAGCGTGACGGAAATGCTGCGCAGCGAAAACTGCGTCTCTCCATGCTGCATCGCAGCAATCAGCGGTTCGGCAACGGGTTCGATGTCCGGAAAGGCGGTATGGGCGCGGGCCATTTCTTCGGCCGACATCGGGAAGGCCTCGAAGCTGGTGAAGCGGATCGGCTGCTCGGTCGACAGCGCGAGGGCCAAAAGGTTCAGGCCGGTGCCGAAGCCCAGTTCGGCGACGTGAAAGCCGGGGCGCAGCCGCGCGGGCAGGTCGTTGCCCGCCAGGAAGACATGCCGGGTTTCGGCCAACCCTCCGGCCAGGCTGAAATAGGGATCGTCGAAACGGGTCGAAACGGGCGTCGATCCGTCGCGCCACGCAAGCGCGGCCGGGCTCTGGTCTGGGGAGGTCATCGGGGATAGTGCCTGTGGGGATGTGACGCGAGAGTGGCGAAAGGGGCTGGCGATGGCAAGAGCAGATCGGGTGACGGTGCGCGGTGGCGGGGTTTTCGGCCTTGCCTGTGCCTATGAGCTGGCGCGTCGCGGGGCAAAGGTGCGGCTGATCGAGCGGGATCGAATCGGCGCGGGGTCGTCGGGCGGCACGGTCGGCATGCTTTCACCGCATGTGCCCGATCAGTGGAACCCGAAGAAGCAGTTCCAGTTCGACAGTCTGGTGATGTCGGAGGCCTTCTGGGCGGGGGTGAAAGAGGTCGGCGGCAAGGATGCGGGCTTTGCGCGGATCGGGCGGCTGCAGCCCTTGGCCGATCCGGCGGCGGTGACCTTGGCCGAGCTGCGGGCCAAGGATGCGGCGGCGAACTGGGGGGCGGAGTATCTTTGGCGCATTGCCCCGGTGAACGAGTTCGGCGCCTTCGCGCCGGTGACGCCGACCGGGCTGGTCATTCATGACACGCTGTCCGGCCGGGCCTCGCCGCGGGGCGCGGCGGCGGCCTTGGCGGCGGCGATCGAGGCCCTGGGCGGCGAGATCGTCTTTGGCGACGCGGCCGATGAAGGCATCGTGCTGCATGCGACCGGGCTTGCGGGGCTTGTTGAATTGTCCGAGGCCTTCGGCAAGGAGGTCGGCAATGGCGTCAAGGGGCAGTCGGCGATCCTGAAGCTCGATCCCGGCCCGGTGCCGCAGATCTTTGCCGATGGCGTGCTGGTGGTGCCGCATGCGAATGGCACCGTGGGCGTCGGCTCGACCGCCGAGCGCAGCTACACCGACCCGACCGCGACCGATGCGCAGCTGGAGGCGGTGCTGGAGCGGGCCCGGGCCCTGGTGCCCGCGCTTGCGGGGGCCGAGGTGATCGAGCGCTGGGCGAATGTGCGGCCGCGCTCGGTTTCGCGCTCGCCGATGCTCGGCGCCTGGCCGGGGCGCGAGGGGCATTTCATTGTCAATGGCGGCTTCAAGATCGGCTTCGGCATGGCGCCGAAAGTCGCGCAGGTGATGGCCGATCTGGTGCTCGACGGGGTCGATGCGATCCCGGCGGGGTTCCGGGTCGAGGACAACCTCTGACGCTTTGGAGCCGACAGGCGGAGGCGGGGGTTTTGCACCCCCGCACCCCCGCAGGATATTTATGGCAAGATAAAAGCAGGCCCACAGGGGCGGCTCAGTAGCTGTATTCGCCGTAGATGCGCGAGAGATCGCCCTTCCAGGCGCCGTGGTATTTTTCCAGAAGCTCGTCGGCCGGAACGTGGCCGGTGTCGATGCTTTCCTCCAGCGCATTGAGGAAATAGGTTTCGTCCGGGATCAGCCCGCCGGCGCCCGGGATCTTGCGCGCGGCAAGGCCAGTCTTCGAGATCGCCACCACTTCGCGGGCCAGATCGTGCATCTTCACGCCGCCCGCCTCGGCTTGCAGGGCGTGTTTGGCGGCCGCGATGCGCAGCCCGTCGCGCGTGTCCGCATCCCAGTCCTTGACCAGATCCCAGGCGGCATCGAGCGCGCCCTGATCATACATCAGCCCGACCCAGAACGCGGGCAGGGCGCAAAGACGCCGCCACGGGCCGCCATCGGCGCCGCGCATCTCGATGTATTTCTTCACCCGGGCCTCGGGGAAGACGGTGGTCAGATGGTCGGCCCAGTCCGACAGCGTGGGTTTCTCGCCGGGCAGGGCGGGCAATTCGCCCTTGAGGAAATCGCGGAACGATTGGCCGAGCGCGTTGATGTACTGCCCGTCGCGGTAGACGAAATACATCGGCACATCGAGGACGTAATCGACGTAACGTTCATAGCCCATGCCGTCTTCGAAGAAGAAGGGCAGCATCCCGGTCCGCGCCGGATCGAGGTTTTGCCAGATGTTCGCGCGCCAGGATTTCATCCCGTTCGGCTTGCCGTCGAGGAAGGGCGAATTGGCAAAAAGCGCGGTCGCCACGGGTTGCAGCGCCAGCGCCACCCGCATCTTCTTCACCATGTCGGCCTCGGAGGAAAAGTCGAGGTTCACCTGCACGGTGCAGGTCCGATACATCATGGTTTTCCCCATGGTGCCAACCTGATCCATGTAGCTGTTCATCAGCCGATAGCGCCCCTTCGGCATCATCGGCATTTCCTCGGCCGTCCATTCCGGCGCCGCGCCAAGGCCGATGAACCGCGCCCCGATGCGGTCGGCGATCCGGTGCACCTCGGTCAGGTGTTCGTTCACTTCCTCGCAGGTCTGGTGCAGGGTTTCGAGCGGCGCGCCCGACAGTTCCAGCTGCCCGCCCGGTTCCAGGCTGACATTGGCGCCGTTGCGGGTCAGGCCGATGATGTTGCCGCCCTCCAGCACCGGTTCCCAGCCGAAGACCTGCTGCAACCCTTCCAGCATCGCCCGGATCGAGCGCGGCCCGTCATAGGGCAGGGGCTTGAGCACATCCTTGCAATAGCCGAATTTCTCGTGCTCGGTGCCGATGCGCCAGTCGCTTTTCGGCTTCTCGCCCGAAGCCAGATATTCGGCAAGCTGGCTGAAATCTTCGATCGGGCCGCCGCCCTGCTGGGGAATGGACATCGGACCCTCTCTTTCCGTTGGGACACAACAGGTGGTTCTTCCGCGCCGCCAAGTCAAGCCGCCTCAACCGGGACGGCGCCACAGGCTTTGTGCGGTGATGCGCCGATCCAGCGCGGCCGCCAGTGCGCCCATGTCGATGCCGGGCAGACCGGCGAAGGCGTCAAAGAGCTTTTCCGAGCCGACAGCGGCCACCGGCACCAGAAGCGCCTGCCCGTCGCGGCTCTTGAGCCGCCAGAACTGGCTGTCTTTCAGGATCAGCAGCCGGATTTCGGTCAGATCCTCCAGCGCCATGGTGCCGCCCAGAACCGCCCCGCCGGTGCCCCAATAGCCGATCCGGCCTTCGTCCAGATCGACCACCCCCGGATCGGAGACCGGCCGGGCAAAGCGGGCCCGGCGCAGCGCGAGAACGAGCCACCCCGCGGCAAGCGCGGCAAGGGGCAGTCCCACCGCCGCCAGAAACCAGCCGCCGCGCGTCGCGACCCAGAGGCTCGCGGCGAGCGTCAGACCTGCGACATAAGCTTCGCGCTGCCGGATCAGATGCGCGCGCAGCTCGGGTCGGATCACGTCCAGTCCCCCAGAGCCGATTGCCAAAGCGTGATCGCCGCGCAGGCGGCGGTATCGGCGCGCAGGATGCGCGGCCCAAGCGACACCGGCGTGACGAAGGGCAGGGCCCGCAACTGCCGCCGTTCCGTTTCGGAAAAGCCACCCTCGGGGCCGACCAGAATCGCCCAGGGGCCGGGGGTGAGACCGGCCAAGGTCTGCGCCGGACCGACCAGCGATTCATCGCCCCAAAGAATGCGCCGCGCCGGGTTCCAGGATTTCAGAATTTTCTGTAAAGGCTGCAAGTCACTAACTTCTGGGACATAAGTGCCCAGACATTGCTCGGCCGCTTCCAAAGCATGCGCCTGCAGCCGGTCCTGTTTGATCCGCCCGGCATTGGTGAATTCGGTCTGCACCGGCAGGATTTTCGCGCAACCGAGTTCCGCCGCCTTCTCGACGATGAAATCGGTGCGTTCCTTCTTGATCGGCGCGAAGAGCAGCCACAGGTCGGGCGGGTTCAGTTGCGGCGCGGCGAGGCCCAGACAGGCCAGCACGCCAGCGCGTTTCGACCCCTCGACCACCTCGGCGGTCCATTCGCCGTCCTGCCCGTTGAACAGCGCGACCCGGTCGCCCGGGCCCAGCCGCATCACCGCAAACAGATAATTCGCCTGATCGGCGGTCAGGGGCACGGCTTGCCCCGGCGAGAGCGGGTGAGTAACACAGAGTCGTATCTTGGCGCGTTCCATGAGGCGAAACTTATGACCGGCAAAACCGAAATGCCAGAGGCTCAGGTGACGGGACAGGTGGCCGACGCCTATCGCGGCAACTGGGTGGACCATACCGCCCCCGCCTTCAGCCGCCCCTATCTGCGGCTGTCCCGCGCCGATCGGCCGATCGGCACCTGGCTTTTGCTGTTGCCCTGCTGGTGGTCGATCGCGCTGGCCGCGGCGAGCGACGGGCTGCGCCCGGTCGATCTGTGGCTGGCGCTGGGCTGCGGCCTTGGCGCCTTCCTGATGCGCGGCGCGGGTTGCACCTGGAATGACATCACCGACCGCGATTTCGACGGCCAGGTGGCGCGGACGCGGTCGCGCCCGATTCCCTCGGGACAGGTCAGCGTGCGGCAGGCACTTTTCTGGATGATCGCGCAGACCTTTGTCGCGGCGGCGATCCTGTTCAGCTTCAACTGGGCGGCGATCGGCATGGGCGTTCTGGCCCTTGTCCCGGCCGCCATCTATCCCTTTGCCAAACGCTTCACCTGGTGGCCGCAAGCCTTTCTGGGCGTCGCCTTCAACTGGGGGGCGCTGCTGGGCTGGGTCGCGCACAGGGGCAGTCTGGACCTGGCGCCGGTGCTTCTGTTCGCTTCGGGGATCGCCTGGACGCTGTTTTACGACACGATCTACGCGCATCAGGACAAGGAAGACGATGCGCTGATCGGGGTGAAATCGACGGCGCGGCTGTTTGGCGCCAACACGAGCCGCTGGCTGGGGCTGTTTCTGGTCCTGACCGTCGTCCTGATGACCGCGGCGGTGCTGCTGGCGCTGTTGCCGCTGGGCAATCCGGCGGTGCTGGCGCTGGGTCTTTGCGCGCCCTGGGCGATGGGCTGGCACATGGCCTGGCAGATCCGCAGGCTGGATATCGACGATGCCGACACCTGCCTGATGCTCTTTCGCAAAAGCCGCGACACCGGGCTTTGGGCTGCGCTGTTTCTTGCCGGTGCCGCAATCCTGTGATTGATCGCCAAGGTCGTGCCCCTTAAGACGGTTCGAACCCAAGGCGAGGAACGGAAGCCCATGCGTGGCCGCATCACAGTCCTGACGACGACGGCTTTCGTCGGCGCCCTCGTGCTCTCGTCCTTCATCGCGGGCGGCTCGGCGACGATCATCGAGCAGCGCTCGCGCAAGGCGGTGAAACTGGCGCTGGAAACCGCCAGCCATTCCTGGGTCCAGGTCGAAACCGACGGGCTGCAGGTGATCTTGCTCGGCACCGCGCCCTCCGAGGCGGCGCGGTTCCGCGCCGTCACCCTTGTTTCGACCGTGGTCGACAATTCCCGCATCGTCGACAACACCGATGCCGAGGTGCAAAAGGCGATCGCGCCCCCCGATTTCTCGCTGCAGATGCTGCGCAATGACGAGGGGATCTCGCTGATCGGGCTGGTGCCCTCGGGCACCGACCGCAAGGCGCTGCTGGAGCGGCTGACGAAAATCGCGGGCGAGGGGGCGGTCACCGACATGCTCGAAAGCGCCGATTATCCGGTGCCGGGCGGCTGGAAATCGGCGCTGGATTTCGGCATCGCGGCGCTGACGGAACTGCCCCGCGCCAAGGTCTCGATCCTGCCCGGCAAGGTCGGCGTCGAGGCGATCACCGACAGCCCCGAACAGAAGGCCGAGGCCGAGGCGCTGCTGAACCGGCGCCGCCCGACCGAGGTGAAGCTCGAGGCGAAGATTTCCGCGCCCCGCCCGGTGATCACCCCCTTCACGCTGCGCTTCCTGATCGATGCCGAGGGCGCCCGTTTCGACGCCTGTTCCGCCGATACCGACCGCGCCGCGGGGCGGATCATGGCGGCGGCGCGCAAGGCCGGGGCCAAGGGCGAGCTGGATTGCACCGTCGGCATGGGCGTGCCCTCGCCGCAATGGGCAGAGGCGGTGGCGATGGGCGTGGCCGCGCTGGGGCAGCTGGGCTCTGGCACGCTGACCTTTTCCGATGCCGATATCGCGCTGGTGGCGGCCGACACGACCGACCCCGCGATCTATGACCGGGTGGTGGGCGATCTCGAATCGAACCTGCCCGAGGTGTTTTCGCTCAAGGCCGAGCTGGCGAAGAAGGCCGAGGCGAAGGATGCCGTGCCCGAATTCTCGGCGCTTTTGCGCGAGGATGGACAGGTGGAGCTGCGCGGCCGTGTCACCTCGGACCGCTCGCGCGCGGCGCTGGAAAGCTTCGCCCATGCGCAGTTCGGCGCGAAAGCGGTTTACGGCGCGACGCGGGTCGACACCGGCCTGCCCGAGGGCTGGCCGCTGCGCACGCTGACCGCGCTCGAGGCGCTGCGGCTGATGCATGACGGCGCGGTGACGGTGACGCCCGATCTGGTGCGGCTGACCGGCGTGACCGGCGACCGGCAGGCCTCGGACAAGGCGGCGCGGCTGTTCGCGCGGCGGCTGGGCGAGGCGGCGCCGATCGCGCTTTCGGTGAAATACGACCGCCGGCTGGATGCGACGCTGGCGCTGCCCGATGGCAACGACTGCGTGGCGCGGCTGAACGGCGTGCTGGCGCGCGACAAGATCGGCTTTGAGCCCAGTTCGGCGACGATCAAGCCCGAGGACGGGCCGAAGCTTGACGCGCTGGCCAAGGCGATGGCGCAATGTCAGGATTTCCGCATGGAAGTGGCGGGCCACACCGACAGCCAGGGCAGCGACGAGGGCAACCGCAGGCTGTCGCAGGCCCGGGCCGAGGCGGTGATCACCGCGCTTTCCGGGCGCCGGGTGCTGACGCGCAACCTGACCCCCAAGGGCTATGGCGAAAGCCAGCCCATCGCCGGGAATGACACCGACAAGGGCCGCGAAGCGAACCGGCGGATCGAATTCGTGCTGCTTGATGCCAAGCCGGTGGGCGGGGCCGGGCAGATCGATCTGCCGGTGACGGCGCCGGAACCGCCGCCGCCCGCGCCCGTCGCCCCGATCGAGGCGATGCCCGATCTGGTGCTGGATGAAAGCGCCGTCGATGGCGCCGCCCCGATGGAAGACGCGCAGGGCGAGCCAATGCCGAACCCGCCCGAGACGCAACTTCCGGCAGACCCGGTCGCGACGGCCCCCGGGTCTGCGGATCCTGCGGCGCCTGCGCCCGGCGTGGCCGCCCCGGAAGCCCCGGGCCCGGAAGCCCCGACGCCGGAGGCCGGGGCGACCGATGGGGCAGACGCGGCCCTCGTCATTCCGGTCAACCCCGCCGCGCAGTCGCCCGGCCACCCGAAACCGCGCCCGAAGAAACTGGGCGGGCGGGACAACTGAGGAGAGCCGCAGATGAACAGAACCGAATTCGTCATCGCCACGGCGATCATCCTGTTTCTGGCCTTCTGCCTGGGCTGGTTCGCCTCCTGGCTGATCCACCGCCTGACCCGGGTCACCGCGGCCGACATGGGCGAGCTGGAACAGATGGCGCAGGCGCTGCACGAGGCCGAGGAACAGCGCGATCAGGCCGTCGCCTATGTCGAAAGCCGCGAGGCGGAGCTGACGAACCAGATCAACCAGACCGAGGCGGAGCTGCGCGCCGCGATGGACGGTCTGCGCGATGCCCGCCACGAGGCCGAGGAATTGCGCGCCTATATCGAGCGCCTGCAAGCCGAGCGGTAACGGCGGATTTCGCCGCCGCCCGCTTGTCTGCGCGGCCGCCCGGGCCTACATCGGGGGCATGGACATCACCCGATACCTTCCCGCCCCGTTCTTCCGCCGTCCGCCGCGCGTGGCCGTGGTCCGGCTGCAAGGCGCCATCGGCCTCAGCCGTCCCGGCGCGCCGGGCCTGTCGGATGCCGCGCTGGCCGAGACGCTGGAACGCGCCTTCCGCAAGGGCAAGCCGGTGGCGGTGGCGCTGATCGTCAATTCCCCCGGCGGCTCGCCGGTGCAATCCTCGCTGATCGCGGCGCGGATCCGGGCTTTGGCCGCGGAGACCGGCCTGCCCGTGCATGCCTTCATCGAGGATGTGGCGGCCTCGGGCGGCTATTGGCTGGCCTGCGCTGCCGATGACATCTGGGCCGATGCGACCTCGATCGTCGGCTCGATCGGGGTGATTTCGTCGGGCTTCGGTTTTGCCGATCTGATCGGTCGTTACGGGGTCGAGCGGCGGGTGCATACGGCGGGCGGCTCGAAAAGTTTCCTCGATCCGTTCCGGCCGGAAAAACCCGAGGATGTGGCGCGGCTGACCCGCCTTCTGGAAGACATGCACCGGGCTTTCCAGGCTTGGGTCACCGAACGGCGCGGCGCGAAACTGGCTGTCGGGGCGGATCTGTTCACCGGCGAGATCTGGACCGGGGCGCAGGCGTTGCAGACCGGGCTGATCGACGGGCTGGCGCATCCGGGGCCGAAGCTGCGCGCGCTTTACGGCGACAAGGTGAAACTGGTGCCCTATGGCCAACGCCGGTCCTTGCTGCGCCGTTTCGGCGCCAGCATGGCGGCCGAGGCGGCGGTCTCGGTGCTGGACGCGGCCGAGGAACGGGCGCTTTGGGCCCGGGTCGGGCTTTGACATGCTGATCAAGGCCGCGATCCTGTTCGTGCTGGTGATGGTCGGGCTGGCCTTTTTCGGCCGCTTGCGCCTGCCCGGCCGCAAGGCGCCGATGCTCTTGCGCAAGACCTGCCCGCACTGCGGCAGGCCACGGATCGGGGCGGGGCCCTGTCCCTGCGGAAAGGCGTGACGATGGAGGTGAGTGCCCGCGATATCCCGCCGTCCTTGCAGGCGCCGCTGGCCGAGGCGCTGGCGCTGTGCGGTCTTGTGCCCGTTCAGGCCGAGGCGTCGGTGCTGCTGCTTGCGGCCGAAGACCCGGCGCAGGCTCTGGCGCGGATCGCCGATTTCGCCGCAAGCCGTCCCGAGGCCGGCTGGGCGGGGGCCGACCGGATTGCCAGCGGTCAGGTGGTCTGGCTGCTGCCCGAGGGGCAGGCGGATCTGCTGCGGGGGGCGCTGGCGCGGGCGGCGTTGCGCCATGCGCCGCAACTGCGGGTGAATGCGATCCATCTTGCGCCGCGCCGTCCGGCCCCCGCGCCCTGGCAGGCGGCCTGGACTGCCGCGGCGCAGCATCCGGGGCCGCCACCGCTGCCGCAGGCCTTGGCGCAGGCGCTGGCGCTGCTTCTGCAGGGGCCTGCGCTGACCGGGCAAGTGGTTAACGTTGCGGCGCACCGTTAACACATCCTTAATCCTTTCGCCGCCGAAACAGGGGGGCACCGGCTTACTCAGCGGCAAGTTGTCCACTTTTCGCGCAGGTGTAAACAAAGGGTTACAATTCTCTCAATCCTTTCAGAGACTTGCTTTTGATGAAAATAATTGTCCTTGAAAATCAATATCTTGCCTGATCGCCTCTTTTTTGGGCAACCTTGTGAAAGGGGCTGGATTCAAGGGAAATCTGCAGATCGCCAAATCTTTCCCACGAACTTATCCACAGAAACGGTGGAAAGCTTTCCCCTTGTATTTGGCGAAGCATGGTTGCAACCCAGACACAGAATCAGGGGGCCAGAATGACGGACGAAGTTGATCTTCCCGAGGCTGCTGCGACGCAGCAGGGCGTGCGGTTGAAAGGCCATGCGCTGATCGCGGATTATGTCAGCCGTCTTGACGGATCTCCGGGCGTCTATCGCATGCTCAACGCGGCGCAGGAGGTGCTCTACGTCGGCAAGGCGCGCAACCTGAAGGCGCGGGTGTCGAATTATGCGCGCACCACCGGGCATTCGGGCCGGATCGCGCGGATGATTTCCGAAACCACGCACATGATGTTCCTGACCACGCGCACCGAGACCGAGGCGCTGCTGCTGGAGCAAAACCTGATCAAGCAGCTGAAGCCGCGCTACAACGTGCTGTTGCGCGACGACAAGAGCTTTCCCTATATCCTGATCGCCGCGGACCACCCGTTTCCGATGATCCGCAAGCATCGCGGCGCGCGCAACGTGAAGGGCGCCTATTTCGGGCCCTTCGCCAGTGCCTCGGCGGTGAACCGCACGCTCAACCATCTGGAACGGGCGTTTCAGCTGCGCAACTGCTCGGATGCGATGTTTTCGTCGCGCACGCGGGCCTGTCTGCAATATCAGATCAAGCGCTGTTCCGGCCCCTGCGTCGGCAAGATCAGCGAAGACGATTACCGCCGCACGGTGGCTGACGCACAACGGTTCCTTGAGGGGAAATCGTCGAGCATCCAGCAGGATCTGGCGGCCGAGATGCGGGCGGCGTCCGAGGCGATGGAATATGAACGCGCGGCGGCGCTGCGCGACCGGATCGGCGCCTTGACGACGGTGCAGCAAAGTCAGGGCATCAACCCGCGCTCGGTGGCCGAGGCCGATGTGGTCGCGGTGCATCTGGAGGGGGGCCAAGCCTGCGTGCAGGTCTTTTTCATCCGCGCGCATCAAAGTTGGGGCAACCACGATTTCTACCCGCGCACCGGGGCGGGCGCCGAGGAGGCCGAGGTGCTGGAGGCCTTTCTGGCGCAGTTCTACGATGCGAAGGAACCGCCGAAGACCATCCTTCTGTCGCACGAGATCGAGGATGCCGATCTGATGGTCGATCTGCTCTCCACCCGCGCGGGGCGCAAGGTGGAATTGGCGGTGCCGAAGCGCGGCGAAAAGGCGGAACTGGTTGAAAACGCGCTGCGCAACGCGCGCGAAAGCCTGGGCCGCAAGATGTCGGAATCGGCGGCGCAGGCGAAATTGCTGCTGGGGGTGGCGCAGGCCTTCGGGCTGGAAAAACCGCCCGCGCGGATCGAGGTTTACGACAACTCGCATATTCAGGGCGCCCATGCGGTCGGCGGCATGATCGTCGCGGGGCCCGAGGGGCTGATGAAGTCGTCTTACCGCAAGTTCAACATCAAGGGCGAGGATCTGACCCCGGGCGATGACTTCGGCATGATGAAGGAGGTTCTGACCCGCCGCTTCGAGCGGCTCTTGCGCGAGGATCCCGAGCGCAAGACCGACCTCTGGCCCGATCTTTTGCTGATCGATGGCGGCGCGGGGCAGGTCTCTGCCGTGCAGGAAATCATGGTCGCGCTTGGGGTGGCCGACATCGCGATGGTGGGGGTGGCGAAGGGCATCGACCGCGATCTGGGCAAGGAGGAATTCCACCGCATCGGCCATCGCCCGATGGCGCTGCCGCGGCAGGATCCGGTGCTTTACTACATCCAGCGGCTGCGCGACGAGGCCCACCGCTGGGCGATCGGCGCGCATCGGGCGAAGCGGGCGAAAGCCACGATGGCCAATCCGCTCGATGAGATCCCCGGCATCGGGGCGACGCGCAAACGGGCGCTGCTGCAGCATTTCGGCTCGGCCAAGGCGGTGTCCCGTGCCGGTCAGAACGATCTGATGGAGGTTCCGGGGATTTCCGCGGCCATGGCCGAGACGATCTGGAACTTCTTCAACGATCGGGGTTGACGGGGGACCCGCCCGCGTCGTAGCGCCCCGCCCATGACCGCGCCCGTGACCACCGCCCTGACCCGCCCCGAAGACCTTCTGGCCGAGGGTCTGGTGACGCCCGCGCAGATGCCCGCGCTGGCGCAGGTGGCGCAGGATTTCCGCATCCGCGTCACCCCCGCGATGCGCGCGGCGATCACCGCGCCCGTGGACCCGGTGGCCATGCAATTCGTGCCCACCGCGGCCGAGCTGATCACCCGGCCCGAGGAGCGCGCCGATCCGATCGGCGACGCCGTGCATTCCCCGGCGCCCGGCCTGACGCATCGCTACCCCGACCGGGCGATCTTGCACATCACCAAGACCTGCGATGTCTATTGCCGCTTCTGCTTTCGCCGCGAAACCGTGGGCGAGACCGGCCCGCTGCCGGAACCCGATCTGGCGCAGGCGCTGGACTACATCGCCGCGACCCGTGGCTTGCGCGAGATCATCCTGACCGGGGGGGATCCGCTGACGCTCTCGCCCCGCAGGCTCGAAGACGTGCTGACCCGGCTTTCGGCCATCCCCCACATCACCACCTTGCGCTTTCATTCCCGCGTGCCGGTGGTGGCGCCCGAGCGGATCACCGCGGGTCTTGTCGATCTGCTGCGCCGCCAACGCCCGGCGGTCTGGGTCGTGGTGCATACGAACCACGCGCAGGAACTGACCGCGCCCGCCCGCGCCGCGCTTGCGCGGCTGGTCGATGCGGGCGTGCCGCTTCTGTCGCAATCGGTGCTGCTCAAAGGCGTGAACGACAGCCATGACGCGCTGCGCGATCTTTTCCGCGCCTTGCAGGATTGCCGGGTGAAGCCCTATTACCTGCACCATTGCGACCTGGCCCAGGGCACCAGCCATTTCCGCACCACGATCGCCGCGGGCCGGGCGCTGATGGCCGGGCTGCGCGGGCCCCTGAGTGGCGCGGCAATCCCGACCTATGTGCTTGATATCCCGGGGGGCTTCGGCAAGGTGCCGATCACCGCGGATCATTTCGCCCCGGGGGCGCGGCCCGGGCTGTGGCGGGTCACCGACTGGCAGGGCGGCGTTCACGATTACGCCGACCCCGCAAGCTGAGTGTCGCACCCCCCTTTTCCTTGACCCCGCCCGGGTCTAGGGTGCGGGCATGAGATGGAACCTGCCCAACACGCTGACCGTTTTGCGCCTGATCGCCGCCCCCGGCGTCGCGGTGATGTTCCTCTATTTCGCCCGGCCCTGGGCGGATTGGTTCGCCCTGACGCTGTTCATCGGCGCCGCCGTCACCGACTGGTTCGACGGCTATCTGGCGCGGGCCTGGAAACAGGAAAGCAAGTTCGGCGCCATGCTGGACCCGATTGCCGACAAGGCGATGGTGGTGATCGCGCTGGTCGTCATCACCGGCTATTCCGGGATGAACCCCTGGCTCATCCTGCCCGCGACGGTGATCCTGTTCCGCGAGGTCTTCGTGTCCGGCCTGCGCGAATTCATCGGCGCCGATGCGGGCAAGCTCAAGGTCACGAAGCTGGCGAAATGGAAGACCACGGCGCAGATGGTGGCGATTGCCATCCTGTTCCTCGGCACCGGGCTGAATTATCTGGAAACCGGCCGGGCGCCGCGCGCGGGCGAGGGCAATCTGCCGAATTTCGCCTCGCTGGCCGATCTGGCCAATCACGTCGGTCTGGCGCTGATCTGGGTGGCCGCGGTGCTGACCGCGATCACCGGCTGGGATTATTTCCGCAAGGCGCTGCCGTTCCTGCGCGATCACAAGGACAGCTGAGCCCCCTCAGAGCAGCGACGGCGGTGTCCGACGCGGCGCGGCGCCGAACCGGTTCGGCCCGACCTGCGAGGGCTGCACGAAGTGATAAAGCAGCACCAGCGCCCCGATCAGCGGCACAAGCTGGATCAGCAGCCACCAGCCCGACTTGCCGCTGTCATGCAGCCGACGCACCGCGACCGCCAGCGTGGGCAGAAAGATCCCCAGCGCAAAGAGCCCCGACAGCGGCCCGCCATTCGATTGCCAGGCCCAGGACCCCTCGCCGCGGCTGACCGTGCCGTAGCCAAGGAATCGGGTCTCGATCACGCTGAGAACGACGAAACAGATCAGTGTGAAAAGGACGAACCACCAGTATTCCGGGCGGCTGGCGCGGCCCGAAAAGGTGACATATTTCGAGAAACAGGTGCGGACGGCGGTGGGCAGATTCATGCGGGCCTCCTGAGACAGCATCTGTCACATGGAGCGCCCGCGCCGCGCCGAAATCAAGCCTTCTTGCCGATCCGCGGTTCGGTGCCTGCCAGAATCCGCTCGATATTGGCGCGGTGGCGCACGAAGATCAGCACCGCCATCAGCGCCGTCACCGGCATATAGGCCTGATCGCCCAGCAGATACGCCAGCGGCACCGCCCCCGCCGCCGCGACCAGCGCCGAGAGCGAGGAAATCCGCCCCACCGCGGCGGCAATCAGCCAGGTCGCGCAGGCGGCAAGCCCCAGCGCCCAATGCAGCGCGATCAGCGTGCCAAGGAAGGTCGCAACCCCCTTGCCGCCCTTGAACTTCAGCCAGACCGGGTAAAGATGCCCGATGAAGGCCGCGCCCCCCGCCACAACGGCCGCGGTGTCGTTGCCCTCCAGGAGCGCGCGGGCGATCAGCACCGCCACCGCGCCCTTGGCGCCATCGAGGATCAGCGTCGCCGCCGCCGCCGCCTTGTTGCCGGTGCGCAGCACATTCGTCGCGCCGATATTGCCCGAGCCGATCTTGCGCAGATCGCCCAGACCGAACGCCTTGGTGATCACGACGCCAAAAGGCACCGAGCCCAGCAGGTAGCCAAGCCCCGCCACCGCCAGAAGCAGCATTGCCCCCGCATGCAGATCCGCCATCCTTGCCCCCGTCCGTTCTTATTCTGCCTGCCCGTGAACCTGCACCCCGCCGACGAAAGTGGCAAGCACCTTGCCCGTCAGCCTGGCGCCGTCAAAAGGCGTGTTCTTCGATTTCGACGCCAGTTTGAAGCGGTCAAGCACGAACGGCGCCTCCGGGTCGAAAAGCACCAGATCGGCCGGACTTCCCTCGGAAAGTCGGCCCTGCGGCAGCCCCATCAGCCGCGCCGGATTGAGCGCAAGCGCGCGGAACAGCCCCGGCAGGTCAAGGCTTCCTGCGTGATAAAGCCGCAGCGCCGCGGGCAGAAGCGTTTCCAGCCCGACCGCGCCCGCCGCCGCTTCCTCATAGGGCAGGCGTTTTGATTCCTCATCGGCGGGGGTGTGCATCGAACACAGGATGTCGATCACGCCCTCGGCCAGCGCCTGCACCATCGCCAGACGGTCGTCTTCGGACCGCAGCGGCGGCGTCAGCTTGAAGAAGGTGCGGTAATTGCCGACGTCGAATTCGTTCAGCGTCAGGTGATGCACCGAGACCCCCGCCGTCACCGGCAGCCCGTCGGCCTTGGCGCGCGCCAGCGCGGGCAGGGCGCGGGCGGTGGTGATCTGATCGGCATGATAGCGCACCCCGGTCATCTCGACCAAGGCCAGATCGCGGTCCAGCCCCATCCGTTCCGCCACCGGGCTGACCGCGGGCAGGCCGCGCAGGGAGGCGAATTTGCCCGAGGTCACGGCGGCGCCTTTCGACAGACCGGGATCCTGCGGGTGGCACAGCACCAGCGCCCCCAGACTGCGGGCATAGGTGAAGGCGCGCGACAGCACCTTGGTATCGGCGCAGACATGATCGGCATCGGTGAAGGCGATGGCGCCCGCATCCATCAGAAAGCCGATCTCGGTCATCTCGCGGCCCGCGCGGCCCTTGGTCAGCGCCGCCATGTGGCGGATGCGGACCGGGGCCTCGGCCGCGCGGCGGGTGACGAATTCCAGCGTCTCGGGCGTGTCGATGGCCGGGCTGGTGTCGGGACGGGCGATGATCGTGGTCACGCCGCCGCGTGCGGCCGCCAGCCCCGCGGTGCGGAAGCTTTCCTTGTGCCGTTCCCCGGGCTCGCCGATCTTCACGCCGATATCGACGATCCCCGGCGCCAGGCATTTGCCGCCGCAGTCGATCACCTGGGCGTCAGAGGGCGCCTGCATCTGCCCGATGGCCGCGATGATGCCGCCATCCACCACCAGATTGCCCAGCGTCTCGGTGCCGGCTTCGGGGTCGATCAGCCGGGCGTTTTCGAAGAAAAGGGTCATCGCAGCGCCTCCCGCGCGTTTCTCAGGATCGCGAACACCTCGGGCGCGCCGGTGATGTCGAGAAAGCCCACTTCCACGGCGCGCAGGCCGCTGATCGTCCAGCGGGACCGGGTGCCGAATACCACGTCGCCCGCCTTGTCGCCGCCCCGCAGCCCAAGTTCGAGCCCGGCGGTGATCGGATAGGTGTCGAGTCTGCGTCCCTTCAGCAGCGTCCGGCTTGCGACATAGGCGGCGCGGTCGCTCAGCGTGTAGAAGGTGTCTTGCAGCCGCATCCGCTCTTCGAGGATGCTGACCACGGCAAGGCCGAGGCCGACGCTGAAATGGATCAGCCCGAAGGCCCAGAACCAGGCGCCTGAGCGCGCGGCCATCACCATCCAGAACACCGCAAAGCCCGCAAAGGCCAGACCGAAGGCGGCCATGATCCCGACGCGCAGCCATTTGACCCGCGCGATGGGGCGGCCGCGCCACAAGATCCGTTCGCCCGGAACCATGATGCCGTCCCAGCCTTCGGGGACCGAGGTCGGGTCATGCGGCGTCTCGGTCAAGGCCCGCGGTCCGGTCGGGCGGGGGGCCGCTTCGGTTCCGCGCGGGGTCGCGCGCGGCGGTCTCATCGGACCTCCCGGGCCCGGCGTGCCTTGGCCGACTCGATCGCGCTCACCACCGGCGCCGCCTCGGCCAGATGCCGGATCAGGTGCTTGTCGCCCGCTTTCGTCACGATCTGCACATCGCCGATCAGGGACCGCACCCTCTCGATTTCCAAAAGCATCGCCTGCTTGCCCTGCGGCCCGATCAGGCGGCGGTCGGTCAGCTGCCAGCGCCGCGCGAAGGCCTCGGATCGGAACCACGCCGCCCGCGCCGCCATGCCGATCAGGATCGCGAGGATCGCCACCGGGATCTGGTCGGTCTTGCCCAGCCAGACCAGCACCGCAGACACCAGCACGCCGCCCAGCCCGCCCAGAACCAGATGGTCCATCCAGTAGCGGCGCAGATCGGGCAGGAACACCTGCGAGACCTTCTCGCCCGGTTCGAGGGCCAGTTCGCTTTCGGTGCCGGGGCGGTAATTGAGGACGCTGTCGCGTTTCATCTCAGACATTGGCGGCCTCCAGCGCGGCGCGACCGCGTTCGGCGCGCAGGTTCTGCGCCAGCAGATCCATCACCGCCATCCGCACGGCGACGCCCATCTCGACCTGTTCCTGAATCACGGAGCGGTTGATGTCATCGGCGATCGTGCCGTCGATCTCCACGCCGCGGTTCATCGGTCCGGGGTGCATCACGATCGCATCGGGCTTCGCATAGGCGAGCTTTTCCGCATCCAGCCCGTAGCGGTGGAAATATTCGCGTTCCGACGGGATGAACCCGCCGTCCATCCGCTCCTTTTGCAGCCGCAGCATCATCACCACATCGGCATCGCGCAGGCCTTCGCGCATGTCGTCGCAGATCTCGGCGCCGATATCGCCAAAGCCCGCGGGCATCAGCGTCGGCGGCCCGACCAGCCGCACCCGGTTTTCCATCTTGCCGAGCAACAGCAGGTTCGACCGCGCCACCCGGCTATGCGCGACATCGCCGCAAATCGCCACCGTCAGCCGCTGGATCCGGCCCTTGGCGCGGCGGATCGTCAGCGCGTCCAAAAGCGCCTGCGTCGGGTGTTCATGCCGCCCGTCGCCCGCGTTGATCACCGCGCAATTCACCTTTTGCGCCAGAAGATCGACGGCCCCGGACGAGGGATGCCGCACCACCAGCAGATCGGGATGCATCGCGTTCAGCGTCAGCGCGGTGTCGATCAGGGTTTCCCCCTTTTTCACGCTGGAAGTCTGCATCGACATGTTCATCACGTCGGCGCCCAGCCGCTTTCCGGCCAGCTCGAAACTGGATTGCGTCCGCGTCGAATTCTCGAAGAACATGTTGATCTGCGTCAGCCCCGCCAGCGCATCGGTGCGCTTCACGGTGCGGCGGTTCAGATCGACATAGCTGTCTGCAAGATCAAGAACGGAACGGATGTCTTCCGGCGAGAGATGCTCGATCCCCAGAAGATGGCGGGCGCGAAAAGCCATGACGTCCTCCGATGTTGTCGGGCTGCTTATGGCAAATGGGGGGGGCTGCGTCCAGCGGCTTTACCCCCGTGGCCCGGCATGCCATGGAAAGC
The DNA here is from genome assembly GCF_005144475.1 of Rhodobacter capsulatus. Lineage (GTDB taxonomy): Bacteria > Pseudomonadota > Alphaproteobacteria > Rhodobacterales > Rhodobacteraceae > Rhodobacter > Rhodobacter capsulatus_C. The sequence continues at coordinate 12,354 of NZ_SWJZ01000044.1, read as the reverse complement.
CATGGAGACTCGCCCCGCCCCCGAGATCAGCTACGACGCCGCCCTGGCCGCTTTCGAGTGGCTGATCGAGCTTGGCGCCACCGACCCGATCGGCGATGCGCCGGTGAACCGTTACGATCTGGTGACCCCCGAACCCGCCCCCGCGGCCCCCCCGCCCCCGGCCGAGACCCGCGCGCCGCGCCCCGCGCCGGTGCTGGTGCCGGTGGACACGGTCGATCCGGTGGCGGTGGCGCGCGGGCTTGCCGCGCGGGCGATGACGCTTGAGGATCTGCGCGCGGCGATCCTCGGCTTTGATCATTGCCCGCTGAAACTGGGCGCCCGCAACACGGTCTTTTCGGATGGCAATCCGAAGGCCCGGGTGATGCTGATCGGCGAGGCCCCGGGCAAGGATGAAGATGCGCAGGGCAAGCCCTTCGTCGGCCGCGCCGGGCAGCTGCTTGATCGGATGCTGGCGGCGGTGGGGCTGGACCGTGCCGCGCCCGATCCGGCGACGGCGGTCTATATCACCAATGTCATGCCCTGGCGGCCGCCCGGCAACCGCGAGCCGGAAGCGGCGGAAATCGCGATGATGGGGCCGTTTCTGGCCCGGCATGTCGAGCTGGTCGATCCCGATCTGATCGTTCTGATGGGCAACACCGCCTGCGCGGCGGCGCTGAATGCGCGCGGCATCACCCGGCTGCGTGGCACCTGGGCGCAGGCTTTCGGCCGCCCGGCGCTGCCGACGCTGCATCCGGCGAACCTTCTGCGCACGCCGATCAACAAGCGGCTGGTCTGGGCCGATCTGCTGGAATTGCGCGCGAAGCTGAACGCGCTTTAGGGGCCGGTCAGGGGGCCGGGCAGCCGTCGATCTCGACCGCATCGCCGTGGCTGACCACCGTGATGCGCAGATCGGACGCGTCCAGATCGAAGGGCTGCGCGTCCTCGGGCACGAAATCGACGCTGGCCAGAAGCGCCGCGCCCTGCCGGTCGATCTCGGGGTCCGACACCCACATCGGCCGCGTGCGCAGCTCGAAAAGCGCGGTTTCCCCCGCCGCCTGCGGCAGGTCGATCCGCGCGGCGACGCGCATGCCATCGCGGATCGGCGTGACGGTGCAGCGGGCCAGCCCCGGGCCGGGGCGCGGCACCGCCGCCAGTGCCGCCGCGATTTCGGGATCCTCGGCGCCGGGGCCGGACAGATCCTGCGTCAGCGCGACGCTCACCGGCACACAGACCTCGTCGCAGATGCCGAAATCCAGGCTGGCGGTCAGCGAGACCGGCGCCGCGGCGGCCGTCGGGATGATCCGCAGCGGCAGCACCAGCGTGTCGTGATAGCCGACGGTGTTCATCCCGTCGCTTTCGAAAACCTCGGGCGCGGGCCAGATCACCTGCAGCGCCGCGACATTGCCCGAGGCAGAGAAATCGAACTGCGGCGGCACGCCGACATCGCCCGGCACGCGCCAGTAGGTCTTCCAGCCCGGCGCCAGAACGATCCGGATCGCGGCGATGCGGCTGCCGTCCTTTTCCTGCCAGCCCGGCAACAGCGCGGCGGACAAAAGCCCCTGTCCCAACGCCGGGGCCTCCTCGGCCGCGGCGACGACGGCAAGGCTCTGGCACAGGACAAGGGCGAAAAGAGGCAGTCGCATGCGCCTGCGATAGCCGCGGCCCAAAGATCGGCCAAGTCACAAACGCGACAGGAGCCCGCGGACAGGGTGTCGCCGGGGCTTGATTGCAACGCCGCCCGGGTCCACCTTTGAGCCGGGCGGGGCGCAAGCGGGAGAGCAGCATGGATCTGAGCGGCAAACTTCTGATCGCAATGCCGGGCATGGGCGATCCGCGGTTCGAGCATTCGGTGGTGGCGATGTGCTCGCATTCGGCCGAGGGGGCGATGGGGATCATCGTCAACAAGCCGCTGCCGAAACCGCCGATGGAGGATCTGCTGGATCAGCTCGGCATTCCGGTGACGGCGTCCGACCGCAGCTCGGCGCCGCTGTTCTTTGGCGGCCCGGTCGAGACCGGGCGCGGCTTCGTGCTGCATTCGGCCGATTGGTTCGCCGCGACGATGCCGGTGGGCGAAGGGCTGGCGATGACGGCGACGCGCGACATCCTTGAGGAAATCGCCGCCGGGCGCGGCCCGTCGCGGGCGATTCTGGCGCTGGGCTATGCGGGCTGGGGGCCGGGGCAGATCGAACGCGAGATCCTCGACAACGGCTGGCTGGTGGCCGAGGGCAATGCGGCGCTGGCGCTCGATGGCGATCACGCGACGAAATGGACCCGCGCGCTTGGCACGATGGGGATCGACCCGCGCACCCTGTCCGCCGCGGCGGGCCATGCCTGAGACCGGGCAGGGGGGCGCTGCCCCCCGTCCTGCGGACTCCCCCCGGGATATTTGCGCCAAGGTGAAAGCCGATCCGGGTCTTGTTTCACCTTGGCCGAAATATCCCGGGGGTGAATTTTGGCGCAGCCAAAAGAGGGGGCAGCGCCCCCTATCCCCGCGGCGCGGCGGCGCGGCGCAGCCGGTCGTTGATCGCGCGGCCAAGGCCGGTTTCCGGGATCGGCGCGATCGCGATGGTGGCGGCGCCGCGCGCGGTGGCAAGCTTGTCGGCCACCCGCAGCATCGCGAAAAGCTTCGTCGCCGCCTCGACCGCATCGCCGCGCGCCGAAAGCGTCAGATCCGCCGCGGGGCCGGGGCCGAAGCCAAGATAGATTTCCCCCGGGCGTTTCTCGGTCGCTTCCAGCCGGACCGCCGCGCCGGGGGCGTAATGCGAGACCAGCTGTCCCGGCGCGTTCGGTTTCACCGCATCGCCGCCAAAGGCGAGCGGCTGGCCCAGAGCCTTTTCCAGCGTTTCGACATCGACCCCGCCGGGGCGCAGCAGCACCGGCGGTTCCAGCCCGAGGATCGTCGATTCGACCCCCACCGCGCAGGCGCCGCCATCGACCACGGCCGCGATCCGGCCCGAGAGCCCCTCGAGCACGTGATCCGCCTCGGTTGGGCTGACCTTGCCCGACGGGTTGGCCGAAGGCGCGGCGAGCGGCCCGCCAAAGGCGGCGAGCAGCGCACGGGCGACCGGATGCGCGGGCATCCGCACCGCCACCGTGGCCAGCCCCGCGGTGACCAGATCGGAGATCCCGGCCTCGGGGCGCGCGGGCAGAACCAGCGTCAGCGGGCCGGGCCAGAACCTTGCGGCCAGATCGCGGGCCTGATCCGAGAAGATCGCGACCTGTTCCGCCATCGCCATGTCGGCCACATGCACGATCAAGGGGTTGAACTGCGGGCGGCCCTTGGCGGCATAGATCGCCGCGACGGCCGCGCCCTGACGCGCATCGCCGCCCAGGCCATAGACCGTCTCGGTCGGGAAGGCGACCAGCTGACCTGCCCGCAAAAGCGCGGCCGCGCGGGCCAGCCCCGCGGCATCCGTCCCAAGACGTTCGGTCATTTCCTGCATCCCACCCTCGTGACGCTGCGTTGCGGTGGACGGGGGCTTCCCTTGCGGTAACCTTTCCCCGAAACCGACCCGAATTTGCCCCACGCATACGCGCCCCGGCCCCGTTTGCCAAGCGCACCACAGGAGACCGTCATGGCCTATCGCTCGCCCGTTGCCGATATCCGCTTCATCCTGGACAAGGTGGTGCCTTTGGCCCCGGTGGCGGCGACCGAGCGCTTCGCCGAAGCCACGCCCGAGACCGTCGAAGCTGTGCTGACCGAGGCTGGAAAGCTCTGCGACGAGGTGATGGCGCCGCTTCTTCGCGCGGGCGACCTGCATCCGGCGCGGCTGGAAAACGGCGTCGTGCGGACCTCGCCGGGGTTCAGGGAAGCTTACCAGCAGATCGCCGAGGGCGGCTGGGTCGCCGTTGCCGCGCCGCAGGAGTTTGGCGGTATGGGCCTGCCGCAGACGATCTGCGTCGCGGTGAACGACATGATGTCGGGGGCCAATCTGGCGCTGCAGCTGAACCCGCTTCTGACGCAGGGCCAGATCGAGGCGCTCGAACATCACGCCAGCGACGCGCTCAAGGCGCTTTACATTCCGAAGCTGATTTCGGGCGAATGGTCGGGGACGATGAACCTGACCGAGCCGCAGGCGGGGTCCGACGTCGGCGCGCTGCGCAGCCGGGCCGAGCCGCTGGGCGATGGCACCCATGCGATCACCGGGCAGAAGATCTTCATTTCCTGGGGCGATTCCGATGTGACGGAAAACATCTGTCACCTGGTGCTGGCGCGGCTGCCCGATGCGGCGCCGGGCACGAAGGGGATCAGCCTCTTCATGGTGCCGAAATATATCCCCGATGCGGCGGGCAAGCCCGGGGTGGCGAACAGCCTTGGCGTCGTGTCGCTCGAACACAAGATGGGCCTGCATGGCTCGCCCACCTGCGTGATGAGCTTCGAGGGCGCGAAAGGCTGGCTGGTGGGCGAACCCGGCAAGGGCATGGCGGCGATGTTCACGATGATGAACAACGCCCGTCTGGCCGTCGGCGTGCAGGGGATCGGCGTGGCGGAAGCCGCGTTCCAGCAGGCGCTGGCTTATGCGCAGGACCGGGTGCAATTCTCGCAGATCATCCAGCATGCCGATGTCCGGCGCATGCTGGCCGAGATGCGGGCCGAGATCTTTGCCGCGCGCTCGATCGCGCTGGCTTGCGCCGTCGCGCTGGATCTGGGACGCGCGACGGGCGAGGAGCACTGGCTGGCCCGCGCCGCGCTGCTGACGCCGATCGCCAAGGCCTACGGCACCGATACCGGGATCTGGGTCGCCGAACAGGGCGTGCAGGTGCATGGCGGCATGGGCTTCATCGAACAGACCGGCGCGGCGCAATATTGCCGCGACGTGCGGGTGACGGCGATCTACGAGGGCACGAACGGCATTCAGGCGATGGATCTTGTCGGCCGCAAGATGGCCGATGACGGCCGCGCCGCCTTCCGCCTGCTGCAGGAAATCGAGGATGCCGCAAGGGCCGCGCGCGAGGCCTTGCCCGATCTGGCCGAAGCGGTCTGGCAATCGGCCGAGACCCTGCGCGAGCAGACCGAATGGATGATCGCCCAGGGCACGCAGGACCGTTTCGCCGGCGCCGTGCCCTATCTGCGCGCCTTTGCCCGGGTGCTGGGGGCGCATTACCACCTGCGCGCGGCACTTGAAGGCGGGGCGCATGAGAAACTGGCAGCCGTCTACATCCGCCGTCTTCTGCCGCAGGCCGAGGCGGCTCTGGCGGCGGCACGGGCGGGGGCGGTTGACCTTTTCGCGCTTTCCCCCGAAGACCTTGGGGCATGAAACAACGATCCGGTCTGAGCTTCCCCTTTGACACCGCCCCCGCCTTCGGCGAGACCCTCGCGGTCGCCGAGGGCGTGCTTTGGCTGCGCCTGCCGCTGCCGATGGCGCTTGATCACGTCAATGCCTATGCGCTGGATGATGGCGACGGCTGGACGCTGGTCGATCCCGGCATCGACAGCCGCGCCTGCCGTGCGGCCTTGCAACAGGCGCTCGATGGGCCGCTGTCGGGCAAGCCGGTCACGCGCGTCATCGTCACCCATTACCACCCCGATCACATCGGGCTGGCGGGCTGGCTGCAGGCCCGCGGCGCGGAACTGTGGACAACCCGGACAAGCTGGCTCTTCGCCCGCATGCTGATGCTGGACGAACAGCCCCTGCCGGTGCCCGAAACGCGCGCCTTCTGGAAAGCCGCGGGGATGGACCCGGATCTGCTGGCGCGGCGGTCGCAGGAACGGCCCTTCAACTTTGCCGATTGCGTGCATCCGCTGCCGCTTGGCTTTCGCAACATGGTCGAGGGCGATCTGATCCGTTCCGCCGGGCGGCGCTGGCGGGTGCGGATCGGCCAGGGCCATGCGCCCGATCACGCGACCCTGTGGAGCGAGGATGACGGGCTGATCCTGGGGGGCGATCAGCTTTTGCCGGGGATTTCCGCCAATCTGGGCAGCTATGCGACCGAGCCGCTCGCCGATCCGGTCGCCGACTGGCTGGCCGCCTGCCGGGCGTTTCAACCGCTCGCGCGCGAAGATCAGCTGATCCTGCCCGGCCACAAGCTGCCCTTCCTTGGTCTGCCGCTGCGCCTGCACCAGATGATCGAGAACCACGAGGGCGCGCTTTCCCGCTTGCGCGCGGTTCTGGCCGAAGCCCCGCGCAGCGCCACCGACTGTTTCCCCGTGCTCTTCAAGCGCCCGGTGGGCGAGGCGGACTACGGCATGGCGCTGGTCGAGGCGGTGGCGCATCTCAACCACCTGTTCCTGCGCGGCGAGATCACCCGGCAGGCCCGCGACGGCGTCTGGCTCTGGTCCGCCTGAGGCCCGTGGCGCCGAATAGACACTTTTCGGGAAAACGCGCCCGCGGTCCGCGCGGCCGGTTGCCCCTGCCCGCGGGGCGTGCTTAACCCCCTTTCGACATTCACTTCCTGCCGCCGAGGGGTCCCCGGATGCGCCGCCTTCTTTCCTGTCTGGTCCTGCCGCTTGCGCTGGCCGCCTGTGCCGAACCGAAATGGGCCCCGGACGAGGCGGTGAATGCCGCGCGGTTTTCGACCGGCAATCCGCCCTCGGTGACGCTGTTCACGGTGATTTCCACCAACACCGGGGCGGGCGGTCATTCGGCGCTGATGATCGACGCGCAGGAGCGGGTGATCTTCGATCCGGCCGGGACCTGGTATCACCCCTCGGTGCCGGAACGGAACGATGTCGATTTCGGCATCACCGAGCGGATGTACAAGTTCTACATCGATTATCACGCCCGGGAATCCTGGTATGTGCGCGAACAGCGCCTGCCCGTGACCCCGCAGCAGGCCGCGGCGCTTCTGGCGCGGGTGCAGTCGAACGGCGCGGTGGCCAAGATGATGTGCGCCAATGACACTTCCTCGGTGCTGCGCGCGATCCCGGGCTTTGAAAGCATCCCGGCGACCAGCTCGCCCTTGAAGCTCTCGAAGGCCTTCGGGCAGCTGCCGGGCGTGGTGACCGAGGATCATTTCGACAATGATCCCGACGACAATTCCGGCGTGCTGATGATCCAGCAGGCGCCGGCGCAGCACGGCACGGGGTTCGGCAAGTCCGAGTGACCGGGCTCAGCCCAGCAGCCACAGCGCCAGATAAAGCGACGTCAGGCCGCCGAGGATCGCGGCCAGCGTGTTGCGGCTGGCCAGCCCCACGGCCAGCGTCGCCCCGGCCGCGATCAGCCGCGCCGGATCGGGCTGCCCGCCGGTTGCCGCGGGCCACAGCACCAGCGGCGCGACAAGGCCGGGCAGCACCGCGACGGCGGTATAGCGCAGATGCCGCAACGCCCATTCCGGCAGCGGCCTGCTGCCGATCCAGCCCAGAAAGGAATAGCGCAGCACGAAGGTGCCAAGCCCCAGCGCCAGGATGATCAGCCAGATCGTCGGGCTGCCGTAAAGTTCTGCAACGGTCATTGCGCGGCCCTCCGGCGGATCAGCCACAGCTCGGTCTGCGCCCCCGCCGCCATCGCGCAAAGCGCGGCCAGGATCAGCCCGGTGCCCGCGGGCAGGACCGAGAACGCCAGCGCCATCCCGATCGAGACCGCCGCGGCGACCAGATGCGGCAGCGACCGCAGCATCGGCGCGATCATCGCAAGGAATGTCACCGGCACGGCGAAATCCAGCGCGAAGGCGGGCGGGATCGCCTTGCCCAGCCAGGCCCCGGCCAGCGTGGCGACATACCAGAGCGGACAGACCGGCGTGCAGGCCCCGGCGTAATAGGCCAGCTTTTCGGCCAGGCTCTGTTGCGGTGCGCGCTCATACTCGGCATTCGCCAGCGCAAAGACCTGATCGACCATGAAATAGGCCACCAGCGCCCGGGCCCAGGTCGGCGCCGTCCCCAGATGCGGCGCGAGCGAGGCGGAATACATCGCCATCCGCAGGTTCACCGCGAGCGAGGCGAGGATCACCATCACCGTGCTGGCGTGATCGGTCATCAGCTGCACCGCGGTGAATTGCGAGGCCCCGGCGATGACAAGGATCGAAAAGCCCATCACCTCGGCCAGCGACAACCCGGCTTCGGTGCCCGCGACGCCGAACAGCAGGCCGAAGGGCAGGATGACCAGGATGAAGGGCAGACCTTGGCGGCAGCCGCGCCAATAGGCGGAGGACAGGGGGCTTGGGGCGGTCATCGAGGTGTTTCTCGGGGGGGCTTGTCTTGGGGGGCTTGTCTGGGGGGAAGGGATGCGCGAGTTCTAGGGGTCACGCCGCAAGGCACCAAGCGGGCGATTGTATCGGGCGCAATTCTCGGACCGGGAGGCGGGGGCATGAAGGTTCGGCTGCATCAGGGGTTGACGGCGGATCAGCGGGCCGAGGCGGCGGCGCTGTACTGGCGGGCCTTCGGGGCGAAGCTGGGCCGGGTGATGGGGCCCGAGCTCAAGGCGGTGGCCTTCATCGAGCGGGTGATCGACCCCGCCCACATGATCGCGGCGGTGGATGCGCGGGGCCATGTGCTGGGGGTGATCGGCTTTCGCACCCGCGACGGCGCCTTTGTCGGCGGCGACCGCGCCGATCTGCGCGCGGTCTACGGCCGGTTCGGCGCGTTCTGGCGCGGCCTTGCGCTGCAGGCGCTGGCGCAGGATCTGGCGCAGGGCACGCTTTGCGTCGACGGTCTTGCCGTGACCGAGCCGATGCGGGGCAGGGGGCTCGGCGCGGCGCTGATCGAGGCGCTTTGTGCCGAGGCGCAGGCCCGCGGCTACCGCGTGCTGCGGCTCGATGTGGTGCACGAGAACCTGCGCGCGAAGGCGCTTTACGACCGGCTCGGCTTTGCGGTGACCGGGCGCGTGGATCGCTGGCTGACGGCGGCGATCTTCGGCTACCGGACGACGGTGGCGATGGAGCGGCCGCTTTGACGCGGCACCTGTGACGCATCCCCGGGGGTAATCGTCTCTGGCGGCAGGGGCCGGGCTGTGCTGATACTCGGGCCAGGATGAACAAGGGGGCCCCGCATGAAACCCGGACCGCGCAATCTGATCACCGATGTCGCCGGGCTGCGGGTCGGCACTGCCCATGACGCCGCGCTGCGTTCGGGCGTCACCGTGCTGACGGCGGAGCGCCCCTTCACCGCCGCCGTGCATGTGATGGGCGGCGCCCCGGGGACGCGGGAAACCGACCTGCTCGCCCCCGACAAGCTGGTGGAAAGCGTCGATGCGCTGGTGCTCTCGGGCGGCTCGGCCTTTGGTCTGGACGCGGCGTCGGGGGTGATGGCGGGGCTGCAGGCGATGGGGCGCGGCTTTGCCGTGGGCCCGGTGCGGGTGCCGATCGTGCCCGCGGCGATCCTTTTCGATCTGTTGAATGGCGGCGACAAGGACTGGGCGGAAAACCCCTATGCGGGGCTGGGCCGCAAGGCCCTTGCCGCGGCGGCGGCAGATTTCGCCATCGGCAGCGCGGGGGCGGGGTTCGGCGCACTTACGGGCCAGCTCAAGGGCGGGCTCGGCTCGGCCTCGGCGGTGCTGGAGAGCGGCTTCACCGTCGGCGCGCTGGTGGCGGTGAATGCGCTCGGCTCGGCCACCGTGGGCGAGACGCGGCATTTCTGGGCCGCGCCCTGGGAAATGGGCGCCGAATTCGGCGGCCTTGGCGCCGCGCCGCGCTATCCGGCCGCGGCCGAGCCGGTGCCGATGAAACGCATGGGCGAGGCCACGACCATCGCCATCGTCGCCACCGATGCGGCGCTGAGCAAGGCACAGGCGCATCGGCTGGCGGTCGCGGCGCATGACGGCATGGCCCGGGCGCTGGTGCCCAGCCACACGCCGCTTGATGGCGATCTGGTCTTTGCCGCGGCCACGGGCGCCAGGCCGCTGACGGACCCGATCGCCGATCCGTTCCAGCTTGGCCATGCCGCCAGCGCCTGCCTTGCCCGTGCCATCGCCCGCGCGGTCTTCGCCGCCACGCCCCATCCGGGCGACCGGCAACCCTGCTGGCAAGACCTGCGCTGATCCCCTTTATCTTGCCTCAAATATCCCGGGGGGTCAGGGGGGCAGCGCCCCCCTGCTACGCGATCACGGCAGCCAGCAACGGGCTTTCGCCTTCCAGCCCCTCGATGACGTCGAAATGGTGCCGCCCGGGGTCAATCGTCAGCGGACAGGCCCAGGCCTCGGCCAGCCCCCGCGCCTGCTCAAGGAACGCCGGACGCTCGTCGGCGCCGACCCAGACATGCACCGGCACCCCGGGCACCGGCTGATGCACCGGGCTTTCGCGCCCGGCCTCGGCCGCATCCAGCCGCAGGGTCTCGTTCATCGAGGTCCGCAGCAGCGGCGTCAGATCGGACACCGGCGAGATCGGCACCACCTTTTCGATCCGCTTCGCCACCTCCTCGGGCAGCATCCCCGGCGCCAGCATCCGCGCCACCAGATGCCCGCCCGCGGAATGACCGACAAGCCGGATCGGCCCGCTGAAGCGGCGTGCCAGTTCCGCCACCGCCATCGCGATCAGCCCGGTGATCTGCTCGATCCGCATTTCGGGCGCCAGATCATAGCCGGGCATCGCCACGACCCAGCCCGCCTCGACCGCGCCCTTGGCCAGATGCGAGAAATCCTGCGGGGAAAACTTCATCCAGTAGCCGCCATGCACGAAGATGATCAGCCCCTTCTGCCCGCCCATCGGCAGGAACAGGTCGATCTGCCGCCGCACCCCGGGGCCATAGCCCACCTGCACCATCATCGCCTCGTCGCGATAGGCGGCCGCGGCCTTGGCCCAGCGGGCCGGATAGTCGGCCCCCCCCGGGATGTAAGGCATATTGGCATAGGCATCGTCCAGATCGGTCACTTCCTCACCCTTTCTTTCCACGGCGGCCAATTTACATCCGCGCCGCCCCGTGTTTCCCTCTCATATCCCTCAAACCATGAGATGCGCCATGCTCGACACCGCCACCAATCTGAAATCGCTGCTCAAGGATCCGAGCCTTCTGTGCACCCGGGCGCTTGTCGCCGGGGAGTGGGTCGATGCCGAAGACGGCAAGACCTTCGCGGTGACGAACCCGGCCCGCGGCGACGTGATCTGCACCGTGCCTGACCTGAGCCGTGCCGAAACCGCCCGCGCCATCAAGGCCGCCGAGGCCGCGATGAAGGACTGGGCCGCCCGCACCGGCAAGGAACGCGCCGCGGTGATGCGCAAATGGTTCGAGCTGATGATGGCGAACCAGGAGGATCTGGCGCTGATCCTGACCGCCGAAATGGGCAAGCCCCTGCCCGAAGCCCGCGGCGAGATCGCCTATGGCGCCTCCTTCATCGAATGGTTCGGCGAGGAAGCCAAGCGCATCTATGGCGAGACGATCCCGGGCCACATGCGCGACAAGCGCATCACCGTGCTGAAACAGCCGATCGGCGTCGTGGGCTCGATCACGCCCTGGAACTTCCCGAATGCGATGATCGCCCGCAAGGCCGGCCCGGCGATCGCCGTGGGCTGCGGCTTTGTCTGCCGTCCGGCGTCGGAAACGCCGCTTTCGGCGCTGGCGATGGGCCTTCTGGGCGAGCGTGCCGGTCTGCCGAAGGGGATCCTCTCGGTCATCACCTCCTCGCGGGCGTCCGACATCGGCAAGGAATTCTGCGAAAATCCCGCGGTGCGGAAACTGACCTTCACCGGCTCCACCGAAGTCGGGCGCATCCTGATGCGGCAGGCGGCGGAGCAGGTGATGAAATGCTCGATGGAGCTGGGCGGCAACGCGCCCTTCATCGTCTTTGACGACGCCGATCTGGATGCGGCGATCGAGGGCGCGATGATGTCGAAGTTCCGCAACAACGGCCAGACCTGCGTCTGCGCGAACCGGATCTATGTGCAGGCGGGGGTTTATGACGCCTTTGCCGAGAAGCTGGCGGCGGCGGTGCGCAAACTGAACGTGGGCGACGGGCTGAAGGACGGCGTGACCACCGGGCCGCTGATCTCGGCCGAGGCGGTCGAAAAGGTCGAGGACCATATCGCCGATGTGGTGGCGGGCGGCGGCACCATCGTCACCGGCGGCGCCCGGCACGAACTGGGCGGCACCTTCTTCCAGCCGACCGTGGTCACCGGCGTCACGCAGGAGATGAAAGTCGCGACCGAGGAAACCTTCGGCCCGGTCGCGCCCTTGTTCAAATTCGAGACCGAGGCCGAGGTGATCGAAAAGGCCAATGCCACGATCTTCGGTCTGGCCTCCTATTTCTATGCCCGCGACGTCGGCCGGATCACCCGGGTGCAGGAAGGGCTGGAATACGGCATCGTCGGCGTGAACACCGGGATCATCTCGACCGAAGTGGCGCCGTTTGGCGGGGTCAAGCAATCGGGCCTGGGCCGCGAGGGCAGCCATCATGGCGTCGAGGATTATCTGGAACTGAAATACATCTGCCTGTCGATCTGAGGGCGGCTCTGGATTTCGCCTCGGGCTTGCGCCCGGGGCGACCCGCCGGGGGCTCCGCCCGTCGGCCA